>JAFALA010000097.1 GCA_019234815.1 Burkholderiaceae bacterium | reverse complement strand
GGTTCTGGAGTTGAGCGACCAGGCTATTGCGACCGTCACCAAGCCCACTGAGCCCGAAGCCGAATCGCTGGACGCCAGCTGGGCCGAGCCCGAGGCCTTCGCTGGTTGCAGCAGCGCCGGCCAGCAGCGCCCGGGCCAGCCCCAGCCCTTGCATTTCGTGCCCCCATCAAGAACCTCCGTTTCGCGAGGAGCCGCATCATGAGCATGACGCATCAATTCATCTTCGGCATCTATCCGTATCTGTGCGGCGTGATCTTCCTGCTCGGCAGCCTGCTGCGCTTCGACCGCGAGCAGTACAGCTGGCGCAGCGAATCGAGCCAGATGCTGGCCACCGGCACGCTGCGCTGGGGCTCCGACTTGTTCCACGTCGGCGTGATCGGCCTCTTCTTCGGCCACTTCGTCGGCATGCTGACGCCGCCCGAGGTCTTCCACGCGCTGGGCGTGACGGCACCGCAAAAGCAATTGCTCGCCGTCATCGCCGGCGGCACGCTGGGTACCTTCGGCCTGTTCGGACTGGTGCTGCTGATCCAGCGCCGGCTCAGTGTGCCGCGCGTGCGCGCCACCTCGCGCCGCCGCGATTTCCTGGTGCTGTTCTGGCTGCTGGCCACACTGCTGCTGGGCCTGTCCACCGTGCCGCTGTCGCTGGAGCACAGCGACGGCGCCACCATGCTGACGCTGATGGCCTGGGCGCGCCATATCGTCACCTTCCAGGGCGATGCGGCGAGCCTGATCGCCAACGTCTCGCCGGTGTTCAAGCTGCACATGTTCATGGGCATGAGCCTGTTCGCGATCTTCCCCTTCACGCGCCTCGTGCACGTGTGGAGCGGCTTTGCGGCCGCCACCTACGTGGCGCGGCCCTGGCAGATCGTGCGCAGCCGCAAGATGGGACTGTGAGGACCGCATGAGCACCGAATCGAAAACCCTGCGCGTCGGCCCCACCGTGCTGACGGAAGACCGCAGCCTGCTGAGCGCCAGCGTCTGCCTGCAGCGCGCCAGCTTCGAGCTGCTGCGCCTGGCGGCGCAGGACGAGGGTCTTCTGAGTGCCGACGACGCTGCCGCTGAAGACGGCGTGCCCAGCGTGGCCGCCGCCGATGCGGTCGACCGCTGGCTGGACCGGCACATCGCGCTGCCCGAACCCGACGAGTCAGCCTGCCGCCGCCATTTCGCGGCGCATGCCTCTCGCTACGCCCTTGGCGAGCAGGTGCACATTCGCCATATCCTGTTCGGCGTGACGGCGGGCACGCCCGTCAAGGCCCTGCGCGAACGCGCTGAGCAGGTGCTGATTGAGGTGCGCGCCAATCCAACGCTGTTTGCCGGGCGGGCGCACGAGTTGTCGAATTGCCCCAGCGGCGCACAAGGCGGCGACCTGGGCTGGCTGGGCTCCAATGATTGCGTGCCCGAACTGGCGCGCGAGCTGCTGGGGCAGAGCGAGGACCAGGCGCACGTCGGCGTGCTGCCGCGCCTGGTGCATTCGCGCTTCGGTTTTCATGTGATCGAGGTGCTGGCCCGCGAGCCGGGACAGAGCGTCACGTTCGAACAGGTGCAGGAGGCCGTACGCCAGCACCTGCAACAGCAGGCGTGGATCACCGCCGTCCGGCAGCAGGTGCAGCTATTGGCGCGGCGCTGGCCAGTCGAAGGTGCCGACCTGGAGGCGCCCGAGACGGACTTGATGCAGTAGGTCAGGCGCCCGGCCGTGGATGGCCGCGGCGCACCATCATGTCGATGCGCATGGTGTCGCGTGCCGGCGCAAGCATGGCTTGCTGGGCGGCCGGATAGGCCAGCGCTTCTTCGGCCTGCAGATGGCCTTGGTAGAGCGCGGCGAACTCGGGCCACCGCGAAGTCTGCGGCACCGTGCCGTCCAGCAGCAAGGCCAGGTCGGCCCTCAATTTCTCCCAGGCCTGCGTCATCGCGAGGTGCTCGCCATGCAAACGCTGCGCCAGGGCCGTCAGCGCCGCATCGCCGCTCTGCAGCAGCAGCGGCAACACGTGCAGTTCCTCGTCTTCATGATGGAGGGGGGCGGCGATGTCGAAATAGCGCATCACGTCGCGTGCGGCCTGCTGCCCCGCGTCGTCAACGCCCTTCGCCTGGAGGTGCGACGCCAGCTTCTCCAGCAGGTCGAGCATGCGCTCGACCTTCTCATGGCAGGCGCTGAGCATGCCGAAGGGCTCGTCGAAGCCCTGGGCTGCGTCAAGCGCCTTCCGCTCGGCGGACGGTTCTTTCAGTTGAACTCGCACCTCATGCCTCGATCAGGTCATTCAGGCGCAGCCGCAAGCGTGGCTTTCGCACGTGGCTTTGACGGCTGAATCGAACTGTGGAAACAGCAGATTGTTTTCCAGGTGGATGTGGCTGATCAGGTCGTCATGGAACTGCTGCAGGCCCGAATAGAGCGCGCGCCAGGTATTGCAGGCGCCGGGCGGCGGCGTCATCTCGTGCGCCAGGGCCACCATCTCTTCGAGTGCTGCGCCGTGCACGGTGTGTTCCTGGCGCATCATCGCGATCGGCTGGTTCACCCAGGACTGGCCGCCACGCTCCAGCAGAGGGAAGAGCACGGTCTCTTCCTTCTGCATGTGGTCCAGCAACTCCTGCTCCATCTCCGCCAGGTGCTCGGCCAGGCCGGCCGGCACGTCCGGATGATCGCGATGCACGGCCTCGACGCGGCGCGCCATGCGCTCGAGCTCGGGCAGTTGCAGGCGATGCACGGCGTGGTAGCGCTCCAGGATGTGCGCGATCAGCTTGGCCGGCTGCTCGACAGGCGGCGCCTCGTCTGGACGGTCGAGCCTGGCGAGTTCCTGCAGCACCGCGTTCAGGTCGAGGTGCTTGTCCTGCGCGGCCTGGCGCAGGCTGATCTGGCCGCCACAGCAGAAGTCCAGCTTGAGGCGCCTGAAGATGGCCGTCGCGCCAGGCAGGCCCACGGCAATCTGGCCCAGCGATTGGTCGGCAAGGGCGGCGGCCTGCACAGGCCTGTCAAGTTCAACAGCAGTGTTCATCGTGTGCTCCGTTAAGATGTATAAAATATACACCTTAACGAACGGGGATGCCAAATCCGTTCCAGATTTCAGGTCTTGCCTTGCTTCAGGTCAAACGAAGCGCCCCGATCACGCCGGCGTGAACTTGAACGAGGTCACGACGATTTCCACCTCTGCGCCGTTCTTGGGTGCATTCCCGCCAAAGAGCCAGAAGTTGATGTGCAAGGGCAGTGCGTTCTGGGGAATCAGCGTTGACGGGTTGGCGGGGGCGAAGGTCCACTGCGCATACTGGCCGACGCTCCCATCGGTCAGGCCAGCCAGCGCCTGGAAATTCACCGACGTCGCGGTCCAGACGAAGCGGTGCGTGGAAAGCCCAGAGTTGGGCGTCATATCGAATGCGTGGGTGTTCTGTGCTGGTCCTGCCTGGGCCGGCCAGACCGTCCAGTTGCCATGCTGCGTCTGCGCGCCGCCCCAGGTAGCGAACTCGATGTCGATCTCATTGGTGCCATCGGGCCCGATGGCGGGTGTGGTGTAGGGGAACAGGCCCAGCACCACGTTGTCGTCGAACGCTTCCGGATGCCCCTGGATCTGGAACTGGTAGGTCCCGAATCCCAGGGACTGCGTGGTGAAGATCTCGGCCGTCGACCATTGCCCGCCCGCATGCGAGATCTTCAGGTGCAGGAAACCCTGGCCGTCGACCCAGACGTTTTGCGGACTGAAGGTGTTGGGGCCCGGATTGCCCACGCTGTTGCGCACGGTCCAGGTGTAGCCTGAAAATGTGATGGTGCCCGCGCCGGGCGCCGACGTCACGGACCCCGGCGTCGGCGGCGGCCCGCCGGTCGGGCCGGGTGCGCTCGACGAGGCGCCACCTCCGCCGCATCCCGCGCCAAGCGCCATGACGAGCAATCCTGCACAGCGCATCAGTTGTTGATTCATATTTCCTTGCCTGAACTTCCTTGAACCTTGAACGCGGCCTATTCTGATGCACACGCCTGCCCCTGTTCGCTCAAGGGCCGGTGCGCTAGGGAAGACACCGATACTTGAAGCCTCAGGCGCGCAGAGAATGCGCCGCCACTTCGATTCAGGTTCAAGGTTTTTTTCATGAATGAAAAATCAAGCAGCCCCGCAACGGCCTGGCTGGTCTGTGCGCTCGTGGCGGCCGCGCTGTTCGGCAATTTCTACGTCTACGACTCCATCGGCCCGGTGGCCGACCTGCTGCAACGCCAGCGCGGCTTCAGCGACACACAGGTGGGCCTGCTCAATGCCATCTACAGCCTGCCCAATGTCGTGCTGATCCTGGTCGGCGGCATCCTGGTCGACCGCTTCGGCGCCGCGCGCATGACCCTGTGGACGGCCGCGATCTGCCTGGCCGGTGCGGCGCTCACGGCCTTCAGCCCGGACTTCACCGGCATGGCCGCCGGACGACTGCTCTATGGCATAGGCGCCGAGACCTTCAACATCAGCACGCTGGCTGCGCTGGCCGAGTATTTCGCGGCCGGCAACATCGCCTTCGCGATGGGCCTGAGCCTGTCGATCGGGCGGCTGGGTTCGTACTCGGCAGACATGTCGCCGACCTGGTTCGCCACCGCCTACAGCCAAGGCTGGCAGCCGCCGCTGTTGATCGCCTGCGCCATCGCGGCCACCTCGTTCGCAGCATCGCTGGTGTATTGGTGGATTGACCGCCGCGCCCGCAGCACGCGCTCATCAAGCGCCGCGCCGCAAGCGCAACCCTTCGTGCTGCGCGATCTGCTGCATTTCGGCGAGGCCTATTGGTACTTGCTGATCCTGTGCGTGCTCTGGTACTCGACCATCCTGGCCTTCCGCAGTACCTTCTCGATCAAGTACTTCCAGCACGTGCACGGACTGGACCTGGCCGGCTCGGGCGAGATGAACAGCTACGTCTTCCTGGCCGCCGTGTTCGCCACGCCGGCGTTCGGCTGGCTGTGCGACCGCACGGGCCGGTATGCACCCTTCCTGGCCTTCGGCGCCGCGCTGCTGCCGGTCTCCTTCGCGGTGATGGCGCTGACGGACATGAGCCTGTGGGTGTCCACGGCCCTGATCGGCGTGAGCTTCTCGCTGGTGCCCGCCGTCATGTGGCCGCTGACCAGCAAGCTGGTCGGCCCCGCGCGCTTCGGCACGGCCATCGGCCTGATGTGGGTGGTGCAGAACGCAGGCATCAGCGGCGCCAACCTGATCGCCGGCTGGCTCAACGACCGAGCCGGTGCCAGCGCGCAGAACCCTTCAGGCTACGACGCGATGATGATGTTCTTCGGCGTGTCCAGCCTGCTGGGCGCCGTCTTTGCCTTGATGCTGTGGTTCACCGCAGGGCGGTCGGCACATGAAGGCGCCGTACACGGCGCATGAATGAACAAGCCCTGCTCAACACCGGAACACGCGCACCGCCTCGACCAATTCGTCCGACTGCCGCTTCATGTTGTCCGCTGAAGCGACCGACTCCTCCACCAGGGCGGCGTTGCGCTGCGTCACTTCGTCCAGCTGGGAGATCGCCAGGTTGACCTGCTCGATCCCCACAGTCTGCTCCTTAGCCACCTCGTTGATCTGCGCCACCAGCTCGGTCACCCGGTGAACCTGGTCCACCACCTCCCGGATCGTCGCGCCGGCCTGGTGCACCAGCGTGGTTCCGGCCTCCACCGTGCTGGAGCTGCTGGCGATCAAGGTCTTGATCTCCTTGGCCGCCTCGGCGCTGCGGTGCGCCAGGCTGCGCACCTCGCTGGCCACGACCGCAAAGCCCCGGCCCTGCTCCCCGGCGCGCGCCGCCTCCACCGCCGCATTGAGCGCCAGGATGTTGGTCTGAAAGGCGATGCCGTCGATCACCCCGATGATGTCGAAGATCCGCTTGCTGCTGGCGTGGATCTCGTCCATGTTCCTGACCACCGAGCCCACCACCTCGCCGCCGCGCGTGGCCATTTCGTTGGCCTGCGCCGACAGCCGGGCCACTTCGCCGGCCGTGTCGGCGTTGCTCTTCACGGTCGAGTAGATCTGCTCCATGGTCGATGCGGTCTCTTCCAGATTGGCCGCCTGCTCCTCGGTGCGCTGCGACAGGTCGGCATTGCTGTCTGCGATCTGGGTGCTGCTGGCGGCGATGGACCCCGCATCGGCCCGCACCGTGCCGACCAATTGCGACAGGCGCATGGACATGCGCTCCATGGCCCGCAGCAGGCGGCCCAGCTCGTCCGCACTGCTTGTCTCGATACGCTGACGCAGGTCGCCTGCGGCCACGTTCTCGACGAACAGCAAGGCCTGCTTGACCGAGGCCGTGGTCCCGCGCGTGATGACTGCCATGATCCAGGACGCGAAGGCGCCGAGCAGGAGCAGGCCCAGCGCAATCCACGCCAGCTCGATCTGGCGTGCCCTGACCGACGCATCCAACTCGTCTTCCAGGGCCTTGAACGAAGCCTGGATCAAGTCGAATTGCGCATCGATGACGCGCGTCATCATCTCGAAGAAATCCTTGGGAGGCAGGACCAGCGCCTCGGGCTTCAGGATGTTTTCGTTGACCGACCGGACGCTCTGGTCGATGGCCTGGCGCGCCGCGCTCGATGGATCCTGCAGGACCTGCTTGAGCCGCGCGCTGGCGCGCATGGCCAGGTCGAGATCCGCGCTCGCGTTGTCCCAGGTTTTTTGCAGCACGCCCAGGTTGACCGCGAGCTTGGCCTTGTCATCGATGCCAGCGCTGCCCTTGGCCAGCACGCCGGCGCCCTTGGCCCGCATCTGCCCCAGCTCCTCGGTCAGGTCGGGCAGGAACTGCAGCACGCTGCTACCCAGGTAATGCCCGGCCGGATCCTGATGGCGCCGGATGCCGGACGCGTTGATCACCTGGCGCAGCAGGTTGAATTCGAGACCGACCAGGGCGGTGTGGCGCGCAAAGCTCTCCGGCCCCGAGAGCATGCCGCCGGCCAGCTCGCCCGCGAGGCCCTGCCAGGCGGACTGGATGCGATGCACCGTGTCATCTGAGGCCAGCGTCAGGCGCTTGGAGACGGCCTCCAGCGCGGCATCCACCTCGGCTTTCTTGGCCTCACGCGTCGCTGCCATCTGCGTCTGGCCGCCCAGAGCCAGCGCGGCCAAGCCGCGATGCTGCTGGGACTGCTGGATCAGCTTCAGGATGGGCGCGGCGTCCTGCAGGCCCTGCTGCTCATGGCGCGCCTGCGCGATGGCGTCGATGTTGCGCAGCACCACCACGCTCGTGGGCACCAGCAGCATCAGCAGCGCCAAGGCCCAGATCACGAAAAACTTCCTGGAGAAGCTCAGGTTCTTGATGAAGTCTTGCATGATGAATGTCTCTGCCGAAGAAAAGACAAAAGACCTGCCCGCGCGAGACCGCCGCCAGATTGCAGGCCCACTGTAGCCCGATTGAGGCCGATCAAGCCGCGGCTGCGCCGGCCATCGTCAGGTTTGGGGACATCCGCGAATCAAACCGCGGCCGGCGCGGGCGCTGACATACCCGCCAACTTGCGCAGCGCAGGCAGGCAGGAACCGCAGTTGGTGCCGCACTTCAGAGTCGACTGCAGGCTTTGCAGCCTGGCGTCCACGCTGCCGATGCAGGCCTTTAGATGCCCGCGTATGGCCGCTTCGCTGACGTTGAAGCAGGTGCAGACCTGCGCGCTGGCAGGGGCCACGCGCCGCCCCTGGAGGCCACCAGGGGACAGCAGCATGCGGCCCGGCACCGGCAGGACCTGGTCCTGCTGCAGCAGCGACAGCAGCGCCGCCTCATCGCTTGGCGCACCTGCCAGCCAGAAGCCCCCCAGCCGCTCCGCCCCAGCCGGGTCGCGATGCAAGCGCAAGAGGCGCTGCAAGCCCAGACGTGCATCGAAATAGTGGAGCATGTCCGGCCCCGCCAAATCCAACCCGGCCTGGACCTCGGACAGCCAGGCCGCATCGGGTGCGGCCGCCGCGCCGGCCCGCAGCACCAGGCCAAGCCGCCCCTGCGGCTCGGGCTCTCGGCCGAAGAGCATCAGCGAGGCCGCATCAAAGCGGGCCAGCGCGGACTTGAGCCGCTCGCGCGCGGCCAGGGCCCGCCCCTCGGGCAGCCAGGCCACGGCCGTCAGTCGCCACGGCAAGGCCAATTTCTCGATGCGCACCGCCGCGTGCTTGAGTTCGGGCTGACGCGCGACGGGGCACAAGGCCGGCAGGGTCAGCCCGTTCACGCCCCACCGGGTAGCGCCATCGGCGTCGCGGCCGCTCAAGACTTCCTCGCCCCAATGCATGGGCAGAAAGACCTGCGCAAGCGCCACGGCCGTGCTGGCGCGCACCGGCAGCACCAGCGTGCCGCGCTCCGATCGCACCTGCACCCACTCGCCCTCGGCCAGCTGGAGCCGCGCCATGTCCTGCGCATGCATGTCGAGCACGGGCTCGCCTTCGTGGCCGAACAGGCGGCCCAGGGTACCGGTGCGGCTCATGCCATGCCATTGGTCGCGCAGGCGCCCGGTCAACAGGCTGAAGGGATGGGCCGGCGTTCGCGGCTCGGCCAGGCCGACAAAAGGCATGTCAACGAAGCTGGCACGGCCATCCTCGGTGGCGAAGCGGCCGTCTTCGTAGAGCCGCGCACGGCCTGCCTGGGCGCCCGCGGGCAGGGGCCATTGCTGCGGCCCCTTGGATTCCAGCAGCGCGTAGCTCATGCCGGTGATGTCCAGGTCGCGGCCGCGCGTGCTTTCGCAGTGCTCCAGCCAGACCGCCTCAGGCGTGGCGTAATCGAACAAGGTCTCGCGCTCGGGTGCGATGCGCCGCGCCAGGCGCCGCGCCACCTCCGCGGCAATGACCCAGTCGGGCCGGGCCTCGCCGGCCGGCGGGACTGCGGCGCGCACGCGGCTGATGCGCCGCTCGCTGTTGGTGACCGTGCCGTCCTTCTCGCCCCAGGGCGCCGCCGGCAGCAGCAGGTCGGCGTAGGGCGCCGTGGCGGTCGTGCGGAAGGCCTCTTGCAGGATCACGAACTCGGCACGCTCCAGGGCGCGGCGCACCATGGCCTGGTCGGGCAGCGACTGCGCCGGATTCGTGCAGGCGATCCACAAGGCCTTGAGCTGCCCATCAGCGGCGGCCTGGAACATTTCCACCGCGGTCAGCCCCGGCTTGGACGGCACCTCGGGAACGCCCCACAGCGCCGCCACCTCGGCGCGGTGTGCTGCGTTCTTCAGGTCGCGATGCGCCGACAGCAGGTTGGCCAGCCCGCCGACCTCGCGCCCGCCCATGGCATTGGGCTGACCGGTCAACGAGAAGGGCCCGGCGCCGGGCTTGCCGATCTGGGCGCAGGCCAGGTGCAGGTTGATCAACGCAGCATTCTTGTCGGTGCCGGCAGCGCTCTGGTTCAGGCCCTGGCAGTACAGCGACAAAGTGGCCGCGCTGGTCGCAAACCGGCGCGCCGCCGTCAGCAGGTCCGCCTCGCCGATGCCGGTCAGGCGCTGCGTGACTTGCGGCGTGAATTCGCGCACGCGGCGCTTCAGTGCCTCGAAGCCCCGGGTGTGGGCCTCGATGTAGTCGGGCCGGACCCAGCCCTCCCACAACATCAGGTGCAGCAGGCCGTGGCACAGCGCCACGTCGCTGCCGGGCAGGATCTGCAGGTGCAGGTCGGCCATCTCGGCGGTTTCTGTGCGGCGCGGATCGACAACGATCCACTTCTGCGCCGGGTTGGCGCGCCTGGCCTCCTCCAGGCGGCGGAACAGGATGGGATGCGCCCAGGCCATGTTGCTGCCGGTGATGAACACCGTCTCCGCCAGCGCCAGGTCTTCATAACTGCAAGGCGGCGCGTCCGACCCCAGCGTGGCCTTGTAGGCGGCCACGGCGCTGGACATGCACAGGCGCGAATTGGTGTCGATGTGGTTGCTGCCCAAGAGGCCCTTGACCAGCTTGTTGAAAACGTAATAGTCCTCGGTCAGCAACTGGCCCGATACGTAGACGCCAATCGCATCGGCACCGTGCCGCTGATGCACGTCGGCCAGGCGATCGGCCGCCAGGTCCAGCGCGGCGTCCCAGCTGATCGCCTGCGGCGCGGCGCCGCGCTGCAGGCGCTGCAGCGGCTGCAGCAGGCGCGTCTGCCGCGTCACGTGCGCGCCAGCGGTCAGGTGCAAGGTCGAGCCCTTGGTGCAGAGCTTGCCGAAATTGGCCGGATGCTGCGGGTCGCCGCGCACGTCGACGATCTGCCGGCCTCCGTCTTCCAAAGACTCGGCCTCGATGATCACGCCGCAACCGACGCCGCAATAGGGGCAGGTCGAGCGGGTCTGCGTACGCATGCGTTCTCCCGTCTCAAGCCTTGGCCATCAGGTGCACGGCTCGCTGCCCCGGCCCGGCCACCGGCACGGGCAGCTCCACGCCCAGCGTGGCGACCTCGTCGGCATCCACATGCACCATGCCGTCGATGACCTTGACGCTGAACTTCGGCGTGCAGCCTTCATCGGGCGCGGCGGCCACACCGTCGCACAGGCCGATGGACCAGTTGTGCAGCGGACAGGCCACGCGCTCACCAAAGACGATACCTTGCGACAGCGGCCCGCCCTTGTGGGGGCAGCGGTCCAGCAGCGCGAAGACCTGGTCCGAGGCCGTCCTGAAAATCGCGATGGCCGCGCCGCGCTCGCGCACCAGGCGGCGCGCGCCGAGCAAGGGGATGTCGTCGATGCGGCAGACCGCCGTCCATTGCGTCATGGCGCTTCCTTTCCTGTCTGCTTTTTATGCGTGCTTTTATGCATTCACCGGATCGAACTGGCGCAGGTCGACGCCGGCCTTGTCGAACTCGAACCAGGGATCGGGCTCGCCGTCGAGCGCGAACTGCAGCTCGGCCCACAGAGCCTTGCGGCCGGGCGCATCGTCGAGGATCTTTTTCTTGACGTAGTCCAGGCCCACCCGGTTCACATAGTGCACGGTGCGCTCCAGGTACCAGCCCTCCTTGCGGTACAGCTGCATGAAGGCGCCGGTGTATTCCATGACCTCTTCGGCGGTCTTGAGCTTGGTGAAAAAATGCGCCACCTCGGTTTTTATGCCGCCGTTGCCGGCGATGTACATCTCCCAGCCGGACTCGACGCCGATGATGCCCACGTCCTTGATGCCGGCCTCGGCACAGTTGCGCGGGCAGCCCGACACGGCGAACTTGACCTTGTGCGGCGCGTACATGCGCCACATGCCGCGCTCGAGGTCCTTGCCCATTTGCGTACTGTCTTGCGTGCCCATGCGGCACCACTCGGAGCCCACGCAGGTCTTCACCGTGCGCAGCGCCTTGGCGTAGGCATGGCCGCTGGGCATGCCGAGGTCGCGCCAGACGCTAACCAGGTCTTCCTTCTTCACGCCCAGCAGGTCGATGCGCTGTCCACCGGTCACCTTGACGGTGGGGATCTTGTATTTGTCGACCGCATCGGCAATGCGACGCAGCTCGGCCGCGGTGGTCTCGCCACCCCACATGCGCGGGATCACGCTGTAGCTGCCGTCCTTCTGGATGTTGGCGTGACTGCGCTCGTTGATGAAGCGGCTTTGCGGATCGTCTTTGGCCTCCTTGGGCCAGGAGCTGATCAGGTAGTAGTTGAGCGCCGGCCTGCAAGTGGCGCAGCCATTGGGCGTGGCCCAGTTGAGCACGTTGTAGACCTGCTCCAGCGAGGTCAGATGCTCCTTGAAGATGGCGTCGCGCACCTCCTGGTGGCTGTGCCCGGTGCAGCCGCACAGGGCCTTCTTCTTGGGCACCGAGGAATAGTCGCCGCCGGCGGTGAACATCAGGATCTGCTCGACCAGGCCCGTGCAGGAGCCGCAGGAGGCGCTGGCCTTGGTGTGCTTGCGCACCTCGTCGAGCGTGAACAGGCCCTTGTCCTTGATGGCCTTGCAGATCGCGCCCTTGGTGACGCCGTTGCAGCCGCAGACCTCGTCGCCGTCCGCCATGGCGGCGGCCTTGTTGTGGCCTTGGTGGCCAGCGTCGCCAATATTGGATTCGCCGAACATCAGCTTGTCGCGGATGTCGGCGATGCTGCGGCCTTCGCGCAGCAGCTTGAAGTACCAGCTGCCGTCGACCGTGTCGCCATAGAGGCAGGCGCCAGTCAGCTTGTTGTCCTTGATCACCAGCTTCTTGTAGACGCCGCCCAGCGGGTCGGACAGCACGATCTCCTCGCTGCCTTCTCCGCCCATGAAGTCGCCGGCCGAGAACAGGTCGATGCCGGTGACCTTGAGCTTGGTGCTGGTCTGCGAGCCCTGGTAGCGGCCGATGCCGAACTGCGCCAGGTGCGTGGCGCAGACCTTGCCCTGCTCGAACAGCGGCGCCACCAGGCCGTAGGCCACGCCGCGGTGGGCCGCGCATTCGCCGACCGAGTAGATGCGCGGGTCGGTCACGGTCTGCATGGTGTCGCTGACAACGATGCCGCGGTTCACGTGCAGGCCGGCGCGCTCGGCCAGCTCGGTCTGCGGGCGGATGCCGGCGGCCATCACGACCAGGTCGGCCGGGATCTCGCGTCCGTCCTTGAACTGCACGGCGCGCACGTGGCCTGCCTCGTTGCCGAATTCATGTCCCAAAATCGCCGCGGTGTGCGCACCGATCTCGAACTTCAGGCCGCGCTCGACCAGCGACTGCTGCAGCAGCTTGCCCGCCGCATCGTCGAGCTGGCGCTCCATCAACCAGCCGGCCACATGCACCACCGTGACCTGCATGCCACGCAGCATCAGGCCGTTGGCTGCTTCCAGGCCCAGCAGGCCGCCGCCTATCACCACCGCGTAGCGGTGGGTCCTGGCGGTTGCGATCATGGTCTCGGTGTCAGCGATGTCGCGGTAGGCGATCACGCCGGCCAGGTCATGGCCCGGCACGGGCAGGATGAAGGGCTTGGAGCCGGTGGCGATCAGCAGGCGGTCATACGCGGCCGTCGTGCCGTCGGCGGCCACCACCCGGCGGCGCACGCGGTCGACCTCGGTGACGCTCTTGTTCAAATGCAGCGTCAGGTTGTTGTCGGCGTACCAGCTCAAGGGGTTGAGGATGATCTCGTCAATCGTCTGCTCGCCCGCCAACACCGGCGAGAGCAGGATGCGGTTGTAGTTCGGGTGCGGCTCGGCGCCGAACACGGTGATGTCGTACATGTCGGGCGCGATCTTCAGCAGCTCTTCGAGCGTGCGCACCCCCGCCATGCCGTTGCCGATCAAGACCAGCTTCTGCTTCTTCACCTTCATGTCCATGGCGCCGCTCCTTGTATCTTCCTAACGTCAAATCGGATGATGTGTCATGCCGCCTGCTGCAGGGCCAGTGGCAGGCGTGCGCGCCCGCCCTTCTCGGCCCAGGTGCGGGTCCAATGGCTTTGCATCCTGCGCATCAAGGCCAGCATCAGCAGCGCCGTGCCCGCCAGCGCCACGAAGCCTGGCAGGTAGCTGCCGGTCAGCTGCTTGGCGTAGCCCATGGCGGTGGGCACGAAGCCGCCGCCCAGGGCGCCGATCTCGCCGATCATCGAGCCCGCCACAGCGGTCGTCAGCGGCCAGCGCAGCGGCACCAGCTGAAACACCGCGCCGTTGCCGGCGCCCAGGGCCGTGAAGCACAGCATCAGCAGCACGGTCGTCAGCACCAGCGAGCCCGAGGCCAGCCCTGCCGCCACCAGCGCCAGCGAAATCACCAGCAGCACCAGGGTCAGCGTGTTGACGCCGCCCCAGCGGTCCGACATCCAGCCGCCGGCGATGCGCACCGCCGAGCCCATGAAGGCCGCCAGCATCGTCAGCTGCCCGGCCTGCACCTTGCTGACGCCGAACTGGTCGTAGTAGTAGGTCGGCAGAAAGGTTGTCAGGCCGATGAAGCCGCCGAAGGTGACCGCGTAGATCAGGCTGAACACCCAGCCGTCGCGCTCGGCCAGGCAGGCCAGCTGCTGGCGCAGCGTGGCGTGCTGGGGCCGGTCCGGCGGCTCCTTGGCGAACAGCACGATCACCAGCATGGGCACCAGCGTGGACAGTGCGGCGAAGCCGTACACGGTCTGCCAACCGAAGCGCTGCGCCAGCGGCGGCGCCAGCAGCACCGCGATCACCGTGCCGCCGTTGCCCGCGCCCACCAGGCCCATGGCCAGGCCCTTGTATTGCGGCGGGTACCAGCCCGAGCCCAGCGACATGGCCACGCCGAAGCTGGCGCCGGCCACGCCCAGCAGCAAGGCCATGCGGATCATGTAGTCAAAGCTGTGCACCATGAAAAACCCGTAGCCCATGGCCACCGCAATCAACGACAGCTCCACCAGCGTCGCCGACTTGCGGCCGATGTATTGCGACAGCAACCCGAGCGGGAAGCGCATCAGGGCCCCGGCCAGGATCGGTATGGACAGCATCAGGCCTTTCTGTGCCGCCGTGAGGTGGAAAGTCTCGCTGATGAAAGGCGCCATGGCCCCGTTCAGCACCCAGATGAAGAACGAGAAGCCCAGGTAGAAGAACGCCGCAAACAGGGTGGGCGTGTGGCCGGCTTTCAGAAAGGCTTTGAAACTGGTCATGGCAGGATCCCACAGGAATGGACACGAGAACGAAGCGCCGCACCGCAAGGTGCCGACGTGTAATTCAGGGCAATACAGGGGAGAGAGTTCGCGAGACGCTGCACGGTGCGTGCGGCGCGGCAAGACCAGGCTTGCAGGGCCTGGGCGTAGGCATGGGCGTCCAGCAGTCCGCCCCCGAGAGGATGCAACGCGTCGTTGCGTTGCCAAGCTCATTACGCAATTGCCATGCCAGGCACCGCCGCAGGCATGGCACGGGGTCTGCATGACAGCGGGGACGACATCCGTTCACAATGCGTTCATGAGCCATTCCTTGCTGTTGCTTCACTCTGAAGACGCGCCCTACGCCTCGCAATGCCGGAGCCTGTTTGCCGCGCAGCTTCAGGCCGGCGCCCAGCTGCAGAGGCTGGCCCTGTCAAATGCTGCAACGCATCAAACTGGTGCAGCACCTGCCCCGGACCTGTCGGCCCACGCACCAGATCAGATCGTCATTTGCGCGCCGGCCCAGCAGGCCTGGGCCTGGATCGCGCGCCAGGCCTCGGCACAAGCCGACCTTTGCCCCATCACCCTGCTGAGCGACTGGCCCGAAGCGCCCTCTCCCGCCGCGCTGCAGCACCTGCACCTGCTTGCCGGCTGGTGGCCGCTGGGCAGCCTGACGGCCGAGCAGTTGCCAACCGCCTTGGCGCTGGACCGGCAGCGCTGGCTGCACGCGCGCAAGACCGAGCAGGCCCTGCAGAACACCCAGGTGCAGCTCGAGGAGCGCAAATGGATCGAACGGGCCAAGGGCCGCTTGACCGAGGCACGCGGCATCGGCGAGGAGCAGGCCTTTGCCCTGCTCCGCAACACCGCCATGCAGGCCCATCTGAAGCTGGGCAACGTGTCCAGGCAGGTGGTGGAGGCCGCCGACTGGGCCGACGCCATCAACCGCGCCGGGCAGTTCAGGATGTTGTCGCAGCGCCTGGTCAAGCTGCAGGCCATGCGCCTGGCCGACATCGATGCCCTGGCGAGCTCACATCAGCTGCAGGAAGCATTCGACAAGGGCGAAGCCAACCTGAAGCGCTTGCAAACGCTGCGGCAGCATCGGGCGGCATCCGAAGCGCTGGACCAGGCGCTCGCGACCACCGAGCGGCAGTGGCACGGCCTCTCGAGCAAGCTGGGATTGGGACGCCATGCGCCGCCGCCGACCTCAGACACGAGCCTGGAGGACACAAACGCGAAAGCGGAGCATTTGCTGCTGGCGGCCGAGCACCTGACGCAGGCCCTGGAACAACAGAGCGGCCGCAAGGCCCTGCACGTTGTCAACCTCTGCGGCCGCCAGCGCATGCGCATCCAGCGCTTGGCCAAGGAAGCGCTGCTGGCGCACCTGCTCGGCAACGGTCCGGCGCCAGGCATGCAGGCCCATATGCTCGACTTCGAGGCCGCGCTCCAAGAACTGGACCAGCTGCCGCTGTCCAACGCGGAGATCCGCTACCTGCTGAGCGAAGCACGGCTGGCCTGGCATGCGCTGATCCAGGGAATGGACCACGGCCGGGCGCCGACGGGTCTCAATGCCCTGGTGCACACCAGCGACACCGTGCTGCAATTGCTGGAACAGCTGACCTCTGCCTACGAACACAGTCTGCAGGTCATGCTGGCGTGATCCCTTGGACGCGCTTTGCAATGTCGACATCTCTTACAAATCGTCCTCCGCAGTTTTTAAGTTGGCAGCCGCGCAAATTGCCGAGGCGCCTGTTTTGCACATCAATTCAATGACTTGGCGCATTGATAGCGGCTCGCAACCGTGCGCTGGCCCGTTTTATGCGGGCCCAGCGATGTTCATCCTGTCTTTCATTGTTTTGTGGAGAACATCATGCGGAACACGCGACTTCTTGCCTGTCTGGCGTCTTTCATGTTGCCCGCGGTCTGCCATGCCACCGAAGTGGCGACCATCAGCGGCTGTTACGACTGCGGCGTGTTTGACACACCGTCGCTGATCTTCAACAACACCACCGGCGGCACGCTGAACAACGCCACGATGATGCTGCATGGCTACAACGGCTTGAACAACGGTTTGAATCAATCGGTGTCGCTGGGATCGCTCGGCGGCGGCAGCACCCAGTTCTTCTGGGGCTCATTGCCAGGATCCCCCAGCAGCACGACGCCCGGGAACCTCACCGCCTACGACTATGACGATGAATACTACGGCACGTCCCACATCATCCTGGACCCGACCTGCGGCGGCGGCGGCTGCGCGCCTGGAGGCGGTGACGTCTGGTACGCCGACGTAGGCGACTTCAATGTGCTGTTCACCGCCACGATCTCGGGGGGCACCTACGACGGGCAGTCCGTGTACGCACTCTTCAGTCCGTCCAGCAACGCCACCGGTGGCTTCGTCGGATGGGAAGGCCTGGACCCGAATGGCTGGTCGGAATCCCCGCTGTACGACGTGCACACCGGGGTGATCACCGGCGACCTCGCCAATATCTACCTCGGAGCACCCCCGGCACAGACGCCCGAACCCGCCAGCATCGCCCTGGGCTTGACGGGTCTCGGGTTGGCCGCCTGGGCCCGCCGCCGAGCTGCTCGGCAAGGCTGAAACTAAAGGCTTGCCACGCAGCCGCAGGGCAAGCCAAGCAACACCATCCCCAACACCGCCTGGTCGTCGGGGATGCAATGAACGGATCCCGGCAATCGCCGGAACCCCAAGCTCAGCGCCTGGACTGGCGCTTGACGACGCCCACCATGGCCAGCAGGCTGGTGCCGATCAGCAGCAGCGAAGTCGGCTCCGGCACGGTGCCGACCGGGTCATAGAACGCGAAATTGGTGAAGGTGGTCCCCAGCGCCCAATCCCGGACATAGGACGACACATCGCCGGAGGCCGAGTAATTCACATCGTTTGTGTAGTTGTCCGGAAGGATCAGCCCTTCGTCCGCGAAACCCCCATTGAACGAGCCCAAGGGAGCCGGGCCGCCGTAGCTGCTGTTGCTGCCGTACACGCTATACCAGGCCGCATCGTTGATGGTGCCCGTGCTGTCGCCATTGGTGGACACCGCATAGTCCAGCGGATTGGCGTCGCCGGTCATGCCGAAGAACAGCAGCGCCGCCGCTTGCTGCCCCGAATACTCTTGAGGGCCAGTCCCCCAGAACGGACCTTGATCGACAGTCCAGGACCCCAGGTAGGACGGGCCGGCCATCGCCTGGATACCGCATACGGCAAGCGCGGCCGCGACAAACTGTTTCTTCATGGCAAGTACTCCTTATACCTTTTAGAAACGTCAAGACGCCACCCAAATTCATGCATAAGGCATGCCACGCCAATCAAAACAATGCCTTAGCTGATTCTTGTGACGAACTCCCAGCGGGATGTAAAAGATGCCGACATCGCATCGGCGGCCGTGCCAGGCATTGGCCCAGGCACGGCAGGCCCACTCATTCAAATTCGCTGCACAAACAAAAACGCCGTTCGGATCGAACGGCGTTTTTTTAGCTTGGCGCAGGTCTCAATGGCGTCGGCGGCGCGAGACCGTCAAGCCCGCAACGCTGATCAATGCCAGCAGGAGGGAAGAAGGTTCCGGCACGTTGGCCGTGATCGAATTGACGTCGAACAGCCAACTCGAATCACCGCCCGTATTGTTGTTGAATTGCAGTTCGGTGATGGCGGATGTCGTCGTCAACGAAAACCATGCGCCCTGAAGCGAATCGACGGAATCGGTCTCGACCAGGGTCGCACCGTTGAACGCTTGCACATAGCTGCCGCTGCCGGAGCCGTAGTTATCGAACTGGAAGCTGACGTTCGTGACCTGAGCATTGAACAAAACGTCCAGTATGTTGCTGGTCGGATATTCGCCGGTCACCGAATTGCTGAGGCCGTTGTTGCCCCAGCTGTCGATCTCCGGCGTGCCCAAGGGGCCCGGCCCTGAACCCATGAGGCTGAACGAGACTCCGTCCACGGACGAAACAGGCGTGTTGATGGCGTAGCTGCTGAAATCAATGTCCAGCGGCGAGGCCAGCGCGCCTGAAGAGCACACGCAAAGCGCCAATGCCAATGGGCGGAACAGACTTTTCACCATGTTGCACTCCTCGATTGCAGTCAATCGGGGTCAAGCAAAAAACGGTCCATTTTGAAATTAGTTTTTGGAAACATGGAGTTACAGAGAAGCAGAAAAATCCGCTGGGCAGCAATGTAAAAAAACTCGACAAAACCAGCCGCGCTCAGGGCCTGAACGTCATTGCGACGCGATCAAGCTGGGTATGCGGCGGACCACATCGGCCAGCAGAACGCCGCGCTGGTGGAGCAGTTGGTGCGCAAATTCGAAATCTTCCAATGACCTTGAAACCGGGGAACACATGATGCTGCACCCCGGGCACCACGGGCAAGCCCAAGGCGCCCTGCCGGACACCATCAACCTCTCAAGCCGCGACACCGTCCTGCACGAACAGTACCGGGATTTCCCCCTCCAGCCCCACTGATTTTCCAACCCTGCTACCTCAATACAACGAAGACACAAGAGTAAGACATACCCACAAGCTGTTTTCCCTGAGCCTGATTGCAGCGGCGCTGCCCAGCGCCAAGGGCCCGTACGGCCTGGCTCAGCGCCAGACGCTACTCGGTGCGTCCGGCCTTGCGTGCGGACTGGAACAAGAGCTACTTCGCCCAAGTGGCCTACACCCGCATGGGCGGCGGCAACTACAACCTGCTGGCCGACCGCAGCAACCTGGTAGTGGCCGCGGGCATGCACTTCTGAGCGTCAAACAAAAAGGCCGCTACAGGCGTGGCGGCCTTTTTGATGTGACGGACACAACAGCGTCGACTTACTTCCTGTTCCTTCTGGATTTGAATGCCAGTCCCGCCAGACCGAGCCCAACCAGGCACAGACTTGCAGGTTCCGGCACGGCATTGGCATTGGCCGTGGCATCGACGGTCACCACGAATTCACTGGGGCCGGTATCTTCTTCCGTGAAGAGAAAGTCATAGGTGTAACTGCCGCCAATGGTGGTTGCAAAGGTCTGGGAGTAAGTGTCGAAATCACCAACCACGGTGCCGCCGAGCGACAGCCCATTGACAGACGATCCATCGTTGTATTGGGACGTATCGCTGCCTGCCGCAGCAGGTACAAAGTTCCATGTCTGGGTCAGCAAATTGGGACCGATGTTGTCGAGAAACACACCGTTCTGGGTGGCATGCTCGAATGAAGGCACTTGATACCCTGCCACCGACAGCGTGGTGCTGCTCATCGTGGCTGTAAATGACAAAGCCATGGATGTATTGGTTTGAATCGCCGGGTTGACCAAATCCAACAGCACGTCAGCCTGGGCGAGCGGAGCAGTGCCAAGGAGTCCCAAAGGAACCAAGAGGGCTGCTATGGATTTGAAGAGGTGAGACTTCATACGAACCTCCAGCGAGTTACATCTGCGCGAACTGCACGCAACTTCTGCGCCAGTCACAAAAAATTCATCTGAATCAACAAGCTCTTGACGGCTTCTTGCCGTCAGGGTTTGGAACCGTAAAAAAAATCGACAGAAGTCGGCATTGACATTGAGTTCGCGTCATCAATTTGAATGACTCCCCCTATTCCAGGCCTGAAAAGGCAAGTCAGCCCTCACAATGCGGCAGGCTCTTCAATTCACGTTCCGCAACCCCAGTCCGTCGCCAACATGAATGCAACCACCCAGCCCAGCCAGCGCTTTCTCGCCACCACGCATGAGGTGGTGAACGTGTCGAACGAGCTGTGCAACTACAACATGTACCTGCAGGACCAGGCCCTGCGCGAAGCGGTCGAACGCCATGGCGCGTCATGGGCGCACGCCCAGTTGACGGAATTCGGCCGCCTGACCGGCTCGGCCGACTACCTGGAGCAGGGCGCGCTGGCCAATAAATTCCCGCCCGAGCTCGACACCCACGACCGCTTCGGGCACCGCATCGACCTGGTCAAGTTCCATCCGGCGTACCACGCGCTGATGAAGACCTCCATCGAGCATGGCCTGCATGCCTCGCCCTGGTCGGACCCGCGCGAAGGCGCCCACGTGGCGCGCGCGGCTCACAGCTACCTGCACACCCAGGTCGAGGCCGGCCACGGCTGCCCGATCACCATGACCTTTGCCGCCGTGCCCTCGCTGCGCACCACGCCCGAGCTGGCCCAGCTGTGGGAGCCGCGCATCACCTCGCGCGTCTACGACCCGCGCAACGTGCCCGACGGCCAGAAGCCGGGCCTGACCATCGGCATGGCCATGACCGAGAAGCAGGGCGGCTCGGACGTGCGCGCCAACACGACGCAGGCCCATTCCATCGGCAGCGGCGGCCCAGGCCAGCCCTACGAGCTGGTCGGCCACAAGTTCTTCGTCTCGGCCCCGATGTGCGACGCCTTCCTGGTGCTGGCCCAGGCGCTGGGCGGGCTGTCCTGCTTCCTGCTGCCGCGCTGGCACCCGGACGGCAGCAAGAACCCGCTGCAGGTGCTGCGCCTCAAGCGCAAGATGGGCAATGTCTCGAACGCATCCAGCGAGACCGAGCTGCGCGGCGCGCTGGCCTGGATGGTCGGCGAGGAAGGCCGCGGCGTGCGCACCATCATCGAGATGGTGTCCATGACGCGCTTCGACTGCATGATCGGCTCCTCGGCCGGCCAGCGTGCCGCCGTCTCCAACGCCTTGCACCACTGTTCGGTCCGCTCGGCCTTCGGCAAGGTCTTGAACCAGCAGCCCCTGATGCAGAACGTGCTGGCCGACCTGGTGCTGGAAAGCGAGGGCTCGCTGGCCATGACCATGCGCATGGCCCATGCGATGGACCATCGCGCCGACCCCCATGAAGACCTGCTCGCGCGGCTTTGCACGGCGGTCGGCAAGTACTGGATCTGCAAGCGCACGCCCAACCATGCCTACGAGGCCATGGAATGCATAGGCGGCAGCGGCGTGATGGAGGACAGCCCCTTCCCGCGCCTGTTCCGCGAGTCGCCGGTCAACGCCATCTGGGAAGGCAGCGGCAATGTGCAGTGCCTGGACGTGCTGCGCGCCATGCAGAAGTCGCCCGAGGTCGTGCCGGCCTTCTTCGCCGAGCTGCGGCGCGCGCAGGGCGCCGACGCCAGGCTCGATGCCTGGGTCGCGGACCTGAAGGACGAGTTCCGCAAGCCCGAGGATCTGGAATACCGCGCCCGCCATGTCGTGGACCGCATGGCGCTGGCCTTGCAGGCCGCGCTGCTGGTCCAGCATGCGCCGGCAGCCGTGGGCGATGCGTTCTGCGCTTCGCGCCTGGGGCAGGTGGGCCATCACAACTACGGTGCGCTGCCTACGGGCGTAGACTGTGCAGCCTTGATTGAGCGGGCCACGCCTCAAATCGGTTAAAACGGAGACATCACCCCATGAGCGCTGAACAACGAATCGCCGAACTCGGCTTGCAGCTGCCGGCCTCCAGCGGGCCGGCAGGCAACTATGCAACGGCCGTTCAATCCGGCTCCCTGCTGTTCCTGTCCGGCAAGGCGCCGCTGCCAATCGACGGCAAGCTGCTCAAGGGCCGCCTCGGCAGCGAGTACTCGGCAGAGCAGGGCTATGAGCTGGCACGCTCCGCATGCATCGACCTGCTGGCCGCCCTGAAGAAGACGCTGGGCTCGCTGGACCGGGTCGCCCGCATCGTCGAGCTGCACGGCTCGCTCTGCACCACGCCGGATTTCGAAGATCACGCCAAAGTCCTGGACGGCGCCTCCGACCTGCTGGCGGAGGTCTTCGGCCCCGCCGGGCTGCACGCGCGCTCGGTCATTGGCGTCTACTCGCTGCGCAAGGGCGTGCCGCTCACCATCAAGGCCACGGTCGAAGTGCTTCCCGGCTGACCCCATGGCGAACACGGCCCCCCTGCACGGTATCCGCGTCATTGAAATTGCCGGCCTCGGCCCGGCGCCCTTTTGCGGCATGCTGCTGGCCGACATGGGCGCCGAGGTCCTGCTCATCGAGCGCGCCGGCGGCAAGTCGAGCGCTCCCCTGGAGCTGGGCCGCCATGCCATCTTCAACCGCGGCAAGCGCTCGATCGCGCTCGACCTTAAAAACCCCGAGGGCGTGGACGCGGTGTTGCGCCTGGTGGCCACCGCCGACGTGCTGATCGAAGGCATGCGCCCCGGCGTGATGGAGCGCCTGGGCCTGGGGCCGGACGCCTGCCTGGCCCGCAAGCCCTCGCTGGTCTACGGCCGCATGACAGGCTGGGGCCAGGACGGGCCGCTGGCACAGGCGGCCGGGCACGACCTCAACTACATCGCCCTGTCCGGCGCGCTGTGGTACTCGGGCCAGGCGGGCACGGCGCCGCTGGCGCCGCCCACCCTGGTCGGCGACCTGGGCGGCGGCGCCCTGTACCTGGCGATGGGCGTACTGGCCGCCGTGCTGCACGCGCGCGGCACCGGCCAGGGCCAGGTGGTCGACGCCGCCATCGTGGACGGCAGCGCCAACCTGATGAATCTGCTGCTGTCGCTGCAATCGGCCGGGCAGATGCCCGACGCGCGCGGCCAGGGCCTGCTCGACGGGCCGCATTGGTACGGCAGCTACCGATGCGCCTGCGGCGGCTTCGTCACGCTGGGCGCGCTGGAGCCGCCGTTCTACGCGCTGCTGCTGGAGCGCCTGGGCTTGAGCGAGGACGCTGACTTCCAGCACCCCTACGATCCACGCCGCTGGCCCGCCCTGCGCGAGCGCTTCAACCAGCTGTTTGCCACCCAGAGCCGCGACCATTGGGTCCGGTTGCTGGAAGGCACCGACGCATGCTTTGCACCCGTCCTGACACCTGCGCAGGCGCAAACCCATCCGCACCTGGCGGCCCGCCAGGTCTATGTGACGCAAGATGGCGTCTTGCAAGCCGCGCCGGCGCCGCGGTTTTCGACCCAGCCGCCGGCAGCAATCAAGCCCATCCCCCAGCGCGGATCGGACGGCATGGCCGTCCTGCGCGAAGCGGGATTTACGGAAGCGGAAATAATCCAGCTGCAGTCCGGACCGGGATTCTGAGCGGAATATTCCAATGGCCCATCCGGGCGCCCAAAATCAGGCCGCCTGAATATGAACCCGAATCTCGTTGAAAGGGTTTCTTATACCTTGAATCCCACCGACAATTCGCCCAGCAGATAGATCACAGCTGGGAAAATAATGAACATGGCAACTGCACTCATGATGACCTCCATTTGTATTTGATCTGGATCACTGAAACTACAAAAAACTATTTTTGGAACTTCCATACTCTCTGATCCGATATTCTAAACGTGATTAAGTAAAAACCCTATGTCAATCTATGAAAAGGGTGCATAACCCCATGCGGCCGCGAACTGACGCAGCGCAAGTCCAGCGCTGAACTCCAGGGGTTTCGCCTCAATGGCGAGGCATGGTCCGGCGCCTATCATCGCGACGACGTGTCCATCCACCCCCCACTATGTTGAAGCCATGGTTTGCCTTGTGCGCGCTGTTCCTGACGCTAGGCGCCATCGCCGAGCCCAGCCCGCGCCAGATGGCCTTGTTCAACAACAATTGCGTGCAATGCCATTTGCGGCCCGGCGTCGGCGCGCCGCTGGTGGGCAAGGCACAAGATTGGCAGACCCGCAAGGCCCAAGGCGAGGACGCCCTGCTGCGTCACGTGGTGGAAGGACTCAAGGGCATGCCGCCGCTGGGCTATTGCAGCGCCTGCAGCGAGGCCGACTTCCGGGCCTTGATCCGCTTCATGGCAGGCATGCCGGCTGGAACCGGCCAATGACACGCACCGCCTGGACGCGCCGCCAATGGCTGCAGGTCTCCGCCGCAGGCGCCGCCTTGGGCTGCCTGCCCGGCTGCTCGCGCCACATGGGCGCGGCCGAGCCGCAAAGCCCGGTCGAGTTCAAGCCGGGCCAGCCCTTGCCCTGGATCAACTGGGCCGGCAACCAGAGCTGCACGCCCAGCCTGCGCGCAGCGCCGGCCAGCGAAGACGAGCTGGTGGCGCTGCTGCGCAAGGCGCCGGGCGTGGTGCGGGCGGTCGGCGCGGGCCACTCGTTCAGCGCCGTGGTGCCCACCCAGGACAGCCTGATCAGCATGGACCTGCTCAGCGGCGTGATCGCGCACGACCCCGCCGCGCAGCAGGCCGACATCTGGGCCGGCACGCGCGTCAGCAAGCTCGGGCCCCTGCTGGACGCCGTCGGCCAGGCGCTGCCCAACCAACCCGACCTGAACTACCTCTCGCTCGGCGGCGCCGTCGCCAACGCAGTCCATGCCACCGGCCAGCGCTTCGGCAACATGTCGTCCTACTGCGTGGGGCTGACGCTGGCCACGCCCGGCGGCGAACTGCTGGAATGCAGCGCCAGCCAGCACCCCGAGGTGTTCCAGGCGGCGCGCACCTCGGTCGGCGCCTTGGGGCTGGTGACCCGGCTGAAGATGCAGAACCAGGCCGCGTTCAGGCTGACCGAGACCAACCGCGTCGAGAAGACCGAAGACGTGCTGGACGACATCGAGCACCGCCTCGCCCGGCACCGGCATTTCGAGATGCTGCCGCTGCTGCACTCGCCCCTGGCCATCACCGTCTCGACCGACCTGGCCGCGCCCGGCGACGTCGAGCTCGGCGAGGACGATCCGGGCGCGCTCAACACGCTGAAGACCGTCTACGAGACGGTGGGCTGGCTGCCCGGCATCGGCGAGACGGCCTACGAAAAGATCCTGATGGCCGCCGTGGGCGGATCGGGCAGCACGGTGCGCGTGGGGCCCTCGTTCCAGGTCTTTCCGCATGTGCGGGAGGTCCGTTTTCGCGAGATGGAGTACACCGTGCCCGCCGAGGCCGGCCCGGCCTGCCTGCGGGAGATCCTGCGCACCATCCGCGAGCGCAACATGCCGGTCTGCTTCCCGCTGGAATTCCGCTACTGCAAGGGCGACGACATCTGGCTCTCGCTGCTCGAAGGCCTGGGCGAGCGCGGCGGCTGCGCCATCTCGGTCCACCAGTTCGGCGATGTCGACTATCGGCCCTATTTCGAGCAGATCGAGCCCATTTTCTGGAAATACCAGGGCCGTCCGCACTGGGGCAAGATCCACACGCTGGACGCCAAGCGCCTGGCCGCGCTCTATCCGCGGCACTGGAAGGACTTCCACGAGGTGCGCCGCGCGCTGGACCCGCGGGGCCGCATGATGAACAAGCACCTGCATCAGATCTTTGGAGCCTGACATGGTCAATCGGCGAACCTGGCTGCTCGGAGGCGCGGCGCTGGCCGGCACGGCGGTGGCGTTGAGCCGGCCAGGCGACCAAGGCGGCCCGCACGGCCCCTACTACGCCGCGCTGAACCAGATGCTGCGCGCGAACGAGATCGACCGGCCCGTCCTGCTGATCGACCTGGATCGGCTGGACCGCAACATCGATCGCGTCGTCCAGTCCGCGTCCACCGCGGCCCCTGGCGCCGGGGCCAAGACCTACCGCGTGGTGGTCAAGTCCGTGCCCAGCCCGGCGCTGGTCGACTACATCGCCACGCGCGCGCGCACCGAGGCGCTGATGTGCTTTCACCGGCCCTTCCTGCAGGCCATGGCGGTCCAGCGCCCCAAGGCCGACATCCTGATGGGCAAGCCCATGCCGGTCAGCGCGGCCAGGCGCTTCTACGCCGAGCACCGGGGTCCGTTCGACCCGGCCCGGCAGCTGCAATGGCTGATCGACACCGACGCCCGCCTGCAGCAATACCTGGCCCTGGCGCAGACCCTGGGCACGCGCCTGCGCGTCAACCTGGAGCTGGACGTGGGCCTGCACCGCGGCGGCTACGGCGGCCCTGAAGCCTTGCGTCCGGCGCTGGACACCGTTCGCGCCCACCCCCAGCATCTGGAGCTGGCTGGCTTCATGGGCTACGACGCACACCTGATGGGCCTGCCCAGCCTCCTGGCCGTGGCCGAGCTGCCGCGCGTCAAGGCCCGCTACCAGGCCTGCCGCGACTTCCTCGCCGGCCAGTTTCCCGAGCTCATGCACGAGCGCCTGTGCTTCAACGGCGCGGGCAGCCCGACCTTCCGCCATTACGAGGGCGATGCGCTCCTGAACGACATCTCGGCCGGCTCCTGCCTGATGTGCCCGACGCATTACGACCTGCCCATCCTGCACGACTTCGAACCCAGCGCCTTCATTGCCAGCCCGGTGCTCAAGCGCTTGCAGGGCGCGCGCCTGCCCGCGCTCGAATGGACCGGCCCGCTGCTGCGCGCCTGGGACCCCAATGCGGCGCAGATGGTTTTCGCCTACAGCGGCAACTGGCTGGCCGAGGCCGAATCGCCGCCGGGCCTGAAACCGCACTGGGCCTATGTGAGCTCGAACCAGCAGGGCTACAGCGCCTCTGCCAAGGTCGATCTCCAGGCCGACGACTTCATCTTCCTGCGCCCGACCCAGAGCGAGGCCGTGCTGCTGCAGTTCGGCGACCTGGTGGCGTTCCGCGGCAAGCAGATCGTCGAGCGCTGGCCGGTCCTGCAGGTGGGCATTTGAATTCCGTCATGCACTCCATGGTCTTGGCGTGCCTGCGCCTGACTCGCCATCTGCCCTTGCTGCTGGCGCTGATCTTCGGCCTTGGACCCGAACGGACCCTGGCCCAGGTGCGCGTGGTGGTGGCCTCGGAGCCCTGGTCAAGAGTCATCTACAGCGACCACGATGGCGTGCCCCGAGGTCCGTTGGTCGACCTGATCGAAGACATGAATCAGGTCCAGAAACATTTCCGGTTTGAAATCCTGATCGTGCCGCGCATGCGGCTCGACAGCCGATTCATGGACAAGACCGCCGATGTCTACCCCTTGCGAACCACCGCCTGGACGGCGCCGAAACTCGGGCTGCTGGCCACGCGCACCCTGTTGACCAGCGGGGATGTCTACATTGCCCGGCGCGACAACCCAAACGGCGGGCGCGCGGTCTTCAAAGACCTGCCACGCCGCAGCATTGCCGGCGTGCGCGGCTACCACTACCGGCTGTTCGACAACAACCCGGACGAGGCCTACATCACCAGCCGCTTCAAGGCGCAGCTGCTGACCAGCAATGAATCGGTGCTGAAGTTCGTCCAGGCCGGACACGCCGACGTCGGCATCGTGCCGGAGGCCATCATGGCGATGAGCATGGCGGATCCGGCGCTGCGCGAGCAATTGATCGTTGGCGACGTCTACGACTCCAAGGTCGAACTCTCCAACCTGGTGCGCCGCGACGGCCCGATTTCAGTGGCGGAGATGAACGAGATCGTCGAGGCCCTGGTCAAGAACGGCGCCGTTGGCAAGCTGAAAAGCCGGCTGAATCTGAAACCCGTACCTTGAACCGGTCACCGATCCCGTCACAATGCCGCCCATGCTTGATCGGTTTCCCCACATGGCCTGGCACTGCCTGTCGGGCCCGCAGCGCCACATTTCCATCGGCACCGAGCGGGCCCGCCGCTTTGCCCCGGGTTACTCGGCCATTCTGGCGTTTGCCCATCCCGATGCACCCGCATTCGACGACCTGGCGCCTTTCTGCCCCGTCGGCGAGGCGCTCTACGCCGTCGGCTACGGCGGCGAGGTGCCGGCGGACTGGCAATTGCACGGGCGCGGGATCTTCGACCAGATGCTGCGCGACCCAGACGCCCCGCTGCCAGCCACAGACCTCCCGCTGCAGCGGCTCATGCCCGAACATGTGCCGCAGATGCTCGCGCTCGCCGAGCTCACCAAGCCCGGCCCGTTCGGCAAACTGACCATAGCGATGGGCGAGTACGTGGGCGTCTTCGAAGGCGACCAGCTGATCGCGATGGCGGGCGAGCGCATGGATGCAGGCGGCCTGCGCGAGATCAGCGGGGTCTGCACGCACCCCGACGCGCAGGGGCGCGGCCTGGCGCGCCGTCTGGTGGCGCATCTGGTGCGGCGGCAGATGGCGCGCGGCGAGCGCTCATTCCTGCATGTGGCCAGCGCCAACAGCGGCGCCATCGGCATCTACGAACGCCTGGGGTTCCGCCGCGTGGGCACGATTCCCGGCGCCGTCGTGTCGAGATTGGCTTAGACCACCCCCAGCAAACAGATCAGCGCGTAACTGATCGCGCCCAGTGCCAGCAAGGACAGGACCACCACCGCGGTGACGCGCGGTCCGGCCTTGGCGACCACGCGGATGTCCACCCCCAAACCCAAGGCGGCCATCGACATCACCGTCAGGACGCCGGACACCCGTGCCAGGGCATGCGCAGCGGCCAGGGGAACGAATCCGGCGGACCGTGCGCCCACCATCAGCAGGAAGCCCACGATGAACCAGGGCACGAGCTGCTCCAGCCTGGCGGCGCGGCCGGCAGGCCCGGGCGTGCCCATCTTGTCCGGTCCGCCGCCAGCCCGCGTCAACAGCGACAGCGCCAGCACCACCGGCCCCAGCATCAGGACCCTGACCAGCTTCACCAGCGTTCCCACCTGCGCCGAAACGGAGCTGATGGGCGCGGTCGCCGCCAGCACCTGCGGCACCGCGTAGACCGTGAGTCCGGCGAACACGCCGAAGGTCCTGGCGCTCCAGCCCAGCAGCACGGCCAGCACCGGCAGCCCCAGCACCACGCCCACGCCGAGCACGGCCGTGAAGGCAATTGACGCGGCCACATCGTCGCCATGGGCGCCGATCACCGGCGCCACCGCGGCAATGGCCGAATTGCCGCAGATCGAGTTGCCGCAGGCGATCAAGGTGGCCATGCGCGGCGGCAGCCCGAACAGCCGCCCCAGGCCGTAGCTGACGGCGATGGCCAGGAACACCACGGCGGCGATGCCCAGCACGAAGCCCCAGCCGTTGCCCAGCACCATGCGGGCACTGACGGTGGCGCCGAGCAGCACCACCGCCAGCTCCAGCAGGAACTTGGCGCTGAACTGGATGCCGGCGCTCCAGCGCGGGCCGGGCGCCCAGGCCGTGCGAACAGCCGTACCGAGCAGGATCGCCAGCACCAAAGCCTCCAGCCAGGCGCGGCCCAGCCATTGGGCTTCAAAGTCCTGCAGCAGGTTCGCCGCCAGGGTCAGCGCCGCGCACAGCAGCACGCCCGGCAGGATGCCGACCAGGGAACGCAGCCCGGCAGGGCTTCCAACAGGAGAAACGCATGAAGAAATGATGTCCATGCGCTCAATGTCGCGTTTTGCAATCAAAAACTCCAACGAATTGTTTTTGTGAATTCAATCAAAATTTGCGATCATTCAAGCATGACACTCGAACAACTGCGCGTCTTCGTGGCCGTGGCCGAACGCGGCCACATGACGCAGGCGGCGCAGCAGCTGCACATCACCCAATCGGCCGCCAGCGCGGCCGTGGCGGCGCTGGAGCAGCGCTACAGCGTCCATCTGTTCAACCGCGTCGGCCGCGGGCTGGAGTTGTCCGAGGCCGGGCGGGTGTTCCTGGTCGAGGCCAGGGCCGTGCTGGCCCGATCGACCGCGGCACGCCGCGCGCTTGATGAGCTGGCAGGGCTGAAGCGCGGCACGCTGCGCATCGCGGCCAGCCAGACCGTCGCCAGCTACTGGCTGCCGCAGCGCATGGCTCAATTTGCACAGTCGCATCCCGACATTGACTTGCTGCTGCAGATGGGCAACACGCAGCAGGTGGCGCAGGCCGTGGCGGATGCGGAAGCCGACCTGGGCTTTATCGAAGGCCTGGTCGAACTACCTGCCCTGACACAGCACACCGTCGGCCACGACCGCCTTTCCGTCTATGCGGCGCCTGGCCACCCGCTGGCTCAAAAGAAGATGTTGAAGCCCAAGGACCTGGTTCAAGCCTCGTGGGTACTGCGTGAACAGGGCTCCGGCACAAGGACCGAGTTTGAATCGAGCCTGATCGTCCACGGAATTCAACCCTGTCAGCTGAAGGTGCTGCTGACCCTGCCTTCGAACGAGGCCGTCATGGCCGCCGTGGCTGCCGGCGGCACTTTGACTGCGGTATCAGACCTCGCCGCGGCGCCTCGCCTGGCAGCTGGCACGCTCAAGCGCCTGCCCCTGACGCTGGCAGCGCGCGCCTTTGTTGCGATCCAGCACCGCGAGCGAACGCCAAGCCGGGCCCTGGCAGCGTTTGCCGCCAACTGGTAAGACCGGCGCTGCCAAAAGCGGCGCCTGGATCCGTTGCGATTCCATCATTTGAGGATCTGGCCCGCGACATCCTGAACGTGCAGCGCGATGGGGATGCCCTGGCCTACGCTCTGCGTGACCGTGCAAAAGGCTTCGAACTGGGCCAGCACCCGGTCCACATGCATCAGCGCGCCGGCCAGAACACCCAGCTTCAGCCAGACCTCGATCTGCAGCACGCGAAGACGCCCCGTTTCGTTGCGCCCCACGCTGGCCACGACGCGCACCGACAGCGGTCCGGCCTCCTGCTTGTATTTCTTGAATGCAAACGTGAGCGAGTCGCTCAGGCAATTGCCCACGGCCGCGGCGAGCAGCTGCACCGGCGAAGGCCCGGCGCCGGCGCCCAAGGGCGGTGGCTCGTCGCAGACCAAGTCGGGCACGCCGTCTCCGAAGCGTGCTTCGAATTGGTAGCTCCGGATTTCCTTCAGCTCGACGCTGACCAGTTCCTTGTCCATGTTTCGTCCCTTTCATGGGTCGCGCCCTGCAGCGCGCCACTCAGCGCCTATTTGAACCCTGTCGCCGCTGATATTCAGCAGCCCGGCTCCACGCCGATTCTGCGCAGGATGCGCTCCATCAGGCACCAGCGCGTCAGCCCGCTTTGCAGCAGGTTGGTGCCGACGAAGGCCGTGAAGGCCTGCCACCAGGGGCTCACGAACAGCGGGCTGCCGGGCACGCCCAGCAACAGGCTCAGGAGGATGAAGGTACCCGCGATCACGCGGACAAGACGCCATGTGTTCATATTGAACTCCTTATCAGATGCAGACGGTGGCGATAGGCCACGAAATAGAGCAAGGGAATCACCACCAGCGTCAGCAGGGTGGAAACCAGGATGCCGAAGATCAGCGAGATGGCCAGGCCATTGAAGATCGGATCATCGAGGATGAAGAAGGCGCCGAGCATGGCCGCGACGCCGGTCAGCATGATGGGCTGCGCCCGCGTGATGGCCGCCTCGACGAGGGCGCGCTTGAACGCCATGCCCGCGCGAACCTGCAGATTGATGAAATCCACCAACAAGATGGAATTGCGCACGATGATGCCGGCCAGCGCGATCATGCCGATCATGCTGGTGGCGGTGAACTGCGCATGCAGCAGCGCGTGGCCCGGCATCACGCCGACGATGGTCAAAGGGATGGGCGCCATGATGATCAAGGGCGTCAGGTACGAGCCGAACTGCGCCACCACCAGCAGGTAGATCAGCACCAGGCCCACCGCATAGGCGGCGCCCATGTCGCGGAAGGTCTCGAAGGTGACCGTCCATTCGCCGCTCCACTTGAGCGTATAGTCGCGCAGCGCGTCTTCGGGCTGCTGGATGAAGAACTCCTGCAGCGGTCCACCCGAAGGCGTCGTGATCCGGTGCAGGGCCGAGCGCATCTGGAACATGCCGTAGAGCGAACTGTCGAGCGCGCCAGCCATGTCGGCCACCACGTAGTTGACGGGCAGCATGTCCTTGTGGAAGTGCACCTGCTCGCGCTGGCTCTCGCCAACCGTCACAAGCTCGCGGATCGGCACAAGCTTGCCGCCGCTTGCGCGAACGGCGAGCTGCAACAGGGTGTTCAGGTCGCCTTGGACCTCTGGCGCCAGCTGCAGCCAGGCAGCTGCCGGGTACTTGCTCTCGTCGTGCAGGTAGGTGGCGGCGTCGCCGGACAGGCCCGCACGCAACGTGCCCACGATGGCCTGCTGGGAGACCCCCAGGCTGGCGGCCTTGGCGCGGTCCACCAGCAAGAGCCGGCGCGGCGCCGGAGCGATGCTGCTGTCGTCCACGTCGACGATGCCGGCCGTGCTGTCGAAAACCTGGCGAACCTGCCTGGCGACCTTCAGGCGACCGTCAGCCTCGGGTCCGTAGATCTCGGCCACGATGGGCGACATCACCGGCGGGCCCGGCGGCACCTCAACGACCTTGACGTTGGCGCCAAAGCGCTTGCCGATGAGCTGCAGTTCGGGACGCAAGCGCATGGCGATGGCGTGACTCTGCGCGCTGCGATGGTGCTTGTCGACCAGGTTCACCTGCAAGTCGCCGACCTCGCCGCCGGCACGCAGGAAGTACTGGCGCACCAGACCGTTGAAGTTGATGGGCGCGGACGTGCCGGCATAGGCCTGGTAGTCGGCCACCTCGGGCACGCCGGAAAGGTAGGCGCCCAGTTCATGCAGCACCGCCGCCGTCTTCTCCACCGGCGTGCCGGCGGGCATGTCGACGATGACCTGGAATTCCGACTTGTTGTCGAAGGGCAGCATCTTCAGCAACACCAGGCCCGTGGCCGGCAGCGCCAGCGAAATCACGATCAAGGCACCCATGCCCAGACCCAGCAGCTTGCGGTTGCGCACGCCGCGCTGCTCGTCGAGCAGCGGCTCGAAGATGCACTCGAACAGGGGGGCCAGCCGCGCTGCGAGGCCCTGCACCACCGGCGCATGCGCAGCGCCGTCGACCGATGTCGGCACATGCTTGAGCCACAGGCGGGCCAGCCAGGGCGTCACGATGAAGGCGATCGCCAGCGACAGCAGCATGCCCATGCTGGCGTTGATCGGAATCGGGCTCATGTACGGGCCCATCAGGCCGCTGACGAAGGCCATGGGCAGCAGCGCCGCGATGACGGTCAGCGTGGCCAGGATCGTGGGGCCGCCCACCTCGTCGACCGCACCGGGAATCAACTGCACGAGCGGCACTCCCGGATGCAAATGCTGGTGGCGGTGGATGTTCTCGACCACCACGATGGCGTCGTCCACCAGGATGCCGATCGCGAAGATCAGCGCGAACAGCGATACACGGTTCAAGGTGAAGCCCCAGGCCCAAGATGCGAACAGCGTGACAGTCAAGGTCAGGATCACCGCGCTGCCGACGATGGCGGCCTCGCGCCGGCCCAAGGACAGGAACACCAGCGCCACGACGGAGGCGGTCGCGAACATCAGCTTCTGGATCAGCTTCGTCGCCTTGTCGTTGGCGGTGGCGCCGTAGTTGCGCGTCTCCGCCACTTCGACGTCGGCAGGGATCAGCGTGTTGCGCAAGGTCTCGACGCGCTGCTTCAGCGCGTCCGCAACGGCTATCGCGTTCTCGCCAGCCTTCTTGGTGATGGCCAGCGTGACGGCCGGATATTCAGCGGCGTTCTGGCCCGCCGTGCCGTGCCACACGTAGCATGGCGCCGGCGGCGAGCCCTCGCGCACCGTCGCCACCTCGCGCAAATACAAGGGCCGGCCCTCATGCACACCAACCACCAGCGACTCCAGGTCCTGCGCGTTGCGCAGGAAGGGTCCGGCCTCCAGCGCCACGCTCCGATTGCCGGCCACCAGTTCGCCCAGGGGCGAGCCGGCATTGGCCGACTGCAACGCCTCGCGCAGATCAGCAACCGTCAGGCCCGAACCCTGCAGCCGCACAGGGTCCAGGTCCACCAGCATCTGGCGACCCGGCCCTCCCAGAGTCGTGACCTCCCGGGTGCCGGGCACGCGCTTGAGCTCGGCTTCCAGGCTATGAGCCACGCGCTCCAAGTCGTAGGGGCCGACATCGGCTCGCTTGGAGAACAGTGTCAGCGACACAATGGGCACGTCGTCGATGCCCTTGGGCTTGATGACCGGTTCCAGTACGCCCAGGCCCTTGGGCAACCAGTCGGAATTGGCTTGCACGGCGTCGTGCAGGCGCACGAGCGCCTCGATGCGCGACACCCCGACCTTGAACTGCACCGTGACGATGGCCAGGCCCGGTCGCGACACCGACATCACATGGTCCATGCCCTGCGCCTGCGACAGCACCTGCTCAGCTGGCGTGGCCACCATCTGCTCCACGTCCTTCGCGCTGGCACCCGGGAACGGGATCATCACGTTGGCCATGGTCACATTGATCTGCGGCTCCTCCTCGCGCGGCGTCACCAGCACCGCGAAGAAACCCAGCAGCAAGGCCACCAGCGCCAACAAAGGCGTGATCTGCGCCGCCTGGAAGAAGCGCGCAATGCGGCCGGACACACCCAGCGCAGCGGCGTCATGCATTTGGTTTTCAGTCATCTGACCCATCCGGGCCTCACCGCGCGCGCGCGGCCAACTCGGGCGTCGTCACGACGCGATCGCCGGCAGACAAGCCACTCAGCACCTCGACCTGGCTGCCCTGCACCTGCCCCAGGCGCACCTGGCGCAGCAAGGGGCGCCCCCGCGGGCCCAATACATAGACCGCCGTCAATTCGGCTCGGCGCACCACGGCGCCGACCGGCACCATCAGGCCGGACTTGCCATCCGGGGTCGAGGCGCCCGAAACCCAGAGGCGGGCAAAGCTGCCCGGAAGCGCCTTGGCGGCCTCGCCTGCCAGCGGCACGCGGACCTGCACCGTGTGCGAATCGGCATCGACGGCCGGCAGCACCTGGACGGCCGGGACCGGTACAGCGTTGAGCGCCACCGACGGCAGGTCCAGCCGAACAAGCGCGGCCTTCAGACTCGCCGCCACGGCCGATTGAGGCACCGCGGCCGTCACGCGCATGGCGCTGGGGTCGTACACCACCAGCAGCGGCTTGCCTGGCATCGCCATGTCGCCCTGCATGACAGGCACGCCGGACACCCAGCCGTCGAACGGCGCCTTCACCACGAAATACGCCCGATGGGTCTGCGCCATGGCCGACTGCGCCAACTGAGCGTCGACCTGGGCCTTGGTGGCCTTGAAGGTGGCCTCGGCCTGTTCCATCGCGGCGTGGCTGATGTAGTTCTTCTCGAACAGCTGCTGCTGGCGTTTGAGCTCCCTGCCGGCCACGTCGAGCTGCGCGCGCGCCGCCTGCACCTGGGCCTCGCTGGCGGTGGCGGCCTGGTCGGCGCTGCGTGCGTCGATGCGCACGAGCGTCTGCCCGGCCTTGACCCGGTCACCCGCCTTGACGTCCACGGCGAGCACCGTGCCCGCCACCTGTGCCGACAGGGTGGCCTGCCGGACCGCCTCCACCACGCCGTCATAGGCCAGGGCGCGGTCCTGCGCCGTCGTGGTCACGGTGTAAACAGCCAAGTCGGCAGCGCTGACCTGGCCTGCCGACATGCCCAGGACCACGGCCGCCAGCCCCAGCGAACGCAACAAGCGGATCGCAGCCCCGTCTCGATCCATGAAGCTCATCTTCCCCATCCTTGCCTGAACAGTCACGGCGGCTCGACTATTTATTTCCATAAATAATGATTTAAGCATTTACTTATTTATAAAAGAAAGCAAAAACCACTTCCATGCGGCTCCGCCGCCTTCAGCGCAGCGTAACGGGAATCAGCCTGTTGGTCGATGCGATGTCCTGCGACGCATCGAACTCCGAGGCCACCTGCGTGCACACGGCACGGCACAGCGTGGCCACGCGCTCGCTCTGCAACCGGTAGTACATCTGGTTGCCCTCGCGACGACGCAGCAGCACGCCCGCCTTCAGCAAGGCCGACAGGTGTTGCGACATATTGGGCTGCGTGGTCTCGATTTGCTGCAGCAGCTCGCCCACGTTCTTCTCGCCGTCGCAGACCGCGCAGATGATCTTGAGCCGGATCGGGGTCGACAACAAGGTGAACAGGCCCGAGGCGGCTTCGAAAATGGTGTCGTCGAATTGAGGGTGGCTCACAGCGATGCAGGATGGATTCGAATTTATTCAGTATATTCGTATTTACGGATATAAACAAGCCGCCACAGGCGCGGTGGCCAGCTGCACGATCGCCGCGCGCGCCGCCGCCTTCAAGGCCTTGCTGTCGCGCGGCGAGGTACGGGGATTGGCCAAGATCAGGGTCAGGCCCTGCAGATGCGCCAGGATCAGGACGGCGCGCGTTTCGCAATCGGACGGGGCCAGCTCGGGCGACAGGCTCTTGATCTGCTTGCGCAAGGTCTTCTGGGCCGCGTCGAGCATCTTTTGCAGGATCTCGGCGGCCATGGTGTTGCGCACGGCCAGGGCCCAGAGCTCGCGCAGCACGGCGCTGCCTTCGATGTCGGCGGTCTCGTCGAGCAGGTAGTCGATCACCGCCTCGAACTGCTGCAGCTTGGACGCGCCTGCATCCGGCTTTGAAATACTGTCGATCTGCTGCTGGTATTCCTCGCGCATGGCCGACAGCAGGGCCTCGAGCAGCAAGTCCTTGCTCGGGTAGTAGTGCTGCACGTTCGACAGGCTGGCGCCGACGCGGCTGGCGACGGTGCGCATCGACAGGCCCGCATAGCCCTCGCCGGCCAGCAAGCCGCGCGCCGCCTGCAGGATTTCGCGCGCGCGGCGATAGCCCTTGTCGGTGGTTTCCGACACTTTGTTGCGCAAAGCCAGTGCGCCGTCCCGATGATCCCGATTCATTGCCGTGATTTCACCACATTGACAAACAGGTCGAGTGACCCATAATACACGAATGGGTCATTAGACCTAGTATGAATCTCAACAAGGAATCACGATGATTGCGCGCACCCTGTTCTCCGAAGACCACGACATGTTCCGCGACGCCGTGCGCCGATTCATGGCGACCGAGGTGGCGCCGCACACCGAGCGTTGGGAGAGCCAGGGCTACGTCGACCGAGAGCTCTGGCGCAAGGCCGGCGCCGCCGGCTACCTGTGCCCCACCATGCCGGAGCAGTACGGCGGCGCGGGCGTGGACGAGCTGTTCAGCGTGATCCTGATGGAGGAGCAGTTCCGCATCGGCGCCACCGGCCCGGGCTTCGGCCTGCATTCCGAGATCGTCGCGCCCTACCTGCTGCACCACGGCAGCGAGCACCTGAAGCGCACCTATCTGCCCAAGCTCGCCAGCGGCGAGATGATAGGTGCCATCGCCATGACCGAACCCGGCACCGGCTCGGACCTGCAGGGCGTCAAGACCACGGCCATCCTGGACGGCGACCATTACGTCCTCAACGGCTCCAAGACCTTCATCACCAACGGCTGGCATTGCGACGTGGTCATCGTGGTCGCCAAGACCGATCCGAACGCGGGCGCCAAGGGCATCAGCCTGCTGGTGGTCGACACCTCCATGCCCGGCTTCAACAAGGGCAAGCGCCTGCACAAGATGGGCATGAGCGCGCAGGACACCTCGGAGCTGTTCTTCGACAACGTGCGCGTACCGGCGCAGAACCTGCTGGGCGAGGAAGGCCGCGGCTTCGTCTACCTGATGCAGGAGCTGCCCTGGGAGCGCATGCAGATCGCGGTGACGGCCGTGGCCGCCGCCGAAGCGGCGCTGGAGTGGACTGTGCAGTACACGCGCGATCGCAAGGCCTTCGGCAAATCCATCATCGACTTCCAGACCGTGGCCCACAAGCTGGCCGAGATGAAGACCGAGATCACGGTGGCCCGCGTGTTCATCGACCGCTGCATCGAGCTGAAGCTGGCAGGCAAGCTCGACGCCGTCACCGCCTCCATGGCCAAGTACATGAGCAGCGAGCTGCAGTTCAAGGTCATGGACCAGTGCCTGCAGCTGTTCGGCGGCTACGGCTATATGCACGAATACCCGATCGCCCGCGCCTGGGCCGACGCCCGCGTGCAGCGCATTTACGGCGGCACCAACGAGATCATGAAAGAACTGATCAGCCGCGATCTTTAAGGAGGAATCGCCATGGAAGCCTTGATTTACGACAGCGTCAGAACACCTCGCGGCAAGGGCAAGAAGGACGGCAGCCTGCATGGCGTCACGCCGCTCGAACTCGCCGCCACCAGCCTGCGCGCCCTGCGCGACCGCAACGCGCTGGACACGGCCCAGGTCGACGACGTGGTGCTGGGCTGCGTCACGCCGGTCGGTGAGCAAGGTGCCTGCATCGCGCGCCTGGCCGCACTGGCCGCCGACTACGACCAATGCGTCGGCGGCGTGCAGATCAACCGCTTCTGCGCCTCCGGGCTCGAAGCCTTCAACATGGCGGCGGCGCAGGTGATGTCGGGCCAGGCCGATCTGTCCATTGGCGGCGGCGTCGAGGCCATGTCGCGCGTGCCCATGGGCTCGGACGGCGGCGCCTGGCCGGTCGACCCGCGTGCCGCCATCGCCAACTACTTCGTGCCGCAAGGTGTTTCGGCCGACGCCATCGCCACGCAGTCGGGCTATTCGCGCACCGACGTCGATGCCTACGCAGTGGAGAGCCACCGCCGCGCCGCCCATGCCGCCGGGAATGGCTGGTTCGACCGCTCCATCGTGCCCGTCACCGACCTCAACGGCCTGGTGATGCTGGCCCAGGACGAGACCATCCGGCCGCAGACCACGCTGGACACCTTGGGCGCACTCAAGCCCTCGTTCGCCGCCATGGGCGAGCAATACGGCTTCGACGCCGTGATCCGCCAGCGCTACCCTGAGCTGGAGCGCGTCCAGCACGTGCATCACGCCGGCAACAGCTCCGGCATCGTCGACGGTGCCGCCGCCATCCTGGTCGGCAACCGCGCCGTCGGCGAACGCCTGAACCTCAAGCCCCGCGCCCGCGTGCGCGCCTTCGCCACCATAGGCTCCGAGCCGTCCATCATGCTCACCGGACCCAGCTACGCCGCCGAAAAGGCGCTCCGGCGCGCCGGCATGAAGGCCGCCGATATCGACCTCTTCGAGCTCAACGAGGCCTTTGCCGCCGTGGTGCTGCGCTTCATGGAGGTCATGAAGGTGCCGCACGACCAGATCAACGTCAACGGCGGCGCCATCGCCATGGGACATCCGCTGGGCGCCACCGGCGCAATGATTCTCGGCACCCTGCTCGACGAGCTGGAGCGCCGCGGCCTGTCCACCGGCCTGGCCACGCTGTGCGTCGGTGCCGGCATGGGCATCGCCACCATCATCGAACGCGTGTGAAGAATCGGGAGACACCATGATCCACTACGACATCGACGCCAAAGGCCTGGCCCTGCTGCGCTGGGACATGCCCGGCCGCAGCCAGAACGTCATCAATGCCGAGAGCTGCGCCGCGCTGGTCGAGACCGTCGCGCGCGTGGCCACGGACAGCCGGGTCCGCGGCGTCGTCCTCAGCTCGGCCAAACCTGACTTCTGCGCCGGCGGCGACCTGGAATGGCTGCTGTCCGCCACCGAGGCGCAGCAGCTGTTCGACCGCACTTGCCAATTGCACCAGGCCCTGCGCCAGTTGGAGACCTGCGGCAAGCCGGTCGCGATGGCGCTGCCCGGCTCGGCCCTGGGCGGCGGTCTGGAAATCGCGCTGGCGGGCCATTACCGCGTCGCCGCCAGCAATCCCAAGGCGCGCTTCGGCCTGCCCGAAGTCACGCTGGGCCTGCTGCCCGGCGGTGGCGGCACGCAGCGCCTGCCCCGGCTGATCGGCGTACAGGCCGCCATGCCCCTGCTGCTCGAGGGCAAGCGACTGGGCACGGCCGAGGCGCTCAAGGCGGGCATCCTGCACGCGGTGGTCGAGCCCGGCACCGAGCTCGAGGCCGCGCGCGCCTGGGTCTTGGCGCAAGTATTGGCGCAAACCGCGCCGGTGCAGCAGCCCTGGGACGCCAAGGGCTACAAGATCCCCGGCGGCGCCATTGCCAGCCCTGCCGTGCAACAGGTGTTCACGGCCGGCAACGCCATGCTGCGGGCCAGGACCCAGGGCAACTACCCGGCGCCTGCGGCCATCATGTCCTGCGTCTACGAAGGCCTGATCACCGACATCGACACCGGCTTGAAGACCGAGGCGCGCTACTTCACCCACACGGTGCTCAGCACCGAGGCGAAGAACATGATCCGCACGCTGTTCTTCAACATGAACGAGGCCAACAAGCTGGCCGCGCGCCCGGCCGGCGTGTCCACCCAGGCCTGCCAGAAGGTCGCCATCCTCGGCGCGGGCATGATGGGCGCGGGCATTGCCTACGTCACCGCCAAGGCCGGCATCCAGGCCGTGCTGCTGGACGTGAACGCCGAAGCGGCCGAGCGCGGCAAGGCCTATTCAAGCCAACTGCTCGACAAGCAGGTGGCGCGCGGCAAGCTCAGCGCCGACAAGGCCGCCGCCCTGCTCGCACGCATCCAGGCGACCGACGACTACGCCCTGCTCGACGGGGTGGACCTGGTGATCGAAGCCGTGTTCGAGGACCGCGGCCTCAAGGCCGAAGTGACGCGCAAGAGCGAGGCGCGCATGCCCGCCAAAGCCCTGTTCGCCTCCAACACCTCGACCCTGCCCATCACCGGCCTGGCCAAGGCCAGCAGCCGGCCCGAGCAGTTCATCGGCCTGCATTTCTTCTCGCCGGTCGACAAGATGCCGCTGGTCGAGGTCATCATGGGTGAGCAGACCAGCCCGGAAACATTGGCGCGCGCACTCGACTACGTCAAGGCCATCGGCATGACGCCGATCGTCGTGAACGACTCGCGCGGCTTCTACACCAGCCGCGTGTTCCAGACCTATGTATTCGAGGGCCTGGCCATGCTGGCCGAGGGCGTGGCGCCCGCACTGATCGAGAACGCCGGCCTGAAGGCCGGCATGCCGGTGGGCCCGCTGGCCCTGACCGACGAGGTGAGCGCCGAGCTCTGCGTCAAAATCGACAAACAGACCCGCACCGACCTGGGCGAGGGCTACGTCGCGCCGGCCGGACTGGAAGTCGCGCAGCGCGTCGTCGAACTCGGTCGCATCGGACGCAAGGCCGGCCAGGGCTTCTACGACTATCCGAAGGACGGCAAAAAGTCGCTGTGGCCAGGCCTGGGCGCCGAGTTCCCGCAGGCAGCCCAACAGCCTGCGGTAGAGGAGCTCGTGCAGCGCCTGGTCGCCATCCAGGCGGTGGAAGCGGCCCGCTGCATGCAGGAAGGCGTGCTCACCACGGCGCGCGATGCCGATGTCGGCGCGCTGCTCGGCTGGGGTTTTCCGGCCTTCCGCGGCGGCCCTATCGGACAGATCCACAGCGTGGGCGTCGGCGCCTTCGTCGCGCAGTGCGAAGCCTTGGCGCAGCGCCATGGCGCGCGCTTCGACGTGCCGGCCCTGCTCAAGGACATGGCCCGCGAGGGGCGCAGCTTCTACATCTGATGGGCCGGAAGAATGAGCCGGTCCGGGATGCTGCGGCTTGAACTGCGCGCCCCCGCGTAATAGAGGGCGGCCGGCACGAGCAGGCCCAGAATCCAGGAGATGTCCGCGCCGCCCAGCCTCTCGACGAGGGGCCCCGTGTAGAGGCTGGTGGAGATGAAGGGCAGCTGCACCAGGATGCCAGTCAGGTAGACCGCAATCGCCATGCCGTTCCAGCGGCCATAGCGGCCGCCGGGATTGGACAGTGCCGGCACGTCGTAGCGTGATTTCGTGAAGCAGTAGAAATCGACCAGGTTGATCGCGCTCCAGGGCGTGAAGAAGGCCAGCAGGAACAGGATGAAGGTCGTGAATTCCTTCAGGAAGGCATGGCGCCCCGCCAGCGCGAGCCAGGTCGACAGGCCCACCATGCCGAGGATGTAGGCCAGGCGGTGCCGCGTCGATATCGTGCGTTGGCCGCGAAAGCCGCTAACGATGGTCGCCATCGACATGAAGCTGCCGTAGGCATTGAGCGTCGTCACCGTCACCTTGCCCAGCGCAATGCTGAAGTACAGCAAGGCGGCGACCGTACCGCTGGCACCGAGTCCGACCACATAGCTCACCTCATGGTGCGAGAACTGGCTGCCCGCCAGCGCGGCGGCGAACACGCCGAAGCTCATGGCTGCCTGGGCGCCGATGACCGATCCAGCACCGACGGCGAAGAACGTCCGCACCGAAGACATCGAGCGCGGCAGATAACGCGAATAGTCCGCAACATAAGGTCCGAATGCAATCTGCCACGAGGCGGACAGGGACATGGCGAGCAGGAAGCTGGCAGGCGTAAAGCGGCGGTTCATCAGCAGCGCGGCGATGTCGTGATACGCAAAGAGCTGTGCGAACAGGTAGGCAAAGGCCAGTACGCCGACGACGCTGGCCACGCGCCCGACCCAGTGGATCAGCCGGTAGCCGAAGATCGTCAGCAGCACGATCACCGCGGCAAAAGCGACGATGCCCACCCCATCGTCCACCTGGAGCAGCTGCGCCAGCGCCTGGCCGGCCAGCACCGAGCCGCTGGCCGAGAAGCCGACATACATCAGGCACACGAGCACGATGGGGATCATGGCGCCATAGACGCCGAACTGCACGCGGCTCGAGATCATTTGCGGCAGGCCGAGCTGGGGCCCTTGCGCACCGTGCAGCGCCATCACGGCGCCGCCCAGCAGTTGCCCGACCGCCAGGCCGACCAGCGACCAGAGCACGTCCCCGCCCAGCACGACAGCCAGCGCGCCGGTCACGATGGCGGTGATCTGCAGGTTGGCCGACAGCCACAGCGTGAATTGACTGAACAGGCTGCCATGCCGCTCCGCATCGGGGATGTAGTCAATGGAGCGGACTTCGATCAATGCGGGGCTTGAGGGCTGCTGTGGGGGCTGTTCGGTGGCAATCGGCATGGGACACGCTCCAGGTCGGCTCGGATCTCGGCAGCCCAGCCTTGAACGAGCCGAACCGAGAATTCCGATCTTTTGATCACATATCCAAATCTACCTGTATAGACAAGTAAATGCAAGTAGGGCATGTCGCGGGGGATGCGGTGAAAACCGCGGTCAGCGTTCGGCGCGCGCGCCGTGCCGGACCTGGACCTCGCCCGTGCTCAGATCGATGCTCACCTGGCGCGCCACCGTGTCACCCACGGATTCGCTGTGCAAGCGAAAGCCATAGCGAGCGATCAGCAGGCGGCCCTGCTCGACATTGCGGTCGCCGACATTGAAACTCGACGGCATATCCGCCGAGAACAGGCTCGCGCCACCGTGCAATTGCACGATGTAGTCCTGCGGCAGGGTGTCGGCGCGCTTCATGCAACGGACCAGCAATTCCAGCGCCTCGTCGCCATAGCGGCCGCTCAAGGGCGTGACGCCCTGGCGCACACGTTCAGGCAGCAAATAGTGGCACAAGCCGCCGAGGCGCCGCTCAGGATGCCAAAGGGTCAAGGCAACACACGAACCCAACAAGGTCCGCAGTATCTTGCGTTGCCCGAAATACCACTCGCCCGGCATCAAATTGATGGTCGGGAGGACAGGGGCCTGCGGGGTGGGGGCGGCTGGAAGAAGGACGTGGCGCTTGCGCATACAGGAGTCAGAAAAAGTGCCACTGATCAACAAAAACGAGGGTATCAGCAGCGCCTGGGCCGTGCCACGCGAGTCGAGAATCTAGACCCGGCCGACGTTAAAAATTCATCAACTCCCGACACGAATTCAAGCGTATTCAAGATTGCGAAAGAGCAATTCCGAGGCAGCCTGAGTCCCCCCCGCACTCGATCCCCTGCATTCGAGCGGTGCGCATGCAAATCGCTTGTGAACTCGTTTCGATTGGCGTAAAAAAGAAATCGACGAAAGGCAAGGCTGTACTGAGATCATGCGCAGGTCGCCTGCCTCGTTGCTACGCGTCGGCAATGGGCGCACAGGAGACTGTCATGCGTAGACGTATTTTCTGGGTGCTTCCGAATTACGAAAGTTCGTTGCGCACCATGAACGACCTGCTGTTTGCGGGCATCGAAGAGCGGCAGATCCATTTCTCGACGCGCGAAGGCGGCCAGATGGATGGCCTGCGCGCCGCCAGCTTCATGCACGCGTCCGATCTGATCAGCGCGGCGCAAACCGGCAGCGTGCTGGGTTCCATGAGCGGCGCCGTGCTGGGCGTTCTGGCGGCCTTCATGCTGACCGAGCTCATCGGCACGCCGGCGATCGTCGTGGTGGCGCTGACGGCCCTGGGTTCACTGCTGGGAGCCTGGATCGCCAGCCTGGTGAGCAACGACGTATCGGGCCGTCGCATCAAGCGCTTCCAGGCGGCGGTGGCCGAGGGTGCCTATCTGCTGATGGTCGATGCGCCGCAGGACAAGGTCCTGGAAATCGAAGCTCTGCTGGCCCACACCCACCCCGAAGCCCATTTCGAGGGCGAGAAGCCGCATATCCCTGCCTTGATGTAGCGTTGACCCTTGGCCCTGATCAGGAGGGCCTGGTCAGCGCTCCCGGTCCATCATCAGCTGGAACACCAGCTTGTCAGCAGCGCGCAGGCGGCGGCAAACTTCGCGCCCGATGTTCATCTGGATCAAGGCGAACTGCTCCAGGTCGCGGGAGTAGAGTTCCATGAAATTGGCCGTGGCCAGCTCGATCACGCGGCAGGCCTCATCGGCCCGAACCGAGGCGCTGCGCGGACTCATGTCCATCAAGGCCATCTCGCCGAAGCAGTCGCCTGCGCGCAGCTGGTGCAGCACGCATTCGCGCCCCTGCCAGCTCTTGATCACCGAGGCCGAACCGCGATCCAGCACGAACATGGACTGCGCCTCGTCGTTCTCGCGAAAGAAATACTCGCCGGCGCCCACTTCAAGCACGCCCGCGCGCGCCAGCATGAACTCCAGCACATCGGCGCGGATGGCCCCGAAAATGGGCATGGCTTGCAGCAACTCGATGCGCGCGGATTGCATGAACGGCCTCCTGACGCGGTACGGCTCGAAGCGCTAATTTAACGGCAGACCCGCGCCAAAGGCCAATTTATTGGCGAGTGCGGGAAAAAAATAGCTCAGCGGTCGAGCCGCAAACGCAAGCCTTCCTTGACCTCCTCCATCACCACGTAGCTGTGCGACTCGGCCGCCACGGGCAGCTTCTTGAGGATGTCGCCCAGCAGGTTGCGGTACTCGCTCATGCCAGACAGGCGCGCCTTGATCAGGTAGTCGAAGCCGCCCGACACGAGGTGGCACTCCAGCACGTCGGGCATGTGCAGGAGTTCGTCGCGGACCTTGTCGAACACTTCGCCGTCCTTGGAGGCCAGGGTGATCTCGACAAACACCAGCAGGGTCTTGCCCAGTGCCTCGGGCGAGACCCGGGCGTAGTACCCCATGATGACGCCCTCGCGCTCCATACGCTTGACGCGCTCCGTCACTGGCGAGGTCGACAGGCCCACCTGCTCAGCCAGCTCGGTCATGGAAATCCGACCCTGGCGCTGCAGGATGTCGAGGATCTTGCGGTCGGTGCGGTCGAGTTCAGCCATTTCGAGGGTCTCCTGGGCTCAATTCGTTCTGCTGCAGCAATTTTGACTTCAAACGTAACCATTTTCAGTCGAATTTACTGGTTGTTTTTTTCTACATTATCGCAATTCACTCAACTTTACCCACGGCACCATGAAAGTCATTGTCCTCGGCAGCGGCGTTATCGGCACCAGCACGGCCTACTATCTGGCCAAGTCCGGCATGGACGTGACCCTGGTCGACCGCCAGGACGGCCCGGCGCTGGAGACCAGCTTCGCCAATGCCGGCCAGGTCTCGCCCGGCTATTCCACGCCCTGGGCTGCGCCCGGCATCCCGCTCAAGGCCGTGAAGTGGATGCTGCAGAAGAAGCATGCGCCGCTGGCCGTGCGCCTGGACGGCAGCCTGTTCCAGCTGCGCTGGATGGCCCAGATGCTGCGCAATTGCTCGTCCGAGCGCTACGCCGTCAACAAGGAACGGATGATGCGCCTGTCCGAGTACAGCCGCGACTGCCTGCAGCAGCTGCGCGCCGACACCGGCATCCAGTACGAGCACCGGACCGGCGGCACGCTGCAGCTGTTCCGCACCCAGGCGCAAGTGGACGCCGTGCACCGCGACGTCGAGGTGCTGAAGGAGTGCGGCGTTCCCTACGAGCTACTGACGCCCGAGCAAATCGCCAAGGCCGAGCCCGGCCTGGCCCACGCCCGCGAGCGCCTGACCGGCGGCCTGCGCCTGCCCAATGACGAGACCGGCGACTGCCACATGTTCACCAAGGCGCTGGGCGGCATGCTGCGCGAAATGGGCGTGAACCTGCAGTACGGCAAGTCCATCGAAGGCCTGATCGGCGACGGGCAGCGCATCACCGGCGTGCGCGTCGGCGGCCAGGTGCTGACGGCCGACCGTTACGTGCTGGCGCTGGGCAGCTACTCGCGCGAGATCCTGAACCCGCTGGGCATCGACATCCCGGTCTACCCGGTCAAGGGCTACTCGCTGACGATCCCGCTGCTGGACCCGGCCCTGGCGCCCGTCTCCACGGTGCTGGACGAAACCTACAAGATCGCGCTGACACGCTTCGACCAGCGCATCCGCGTCGGCGGCATGGCCGAGCTGGGCGGCTTCGACCTGCGCCTGGACCCGCGCCGCCGCGAAACCCTGGAGATGGTGACCCGCGACCTGTTCCCCGGCGGCGACCTCCCCAACGCCACGTTCTGGACCGGCCTGCGTCCCATGACGCCGGACGGCACGCCCGTGGTCGGCGGCACCCGCTACAGCAACCTGCTGCTCAACACCGGACACGGCACGCTGGGCTGGACCATGGCCTGCGGTTCCGGCAAGCTGGTGGCCGACCTGGTCGCCGGCAAGCGCCCAGACATCAGCACCGAAGGCCTGGCCATGGACCGCTACCTCCCGCCTGCGGCGCGGCAGACCTTCGTGACCGCCGCAAGCGCGACTGGCCACGAGGCCCGCTGAGCCATGGCCCGCCCCTCGCAAGCGCTGATCGATCTGGCGGCCCTGCGCCACAACTACCTGTTGGCGCGACAGATGCATGGCGGGCGAGCCCTGGCCGTGATCAAGGCCAATGCCTATGGCCATGGGGCTGTGCGCTGCGCCGCGGCGCTGAGCGACGTGGCGGACGGCTTCGCCGTCGCCTTCGTGGAAGAGGCTGTTGCGCTGCGCCAGGCCGGCATCACCCAACCCATCCTGGTGCTGGAAGGCGCCTTCGACGCCGAGGACATGGCGGCGATCCAGGCTCATGCGCTGTGGACCGTCGTGCACCAGGCATCGCAAATCACGCTGCTGGAGCGCGCCCTGCGTGACCAGGCCTCGCCAGGCAATCCGTTGGCGGTCTGGCTCAAGCTCGATTCAGGCATGCGCCGCGCTGGCTTCCCTTTGGCCGAAGCCAGCGCCGCCCACAAGCGGCTGCAGGCCTGCACCAACGTGGCAGACATCACCTTGATGAGCCATTTTGCGCGCGCCGACGAGCCTGACGTCGACGCCACGGCGCGCCAGATCGCTGATTTCGACCGTGCCACCGCACATCTGCCCGGCGCGCACAGCCTGTGCAACTCGGCGGGGGTCCTGTGCTGGCCCGCCGCTCGCCGCGACTGGGCCCGCCCCGGCATCCTGCTGTACGGCGCCGACCCGACGCCCATCAAGCACAAGCTGCAACCGGTGATGACGCTGCAAAGCGAGGTCTTCGCAGTGCGCGAGCTCAAGGCCGGCGAGGCGCTGGGCTATGGCGGCGGGTTCAAAGCGGATCGCGACATGCGGATCGGCCTCGTCGCCATGGGCTATGCAGATGGCTACCCGCGCACCGCGCCGGCCGGCACGCCCGTGGCCGTGGACGGCCAGCTCACCCGCTTGGTGGGCCGGGTCTCCATGGACATGCTGACGGTGGACCTGAGCGATCTGCCTCCAGCCGGTGCGGGCAGCCGTATCGAGCTGTGGGGCAAACAGGTCAGCGTCAACGACGTGGCCGGGCGCGTCGGCACCATCGCCTACGAATTGCTTTGCAATGTGAAACGGGTCCCGCTGGTCTACGTCAATCAGCCGTCGCTCTGAGCCCACGGCAGGGTGCTCGCAGCTTTGCGGGCACCGGTTTTTCTGGTGCGCAATACCGCGTCAAAACCTTGCAGCCCGCCATTCCATGCCGCGGTCAGCAAGCCGGCGACATCCTCCGCCGGCATGCCAGCGAGATCTGATCTGAACGTCTTGATGGCCAGCGCCAGATGTGACCTCGGCAAACTCTGATGCATCGCCGTGATCGCCTGCATGGCGGTATACAGGTCTTTGCAGCTTTCGCAGATTTCACGAATGCGACGCAGGGCGTCACGCGAATTGTTCTGCTGCTCGACGCTCAACCACTGGAGCCCAAGCCTGGCCATGTCACGTTCGAGCAAGGTCAACTGATAGCGGATCTTGAAGAACTCCAGGTCGTCCGCCTGCTCTGCGGCACGGTCCAGCTTATCTTCTGACTCATTTGCGTACCTCGCGGCCACAAGCATCTGAAACTCTGCCGCGCGCTCCTGCCATTGGGCTTGCAAATCGACGTTCAAAGCCATGTTCAAGGCATTCCCCTTTACCGATGAGGGTGCGCCAACAACATGAAAGGATCTGTTCTGAATTCGCTCGCAAGAAAGCGTGCGAGCTCACGGGACTCAGCGCCATCCAATTTTATGGAGCGCCGCCTGCGACAAGGGCTTATTGCATATTGCTCAAGCTGCCCTGCGCACGGCGCTTGGCAGCCAGCGCAGGCACGGTCGCGCCGCGTGCCCAGCAGCGCCGGATCACGGCCCCATACGAGGGCATGATGCAATTCCAACCTGCGTAGTAACCCCGTTCAGCCAGCATCTTGTGCATCTGCGGCAATCGGTACGAAGGCACTGCAGCGGCCAAATGGTGCTCGAGATGGAAGTTGACGCGGTTCGGCCCGACCAGCAGGCGCGCCAGCGGCCCGGCCAGCGTGGTGCCGGTGTTGCCGCGCGGGTCGGCATCGAAATGATCCGGCACGCCGCCATGCTCGCCCATCACGCGCAAGCGCAGCACCAGGGGAAAGACAAAAATCTGCCCCAACCACCAGCAGGCATAGACCTGGGGAACGCCCAGGGCCCACAGCGCCGACAGCAGCAAGGCGTGGGCTGCCAGGAAAGGCCGCTGCGCGCGCCACTTGAAGGTTTTGATCTGATAGAACAATTGCTTGACACCGTTCACGCCCGACACGTCGCGCAGGCATTTGCGCACCAGGCTGGCCGCCGAAGCCGGATAGGTGTCGACAAAAGCCAGGTCGGCGTCCGCCTCGGTGCCGGCGTGGCGGTGATGCGCCAGATGGCCGCGCCGGTAGGCCTGGAACGCCACATTGGGCAGGCCGCCGAACACCCAGGTTCCCATCCACTCGTTCATGCGGCGCGAGGCAAACATCGTCAGGTGCGCCGTGTCATGCACCAGGATGCCCAGCGCCAGCGCCCGCCCGCCGAGCAGCACGCTGCCCAGAATCCAGGCCCAGGCGCCGTGCCACAGGGCGGGCAAGGCAAAGCCTGCAGCAATCAACGCTACGTTGACCGCTGTCACCCACACGGCCCAAACGCTGGAAGGCCGAGTCAAGGCCCTGAACTCTGCCGGGCTCATCACATCCATCAATGCCATGCCGATGCCTCCATCCAGTCGACTCCATGTTTCAGCGATGCAGGCATACTAATAATCATTTCAACATTACTCAATCATGGACACGATATGTAATATTGAAATCGCGCTGCCCCGCGCGCCCGAGCTGGTGCTGGACCTGCTCGCCGCGCAAGGCGGACCTTTGTCCGCCCAAGCCCTGTGCCGGGCCGGCGCGCTGATGGACATCAGCGAAACCGCCATCCGGGTGGCGCTGACTCGTCTGCGGGCCGACCAGAAGATCGACCGCGCGGAACGCGGCGAATATGTGCTCAACCCCGCCGGCCTGAGCCTGGACCAGGCGGTGCGGGCCTGGCGCAGCGAGCCCGGCGACGAGGTCGAATGGACCGGCCAATGGATCGCGGTTCACGACGGCGCCATCGCGCGGGCCGACAAGACCCTCTGGCGACACCATCAACTGGCGCTGCGCCTGCGCGGATTTTCCGCCCTGGCGCCTGATCTGCACATCCGCCCGGACAACCGCGCGGGCAGTGTGAGCTCGGAATGGCGGGCCCTGCAGGCACTGGGCTTGGCGTCCAAGGCCATGGTGTTCAGGCTGGCCGACCTGGACCCCACCAGCGACCGGCGCGCCCGCGGCCTATGGCACGCGCCGCAATTGCTCAAGGGCTACCGTGCCTTGAGCGAGGCCCTGAAGGCGCACCAGGCCGCATGGCCCAGGCTCGCCGTGCCGCGCGCTTTGCGGGAGTCCTTGCTGCTCGGCCGCTCGGCCATCCAGCACCTGGTGCGCGATCCCATGCTGCCGGAGGCCTTTGTCGCTTCGGCGCCGCGCCGTGAATTGGCCCGGCTCACCCGGCACTACACGCAGCAGGCGCATGCCCTATGGCAGCAATGGCTGGGCGGGGAATCAGGGGCGGCCGAAAATCCGCTCGACCCACGGGCTTCGGCTTGATCGCCGTTTCGGGTTCGTGGAAGATCTGCCCATCCAATGCCCAAAGGAGCCGACCTTGCAGTTACAGACCTGGCTTTTGTTTGTCGTCACCGTGTTCTTCGTTTCGGCAACGCCCGGCCCCAACATGCTGCTGGCGATGACGCATGGCATCCGCCACGGCGTGCGCGAAACGCTTCCGACCTGCGCCGGCCTGCTCACGGCGCTGGGCCTGATCATGCTGGGATCGGTGGCCGGCCTGGGCGCGCTGCTGGCTGCGTCCGAGAGGCTGTTCAGCGCCGTCAAGTACGCCGGGGCGGCCTACCTGATCTACCTGGGCGTGAAAACCTGGCGCACCCAGCCCGCGGCCTTGGTGGTGCCAGACGAGCGAGAACAAGACGATGCCTCCAGCCCGGGCCGCAAGTTCCGCACCGGCTTCCTGGTGGCGATGAGCAACCCCAAGGCCTTCATTTTCTTCACAGCACTGTTCCCACAATTCACGGACGCCAGCGCACCGCAGGCCCCGCAGCTGGCCGTGCTGGCCGCCACCTTCTATGTCATTGAAACCAGCTGGCAATTCGCCTATGCCGCCGGAGGCGCCAGGCTGTCGCGCTGGCTGACCCACGCCAAGCACATGCGCTGGGTCAACCGCTTTGCGGGCGGCTCTTTCGTCTGCGCGGGACTGGCGCTCAGCCTGGTCGGGCACGAAGCCTGAAGCGACGCCCGAGACGGTGGCGGTCAACGGCCCTGGCGTTTCATACGTTTTAGAACGCAAGGTCTATCAAAATGATCGCCTTTCAGTTCTGTCTTTACGCGAGGTTCTCGATGTCCAAATCAATCGTCATTGCCGCCGCCACGCTGCTCATGGCCGCCGGCGCCGCACAAGCCCAGGTGGGCGTCAGCATTTCCGTCAACCAGCCCGGCGTCTACGGCCAGATCAACATCGGCAACGGCCCGCTGCCCATGACCGTGCTGCCGCAGCCGATGATCATTCAGCCGTCTCCCGTGGCCCTGGCCGCGCCGCCGGTCTACCTCTACGTTCCATCCGAGCATCAGCGCGACTGGCGCCATTACTGCGGCCGTTACAACGCCTGCGACAAGCGCGTGATGTTCGTGCACGAAGACTGGGTCAGGCAGCGCTATGAACATGAACACCACGAGGAACATGAGCATGACCACGACCACGAGCACGAGCATGAATATGAACATGGCCACGAGCACGGCCATGAACATGGTCACGAGCACGAACACGATCACCGCGACTGAAGTCAGGGCATGGCGTTCAGGGCGTCAGCCTCGGGCGCATAGGCCTTGAAAATCTTCAGGAGAGTGCCGTCGGCGCGCATGGCGTCGACGGCATTTTGTATTTTCTGGACATCGTCCTTGCCGACGCGCTTTCTCGACAGCGCAAATCCGGCGATGTAGTCCTCGTCCGGAAAGGCATTCAGCACGGAGACCTTGCCCTCCAGTTGGCTGCCGGCAAGAATGCGGCCCCAGACCATGGGGTCCGAGATGAAGGCGTCGGCCCGGCCCCGGGCCACCAGGCGCGCGGCCACATTCGCGTCCGCGTATTCGTCCACCCGACCCCGCTGCCGCAGCGCGTCGATCCAGTCGTCCCATTGCGGCCCATGCTTGAAGCCCTTCACCACGGCCAGGCGCAGCTGCGACTGCTCCGTGAAGTCCTTCAAGGCATGCACGGAATTCGCCAGGTCCGAGCGCAAGAGAAGCCGGTTGTGGCCCCTGAAATAGACCACGAAGCTGGCGAACTGCTTACGGTCTTCGGTCCGGATCGCCGAGACCGTCATGTCTAGCGATCCATTGACCATGCTGTTCCAGATCCGTACCCTCGAATCGAAGAACTTCTCGAACCTGCATCCCGTGCGGCGAGCCACTTCATCGAGGACATCGGCGTCGATACCCTCCGCGCCCCAGTCGTCCCTGGCAAAACCCAGCCAACCGTACTCGTGCATGGCCACGCGGTAGGGACCGCAGGCGGCAGGCTCCTGCGCCAGCGCGGATGCGCAGGCAAGAGCGCTCAGACAAGTGGCAACCCGGATGCGGAAGGTGTGCACGCAAACCCCGAACAGCGACTGGCTTGGTGGCTGGAGTATCCGACAATTTCACCCGAACTCCCATCCCGGGCGGGTCCCGGCCCCGCGGCGAACGGTATTCAAATTGATTTAAAGTGCGTGCGCTGATGAGTTGTTACCCTCGCTCAGCCCCGACCATGTCCACATCGACGCCCAAGAAATCAACACGCAGCAGCAAGCCCATCGATGACCAACTCGCACCCCGGCGCCTCCCCACGCAGGCACGCGGACAGCAGTCGCGCGAGTTGATCCTGCGGGCCGCGGCCGAGGTGATTGAAGCCGAAGGCCTGGACCGCCTGACCACCAAGCGCATCGCAACAGCCGCGGGCGTTTCGGTCGGCTCCGTCTACCAGTACTTCCCCAACAAGGAAGCGGTCGTGTGCGCGCTAACCCTGCAATGGCTGGGGCTGATACGCGACAAGATGGACGCCATGCATCCGAGCAACAGCGGCGTGCCCGACGTGCTGGCCTACCTGGATCTCATGTCCGCCGAGATCCGCGAGATCTACGTCGGTCAACCGGGACTGGATCCCATGATCAATGCCTTGTACGCCATACCGTCGCTGAATCAATTAGTTAGGGATCACGACGAGGCCGTTGCAGCCAGCATGTCCAGCGCCTTCAAGATGCTGGCACCCCAAGCCGACCCGCTTGAGATAGAAGCGCTGTCCTACACCCTGCTCGTCGTCTTCCACGAGCTGACCACCGAAATGCTGTTGAGACGCCCCGCGCTCAGACAGCAAATCGAGGCGCAGCTGCGCGCCTGCGCGCTGACACTGGTCAACCGCCTGACTGCGACAAGCTGACCACCCCCTTCTCGCGGCATCACCCCCACCCAACCCGGGCGGATTCCCTACACCTAGGGAAGTCCCCGGGTTCTTTTTTTGAGGCTTCAGCTTAACCTGATCATTCGTTCATATTTCAAATCGGGCCTGCTCTGATTGGGAATGCGAGATCGAGCGAATGACCGCATAGGCAAGGCCTCATGTTCTTGAGAAGACTTCGGACCGTCGGGTTGAGAAAGCTGGTGCAGCCGCTGCTGCCGCCATGCAGCCAAGTCCGACCCGGAATTCGCCGTCACCGCGCCTTGTCACAGGCACATGCCGACATCGACGTGCCAGGCGCGCCCCGCATGGGCAGTCTCGAACTGACGCGACCGCTCCACCGCCTTTGGCCCGCATTCAAAGCCGATCTTTGACGCCCCGTTCGGGGACCCCGCTTTCAACTCGCCAATCAAAGGATTCATCATGACTTTCAGAAACGGACGAAAACCTGGATTTGCGCTGGCCGCCGGCATGCTCTGCGTGACCGCGGCGTGGTGCCAGAGCAATCCGCCCTCCGCGTCGGACAGCGGCGAAGACGCCAGCAAGCTCGAAACCGTGGTGGTCACCTCGCAGCGCCGCGAACAGATCGTCAGCAAGGTGCCCATGAGCGTGGCCGCCGTCAGCGCCGCCGCGCTCGAAAAGCAGAGCATGAAGGACCTGACCGACATCAGCCGCTCCACGCCAGGCCTGACGCTCAGCAGCCCAGATCCTTCCGGCGAATCGAACATCGCGATCCGCGGCATCGCCTCCACCGTCGGCTCGGCCACCACCGGCATCTACATCGACGACGTGCCGGTGCAGATCCTCAACATCAACGGCTGCCCCATCCTGTGCGCGGGCGATGCGACCCCCAAACTCTTTGACCTCGACCGGGTGGAAGTGCTGCGTGGCCCGCAAGGCACGCTGTACGGATCCAGTTCCGAGGGTGGCGCGGTGCGCTTCATCACGGCGGCGCCCAAGCTGCGCGGCGAACTCACCGGCATGGCGCACGCCGAAGCGTCGACCTGGCAAGGCGGCGCGCCGAGCGCCGAGGCGGGCGTGATCCTGGAGGCGCCGCTGGCCACCGATGTGGCGGGCTTCCGCCTGAGCCTGTTGGATCAGCATTCAGGCGGTTATGTAGATTCCTATTCGGAGACCACGGGCAACCTGCTCAAGCGCAACATCAACTCCAGCGACTCGCAGGTGGCCCGCCTGGCCGTGCGCATCACCCCGACCGACCGCCTGACCATCACGCCGAGCTACTTCTACCAGAACGTCAAGCAGGCCGATCGCGCCACCTATGCCGAATCGCTGGGACTGGACAAGAGCAACTCCCTGATTCCGCAGCCCAACCATGACCACTTCGGCATTGCCGCCTTGACGGTGGACTACGACTTCGACGCCTTTTCGATGAAGGCCATCGTGTCCAACCTCAACCGCACGGAGGACCGCACCGACGACTACTCCAACTTCGGCGAGGAACGCGAGTACTTGAACCAGCTCAATCTCCCCCCGGCGTTGGCGGGCTATCCCTTCTACCAAGCCCTGCCGACCCAGAAGGGCACCTTCATTGCCAACTCCTTCACCCGCAACTCGCAAGACACCTGGACCGAGGAAATCCGCCTGACCTCGACCGACAGCAAGAGCACCCGGCTGTCGTGGATCGCGGGCGCCTACTTCCAGGTCGCGCATCAGGGATTCATGGAGAACATCTACGAGAACGTGGCGCAGCTCTCGTCCCTCTATGACGCGGTCGGCGTGGTGGCCTACGGCCTCCCGGCAGGAACGTACTACGACCCCAACGATCCGCTGGGCAACAACACCAGCTACACCGAAAACGATCATTTCAAGTCGACCGAGCAGGCCTTGTACGGCGAGGCCAGCTACAAGATCCAGCCCAACCTCACTGCCTCGGTGGGCCTGCGTCTGACCCGGACGACCTCGTACTACGACAGCACGCTCAACGGCTGGTGGGACGGCGGCCTGAATTTCTTCACCGGCACCAACGTCGAGCACCCGATCACGCCCAAGTTCGGCCTGTCCTACCAGGCCACGCAGGACAGCCTGTACTACGCCACCGCGAGCGAAGGCTTCCGGCCCGGCGGCGCCAATCCTTCGCTGGCGTCCAATCCGACCTGCCAGACCGACCTGACCAACCTGGGCCAGACGGCCACGAACACCGTCGAGCCGCTGATCTACAAGTCCGACTCGGTCTGGAGCTACGAACTCGGCTCCAAGCACACGCTGGCCAACGGCGCCGTGCAATTCAGCGGCAGCCTGTACTGGATCAACTGGAGCAATGTGCAGACCAATGTCGAGCTGCCCACCTGCGGTTTCGGCTACATCGCCAACATGGGCACGGCCACCAGCAAGGGCTTCGACATGGAGATCCAGGGCAAGCCGACCAAATCCGTGACCCTGTCGGCCGCGATCGGCTACGACAACGCGCAATACACCCAATCGGTGATCAACCACGGATACACCCTGGGCCTCTCGCCGGTCCAATACCTGGTCAAGGCAAGCGACGCGCTGCCGACCCCGCAATGGACCACCAGCTTCGGCGCTGAATACACCTGGCACTGGACGGGCCTGGGCGCCGCGTTTGCGCGCGCCGACTACCAGTTCTCCAGCGGCTACTACCGCGTCGGCAGCACCGGCACCCAGAACTACGACCCCACCACGCGCGACGTCAATGCATTGCACATGCTGAACCTGCGCAGCGGACTCAAGTCCGGCGCCTGGGACTACAGCCTGTACGTCAAGAACGCACTCAACGAGCGCACCGAAATGAGCCGCTACCACTCCTACGTCGCCTCGGCCATCACCGGCCAACCCTCGCAGCTCTACTACGGCAGCGCCCTGGCGCCGCGCATGCTGGGTGTATCGGCCAACTACCACTTCTGATCGGGCGCTGCGCCTGAACCGGCTCCCGGGGGACTGATATGGTCGCTCCTGTCAATCGCAAGATTTGAATTTCATTTCAGCGGCTCGGGGTGATGCGACACGAAGTCTGCTGCGACGATGGATCAGACTGATATCCGCGGGTTGGTTTCCGCCGTGCATGGGTCCGTCGTGGAAGC
>JAFALA010000039.1 GCA_019234815.1 Burkholderiaceae bacterium | reverse complement strand
CTGTCCTGGTCGAGAAGCTTGTCGCTCTCCTCGGCCAGCAGCACATTGTAGCTTTCCTCGACGGTCATCTTCCTGGGCTTGGTGCGGCCGCCGAAGGCTTTGCCGAACATGTCGCCGAGATTGACCATGCCGACCTGGGCGCCGGGCATGCCGGGCACTTCGAAGGTCGGCATGCCGCTGGTATCCGCCACCTGCAGTTCGATTTCCCGCTCGTTGAGCGCGCCCTCGCGCAGCTGCTTGCGGAATTTCTGGCGGGTATCGGCGGAGGCGTGCTCGCCGACCAGCGCGTCGATGACGCGTTCCTCGGCGGCCAGCTCGGCCTTGGCGGTGACCTGTTTGCGCAGGCGTTCCTTGGTCATGATGATCGCGCTTTCGACCAGATCGCGCACGATCTGCTCGACGTCGCGGCCGACATAGCCGACCTCGGTGAATTTGGTCGCCTCGACCTTGAGGAACGGCGCCTGGGCCAGGCGGGCCAGGCGGCGGGCGATCTCGGTCTTGCCGACGCCGGTCGGGCCGATCATCAGGATGTTCTTGGGCAGAACCTCGTCGCGCAAGGACTCGGGAAGCTGCTGGCGGCGCCAGCGGTTGCGCAACGCGATGGCGACGGCGCGCTTGGCCTCTTGCTGGCCGACGATGTGGCGGTCCAGCTCGGAGACGATTTCCTGGGGCGTCATGGCGCTCATTCCAGCACCTCGATGGTGTGATTTTGGTTGGTGTAGATGCACAGGTCGCCGGCAATTTCCAGCGACTGCTTGACGATCTCGGCGGCGCTGAGTTCACTGTGCTTGAGCAGCGCGCGCGCCGCGGCCTGCGCATAGGGGCCGCCCGAGCCGATGGCGATGATGCCGTGCTCGGGCTCCAGTACGTCGCCGTTGCCGGTGATGATCAGCGATGCGTTGCGGTCGGCCACGGCCAGCATGGCCTCCAGGCGGCGCAGCACGCGGTCAGTGCGCCAGTCGCGGGTCAGCTCCACCGCGGCGCGTTGCAGGTGGCCGGAATGCTTTTCCAGCTTGGCCTCGAAGCGTTCGAACAGGGTGAAGGCGTCGGCGGTGGCTCCGGCGAATCCGGCCAGCACCTGCTCGCGGTGCAGCTTGCGCACCTTGCGCGCCGTGGCCTTGACGACGATGTTGCCCAGCGTGACCTGGCCGTCGCCGCCCAGGGCGACCTGGTTGCCGCGGCGTACGCTGACGATGGTGGTGCCGTGAAAGACGGGAGGGTCGGAGGGGCTTGTCATGATGATCAACCGTGAGTGAATGAGCGCCGAGGGCGTCGGCGCCTGGCAGGGAGGGGCTTCGGAGCAGCCTGTGCAGAGAGAGTCAGTTCTGGCGGACCTTGACGCTGGCGTGTTCGCTGATGCCCATGGCGCTGAAGAACAATGCCACCAGGCGATGCGTGTCCTTGAAGACGACGCTGCGGTTTTCGCTGCGGCGCGACAGCACCCAGTTCAGGAGGTCGCCCGCGGCGACGAAATCGAGCCGGATCAGCAGCGGACAGGCGATCTCGATCAGGCTGGCATCGCCGACACCGTTGCGCATGGTCTCCAGCGTCTCGCCGATATCGCCGCTGAGCTGGCCCATCAATTCCAGGTGCGCCGTCTGTTCCAGGGCTCCTGGCAGGCCGACCATGCTTTCCATGAAACTGGTGGAGGACGGGGCGGCGTCGCGCGAATCCGGTGCGAAGGTGGTGCGCACCGTCGTGAGGCGCTCGCCCGACACCTTGAGCGTGCACTGCACGCTTTCCCAGGACGGGGGCGACACTTCGTAGGTCAGGCAGTAGTCGATCGCCGCCTCGTCAAACTGGTCGGGCCTGTTGCACAGGCGCAGGGCCTCGAGCCTCAGCATCCAGTACGCAGGATCGATGTCGGCCTGCTGGGGGGGGGCCAGTTCCTTGAGTTGCAGCAGCAGGTGGTCGCCGCTCAGCCAGCGGATGTCGACACGACGCTGGGCCCAGCTCTTGAACAGGGCGGTGAGCTGCGCAGCGCCTTCGAGGTCCAGCTCCGTGAAGGCGCGCCAGTCCATGACCCAGGGCATGGGTTGGGCTTCGGTGCGGGTCTGCAACAGCTTGACGCTGGCTGCGTCGATTTTTTCCGGGGCGCTCCAGCAGGGGGCGCCGGGTGTGCCGCGCGCCGGCACCTGCAGGCGCTGGAATTCGCTGAGCTGCCGGGGCAGCGACTGCCACTGCGGCGCCGACAGTGCGAACTGTTGCGAGTAGTCCAGCGCCAAGGCCTCGAATTTGTCAGCCTGGCCGCTGGCGCGGTAGAAATCGAACAGCACCAGCCAGGTCTCGGACTGCAGATTGCGAACGCCGCCCGGGCGGGTCAATTCCACCAGGCTGCGCTCGCAGCTTTCGTAATCAGCGTTGGCGAAGGCGAACACCGCTTCATCGAGCTCGGCGTCCTGAACCACTTCATTGACTTCGATGGAACTGGTCTCGGTCGGCTTGAAGCTCAGGCCCGCGACGTTGGTCAGTGTGGGGATCTGGCTGGGCTTGCCGTCGGACAAGGGCGAAACGCCGGCACCCACCATCACGGCGGCGGTCGGCACGGCGGCCGGCCCCTGGCGCTCGGCTTGCTGGGCCGGCGGCAATTCGGTGACGCGCGCCAGCACGGATTGCGCATCCACGGTGGAGGTGAAGTTCGTGGCGGGCAGCGGTGCCGTCTGTGCAAAGGCGCGCGACGCATTGCCGCTGGACTGGGTGGTGACGAAATTCTCGTTGCCCACCATCTGCTGTTCGATCTCGTCGATCTTGGCCTTGACGCCCAGATCGACGCGCGAGTCCTTGCCCACCATGCGCTCGGAGTCGAGGTCGGAGCTGCCCGAACCCAGGGCGGCCAGTTGCTCCTGAGACAGGCCTTCGCGCCGGATGCGGCGCAGCATGTCGAGTTCGCGCTTGCGGACGAAGTCGTTGCGGCGCTTGCGCTCGATCATCGCGCGCAATTCGGCCTTCGCCGCATCGGCCTGGGGGTCGTCCTGGCGCGACTGCAGTTCACCCCAGTCCGTGGCCGGATTGGCCACGAAGCGTGCGACCTTGCGGAAAAAGCTCTCGCCGTTTTTCTCTTCAGTCATGCCCGGGGTCTGGTCATACGGGAATCAATCGCCAAACATCTTCTGCTTGAGCTCGCGTCGCTGCTGAGCTTCCAGAGACAGGGTGGCGGTGGGTCGGGCAATCAAGCGGCCCAGGCCGATCGGCTCGCCGGTTTCGTCGCAGAAGCCGTATTCGCCGCTGTCCAGGCGCGCCAGCGATTGCATGATTTTCTTCAGCAGCTTGCGTTCGCGGTCGCGGGTACGCAGTTCCAGCGCATGCTCTTCCTCGATGGTGGCGCGGTCGGCCGGATCGGGAACGATGGAGGTGTCTTCGCGCAGGTGCTCGGTGGTTTCGCCGGCGTTCGACAGGATGCCGTTCTTGAGGTCCGTCAACTTGGTGCGGAAGAACTCGATCTGCTTGTCGTTCATGTACTCGGCGTCGGGCATGGCCAGCACTTCGGCGTCGGTCAGCTCGTTGCCAGCCTTGCTCTTCCAAGCATTGGCGAGTTTGGGGTCATGTTTGACGGCGGGGCGTTGCGTTTCAATCACAGGGCTACTCATTTGCCGCGTTGGCGGCTTGGGTGGGGCAAAACGATCAGCAAAACGGCTGCTGCTGGGGGCGGGAGCGTCAATTTCGGCAGTCGCCAGTGCGCTTTGCGCAGTCTCCACGCGTGGCTTGGATGCTGTCTTGCTGACCTTGGCGGCAGGCCGCGACGGTGTCGCAGTGTCCTGCGCTTCAACTGATTTCGGGGCCGGGGTCTTGCTCACGTTCAATCTCCTCGCACAGGCTTTATACCTGTTTCCTCGAACCAACTTGCAAGCAGGTCCAGAGTCAGCGCCAGCCTCTGTGGTCAGGGACTGACGACTGCCTTTGAATCGCTCCTCTGGCATGACCACCACCCGGATCTTGGATCGCCGCCTGACGGCAGACAATCCTCGAAATAAGGGAGCGGACACGCCGGCATTCCGGGCTCATTCCGGGTGTCTTGTGCGCTTTTCGGCCGACTGGATTCCGGTGGACAAAGACGAGGGTCTACGAGCACAAGAACGCGTCGTGGCGGTCAAAGCGCCGCGGATTGTAGCCAGCTTGCCGGTGGGTTTCCTTCTCGCATTTCAAAGCAATGTAACGGCATGCACGAATGCCGGATCAATACAACAGTTTGTCATCAGACGAGGCAGCCTTCCAGTCCCTGCAGCAGGATCTCCTTGGGCAGATCAATGCCGATGAACACCATCTTGCTGATTTTCTTCTCGCTGGGCAGCCATTTGGGCCCCAGGTCCGACCCCATCAACTGGTGCACGCCCTGGAAGATCACCTTCTTGTCGGTGCCTTTCATGTTCAAGACGCCCTTGTAGCGCAGCATCTTGGGACCATACACCTGCACGATGGCGCCCAGGAATTCCTCGAGCTTGGCGGGGTTGAAGGCGCGCTCGGCGCGGAACACGAAGGACTTCACGTCGTCGTCGTGATGGTGGTGGTGCGGATGGTCGCAGTGCTCGCCGTGTTCGTGATCATGGTCGTGGCCGCAGTCATGGTGCTCATGATCGTGGTGCTCGTGCGCGTGCTCATGCGACGGTTCGGCGGCGTCCAGGAATTCCGGATCGATCTCCAGCTTGGCGTTCAGGTTGAAGCCGCGCAGGTCGAACACGCTGGACAGCGGCACTTCGCCGAAGTTGACGCGCTGCTGCGGCGCCCGCGGGTTCATGTGCTTGATGCGGTGGCTGAGCGCGTCGACGTTGGCGTCCTGCACCAGGTCGGTCTTGCTGATGAAGATCTGGTCGGCAAAACCCACCTGGTGGCGCGCTTCCTGCCGGGTGTTGAGCTGCTCGTCGGCATGCACGGCATCCACCAGGGTCAGGATGGAATCGAGCAGATAGCTTTCGGCGATTTCGTCGTCCATGAAGAAGGTCTGCGCCACCGGGCCGGGGTCGGCCAGGCCGGTGGTTTCGATCACGACGCGTTCGAAGTTCAATTCGCCCTTGCGCCGCTTGGCGGCCAGCTCGGACAGCGTGGTGCGCAGGTCTTCGCGGATCGTGCAGCAGACGCAGCCGTTGCTCATCTGGATGATCTGCTCGTTGGTGTCGGCGACCAGGATGTCGTTGTCGATGTTTTCCTCGCCGAACTCGTTTTCGATCACGGCGATCTTCTGGCCATGCGTCTCGGACAGCACGCGCTTGAGCAGCGTGGTCTTGCCTGAGCCCAGGAAGCCGGTCAGGATGGTGGCGGGGATGAGGGCGGGGGAGGTTGGTGCGGCAGAGGTGGACATGATGGACTTCAATGGTGCGCAAGCGCGCTGCGCGGCAGCGGCGTCTTGCAGGAGTTCAAGGAATGCAGTGATCAGGAATCACAGGAATCAGTGATGGTGGGGCCCATATGGGGACTGAGCACTCTGGTTCAAGAGCGCTGGCCTGTCAATCGGTTATTCTTGGCGCATCTCAACTCTGACACGTCATTTCTGTGTCTGAACCTCAGCCCAGGCCCGGTCCCCAGGGGAAAAACGGGGGACGGAAGTCCGCGACCGAAAGGCGCAATCTGCTGGAACGCCTGCTGGAATTCATCCATCCCGGCCCTGAATCCACCAGCGAACTGTTCGAAACTCTGGCCGACGCCGAGGAGCGCCACCTGATCGCACCCGAGTCACGCCAGATGCTGGAAGGCGTGCTGCGCATGGCCGATCTGTGCGCCGGAGACGCCATGGTGGCGGCGCCGCGCATGGACCTGCTCGACATCGAATCGGGTTACGAGGACTTGCTGGCCGCCGTGATCGAGACCGGGCATTCGCGCTTCCCGGTCTTCGAGGGGCAGCGCGACAACATCATCGGCATCCTGCTGGCCAAGGACCTGCTCAAGCTGCAGCGCGCGCCCGAGCTGAATCTGCGCACCCTGTTGCGCCCGGCGGTGTTCGTGCCCGAGAGCAAGGGCTTGAACGAACTGCTGCGCGATTTCCGCTCGAACCGCAACCACCTGGCTATCGTGATCGACGAATTCGGCAACACGGCCGGCCTGATCACGATTGAGGACGTGCTGGAGGAGATCGTCGGCGAAATCGAGGACGAGTTCGACGAAAAAGACGGCGCCACCAGCATCTACACCCTGGCCGACGGCAGCCAGCGCGTGGCCGGCGACACCCTCATCGAAGCCGTCAACGACTCGTTCAGCGTCAACCTGCCGGTCGATCACTTTGACACCATCGGAGGCTTGGTGGCCCATGAGATGGGGCGGGTGCCGCGTCGCGGCGAGGCCATCGAGATTGGCGGCCTGCGATTCAACGCCATGCTCACGCGCGGCGGGGCAGTCCGCTGGTTCAAGGTCACGCGCAGTGACCCGGCGCCCGGTTGAGGCGCATGCGCTGGCGCTCCAAACTTCCGCCAATCAAGCTTGCGTTCAAGGCCTGGTGGCCGGCCTTGCTGGCCGGCGGCCTGCACACCTTGTCGTTCGCGCCTTGGCGGGCCTGGCCCCTGCAGATCTTGACCCTCGCCTGGCTGGCGCGCGCATCGCTGCAGGCCACGCCTAAGGCCGCAGCGGGCCTGGGCTGGCGTTTCGGGCTGGCCTGGCTGAGTTCGGGCTTGTGGTGGCTGTACATCAGCCTGCATGACTATGGCGACATCGCGGCGCCGCTGGCTGCGGGGGCAGTGCTGCTGCTGGCCGGATTCCTGTCGCTCTATTACGGCGCAGCGCTGGCGCTGGCGGCCTGGCTGAACCGGCGCGCCGGCGCTTCACCCGCGTGGGCGGGCCTGTGCTGGGCCGCCTGCTGGCTGCTGGCCGAGCTTGCGCGCGCCACCTGGCTGACGGGCTTCCCCTGGATCGCCAGCGGCTATGCCCACACGGTCGGGCCGCTGGCGGCTTGGGCGCCCTGGATCGGCGTGTACGGCATCACCGGGCTGGCGGCCTGCTTGGCCGCTGGGCTGGCGCAGTTGCTGGGCGCAACGCCGACCTGGCGCCTGTCCGCACGCGGTGCCCTGTCCGGGCTGGGCCTGGCCCTGCTGGCGCTGGGCGCCGCCTTGCCGAACGAATTCACGCACAGCACGGGCCGGATCCGGATCTCGGCGCTGCAGCCCGACGTGCCGCAGGACGACAAGTTCAACCAGGCCCTGTGGGACGCCAATCTCGACGCCCTGTCCAGCCAGATCGAGCAGGCGCGCGGCGATCTGGTGCTGTCGCCAGAAACCGTGGTGCCGCTGCCGCTTTACGACTTGCGGCCCCGCCAGATGCAGCGCCTGGATGATGCGGCGCATCGGCGGCCCCTGCTGCTGGGCACCTTCCTGGGCAACGAGCAGGTCGGCTACGTCAATTCGCTGATCGGTTGGGGCACGCCGGACGGCCGGCGCTATGACTACGGCAAGCACCACCTGCTGCCGTTTGGCGAATTCGTGCCCTGGGGCTTCCACTGGTTCGTCGAGGGCCTGCACATCCCCATGGTCGACCAGGCGCGCGGCCTGCACCAGCGGCCTTTCCGGATCGCCGGGCAGCGCATCCGGCCCCTGATCTGCTATGAAGACCTGTTCGGCGAGGACTTCGTGCAAAGCGTGGTCGGGATGGACGCCGCCACCGTGCTGGTCAACGTCAGCAACCTGGCCTGGTTCGGCCGCATCATGGTGCAGGACCAGCACCTGCAGTTCTCGGTGATGCGCGCGCTTGAATTCCAGCGGCCCTTCGTTCGATCGACCAATACCGGCGCCACCGCCGCGCTCGACCATCGTGGCCAGGTGCTGGCGCGTCTGCCACCGGACCGTCCCGGCATCCTTGAATGCGAGGTCGAGGGCCGCGAAGGCAGCACGCCCTATGCGCGCTGGCTGGCGGCGCTGGGGCTCTGGCCGCTGTGGCTGCTTGCGCTGGTGCCCCTGCTGCTGCAGCTATGGCGCGGCCTGCGTGGGCTGCGCTCGCAGTCACGTCCGTAGGTGCCCGTAGGCGCCCGTAGAATTGGGCCATTCGCGGCGCCGGCCTGGCCGGCGTCCCCCAATTCATCCCCCTCTTGAACCCACCATGCTGAGCTTCCAGCAAATCATTCTTCGCCTGCAGGACTATTGGTCTGACCAGGGTTGCGCGCTCTTGCAGCCCTACGACATGGAAGTCGGCGCGGGCACCAGCCACACCGCCACCTTCCTGCGCGCCATCGGCCCCGAGCCCTGGAAGGCCGCCTACGTGCAGCCCAGCCGCCGTCCCAAGGACGGCCGCTACGGCGAGAACCCCAACCGCCTGCAGCATTACTACCAGTTCCAGGTCGTGCTCAAGCCGGCGCCGGCCAACATCCTGGAGCTCTACCTGGGCTCGCTGGAGGCGCTCGGCTTCGACCTGAAGAAGAACGACGTCCGCTTCGTCGAGGACGATTGGGAAAACCCGACGCTGGGCTGCTGGGGCCTGGGCTGGGAAGTCTGGCTCAACGGCATGGAGGTGACGCAGTTCACCTACTTCCAGCAGGTCGGCGGCATCGACTGCAAGCCCATCACCGGCGAGATCACCTACGGCCTGGAGCGCCTGGCCATGTACCTGCAGGGCGTGGAGAGCGTCTACGACCTGGTCTACGTGCACGGCAAGGACGGCGCGCCTGACATCAGGTACGGCGACGTGTTCCACCAGAACGAGGTCGAGCAGTCGACCTATAACTTCGAGCACAGCGATGTCGACTTCCTGCTGACGGCCTTCGCGGCGCACGAGAAGCAGTCGCAGCACCTGATGGCGCAACACCTGGCCCTGCCGGCTTACGAGCAGTTGCTCAAGGCGGCGCACAGCTTCAACCTGCTGGATGCGCGCGGCGCCATCAGCGTGACCGAGCGTGCCGCCTACATCGGCCGCATCCGCAATCTGGCGCGCGCCGTGGCGCAAAGCTATCTGGACAGCCGCGCCCGCTTGGGCTTCCCCATGGCGCCCAAGGCGTGGTCCGATGAAGTCTTGGCCCAATTGGCCAAGAACATCGAGAAAAACGCCGAAAAGAACGCAAAGAAGGCCGCCTGAAATGAGTCAAAGCATGAGCACCCTGCTGCTTGAATTGTTCGTCGAAGAACTGCCGCCCAAGGCGCTGAAGAAGCTGGGCGAGGCCTTTGCCTCGGCACTGGCCGACAGCCTGAAGGCGCAAGGCCTGGCCGCGGCCGACGCCGAGGTCACGTCCTACGCCTCGCCGCGTCGCCTGGCCGTGCAGGTCGGCCAGGTCGCTGTCAAGGCGGCGGATCGTCCGCTGCAGCAGAAATTGATGCCCGTGGCCGTGGCGCTGAGCGCCGACGGCCAGCCCACGCCGGCGCTGCTGAAGAAGCTCGCGTCGCTGGGCGTCGATGCCGGCGCCGTGCCGCAGCTCAAGCGCGCGATGGACGGCAAGGCTGAGGCGCTGTTCCTCGACACCGTCGCGGCCGGCGCGACCCTGGCCGAAGGCCTGCAGAAGGCGCTCGACGAAGCGCTGGCCAAGCTGCCCATTCCCAAGGTGATGACCTATCAGCTGGCCGACGGCTGGACCGACGTGAAGTTCGTGCGCCCGGCCCACGGCATCGTGGCCCTGCATGGCGCGCAGATCGTGCCGGTGCAGGCCCTGGGCCTGCAGGCCGGCCGCGAGACCCGCGGGCATCGCTTTGAAGCCGCAACGGGCAGCCTGCGCATCGAGTCGGCCGACAGCTATGCCAGCCAGCTGCGGGAGCAGGGCGCCGTGATCGCCAGCTTCGCCGAGCGGCGCGCCGAGATCGTGCGCCAACTGGTGGACGCTGCCTCCGAGCAGGGGCTCAAGCCCATCGAGGACGAGGCCTTGCTGGACGAGGTCACGGCCCTGGTCGAGCGGCCCAATGTGCTGAGCTGCCAGTTCGAGACCGATTTCCTGGCCGTGCCGCAGGAGTGCCTGATCCTGACCATGAAGGCCAACCAGAAGTACTTCCCGCTGCTCGACGCGCAGGGCAAGCTGACGAACCGCTTCCTCGTGGTCAGCAACATCAGCCCGGCCGATGCCGGCGCCGTGATCGGCGGCAATGAGCGCGTGGTGCGTCCGCGCTTGTCCGACGCCAAGTTCTTCTTCGACCAGGACCGCAAGAAGACGCTGGCTTCGCGCGTGCCGAGCCTGTCCAAGGTCGTCTACCACGGCAAGCTGGGCAGCCAGGGCGACCGTGTCGAGCGCGTCCGCGCCATTGCCAAGGCGATTGCGCAGCAACTGGGCGGCGAGGCGCTGGCGGCTCGGGCCGACGAGGCTGCGCTGCTGGCCAAGGCCGACCTGCTGACCGACATGGTCGGCGAGTTCCCCGAGCTGCAGGGCATCATGGGCGGCTATTACGCGCGCCACGACGGCCTGGCCGAGACGGTGGCCCTGGCCATCGAGGACCATTACAAGCCCCGTTTTGCCGGCGACGAGCTGCCGCGCGATGAGGTCGGCCTGGTCGTGGCCCTGGCCGACAAGTTGGAGACGCTGGTGGGCCTGTTCGGCATCGGCCAGCTGCCCACCGGCGACAAGGACCCATTTGCGCTGCGCCGCCACGCGCTGGGCGTCGTGCGCATGCTGTCGGAGCGTGCCGGTTCGCTCGAACTGGGCGCCTTGCTCCAGGCCGCCGTGCCGGCCTTCGGCGAGCTGATCAAGGATCCCAGCGAGGCCTTGTCGCAGTTCATCTTCGAGCGCCTGTCCGGCTCGCTGCGCGAGCAGGGCTACAGCGCCCAGGAGGTCGACGCCGTGCTGGCATTGCAGCCGCAGCGCCTGGCCGATGTGGCAGCGCGCCTGAGCGCCGTGCGTACCTTCGCGGCCCTGCCCGAGGCTGCGTCGCTGGCGGCCGCCAACAAGCGCATCGCCAACATTCTCAAGAAGAGCGAGGAGCCGGTGCAGGCCGTCGTCAAGCCGGAGTTGCTGGTCGAGCCGGCCGAGCAGCATCTGGCCACGGCCCTGCAGTCGGCCCAGGCGCGCTCCGACGCCTTGTTCTCGACCGGCGAATACGCCGCCTCGCTGCGCGAGCTGGCGGCGCTCAAGGGACCTGTGGACGCGTTCTTCGACGACGTGATGGTCAATGCCGAGGACGCCGCGCTGCGTGCCAACCGCCTGGGCCTGCTGAAGCAGCTGCACGAGGCCATGAACCGGGTGGCCGACCTGTCGCGGCTGGCGGCCTGATCCTGTAATCTACGGATGCGTTCGTCGTGAAGGAAAAACAATGAGATCCGACCACAGCCACAGCATGAAGCTCGTGATCCTGGGCCGCGACGGGACCATCAACCGCTACCGCGACGACCACGTCAAGTCCATCGACGAACTCGAGCCCTTGCCCGGCGCGCTGGAGGCCGTGGCGCGGCTCAACCACGCGGGCTGGCATACCGTGATGGCGACCAACCAGCCCGGCATCGGACGCGGCCTGCTCGACATGGCCGCGCTCAACGCCGTGCACATGCGCCTGAGCCAGCTGCTGGCTGAAAAGGGCGGGCGGCTCGATGCGGCTTTTTTCTGCCCGCACACGCCCGAGGAGGGCTGCACCTGCCGCAAGCCGCTGCCGGGCCTGATCCGCCAGGTCGGCGAGCGCTTCAGCGTGGACCTGTCGACCGTGCACATGGTCGGCGCGAGCCTGAAGGACGTGCAAACGGCGCTGGCTGCCGGCTGCGTGCCGCATCTGGTGCAGGGCGACCGCCTGGGCGTGCTGAACGAGCTGCAACTGGCCGAGCTGAAAACCCAGGTGCCGAATGTGCGCCTGCATACCGACCTGGGCGCCTTTGCCGACTACCTGATCCAGGAAGACCGGCGTCGCGCCAAGGCCGAGGCGCGCGCCGCCGGTTTTGCAGCCGAATGATTGATTGATTTGCAGGTGCGAAGCCCTGGCGCTTGGCATTGCTGCCTTTTGGAGACCCGACGGCATGTTCCTGTCCGCGATTCGTTCCCTGTTGTTTGTATTGTTCCTGACGGTCACGGTGATTCCCTGGGCCCTGGCCGTGGTGCTGATTTCCATCTTCGTGCGCGGCGACACCGTGTATTGGTCCTGCGTGGGCTGGCTGCGCGTGGCCACCTGGGGCGCCAAGGCGATTTGCGGCGTGCGCTTCCGCGTACAGGGCCTGGAAAACCTGCCTAGCGAGGCGGAGCGCCAATCGGCCGTGGTCCTGCTGGCCAAGCACCAGTCGACCTGGGAGACCTTCGCGCTGCCGACCCTGATGTCGCACCCCATGGCCTATGTGTTCAAGCGCGAGCTGCTTTACGTGCCCTTCTTCGGCTGGGCCATGGCGCGCATGGACATGATCCACATCGACCGCAGCCGCCGCTCGCAGGCCTGGGCCAAGGTGGCGGCGCAGGGGCGCCGGCTGGCCCAGAAGGGCCACTGGGTCATCATGTTTCCGGAGGGCACGCGCATGGCGCGCGGCGAGAAAGGCGAGTACAAGAGCGGCGGCTCGCGCCTGGCGATCGAGTGCGGCGTGCCGGTGGTACCCATTGCCGCCACCTCGGCGCGCTGCTGGCCGCGCAAGAGCTTCCTGCTGCGTCCGGGCGTGATCGACGTCTCGATCGGCCCGGCGATTGCCTCGCAGGGCCGCGCGCCGGCTGAGCTGATGCAGGAGGTGGAACGCTGGATCGAGACGGAAATGCGCCGGCTGGATCCGCAGGCCTATCCCTCGCTTGCAGCCGATGTGGCGAATGCCCCTACATCGCAATCCCGGGCCTGAGGACTACACTCGCAGCCCATGCTGCATCGATTGGCTCAACTGCTGAAGACCGCGCAGATGTCCTTGTTTGACAATGACCTGCCAGACGCCGTGCCTACCGCGCCCGCCGTCGAGACCCCAGCAGTCCTGCCGCGCGGCGGCCACATGATGCGCTTGAACGGCCATCCGGTGGCCTATGAGCTCAGGCGCGCGCGGCGCCGCAGCATCGGATTCACCGTCACCGACCAAGGCCTGCGTGTCAGCGCGCCGAAGTGGATTGCCCATGTCGATATCGAGCGGGCCCTGCAGCAGAAGTCCGACTGGATCGTCCGCAAGCTGCGCGAGCAGCAGGAGCGCGTGCAAAGAATGCGGGCGGCCCGTGTGGTGTGGGCGGACGGTTGCGAAGTGCCGTATCTGGGGTCACCGCTGCGGGTGCGCCTGGATGCCAGCCTGATTCAGCCGCTCTCCGGGCGCCGTCGCGCTGCGCAGGTGACGGTGCTGCAAGACGTCGATGCGAACGAGCAGCCCTGCCTGCGCCTGGGCCTGCCGCCCGATGCCGCGGCCGAGCAGATCTGTGCCGCCGTGCAGGGTTGGCTGCAGCGCCAGGCCTTGAGGCTGTTCGAGATCCGCTGCCTGCACTACGCGGTGCAGATGGACGTGCAGATGAGCAGCCTGCGCCTGAGTTCGGCGCAGGGACGCTGGGGCAGCGCCAGCGCCAGCGGCGCGATCCGCCTGAATTGGCGCCTGATCCACATGCCGATGTCGGTGATCGACTATGTGGTGGTGCATGAGCTGGCGCATCTGCGCGAGATGAACCACAGCGCGAGGTTTTGGGCCATCGTCGAGGACGCGCTGCCCGACTTTGAGCGGGCCCGGCAGCACCTGAAGCAAGTGGCCTTGCCCGAGTTCGAAGAACGCGCCGCATGAATTTTGCGTTTGTCTCTCCCCCTTTGGTGGGTCTTGCCGGGGGGCGGTTCGAACAGCAAACTTACAACCAACACGCTGTCATCACCAAGCATTCGGATCTGCAGCAGCCTTGTGAGGCAGATCCAGGTCTTCGATGGGTTTGACCGAACCCTGACTTTGAAATGCAGACAAGGCATCAAGCGCCGTCGCGTTCCGGGATCGCCCCTGAATCGACGGCGCTTTTTTCATGCGATTTCTTGAGCTGAAAAACGGAACACGCCATCTCGCCCCTTGTCGCGGCGCAGCCGTCCGGCCAGCCAGAGCGTATTCAGGTGCGCGACGGACTCGCCCATCGCAAACGTGGTCTGGTGCAGATCCAGCGGACGCTTGAACATCATGGGCAGCAGCTCCGCCGCATGGCAGGGCTTGAGCCGGCAGGCGGCCTCGACTTCGGCCAGGCGCTCGGCGTGGTGCTCGATCAATTGCTCTGCCCGGGCATGCAGGCCCTTGAAGGGCTTGCCATGCGAGGGCAGTACCAGCGTTTGCGGTGGCAACTCCAGCATCTGGCGGATCGAGGCCAGGTACAGGGCCAGCGGGTCGGCCTCGGGCTCCACGTCGACGACGCTGACGTTGGTCGAGATGCGCGGCAGCACCATGTCGCCGGAGATCAGCAGATCCAGGGCCTCGCAGTAGAGGCTGATGTGCTCGGGCGCATGGCCGTAGCCGGCGATGCAGCGCCAGCTTTGATTGCCGATCTGGACGGTCTGCCCGTTCATCAGGCGCCGGTAGCTGGGCGGCACGCTGGGCACCATGCTGGGGTAATAGCTGGCGCGGCCGCGGATCTTGGCCTGGGCATCGGGGTCGGTCAGCCCGTGGCTGGCGAAGAAGGCCGCAGCCGTCTCTCCGCCCATGCCCACCGTCGAGGCGCTTGCGACGCGGGCCAACTGGTAGTCGGTGGCGCTCATCCAGAGCCGGCATTGCCAGCGCTCGGTCAGCCAGGCCGCCAGCCCCATGTGGTCGGGATGGAAATGCGTGACGAACACGCGCAGGATCGGCAGCCCTTCCAGGTGCTGGGCGAAGACCTGCTCCCACAAGGCCTTGGTCGCATCGCTGCAGATGCCGCAGTCGACGATGGCCCAGCCCTGGCGGCCCTCGAACTCGTCGCGCAGCAGCCAGAGGTTGATGTGGTCGAGCGCAAACGGCAGCCCCATGCGCAGCCAGCGCACGCCGGGCAGCAGCTCCACGGTGTCGCCGGGCGCCGGTATTTTGTCGCCCCAGGGGTAGTTCAGTTCGGATTCGCGCGCGTTGCCCATACTCTGTGCTTTAGACTCACGTTTACGTTAACGTTAGATACGGCCAGTGTAGTCATGAGCATAGCTTCCGTCGCGAACCAGGACAGCAAGGCGCAGGAGCCTGCCGCCCGGCTGTTTACCATCACCGAGCTGGCGACCGAGTTCGACATCACGCCGCGGGCCATCCGTTTCTACGAAGACATGGGCCTGCTGGAGCCGGCGCGCGCCGGCCGCAACCGCGTCTACACCCATCGCGACCGCACCCGCCTCAAGCTCACCCTGCGCGGCAAGCGCCTGGGCCTGTCGCTGCAGGAGGTCAAGCAGCTGGTCGACATGTACGACTCCAAGTCGGACGCCGCGCCCCAGCTCAAGGCCTTTCTCGACGTGCTGCAGCAGCACCGCCGGCAACTCGAGCAGCAGCTCGAGGACATCGAAGTGACCTTGGCCGAAATCAGCCAGCACGAAGAGCGCTGCATCAGCCTGCTGGCCGAGGCCGGGCAGGGCAAGGCCGCCAAGGCCTGATTCAGGGCTGGGTCGGCCGCCAGCGCTGCAAGGTCAGCGCATTGAGCAGCACCGACACGCTCGACAGCGCCATCGCCGATCCCGCCAGCATGGGGTTGAGGTGCCCCAATGCCGCCAGCGGGATGCCGACCAGGTTGTAGGCAAAGGCCCAGAACAGGTTCTGGCGGATCTTGGCGACGGTGCGCCGTGAGAGTGCGATGGCTTCGGGTACCAGCAAGGGGTCGCTGCGCATCAGCGTGATGCCGGCGGTCTGCATCGCCACGTCGGTGCCGCTGGCCATGGCGATGCCGACGTCGGCGGCGGCCAGCGCGGGAGCATCGTTGATGCCGTCGCCGACCATGGCGACGCGTGTGTGGCCCTGCTTCAGGGCGGTGATGTGGGCGGCCTTGTCTTCGGGCAGCACTTCTGCCTGCACCTCGCCGCGTTCCGGATGCAGGCCCAATTGGCGTGCGACCGATTCGGCGCTGTCGCGTTTGTCGCCGCTGAGCATCAGGCAGCGCAGCCCCTGGGCCTGAAGCGCTGCGATGGCGGCGGCGCTGTGAGGACGCGGCTGGTCGCTGAACAGCAGCAGGCCGAGCAGGCGCGGATGGACATCGCCTGCGGCTTGCGCGGCCAGCCAGGCGGCGGTGTGGGCCGCTCCGACGCCGGCTTGCGCCTCCAGCGTCGTCATGGCGCCGGCCTCGACACCGAGCTCCTGCATCCAGCGCGTGCTGCCCAGATACAGCTGCCGGGTCTGCGCCACGGCCAGTGTCTGCGTGGCCGTCGTGCCTCGGCCGGGCAGGGCGCGCGAGGCCGTGAGCAGGATGCGCTCACCCGCATCCGGCGCCGCTGTCTGGGCTTGGGCCTGGATCACCGCATGAGCCAGCGGATGGCTGCTGCCGGCCTGCAGCGCGGCGCACAAATGCAGCATGGCCTGCGGGCTTTCGCCCGCCGCTGCCACCTGGGCCAGCAGCTCGGGATGGCCGAGCGTCAGGGTGCCGGTCTTGTCGAACACCACCACGTCGAGCTGGCGCGCCAGTTCCAGCGCCTGCGCGTCCTTGATCAGGATGCCGTGCCGCGCTGCCACGCCGGTGCCGGCCATGATGGCGGCGGGCGTGGCCAGGCCCAGTGCGCAGGGGCAGGCAATCACCAGCACCGCCACGGCGTTCAGCCAGGCCTGGGTCCAGTCGCCCCGGCTCCAGCCCCAGCCCAGCAAGGTAACGAGGGCCACCACGATCACGACGGGCACGAACACGGCGCTGACTTGATCCACCAGGCGCTGGATCGGCGCCTTGCCGGCCTGCGCCGACTCGACCAGGCGGACGATGCGAGCCAGCGTGCTCTCGGCCCCCAGCGCGCGCACGCTCAGGCTCAGCAGGCCGTCGCCATTCATGGCGCCGCCCACGACGGCGTCGCCCGGCCCTTTGGGCACGGGCAGGCTTTCGCCGGTGATCATGGACTCGTCCACATCGCTATTGCCGCTGAGCACCCGGCCGTCGACGGCAACGCGTTCGCCGGGCTTCACCACCACGGTGTCGTGCATCTGCACCTGGGCGATGGGCAGGGACAGCAATTGCCCGTTGCGGCTGACCCAGGCCCGGTCAGGGCGCAGCGCATGCAAGGCCCGCAAGGCGGCCGTGGTCTGGCGCTTGGCGCGGGCCTCCAGCCATTTGCCCAGCAGCACCATGGTGACGACGGCGGCGGCCGACTCGAAATACAGCGCGCCGCTGTGCGGCCCTTCCTGCCAGAGCTTGTAGACGCTCAGGCCGAAGGCCGCGCTGGTGCCCAGGGCCACCAGCAGGTCCATGCTGCCGCTGCCATCCTTGGCGCTGGCCCAGCCGCTGCGGTAAAAGCGTGCGCCCAGGCCGAACTGCACCGGCGCGCAAAGCGCCAGCTGCAGCCAGCCGTTCAGCATCCAGTGCCGGCCCGCCAGCATGGCCAGCATGGGCAGCAGAAGGGGCGCCGACAGCAGCACTGCCGCCAGCACGGCCCAGCCGCTTTGCAGCCAGGCGTTCAGTTTGAAAGCGGGCAGGGGTTCGCCGGAGGCGGGACCTGCGGCCGCTGCATCTGCGCTTGCCGGGGTCACGTCCGAGACCGCATAGCCCGCCCGGGTGATGGCGCCGACGAGGCGCTCGCGTTCGATGCCGGCGTCGGCGCAGACGGTGGCGAGTTCGGTGGCCAGGTTGACCTCGGCGCTCAGCACGCCGGGGGTTTTCTGGAGCGCGCGCTCCACCCGCTTGACGCAGGAGGCGCAGGTCATGCCCGTGATGGGCAGGGTCCAGGTGCTGGGCAGGGCGGCGGATGCGGTGGAATTGTTCATGGCAGGCCGAAGCTTACGACGCCCCAGGTTTATGCTCTCGCCATGATTGAATTTCACCTTCCCGACATGAGCTGCGGCCATTGCGTGGCCGCCATCACCGCCGTCGTGCATGAGCTGGACGCCCAGGCGCAGATCGAATTCGACCGCGAGGCGCGCCGCATCCAGGTGCGGACCGGCGTCAGTGCGCAGATGCTGGCCGAGGCCTTGACCGAGGCTGGCTATCCGCCTGCAGGGACCGACGCCGCATGAGCATCCTGACGACCGAGCGGCTCCGCCTGGAGCCCTACGCGATTGCGCATCTCGACGGCCTGAACCGCATGAACGCCGATCCGGAGGTGATGCGATTCATCTCCGGGCAGCCCGAGACGCGCGAGCAGACGCTGGCCATCATCGAACGCATCATGGTGCGCTGGACCGAGCTCGGCTATTCGTGGTGGAGCTTCGTCGAGCGGGAGAGCGGCGAGATCGTCGGCGCCGGCTGCATCCAGAACCTGCGCCGCAGCGAGTCGCCGCAGCCCGATCCGGCCTGTCCGCTGGAGATCGGCTGGCGCCTGCGGCGCGATCGCTGGCACCAGGGCCTGGCCAGCGAGGCGGCACTGGCCATGACGGCATTCGCGTTCGGCACCTTGCATGCCCCTGACCTCTACGCAGTCTGCGTGCCCGAGAACCTGGCGTCGTCGACCGTCATGAAGCGGCTGGGCATGCACGACAGGGGCCTGGACACCTGGTACGGCAAGGAAATGGCCACCTACAGCATGACGGCGGCGCAGTGGCGTGAGCGCGAGGCCCAGAGGGCTTGAGGACGGCGCCTAGCTTCGCGCCAGCGCGTCGCTAATCTCCTGCCGCAGCTTGCTCAGGCGCTGTAGCTCCCGGTCGGGCGTCTGCAGCGCGGGCCATAGCAGGGCGACCAGGTCCTTGGTGCTCTGATCCACGTCGATCTGGCGGCCAGCGATGATGACCTCCCACAGCATGTGCTCCATGGGGCCGAAGACCAGCGAGCGCAGCAAGCGCAGGGGAACATCCTGCCGCACCTCGCCGCTGGCCTGGCCGCGGGCCAGCAGGTCCATCAGCGGCGCGGTGTAGCGGCGCTGCAGCTCGACGAAGGCTTCGCCGAACTCCTGGCCCTTGGTGCGGCCTTCCGAGAGCACCAGCGCGCACAGGCCCGTGCCCTGGATCAGGAACAGGCGCAAATGGGTGTGCACGATGAACACGAGCTGCTCGCGGATGCCGGCTTCGTGCGGGATGCCGGCCTCAATGACGGTGATGATCTCGTCGTACCAGTCGCTGATCACGCGCACGCAGAGCTCGCGTTTGCTGCGGAAGTAGGTGAACACAGTGGCCTCGGAGATGCCCAGGCGCAAGGCGATCTCGGTGGTGGTGGCGCGCTCGTAGCCGCGCTCGCACAGTACGTCGCGGCCCACACGCAGGATGTCGCGCACGCGCTGTTCGGCCTTAGGCCCGACCGGCGCGCGGCGCTGGCCCACCCCGGGTGCGGGGCTGGCGTGTTTGCTGAAAGGAGTTGGGTTCAGGTCTGACACGAGGGGATTCACGCTGGATTGACAGGATTGTGCAGAATAATTGAGTAAAGCTCAAGTATGGCTTGCCTGAATCTCGATGCTGCTTTATTCTCGCGGCTTGGCCGACGCTGCAAGTAAAGGTGGTTCGGCCTGCATATAAGTTTGAGTGTTACTCAATTGTTTTTCCTGGAGACCCCATGCCCGTCCTGACCACCAAGCTCAATGCCCGCTCGGCCGATTTCAAGGCCAATGCCGAGCTCATGCGTGGCCTGATTCAGGACCTGAACGAGCAGCTCGCGCAGATCGCGCTGGGCGGCGGCGAGGCCGCGCGCGCCAAGCACCTGGGGCGAGGCAAGCTGCTGCCGCGCGACCGCGTCGAGATGCTGCTGGACCCCGGCACGCCCTTCCTGGAGTTCTCGGCCCTGGCGGCCTTGAACATGTACAAGGAGAAGGGCGGCCGCGACGCGGCGCCCAGCGCCGGCGTGATCGCGGGCATAGGCCGCGTCTCGGGCGTCGACTGCGTGATCGTCTGCAACGACGCCACGGTCAAGGGCGGCACCTATTACCCGATGACGGTCAAGAAGCATCTGCGCGCGCAGGAAATCGCGCAGCAGAACCGCCTGCCCTGCATCTACCTGGTCGATTCGGGCGGCGCCAACCTGCCCAACCAGGACGACGTTTTCCCCGACCGCGAGCATTTCGGCCGCATCTTCTTCAACCAGGCCAATATGTCGGCGCAAGGCATCCCGCAGATTGCCGTGGTGATGGGCTCCTGCACGGCCGGCGGCGCCTACGTGCCGGCCATGAGCGACGAGACCATCATCGTCAAGAACCAGGGCACCATCTTCCTCGGCGGTCCGCCCTTGGTGAAGGCGGCCACCGGCGAGGAGGTCAGCGCCGAGGACCTGGGCGGCGGCGACGTGCACACGCGCCTGTCCGGCGTGGCCGACCACCTGGCGCAGAACGACACCCATGCGCTGGCGATCGCGCGCCAGTCGGTCGCGCACCTGAATTGGCAGAAAACCCCGGCGGTGGCCCTGCAGACGCCGCGCGCGCCGTTGTACGACGCCGCCGAGCTGCACGGCGTGATCCCGACCCAAGATGGAAAAACCGGGCGCAAGCCCTTCGACGTGCGCGAGGTCATTGCCCGGATCGTGGACGGCTCGGAATTCGATGAGTTCAAGGCCCGCTACGGCGCCACCCTGGTGTGCGGCTTCGCCCATATCGAGGGCATGCCGGTGGGCATCGTCGCCAACAACGGCATCCTGTTCGCCGAGAGCGCCAACAAGGGCGCGCACTTTGTCGAACTCTGCTGTCAGCGCAAGATCCCGCTGGTGTTCCTGCAGAACATCACCGGCTTCATGGTGGGCCGCAAGTACGAGAACGAGGGCATTGCGCGCGCCGGCGCCAAGATGGTCACGGCGGTGGCCTGCGCCCAGGTGCCCAAGTTCACCGTCATCATCGGCGGCAGCTTCGGCGCCGGCAATTACGGCATGTGCGGCCGCGCCTACAGCCCGCGCTTCCTGTGGATGTGGCCGAACGCGCGCATCTCGGTGATGGGCGGCGAGCAGGCCGCCTCGGTGCTGGCCACCGTGCGGCGCGACGGCATAGCAGCCAAGGGCGGCGCCTGGAGCGCGGAGGAAGAAGAAGCCTTCAAGGCGCCGATCCGCCAGCAGTACGAAGTCCAGGGCCACCCGTATTACGCCTCGGCCCGGCTGTGGGACGACGGCGTGATCGACCCTGCCGACACGCGCCGCGTGCTGGCGTTGGGGCTGTCGGCCTCGCTCAATGCGCCGATTCCCGATGCGAAATTCGGGGTGTTCCGGATGTGATGGGGGGGGCAGATCATGAGTTCGATGGCGTCTTCCAATCCGGTCGTGCTGGCGCATCGTGAAGGTGCAGTGGCGCGTGTGACCTTGAACCGGCCCGAGGTGCGCAATGCCTTCAACGAAGCAGTCATTGCCGAACTGACCCGCATCTTTGCAGCGCTGTCGCAAGACAGCAGCCTGCGCGCCGTGGTGCTCGCCGCCGAGGGCAAGGCCTTTTGCGCCGGCGCCGACCTGAACTGGATGAAGGCCATGGCCGGCTACGACTGGGACGAGAACCATGCCGACGCCTCGCAGCTGGCGCAGATGCTGTGGACCATTTACAGCTGTCCGGTGCCGGTGATCGCGCGCGTGCAGGGCGATGTCTACGCGGGCGGCGTCGGGTTGGTGGCCGTGTGCGACGTGGTCGTGGCCACCGAGGCGGCCGGCTTTTGCCTGTCCGAAGCCAAGCTCGGCCTGCTGCCGGCCACCATCAGCCCCTATGTCGTGCGTGCCATAGGCGAGCAGGCCTCGCGGCGCTACTTCGTCACGGCCGAGCGTTTCTCGGCGGCCGAAGCGCACCGCATCGGTCTGGTGCACGAACTGGCCGACGAAAACACGCTGGATGAGAAAATAGCGTTTTTGCTCTCATCCCTGCTGGCCAACAGCCCGGCGGCGGTGCGCGCCTGCAAGGCCCTGGTGAAGGATGTGGCGCATGCGCCCATCACGCCCGAGCTGCGCGACGACACGGCCCGGCGCATTGCCGACATCCGTGCCAGCGTCGAAGGCCGCGAAGGGGTGCAGAGCTTCCTGAACAAGACGCAGCCTTCCTGGCGCGTCTGACTGCCTGGACTCCTGGATCGATGTCTCTCCAAGAACAACAGCAACTGCAGGCCCGCAGCCTGGCCGCGGTCTGGCATCCCTGCACGCAGATGGCGCGCGCCGCCGTCGTCCCGCCGCTGCCCATTGCCAGGGGCGAAGGTCCCTGGCTGTTCGACGTCGAGGGCCGGCGCTATTTCGACGCCAACAGCTCTTGGTGGGTGAACTTGTTCGGACACGCCGACGCGGGCATCAACGCCGCCATCAAGCAGCAGCTCGACACCTTGCCGCATGTGATGCTGGCCGGCTGCACGCACGAGCCTGCGGTGCAACTGGCCGAGCGCTTGTCGCTTCTCACCGGCGGCGCTCTGGGCCACACCTTCTTTGCCAGTGACGGCGCCAGTGCGGTCGAGATCGCGCTGAAGATGAGTTTCCATGCCTGGCGCAACCGCGGCCTGAATGACAAGCGCGAGTTCGTCTGCCTGCGGCACGGCTACCACGGCGAGACCATAGGCGCGCTGGCGGTGACCGATGTGGCGGTGTTCCGCGATGCCTACGACCCGCTGCTGATGCGCGCCCACGTGGTCGAATCGCCCGACAGTCGCCTGGGGCCGCAGCAGGAGGCCCTGGCGCTGGCCGACCTGCGTCGCGTGCTGGAAGCGCGCCGGGGCTTTGTTGCGGCGCTGATCATCGAGCCGCTGGTGCAGTGCGCCGCCGGCATGGCCATGCACGAGCCCTCGTACCTGAAGGGCGTGCGCGCACTCTGCGATGAGTTCGAGGTGCACCTGATCGCCGACGAGATCGCCGTCGGCTGCGGACGCAGCGGCAGCTTCTTTGCCTTTGAGCAGGGCGAGTGCGGCTGGCCCGATTTCGTCACCCTGTCCAAGGGCATCAGCGGCGGCACCTTGCCTCTGTCGCTGGTACTGACGACCGAGGCCGTGTTCCAGAGCTTCTGGAGCGACGAGGTCGCGCGCGGCTTCCTGCACTCGCATTCCTACACCGGCAACGCGCTGGCCTGCGCGGCGGCCAATGCCGTGCTGGCGCGCTTCGAGCGCGAGCAGGTGCTGGCGAAAAACCGCGAGCAGTCGGCCCTGCTGGCCCAGGCTTTCGCGCCGCTGCAGCACGATCCGCGCGTCGAGCACCTGCGCCAGCGCGGCATGATCCTGGCGTTCGACCTCAAGCCCGAGTTCGCGGGCGAGCGCTTTGCCGAGCGCTTCCATCTGGCGGCGCGCGCTCACGAGCTGTTGATCCGCCCGATCGGCCGCACCGTCTACCTGATGCCGCCCTATTTGATCGACGCCGACACCGCAGCCTTCCTGTTCAAGGCGGTGCTGGCGAGCCTGAACGATGTTGCCGGAGCCCCCCATGCTGCTTGATCACCTGAACGCCAAGCTGGAGGCGATCGCGGCCAAGAGCATGACCCGTGTGCTGCGCGTGGCCGAGACCGGCACGGCGCCGCATCAGCAGGTGCGCGGCGTTGATGGGCAGTCACGCGAGCTGCTGATGTTCTGCAGCAATGACTACCTGGGCCTGGCCGCGCATCCGGCGGTGGCCGAGGCCTATATAGCCGGCGTGCGCCGCTATGGCACGGGCTCGGGCGCCTCGCACCTGATCAGCGGCCATTCCGCCGCGCACGACGCGATCGAAAAGGCCCTGGCCGAGTTCGTCTCGCCCGAGATTCCGCATGCCCGCGCGCTGTACTTCTGCACCGGCTACATGGCCAATCTGGCTGTCGTCACGGCCCTGGGCGATGCCGGCGCGGACATCTTCTCCGAGGAGCTCAACCACGCTTCGCTGATCGACGGCACGCGCCTGGCCAAGGCCGAGGTGAAGCGCTTCGCACACCGCGACGTGGCGGGCCTGCGCGCGCTGCTGGCGGCGAGCACGGCGCGCATCAAGCTGATCGTCACCGACGCGGTGTTCAGCATGGACGGCGACATCGCGCCGCTGGACGAGCTGCTGGCGCTGGCCGAGGCATTCGATGCCTGGCTGATCGTCGACGACGCGCATGGCTTCGGCGTGCTGGGTCCGCAGGGCCGCGGCAGCCTGGCGCGCTTCGGCCTGCGCAGCGAGCGGCTGATCCTGGTCGGCACGCTGGGTAAGGCAGCGGCCGTGGCGGGCGCCTTCGTGGCGGCGCATCCGACCGTCATCGAATACCTGATCCAGGCTGCGCGTCCCTACATTTTCACGACCGCGGCGCCGCCTGCGGTCGCGCATGCGCTGCTGACCAGCCTGGCGCTGATCCGAACCGAGGAAGGCGAGGCACGCCGCGCGCAACTGCAGCGCCTGCAGGCGCAGCTGCGCGCCGGACTCGACGCCTTGACGAGCGAGTACCCGCAACTGGGCTGGCAGCTGGCGTCGTCCGACACGCCGGTCCAGCCCCTGATCATCGGCGACAACGCCGCCACCATGCGCCTCGCGGCGCGGCTGGAGCGCGAAGGCCTGCGCGTGTCCGGCATCCGTCCGCCCACGGTGGCGCCGGGCACGGCGCGGCTGCGTATCACCCTGTGCGGCAGCCACACGGCTGCCGACATAGACCGGCTGCTGCAGGCCTTGCGTGCAGCGGCACAGGACTTTGCCGCGGAGCTGGCGGCGTGAACAGCATGAAGGGCGTCTTCATCACCGGCACCGACACCGAGATCGGCAAGACCTGTATCACGGCGGCGCTGACGCATCTGCTGATGCAGCAGGGCTGGCGTGTGGCGCCGATCAAGCCCGTCGCGGCCGGCCAGGAGCTGGTGGACGGACGCTGGATCAACGAGGACGTGCAGCGCCTGTGCGCGGCATCGGCCGGCGTGTTCAGCGATGCCGAAATCGGCCCACTGCAATACCGCACGCCTTGCGCGCCTCATATCGCCGCGGCGCTGGAGCACTGGCCCATTGCGCGGGAGGCCGTGCTGGCCGCTATCGGCCAGACTGCCGCCCGTGCCGAGTTCAGCGTCATCGAGGGCGTGGGCGGATTCCGCGTGCCGCTGGCGCCGGGCTGGGACAGCGCCGACCTGGCGCGGGACCTGGCCTTGCCGGTGGTGCTGGTGGTGGGCCTGCGCCTCGGTTGCATCAACCATGCCTTGCTGAGCGCCGAGGCGATCCGGGCGCGCGGCTTAAGCCTGGCCAGCTGGGTGGCCAACACGGTGGACGCCCACATGCCGCATGTGGCGGACAATCTGGCGGCACTCGACGATCCGGTGCACGGCCTGGGCGCGCCACGCTGGGGCCTGGTGCCGCGCCTGCCCGAACCCACGCCGGCGGCCGTGGCGGCGTACCTGGATCGCGACCGCGTGCTGGCGGCCTTGTCGAAGTGAGATTCCCGCAAGCCATTCCGAATTTCTCGATCTGCATGTCGCAGGTCTTTCAAGTTTCAAACCTGGGTCCAAAGCCATGAACCAAATCCAATCGCTCACGCCGACCACTGACGCCGACCGTCGCAATGCCAAACCCTGGACCGTGGACGAAGTGGCCGCGCTGTTCGAGCTGCCCTTCAACGACCTGATGTTTCGCGCCCAGCAGGTGCACCGCGAGCATTTCGACGCCAATGCGGTGCAGCTCTCGACACTGCTGTCGATCAAGACCGGCGGCTGCGAGGAGGATTGCAAGTACTGCCCGCAGTCGGCGCATTTCGACACCGGCCTGAAGGCCGAGAAGCTGCTGCCGCTGGAAGAGGTGCTGGAGGCGGCGCGCGCGGCCAAAAGCAGCGGCGCCACGCGCTTCTGCATGGGCGCAGCCTGGCGCAGCCCCAAGGAGCGCCACTTGGAGGTCATCGGCGAGATGGTCCGGTCAGTCAAGGCCATGGGCCTGGAGACCTGCCTGACCGCCGGCATGCTGGGCGAGGGCCAGGCCGAGCAACTGGCCGAAGCGGGCCTCGACTACTACAACCACAACCTCGACACTTCGCCCGAGTTCTACGGCCAGATCATCACCACCCGCACCTACCAGGACCGTCTGGACACGCTCGATCGCGTGCGCAACGTCGGCCTGAAGGTCTGCTCGGGCGGCATCGTCGGCATGGGCGAGACGCGCCGCCAGCGCGCCGGCCTGCTGGTGCAACTGGCCAATCTGCAGCCCTATCCGGAGTCGGTGCCCATCAACAACCTGGTGCAGGTCGAGGGCACGCCGCTGGCCGGCACGGCGGCGCTGGACCCCTTCGAGTTCGTGCGCACGATTGCCGTGGCCCGCATCGTCATGCCGCGCGCCATGGTGCGCCTGAGCGCCGGCCGCGAAGAGATGCCCGAGAGCTTGCAGGCGATGTGCTTCCTGGCCGGCGCCAATTCGATGTTCTACGGCGACAAGCTGCTGACCACCAACAACCCGCAGGCCGAGGCCGATCGCCAGTTGCTGGCGCGCCTGGGTATGCGCTGCGATACCGAAGCCGGGCTGAGCCAAAAGACCGAGGCCAAGATCAACCTGCGCGCTCAGGCGCCGGCCGCCAGCGACGCCAAGGCGGGCGCCGACAACTGCCAGCATTGCCACTGACATCTGCCCATTGAACCGGCTCATGGTTGTATTGAAGGTCGTACCCGCATGAAGAATCTGTCCCTGGTTTCGCGCGCTGCATGGTGCCAGCGTCTGGCTTGCACGGCCGTCGCCTTGCTGGCGGCCAGCCCGGCCTGGTCCGCCGAGCTGCTGATCAGCTTCCAGCCCCTGCCCAACGGCGAGGTGGAACTCAGCTACACGCCGCCGGAAGGCATGCGCGAGCTGCCTTTCTTCCAGGAAAGCCCCAACGCCCATTCGGTGTGGCGCTTCATGCAGATGCGTGCGGCCAGCCCCTGCGCGACTTTGGGCGAGCATGGCATCCAGCTGCGCGACACACCGTCGTGCACGACGGCGGTGTTCCACCTGCGGCCGCACGAAATCAGCCGCTTCGGCCTGGCCGAGCCGGTGCAGGCGACCGGCGACGGGCGCGGCGCCGTGGTGTACAGCGGGCAGTTCGCCGTGCTGCTGCCGGGCACCGATCTGCACTGGCGCTGGCTGCCGGCCGCCGGTGCGGGAGCCTACGTGATGCGCCAGGGCCAGGTTTCGACGCAGACCCTTGACGTGCGGGTGCCGGCTCAGCAGGTCGACCAGGCGCTGAAGGACGGCACCAAGGCCGATCTCGGCGCCCTGGGCGCTGCCGAATACGTGCTGATGGCGCGTGCGCCGGTGCAGACCATCGAGGGCCTTCCCGTGATGCTCGATCCCGGCCTGGACGCGGGCGTGGCCGAGCGCATTCGCCATGCCTTGGGCACCGACCTGGCCAGCTTGCAGCGCCTCTATGGCACTCCGCTGAAGGGGCCGCATGCGGTCATTGCGCTGGCCTCGGCACTGCCGGGCATGCGCGCCGACGTGGCGGCGGATACCTTGCGCCTGAGCGTGGCGCGCCTGCCCGAGAGCCTGCCCAACGAGCTGCTGGAACAGACCGTGGCGCGCGATCTCGCGCGCTGGTGGACCAGCGAGGTCTTCCGCGCCGATCCCGATCGCAGCTGGCTGCAGGAAGGCCATGCCGACTGGATGGCGCTGCTGCTGCTGGCGCAGGACGGCCGGTGGGGCGGCAAGGGCTTGAGCGACCGCATGGCCTACACCGTGAACCAATGCCTGCGCGGCCGCGGCGAAGAGGTCGCCGCGCTGCGCCCGGCGCATCGCCAGGTCGATGACGATGCGCTCAGCTGCGGCATGAGCCTGATGATGCTGGGTCAGGCCCGCATCCAGGCGCGCGCGCAGCCCGCCGTGCCGCCGGCCCTGCGGGTCATGGCCGGCCTTTACAAGGACCATCCGACGCTGGATGTGGCGGGATTTGCGCGCTGGGCCGATGGCGCCGAAACAGGCCCCGTGCACAAGCTGCTGCTCGACACCCGCACCGGCTTCGCCGAGGAATTCGCGCGCCAGCTCGGTGAGCTCCAGCTGGCCCAGGCGCGCACCACCACGGCCACGCTGCCCAAGCTGATGGGCGCGCTGATGCAGAGCGATTGCGATGGCAAGCAGGGCTTTTTTGCGCGGCCGCAAAGCTTCAAGCTGGAAAAGCGCGAGGACCTGCAGTGCAAGACGCTGCTGACCGGCGAAGAGGTCACGCGGATCGCCGGCGCCAGCCTGTCGTCCGACGCCTTGAGCATCTGGCAGGCGGTCGACCGGGCCTGCCAGCCTTCCCTGGGCGGCGGTGCCTTGCTGGTGCTCGACTACCGCAATGGCGAAAACTCGAGCATGTCCTGCCCCAAGGCCCTGCAAGACCCGCAGCTGCGTCTGGAGTACCAGTTCAGTCCGGATGCCCTGCAGCGGCTGGGACTGAGCGCCGCGGCCAAGTCCTGACGTCGATGCATACAGGTGACCAGTCAAGGTCAGCTGTTCGAAGGAGACAATGAATGTTTAAAAAAATCCTGATCGCCAACCGCGGTGAAATCGCCTGCCGCGTGGCCGCGACTGCGCGTCGCCTGTGCGTCCAGACCGTGGCGGTGTATTCCGAGGCCGATGCCAAGGCCCGCCACGTGCAGGCTTGCGACGAGGCGGTGCTGATCGGCGGGCCGGCGCCGCGCGACAGCTACCTGCAATGGCAACGCATCATCGAGGCCGCCCAGGCGACCGGCGCGCAGGCCGTGCACCCCGGCTACGGCTTCCTGAGCGAGAACGAGGAGTTCGCGCGGGCCTGCCAGGCAGCGGGCCTGGTCTTCATCGGCCCGCCGGCCTCGGCCATCCTGGCCATGGGTTTGAAGGCCGAGTCCAAGCGCCTGATGGAGCAGGCCGGCGTGCCGCTGGTGCCGGGCTACCACGGCGTCGACCAGGACCCAGCGCTGCTCAAGCGCGAGGCTGACCGCATCGGCTATCCGGTGCTGATCAAGGCCAGCGCCGGCGGCGGCGGCAAGGGCATGCGCGCCGTCTACGGGGCCCATGAGTTCGAGGCCGCGCTGGCCTCGTGCAAGCGCGAGGCGCTGAGCAGCTTCGGCGACGATGCCGTGCTGATCGAGCGTTATGTGCAGCGTCCGCGCCATATCGAGATCCAGGTGTTCGGCGACAGCTTCGGCGATTGCGTCTACCTGTTCGAGCGCGACTGCTCGGTGCAGCGCCGCCACCAGAAGGTGCTGGAAGAAGCGCCGGCCCCCGGCATGAGCGAGGCACGCCGCCGCAGCATGGGCGAAGCGGCCGTGGCGGCCGCCAAGGCGGTCGGTTATGTGGGCGCCGGCACGGTGGAATTCATCGCCGAGCACGACTTCGTCGAAAGCGGCCGCTTCTACTTCATGGAAATGAACACCCGGCTGCAGGTCGAGCATCCGGTCACCGAAGCGATCACAGGGCAGGATCTGGTCGAGTGGCAGCTGCGCGTGGCTTCGGGCGAACGCCTGCCGCTCCAGCAGCACGAGCTGCGCATGACGGGCCATGCCATCGAGGCCCGCATCTGCGCCGAGAATCCCGATGCCAACTTCCTGCCCGCCACCGGGCGCCTGGACGTCGCGCGCTGGCCGGCGCACAGCGCCTTCGAGCGCGCCGAGGTGCGCATCGATTCCGGCGTGGCCGAGGGCGATGCCATCAGCCCCTATTACGACTCCATGGTCGCCAAGCTGATCGTCTGGGGCCAGGACCGCGAGCAGGCGCTGGCGCGCTTGGATGCCAGCCTGCGCGACACTCACATCGTCGGCCTGCAGACCAACGTGGCCTTCCTGCGCCGCTGCGCTGCGACGCGCTCGTTCGCTCAGGCCGACCTGGACACGGCCCTGATCGAGCGCGAGCGCGCCGCCTTGTTCGATCAACAGGGTTTGTCGCTGCGGATCAGCGCCGCCGCCGTGGTCGCGCAGACCCTGGCGGCCGAGGCCAGGCTGGAGAGCGCCGACCCCTGGAGCCGCCGCGACGGCTGGCGCATGTACGGCTCGGCCGCGCGCCGCTTCGACCTGGAGATGAACGGCGAGCACCATGAGGTGCTGCTGTCGCGTCACCACCAGGGCGGCATGCAACTGACGGTGGCCGACGAGGCCATCGCGCTGGCGCTCCATTCGGCTGACGAGGAAACGCACGAACTGCTGCTCGGCGAGGGCCTGGCGCAGCAGCGCGTCAGCGTCAAGACCTATGCGCTGGGCGAGAAGGTCGCCGTGTTCAGCGCGCAGGGCTCGGCGCTGCTGACCCATGTCGACGTGCTGGCGCATGCCGGCGAAGGCCCGGGCGAGGGCGGCCGCCTGACGGCGCCCATGCCGGGCAAGCTGGTGTCCTTCCTGGCCGCCGTGGGCGACAAGGTCAGCAAGGGCCAGGCGCTGGCCGTGATGGAGGCGATGAAGATGGAGCACACCATCAGCGCACCGCGCGACGGGGTGGTGGCGGAGTTGCTGTTTGCCGTCGGCGACCAGGTCGGCGACGGCGCCGAGCTGCTGCGATTGCAAGCGGCTGAATAAAGGAGCGTGCGATGAAATGGTCCAGCGCCAGCCTGCCTGCGCGCGTCGCGATCGTGGATGTCGGCCCGCGCGACGGCCTGCAAAACGAGAAGCAGCCGGTGCCGGCTGCCGTCAAGATCGAGCTGGTGCAGCGCCTGCAGGCCGCAGGGCTGAAGGAAATCGAGGTCACCAGCTACGTCAGCCCCAAGTGGGTGCCGCAGATGGCGGACAACCACGAGGTCATGGCCGGCATCCAGCGCCAGGCCGGCGTGGCCTATTCGGTGCTGACGCCCAATCTCAAGGGCTTTGAAGCCGCCGAGCTGGATCGGCCCGACGAGATCGTCGTGTTCGGCGCGGCCAGCGAAGCCTTCAGCCAGAAGAACATCAATTGCTCGATCACCGAGAGCATCGAGCGTTTTGCGCCTGTGGTGTCCGCCGCCCTGGCCGCCGGCATCCGCGTGCGCGGCGCGATGAGCTGCACCGTCGGCTGTCCGTACGAGGGCGATATCGCGCCTGAACGGGTCGGCATGCTGGCCAAGCTGATGAAAGGCATAGGCGTGCAGCGCGTCGACCTGGCCGACACCATCGGCGTGGGCACGCCCCTGAAGGTGCAGCGCGCCCTGGACGCCACCTTGCAGCATTTCAGCGTGGACGCCGTCAGCGGGCATTTCCACGACACCTATGGCCAGGCGCTGGGCAACACGCTGGCCGCGCTCGACATGGGGATCTGGAACTTCCAATCCTCGGTGGCGGGCCTGGGCGGCTGCCCGTACGCCAAGGGCGCGACCGGCAATGTCGCGACCGAAGACCTGCTCTTCCTGCTGCAGGGCATGGGCATTGAAACCGGCATCGATCTCGATCAGGTGATCGACGCCGGCCAGTACATCAGCGCATTCCTGGGCCGCAAACCGAATTCGCGCGTGGCGACGGCGGTCCTGAACAAGCGGGCTGGCTGAGCATGTGCGGGAGCGAATTGAAATTTCTCCCCGATGGCGTGCAGCGCGTGGCCCGCGTCCTGCTGGACAAGGGCCATCCGCACGCGCCGGTGATGCTGGACGACGCGGCGCGCACCGCGCAACAGGCCGCTGACGCGCTGGGTATCCTGCTCGGCCAGATTGCCAAGAGCATCGTCTTTCGGCGCAGGAGCGACGACGCGGCGGTGCTGGTGATCACGTCCGGCGACCGGCGCGTGGACGAGAAAAAAGTGCAGGCCCTGGTGTGCCCGGCGGGCGAGAAGCTGGGCCGGGCCGACGCCGACTTTGTGAGGGCCAAGACGGGCTTTGTCATCGGCGGCGTGTCGCCGGTGGCGCACGCGCAATCGCCGGTCACGCTGATCGACCGCGACCTGTACCGCTTCGAGGAGATCTGGGCGGCGGCGGGCCACCCGCATGGCGTGTTCAAGCTGCGGCCGGCCGACCTGGAACACTTGACCGGCGCGCCGATCGCCGACGTCGTGCTGGACCAGGGCGGGGACTGACAGGAGATTCCCGGGGGGGCAGCCAATTCCTTCACAGTGGGCACCACGGCCGAGCTGAATTTCCTTGTCGCGGCGCAAGGCCTGGCCTAGCATAGAGCCCTCACCCCTGTGAACGGGTCCATGGATGTGACGACCATATGCCGCGGGCATCTCGATGCGGGTAGTTGGCAGACGTCATCAGCTCCATGCGTTCAAGGCAGGGCTTTGCATCAAGCTCGCGGAGTACGGCATGGGCAATTCCGGATTGTGGTCATCCAGCATGCTGGCTGCGGCACTGGGGCTCAATGGCAACGTCAATGCCAATGTAGGCGCATATTCCCCCTTTGTATCGGCGCAAAACGCGGCCAATTTAGCGGCTTTTTCGCCGTTCGGCGCCGAGCAGGGTTACCAGTCCGACATCTCGGTGCTGGGCTCGCTGCAATCGCAACTGCAGAGCGTGCAGTCTGCCGCGCAGGCGCTGCTGGCGCCCGACACGCTGGTCGGCAATGACGTCAGTTCGTCCAACTCCGCCGTGGCCACGGCGTCCGCCACGTCCGACGCCACCACGGGCAGCTACGACCTGAGCGTGACCAGCCTGGCGCAAGGCCAGGTCCTGACCAGCAGTTCGGTCAGTGACGCCAGCAGTGCGATCGGCACCGGCACGCTGAGCTTCCAGATCGGCAGCGGCAGCGCCCAGACGGTGCAGATCAATGCCAGCGACGACAGCCTGCAGGGCATCAGCGACGCCATCAATGCGGCCGGTATCGGCATTTCGGCGGCTGTGACGGGCAACAATGGCAACTACAGCCTGACGCTGACCGGACCGACCGGCGCGGTCAACAGCTACACGGTCAGCTCCAGCGGCGACGGGGGTTTGACCGCCATGTTCAGCTACGACCCCAGCCGTTCGAGCAATCCCTTGACCCTGTCGAATAGCGGCGCGGCGGACGCGCATGGCAGCTTGAACAATGCGGCCTTCAGCAGCGCCACGGACACGGTGACGGGCGCCGCCGGCGGGCTGACGCTGACCCTGAACGGCACTGGCAGTTCGACGCTGGTCGTGACGCCGGACGCCACCAACCTGTCCAACGCCGTCCAGACTTTCGTGACGGACTACAACACCGTGGTCGGCACCTTGAACAACCTGTCCGGCAGCAACGCGGGCAATGATGTGGCCGGCGGCAACGCCACGGTTAGTTCCGGCGGCTACGGCAGGGCCTCGGCCATGGCATCGGCCTTGGGCCTGTCCACCGACCCGGTGCTGCAGACCGTGCAGAACACGCTGAACAACATCGTCAGCACCCTGCCGGCGGGCAGCAGTTTTTCGGGACTGTCGGCCATCGGCCTGAGCACGAATTCCGACGGCACCCTGAGTTTCGATTCGTCGGTGTTCGCCTCGGCCGTGCAGGCCAATCCGAGCGCGGTCGACGCGGTCTTCAGCAACGGCAGCGCCACCGGATTGGGCAACCAGTTGACCAGCACGCTGGCCGGCATCACGGACGGCGGCGGAACCCTGCCCAGCACCATCAGCGCCCTGCAGTCCCAGTCCATGGCCGAACAAAGCCTGCAGGCACAGCAGAGTGCGGCCTCGATCTTCCAGCCCGGCGTGGCGGGCGGCCTTGCGGCAACGCAGGGCGTGTTCGGCGGGGTCGGCCTGTATTCCTTCTTCCAACAGATGTTTGCGGCGGCGCCTACGCTGGACCCCGTCGTCGCATTGAACGATATGTCCGGCGAATACAACATGCTGAACGAGCTCTCACCGGCCACCAGTTGATGCACCTGTTTTCCTGGCCGTGGGAGGGCTCAGCCGGCTCGACAACAGGAGACAAGCATGAAGATCGGTTGCCCCCGTGAGATCAAGAATCACGAATATCGCGTTGGCCTGACGCCGGCCAGCGTGCGCGAATTGTGTTTGCGCGGCCACAAGGTGCTGGTGCAGGCCGGCGCGGGCGCGGCCATCGGCCTCAGTGACGAACAGTACCTGGCGGCCGGCGCGCAGATGGCACCCGACGCGGAAAGCGTGTTCGGGCAGTCCGAGATGATCGTCAAGGTCAAGGAGCTGCAGCCGAAGGAATACGGCCTGGTGCGCGAGCACCACATCCTCTACACCTATCTGCATCTGGCGCCCGATCCGGCCCAGACGGCCGCGCTGGTGCGCTCGGGCGCGGTCTGCATCGCCTACGAAACCATCACCGGGCCTGGCGGCGGCTTGCCGCTGCTGGCGCCCATGAGCGAGGTGGCCGGACGCATGGCCATCCAGGCGGGCGCGAGCCATCTGGAGAAGAGCAAAGGCGGCATGGGCATGCTGCTGGGCGGTGTGCCCGGCGTGGCGCCGGCGCATGTGGTGATCCTGGGCGGCGGCGTGGTGGGGACGAATGCGCTGCAAATGGCTGCCGGCATGGGGGCGCGGGTCACGGTGCTGGACAAGAGCATCCCGCGCCTGCGCGAGCTGGACCTGGTGTTCGGCAACCGCGTCTGCACCCAGTTTTCCAACAGCCTGAGCATCGAAGAGGCGGTGCTGTCGGCGGATCTGGTGATCGGCGCCGTGCTGATCCCGGGAGCCGCGGCGCCCAAGCTGGTGACGCGCGAGCACATTGCGCGCATGAAGCCAGGCGCGGTGGTGGTCGACGTGGCCATCGACCAGGGAGGCTGCTTCGAGACCTCGCATGCCACCACGCATGCCGAGCCCACTTTCGTGGTGGATGGCGTGGTGCATTACTGCGTGGCCAACATGCCAGGCGCCGTGGCCCGCACCTCGACGTTTGCGCTCAACAACGCCACCATTGGCCATGCCATTGCCTTGGCCGACAAGGGTTGGAAGATGGCCCTGCTGGCCAATCCGCACTTGAAGGACGGCCTGAACGTGGCACGCGGCAAGGTGACCTACGAGGCGGTGGCCGAGGATCTCGGCTATACCTACGTACCCGCCGATCATTTGCTGCAATGAAGGGATGGAATCGGGATGGAATGGGCCCGACGGTGTCCCAAGCGCGCGCAGCAGGTGTAAAAAGCGGGTTCATCCAACCGCCTGGGAGTTCGCATCATGTCCGATAATACCGACGCCGTTGACAGCCTTCATCGTGAACGCCTGACCGCTGATTTGCGCGCCTTGATGGCCGAAGCCGAGCAACTGCTTCAGGCCATGGCGGGCCAGAGCGGCGAGGGTGCGGATGAACTGCGCAAGCGCGTGCGCGCCAGCCTGGAGCGCAGCAGGCAGCATCTGCTGGAGCTGCAGCAAAACGCCGTCGACAAGGCCAAGGCGGCTGGGCGCGCGACTGATGCCTATGTGCACGAGAAGCCCTGGCAGTCGGTCGGCATCGCGGCCAGCGTGGCCGCCGGCGTGGGGCTGCTGGTCGGCATGCTGATTGCGCGCCGCTGACGGCGCGCGCCGGAGGTTCAGCGCCGTGCGTCCATCCACAGCACCAGGTCTTCGGCCGTCATGGGACGGGCAAACAGGTAGCCCTGGCCTTCATGGCAGCCCATGGACAGCAGGTGCTGGCGCTGTTCGTCGGTCTCGATGCCTTCCGCGATCACGCGCATGCCCAGACCGCGGCCCAGATTGATCACCATCTGCGCAATGGTGTAGCCCGCGTTGGAGTTCTGCGCCTCCTGCACGAAAGCGCGGTCGATCTTGAGGCGCTCCACCTTCAGCTGACGCAACTGGCTCAGCGACGAGAAGCCGGTGCCGAAGTCATCGATCGCCACCGTGGCGCCCGTGCCGCGAATGGCCGATAGCACCCGCTGCACCATGTGGATGTCTTCCATCGCCATGGATTCGGTGATCTCAAGCTCCAGGCAATGCCCCTCGATGCCGGTATCGCGCAGCGCGTTGTTGAGCACGTCCATGAAGTTCGGGTGCCGGAACTGCGCCATGGAGATATTGACGGCCATGCGGAAGTCGGCGTGGCCCAGGCTGCGCAATTGCTTGACCTGGTAGCACGCGGTTCGCAGCACGAATTCGCCGATGTTGATGATCAGCCCCGACTGCTCGGCCAGCGGGATGAACTGGTCCGGCGGTACGAACTTGCCTTCCTCGGTCTTCCAGCGCAGCAGGGCCTCGGCGGCGATCACCTTGCCGGTCTCCAGATCGATTTGCGGCTGGTAGACCACGAACAGGCGGCGCTCCTCGAAGCCGGCGCGCAGGCCCTTGAGCAGCTTGAAGCGCTCGCGCGCGTCCTGGCCCATGGCGGACGAGAAATACTGCGAGGAGCCGCGGTTCTGCTGCTTGGCCCGCTTGAGGGCAATCTGCGCGTCCAGCAGCAGCTCGGAGCCGACCGAGGCGGAATCGGTCAGGCGCACCAGGCCGGTCGTGGCGGAGATCTGCAGGCGCTCCCCCACGACGTTGAATGGGTCGGCGAACAGTGCCTCGATGCCGGTCGCGTTGATCAGGCCCTCGGGCCCGAGGATGCCGAAGGTGTCTCCGGAAATCCGCGCCATCGACGAATTGAAGCCCAGGTGCTGGCTCAGGCGCGAGACCACCGACAGCAGCACCTGGTCGCCGAACTGATGGCCGAAGGCATCGTTGATCTCGGCAAAATCGTCCAGATCCACCAGCGCCAGCGTGATGCCCTGCGGCTGCTTGAGGTTTTGCTCCAGCAATTCGATGAAGCGGGTGCGGTTGGGCAATTGCAGCAGCTGGTCGTTGTAGGCGTGGTCCAGCAACTGCGTATACAGCATCACGTTCTCGAAGCCGACCGTGATGTTGGAGCAGAAGGCCAGCAGCAGCTGCCTGTCGATATCCTGCAGGGCATGCCCGACATCGACCAGGGCCGCGATGGCGCGGTCGTTCGAGAGTCCGAAATACAGGCAGGTGGCGTCTTCGTAAATGTTCTTGCGTTCCGTCAGGCAGCGCTCCAGCAGCTTGCGCACCTGGGGCACCTGCACGGAGGACAAGGGCGCATTGATCATGCCGCTGTATTGGCCCGCCGCGGCAATGATGCGAGGCGGGCCGCTGGGCCGGTCGCTACCGGCCTGGGCGCAGATCAGGCCTTCGGGAAGGATGCCCAGCAGCGCGCACAGCTGCGTCACCACGCCCTCCGCAAACCGGTGCAGGCCGCGCAAGCGGCTCAGCTCCGCACTGCCCTCGACGATCAGCTCCAGGCCCTGGCGATTCGACTCCAGCGCGCGAATCTGCTTGTAGGAGCGGATCGCCGCGGTCAGGACGGTGTAGAGCCGGGTGCGGGTCAGTTCCGACTTGGTCTTGTAGTCGTTGATGTCATAGGCCTGCACCGTCTCGATTTCAGGCGCATAGCCAGGTTGGCCGGTCCGCAGCACGATGCGGGTGGCTTGCAGGCCGAGCACGTCGCGCATATGGTGGATGAGCTGCAGCCCGGCGTCGTCCGACTCCATCACCACGTCGAGCAGCACGACGGCCAGATCGGATTCGCTGGCCAATATGCTGCGCGCCGCGACACCCGATTCGGCATGCAGAAAAGCCAGCGGCAGGCCTTCGACCAGAAGGCCCTGCATGGCGAGCTCCGTGGCTTTGTGCACGTCGGCGTCGTCGTCGACAATGAGAACCCGCCAGGATTTGCCTGCCGACTGTCCACCGGACTCAGAAACCTCTGGATGAGGATCTTCCAAGAATTGCAGCAGATCGTCGTCATCAGCCGATGCAACGGTACTCGCCAATTCGATTTTCTCCGACATCAAGCAAATCCTGTACAGCAAAAGCTGGTGGTTTCAGCCACAAGGGCCCAACGATTTTCTGGTTGCCGCTATTCAATGCCATGCGGCTATTTCCATATTTGCGAGCTTACACGCGATGCGCGCATATTTTTCCGGCAAGCCCAGAAGTTTTACGATTCCAAATGTGCAGTTGTTGCGCCTTATTGAATACGGATCATGTTTCATGCGTGCACAAAGTTTTGTTGCATTGCAGCAAACGAAACGGTGTGGGCATGGCGTGAACGGCGCCTCTCGCATCGCGGAGATCGCATGTTCCGGTTACGCTATGGCGGGCGCTTGCAGCGGCAATTTGGATTCGAACTGTAGGGCCTAACGCTTAACATGATGCGCCATGGGGATTTATGACTGAACCGACCTCTGCAGCAAGGCCCGAATCGGCGTCCGGTCCGGATGGATTGCAGGCTGTTCTGGCGCGCTTGTCGGCGCGTGTTCTGGCCTTGCTTGAATTGCGGCTGCAACTGTTGGGCACGGAGCTGGAAGCCGAAAAGTTACGGTGGCTGAGCGCCTTGCTGGCGCTGCTGCTGTGCCTGTTGTTCGCCGTCGGCGGCTTGTTGATGCTGAGCCTGGGCGTGATCCTGCTGACGCCGGATGCGTGGCGCTGGGCGGCAAGCCTGGGGCTGTTCCTGGTGTTCGGTCTTGCCTCCTGGCTGGCATGGCGCAAGTCGCGCTCGCTGATCCAGGCGCCGGGCACTTTGTTTGCCCTCAGCTTGTCCGAACTGCGCCGCGACGCGGACCGGCTTGGAGATGAGCATGTTCGTTGAGGCGCAGACGCGCATTCGCGCTCGTCAGTTGGAGTTGCGTTTGCAAAGTGCCGAGGTGCGCGCGGCCCTGGCGCAAGACTTGGCACAGCTGGACGGGGTCTGGCGGGTTGGTGACGCGGCACTGGGCGGCTGGCGTTGGCTTCGCGACCTTCGGCCGCTTGTGCGCGCGGGCGTGTGGGCCGGCGTGTCCTTGCTGCTTGCGCGCGTGCTCAAACGTCGCCGCGACCCCTCCGGTGCGCAGATCCTGTGGTGGCCTTGGGCCAAAACGGCCTGGTCGCTGTGGCGGCTCTGGCGGCGCAGCCGGTCAGCGCGGCTTTGACTTGACGGTCGGCTTCGTCGATCGGGCGGTGCCTGGCTTGGCGCCCGGACGCACGGACGGCCTGCTGCCGGTGTCGCGCGGCGGTAGGCCGGTGTGCTGCGTCAGCAACTGGCCGGGCCGCACCTTGGTCGGCGCCATGCCCTGTGCTTGCGGCGCCATGGACTTGGCCAGCGGCTTGGCCACCGAAGTCTTGACGCCGCAGGGCGTCGAGTTTTTGCGGCGCGCGCTCTGGTAGCTGCCGTCGGTGCTGGGCTGGAAGGTCGGGATCAGGTGGTTCTTGCCGTTGCCGATCAGGTCGTCGCGCCCCATGGCCTTGAGCGCCTCGCGCAGCATGGGCCAGTTGTTGGGGTCGTGGTAGCGCAGGAAGGCCTTGTGCAGGCGGCGCCGGCGCTCGCCGCGCACGATGTCGACGCCTTCGCTGTCGCGGGTGATCTTCTTGAGCGGGTTGCGGCCCGTGTGGTACATCGCCGTGGCGGTCGCCATAGGGCTGGGGTAGAAGGTCTGCACCTGGTCGGCGCGGAAGCCGTTCTTCTTCAGCCAGACGGCCAGGTTCATCATGTCGGCGTCGGCCGTGCCGGGGTGCGCGGCAATGAAATACGGGATCAGGTATTGCTTCTTGCCGGCTTCCTCGCTGGCTTGCTCGAACAGCTTCTTGAACTTGTCGTAGGTGCCGATGCCGGGTTTCATCATTTTGGACAGCGGACCGGCTTCGGTGTGCTCGGGCGCGATCTTCAGGTAGCCGCCCACGTGGTGTGTCACCAGTTCCTTGATGTACTCGGGCGACTTGATGGCCAGGTCGTAGCGCAGGCCCGAGCCGATCAGGATCTTCTTGACGCCCTGCAAGGCGCGCGCGCGGCGGTACATCTTGATCAGCGGGCCGTGGTCGGTCTGCAGGTTCTGGCAGATGTCGGGGTAGACGCACGAAGGCTTGCGGCAGGCGGCCTCGATTTCGGGGCTGCGGCAGCCGATGCGGTACATGTTGGCGGTCGGCCCGCCGAGGTCGGAGATGACACCGGTGAAACCCTTGACCTTGTCGCGGATGTCCTCGATCTCGCGGATCACCGAGTCTTCGGAGCGGCTCTGGATGATGCGCCCCTCATGCTCGGTGATGGAACAGAAGGTGCAGCCGCCAAAGCAGCCGCGCATGATGTTGACGCTGAAGCGGATCATTTCCCAGGCGGGAATCTTGGTCGCGCCGTCGTGGCTGCCCTGTTCGTCGGCGTAGCGCGGATGCGGCGAGCGCGCATAGGGCAGGTCGAACACGTGGTCCATCTCGGCGGTGCTGAGCGGAATCGGCGGCGGGTTGATCCAGAGGTCGCGTGCGCCATTGCCCTCGCCATGGCGCTGCACCAGGGTCCGCGCGTTGCCGGGGTTGGTCTCGAGATGCAGCACGCGGTTGGCGTGGGCATAGAGCACTGGATCGCTCTTGACCTGCTCGTACGAGGGCAGGCGGATCACAGTGCGCTCGCGCGGCGGCAGGGCGATCTTGCCCGTGTGGCGTTCGGTCTTGCGGACGATCTGGATGGGTTGGGCCTGGTCGGCCGGGCTGGCGCAGGCGGCGCCTTGCGCGCCCGCGGTTTCTTCCACCGTCTGGTAGGGGCTGATCAGCTCGTCGATGCGTCCGGGCAGGTCGACGTCACTGGAATTCAGCTCGAACCATTCCCGGCTGCTGGCGTCGTCGTCGCGGCGCATGAAGGCGGTGCCGCGCACGTCGGTGATGCTCTCGATCGGCTTGCGCTGCGCCAGCCGGTGCGCGATCTCGACAATGGCGCGCTCGGCATTGCCGTAGACCAGCAGGTCGGCCTTGGCGTCGACCAGGATGGAGCGGCGGACCTTGTCCTGCCAGTAGTCGTAATGGGCGATGCGGCGCAGCGAGGCCTCGATGCCGCCGATCACCACCGGCACCTCGTTCCAGGCCTCCTTGCAGCGCTGCGTGTAGACCAGGGTGGCGCGGTCGGGCCGCTTGCCTTCGGCGCCGCCGGGCGTGTAGGCGTCGTCGCTGCGGATCTTGCGATCGGCCGTGTAGCGGTTGATCATCGAGTCCATGTTGCCGGCCGCCACGCCGAAGAACAGGTTGGGTTTGCCTAGCGCCTTGAAGGGGTCGGCGCTGTGCCAGTCGGGCTGCGCGATGATGCCGACGCGAAAGCCTTGGGCCTCCAGCGTGCGGCCGATCACGGCCATGCCGAAGCTTGGGTGGTCCACATAGGCGTCGCCGGTCACGATGATGATGTCGCAGGAATCCCAGCCTAGCTGGTCCATTTCGGCGCGGCTCATGGGCAGGAAGGGCGCGGGACCAAAGCGCTTGGCCCAGAACGGGCGATAAGCGGTCAAGGCCTTCAGTGCGGGCACTGGGCTTGCGCTTGTCGATGTGGCGGTCTGGGTTGGCATGTGGGCGGACGGCGATTTGGGCAACTGAATATTGTCGCCGGACTGGGTGCAAGCCCTCAAATGCATCCGATATTGACCCTCGGCCTTCCCAGGCCTTGCGGTCGGATTTTACGGTTGGACCCAACCCCGTGCTGGGATTCGGTCCAACTGCGCGTCAGGATCAGACGGCGCGGATATTGGCGGCCTGCAGGCCCTTGGGACCTTGCTTGACTTCGAATTCCACTTTCTGGTTTTCAGCCAGGGTGCGGAAGCCGCCGTTGTTCTTGATTTCGGTGTGGTGGGCGAACAGGTCCTTGGTGCCATCGTCGGGGGTGATGAAACCGAAGCCCTTGCCGTCGTCGAACCATTTCACGGTGCCAGTTTGGATGCTCATTTGCGTTCCTTGAAAATTGAAAAAGAACTTCGCAAGCGCTGTGGGCGCAAAAGCACGCCGCACTTCGACCCTGCGAAGACAGAAACACGCAAGAAGCGTCAAACCGGGGAGTTGAACCTGAAGCAAACCTGGCCGGCCTCGAGAAGGCGCTTGAAGGCGGCTTGCCTGAAGAAAGACCTTGAAGAAACGGTCTTGAGCGTATCTATGCGTAGCAATATAACACAGGCGACCTTTTCACAGGCGAGTCCGGGCTTGTGGTCACACGGCGACCAGGGCCTTGAGTTCGCGGTCCAGCAGCGCGGCGTCGCCGAGATTCACTTCCATCAGGCGGCGCAGATGCGTGATGCTTTCCAGATCGATGCTGCGACACAGCAGGCCGGCGCGGCGGCCTTGCACGTGCGCAATTTCCGCCGCCATGGCAATGCGTTGCGGCTCGGCGCTGCCGGGATTCAGATCCAGGCTCAGCAGGCACGGGCCGCCCGCCTCGACTGGGCAGGACTCTGGCAGCTCCAGCAGGGCGCCCTTGAGCGACAAGTCCAGCACCTTGACCGCGAGCCGTGCATCGACTGTGATCAGGTAAGCCACCGTGTCGAAATTGACGCGGGAGAAGTGTCGGCGTTCCTTGCTGCTCATCTGAGCCTCCTCAATCAAGTGGTCTGGGCCACCACGGTGCTGAGTTCTATGGCACGCACCAGGCGCTCAGGCATGGCCGCCTCCAGTCCAAGGGATTCGAGCAAATACCAGCAGGCGCGCAGCAGCGCGGCCGTCGCCTGGCGTGCCGAATTGTCGGGCAGGGCCCCGAGCTCGTGGGCCTTGGACAAGGCGCCCTGTTGATCCAGCGCCTTGTTGTGGGGCTGCGGTATGTCGCGGGGGGAGGCGTAGGCGCCTGCGACATGGTGCAGCAGTTGCTGTACTTCTTCCTCGTGCCGCTGCGAGCCCAGCATCCTGCCTAGGTCCGCCAGCAGCTTTTCCGCCGCCGCCGCGAGCAATTGAGCGGCGTGATCGCTCCCTCCGGCAATGTAATGCCCGGCCGCCATGTCGACGTATTCGAGCGCAAGCGCCAGTTTGCTGAGGTCCGTGTTCATGACGATGTGGTGCCGCCCGCCGCTGTAGAGGATCACCGCGACCCTCAAAGAATGTGAAAGTCTACGGGATTCGGTTCGGTGCGAATGCGATGTGGAGTTGTTTGAGTTTGTAACCTGCAGCATGCATGATCGCAAAGATGAGCTACCTTTTAAGGAATCGATAATCATGATGGAGAAAGATTTGACGCAATTCAATCTGACGGCCACGGAAGTGGCGCAAGACGCCTCCCGCCGCGAGGCTGTTCGGCGCCTGGGCTTGGCGGGTGCGGCATGCCTGGCGGGCTTCTGGGCTCCGCAGGCCATGGCTGCCGACAAGGACGACAGCACCTACGATCAGGAGTCCATCCTGGCGGCTGCGACCGACTTTTTCGGCAACACCACCGAAGGCCTGGCCAAGGTGATTGAAAAGGCCTTCAAGGAGCAGGGCCGCCCCAATGCCTACATCAAGGGCGAGGAGGCCGCGGCGGCCCTGACCGTGGGGCTGCGCTACGGCGACGGCCAATTGGTGGTCAAGGGCGGAGGCGGCGCGCATGTGTATTGGGCCGGGCCGTCGATCGGATTCGACATCGGCGCCAATGCCTCCAAAGTGTTCACCCTGGTCTACAAGCTGCCGAACGTGGCGGCCATCTTCCAGCGCTTCCCGGGCGTCGACGGCAGCCTGTACTACGTCGGCGGGGCGGGCATCAACTACCAGCGCCTGAACGGCATCACGCTGGCGCCGATCCGCCTGGGCGTGGGCCTGCGTGCCGGCGCAAGCGTCGGATATATGCACTATCGGCGCGAAAAAAGCTACAACCCGTTTTGATGACGCCCATCAAAACCAGGCGGATAAGATGCCTCGAACATCCGGATCGCCCTCAAAATGCCGAGGGGGTCTGTTGAGTTTTGGAGGTTTGCATGTCCTTGTTTCACCCAGAATCCCCCGCATCCGAACAGGAGCAAGCCAGTTTGCCGCTGCTGGCGCCGGCCGCCGCTTTGCCGGCACAGGAGATCAGCGCCGAGGTGCTGCTCGAAAAATATGCCAAGGGGGCAGAACAGACGCTCGATGAATTGCGCCAGCGCGTGGCCGTGGCGCTCGCGCAGGCTGAAGCGCCGGCTGAGCGCGAGCGCTGGGCCGCGAGTTTTCTCGATGCGCAGCGGCGCGGCTTCGTGCCGGCGGGACGCATCAACTCAGCGGCAGGCACCGACCTCAGCGCCACCTTGATCAACTGCTTCGTCCAGCCTGTGGGTGATTCCATCGCGTCGGAAGAAGAAGGCTTCCCGGGCATCTACACGGCCCTGACCGAAGCGGCCGAGACTATGCGGCGCGGCGGCGGCGTGGGCTACGACTTTTCCCGCATCCGCCCCAAGGGTGCCTGGGTGGGCTCGACGCAATCGAACGCTTCCGGCCCGGTCAGCTACATGCGCGTATTCGACCGCTCCTGCGAGACGGTGGAGAGCGCCGGCAGCCGTCGCGGTGCGCAGATGGGCGTGCTGCGCTGCGACCATCCGGACATCGAGGACTTCATCCGTGCCAAGGATCAGGGTGACTTGCGCAATTTCAATATTTCGGTCGGCGTGACCGACGCCTTCATGCAGGCCGTCGAAGCCGATGGCGAGATCGAACTGGTCCACAAGGCCGAGCCCGGCGTCAAGCTGCGTGCCGGCGGGGCCTATCGGCGCGCTGACGGCCTGTGGGTGTACCGCAAGGTCCGGGCGCGCGCCTTGTGGGACCAGGTGATGCGCTCGACCTATGACCACGCCGAGCCCGGCGTGCTGTTCCTGGACCGCATCAATACCGACAACAACCTCTACTACTGCGAGTCCATCACGGCGACCAATCCGTGCGCCGAACAGCCCCTGCCACCCTATGGCTGCTGCTGCCTGGGCTCGGTGAATCTCGCGAATTTCGTGCGCGACCCTTTTTCAGCCCAGGCCAGTTTTGACGAGGCCGGCTTCACCGAGGTCTGCAAGATCGCCACGCGCATGCTTGACAACGTGCTCGACGTGACGCCCTGGCCGCTGCCGGCGCAGGCGCAGGAAGCCCGCAACAAGCGCCGGGTGGGCCTGGGCTTCACCGGCCTGGGCGATGCGCTGGTAATGCTGAACCTGCGCTACGACACCGAAGCGGCCCGCAACGCCGCGCGGCAAATCAGCGAGGTCATGCGCAACGCGGCTTACGATGCGTCGGCCGACCTGGCGCAGGAGCGCGGCGCCTTCCCTCTCTTCAACGCCGATCTTTACCTATCGGGCGGCAACTTTGCTTCTCGACTGCCGCAAGGCCTGAAAGACAAGATCCGGGCCCAGGGCTTGCGCAACTCGCATCTGCTGTCGATCGCCCCCACCGGCACCATCAGCCTGGCCTTTGCCGACAACGCCAGCAACGGCATCGAACCCGCGTTCAGCTGGTGCTACACGCGCAAGAAGCGCATGGCGGAAGGCAGCTTCAAGGAGTATGCGGTCGAGGACCACGCCTGGCGCCTGTACCGCCATATGTTCGGCACGGACAAGCGTCTGCCCGACGCGTTCGTGACGGCGCTGGAGTTGTCGGCCTCGGACCACGCGGCCATGGTGGCGGCCGTGGCGCCGTGCATCGACACCTCGATTTCCAAGACGGTCAATGTGCCGGCCGACTACCCTTACGCCGACTTCCAGAACCTCTACACGCAGGCCTGGAAGAGCGGACTCAAGGGCCTTGCCACCTACCGGCCCAACAATGTGCTGGGGTCGGTGCTGAGCGTTACCGCCGAGCCGCCGGCGCTGCCCGAACCCTTGCAGGCCGTGCGCGCCGACGGCACCAACCAGCGCATGCGCGTGGAGCGCCTGCCCGCCGCCGTGATGGCCTCGCTGCGCTGGCCCAGTCGTCCGGAATTGCCCAACGGCAATCCGGCCTGGAGCTACATGATCCGTCATCCGCATGGAGACTTCGCCTTGTTCGTCGGCGAATTGCCCGCGGTTGGGCCTGATGCCGGCCTGTTCGGCAAGAACCTGCCGTTCGAGGTCTGGATCAATGGCGCTGAACAGCCACGCGGATTGGCCGCGCTGGCCAAGACGCTGTCCATGGACCTGCGCACCAACGACGCTGCCTGGCTGCGCCTGAAGCTCGATGCTTTGGCCACCGTGGCCGAAGAACGTGCTTTCGAGATGCCCATGCCGCCCAACGGCGAGCCGCGCCTGTTCCCCGGCGTGGTGGCCGCCACCGCCGCCGTGATCCGCTGGCGCTGCGAACACCTGGGGGCCTTGGCCGAAGGCGGCCCCACGCCGGTGATGGACGCGATGTTCAGCCGCGAGGAGCCGCGCACCAGCACCATGGGCACGCTGGCCTGGGCCGTGGACGTCGACAACCCCGCCACCGGCGAGCTGTTCACCCTGACGCTCAAGGAAGTCAGCCTGCCCACGCCCGAGGGTGGCAGCATCACGCGGCCCTGTGCCATGGGCTTCTCGGGCAACTACCCCAAGGCCCTGGACGGCATGGCGCGCCTGCTTTCGCTCGACATGCGCGTGATGGACCCGGCCTGGATCGGCATGAAGCTGCGCAAGCTGCTCAACGTCGGCGAGCCGCTGGGCCATTTCATGGCGCCGGTGCCCACGCTGTCCGGCGAGCGCCGCCAGCAGGTCTGGCCCTCGACCGTGGCCTACGTGGCCCGGCTGGTGATCCACCGCTATGCCATGCTGGGCGTGCTCGACGAGCAGGGCATGCCCTTGGTCGAAATGGGCCTGCTGCAGGCGCCCGGCCCCAAGGCCGCCGCCGGCATGCGCATCCTGCCGCAGGCAGGCAAGCCCTGCCCCGAATGCGGCAACGCCACGATGATCCACAAGGACGGCTGCGATTTCTGCACGGCGTGCGGGTACGTGGGTCAGTGCGGTTGACTCGCTCTCGAACTTGAGCGCCAGGCTTCGCGCAGGCCTTCCCTCCGCGATGGACCGAATGGCGTGATAACTCTGATCGGGAGCGTCATGATCGAGGGCGGGCGCGCGTTGGCAGGGCTCGATTGAATGCTTACACTGTCCTGATTCCTTGGCCGTGGAGTCCTGCATGTTGGCGCCGACCGTTCTTGATCTTGAAGCGTCCGGCTTCGGCCGTGGCAGCTATCCCATCGAGGTCGGGTTCGTCGACGCCCAGGGGGCCGTGTTCTGTTCGCTGATTCGGCCCATGCCCGACTGGATGCATTGGGACGACGAGGCGCAAGCCTTGCATGGCATCAGCCGGCAGATCTTGCTGGAGCATGGCAAGCCCTCTGAGTGGGTCGCACGGGAGCTGAACCACCGGCTGCAGGGGCAGCAGGTTTATTGTGACGCCTGGGGCCACGACTATCCCTGGCTGTCGCGCCTGTTCGACGCTGCTGGCCTGGTGCCTTCGTTTCAGCTTTGTGATCTGCGGCAGTTGCTGAGCGAGGACGACCAGGCGCGCTGGGACGCCACGGCGGATGATGTGCGGCGCCGCCTGGCGCAGCGCCGTCATCGCGCCAGTGCCGATGCCCGCGTGATCCAGGAGACCTGGCTGGCGCTTCGCAGCCCGCAGGCGCACGCTTTGGGTTGACTTGAGTCAAGTGTCGGAGGGCGGATTGGCGTCACGATGGCGCATCTGCAATGCACAAGGAGGTCCCCATGTTCAAGCGATTGCTGCTGGCAAGCGATGGTTCGGCCTGCGCCGACAAGGCGGCCGGCGTGGCGGTCGATCTGGCTCGGCGCTATGAGGCCGTGATCGACGTGGTGAGCGTGGTGGATCCGGTGCCCTTCCTGACGGTGCCGGACGGCGGCGGCGAAGCGCTGGCGTATTACCTGGATGCCGCCGAGCAGGCGGCCCGGCAGGGCATGGACAAGGTGCAGGCGCTGGCGCAGCAGGCCGGCGTGATGGTGACGTGCAAGGTGCTGCACGAGCATGGCGCCGCACAGGCCCTGGTTGAACAGGCCCAGCAGGTCGGTGCCGATCTGATCGTGATGGGTTCGCACGGCTGGCGCGGCCTGGACAAGCTGCTGCTGGGCAGCGTGGCGCAAAAAGTATTGACCTTGTCGACCGTACCGGTGTTCGTCGTGAAGTAGCCCGGGGCGTCAAGCCTTCGCCGGATCGCCCGGCGCGGAGGTCTCCTGCGCCTGCAGTTGCCTCAGGCAGGTCAGGCACAGGCAGTGCTCATATTGCTGGACCAGGCGGGTCCGCAGTTCTTCGCTGAGCTGGAGATCAAAGCAATCGCAGCGCGAGGCCGTGGCGCCGCATCTGAACGCTTGTCCGCAACGCGGGCAGAGTGTGTTGGTATTGACACCGTTCATATGAAAGCCGCCTTGTACTGCTCTCGCAGCAGGTTCTTCTGGACCTTGCCCATGGTGTTGCGCGGCAGCTCCGCGACGACGAACACGCGCTTGGGCTGCTTGAAGTTGGCGATGCGGCCCTTGAGCTGCGCCATCACGGCGGACCCGTCGACATGGGCGCCGGTGCGCGCCACCAGGACCGCCACCACGCCCTCGCCGAAATCCGGGTGCGGCACGCCGATCACGGCCGACTCGGCCACGCCGGCCAGTTCGTTGAGATAGCCTTCCACCTCGGCGGGATAGACGTTGTAGCCGCCGCTGATGATCAGGTCCTTGCTGCGCCCGACGATGCGGACATAGTTCTTGGCGTCGCATTGGCCCACGTCGCCGGTCTTGAACCAGCCGTCGGCGCTGAACTCTTCGCGGGTCTTTTCCGGCATGCGCCAGTAGCCGTTGAAGACGTTGGGGCCCTTGACCTGGATGTGGCCGATCTCGTCTGTCGCGCAGGCGCGGCCCTGGTCGTCGACGATGCGCACCTGCACGCCCGGCAGCGCCGGTCCGACAGTGCCGCCTACGCGCTCCCCGTTCTCAGGTTTGCAGGGATTGGACGTCAGCATGAGGGTTTCGCTCATGCCGTAACGCTCCAGGATGGTGTGTCCGGTGCGGGTCTGCCAGTCCTTGAAGGTGTCGATCAGCAGCGGGGCCGAACCGCTGATGAACAGACGCATGGGGCGGCAGGCTTCGCGGTCCAGCGCGGGCTCGGCGAGCATGCGGACGTACAGCGTGGGCACGCCCATGAACACCGTGGCCTCGGGCAGGCGCCTGATCACGGCCTGCGGCTCGAACTTGCCGAACCAGATCATCTTGCTGCCGTTCAGCAGCGCGCCGTGGCAGGCCACGAACAAGCCGTGCACATGGAAGATGGGCAGCGCATGGATCAGCACATCGCCGCCCTCGGCGGGCGTGCGCCAGCCCCAGTACGACTTCAGCGTCAGGGCATTGCTGAGCAGGTTGCCGTGGCTGAGCATGACGCCCTTGCTGCGTCCGGTCGTGCCGCTGGTGTAGAGAATGGCCGCGAGCTCGTCGGCACGCTTGACGGCGACGACGTGCTGGTCGCTGCAATGCGCGGCGCGCTCGAGCAGGCTGCCGGTGCGGTCGTCATTGAGCGTGAACACGTAGGAGGTGCCGGCCACGAAGGCCAGCTTGGACACCCAGCCGAAATGCTGGCCGCTGCACACCACCACGGCGGGCCCGGCATTGGCGATGAAGTATTCGAGTTCGGACGCCTGGTAGGCCGTGTTGAGCGGCAGGACCACGTAGCCGGCGCGCAGCACTGCCAGGTACAGCATCAAGGCCTCGACGCTTTTTTCGGTCTGCACCGCAATGCGGCTGCCTTTCGGCAGTTCCAGCGAGCTCAGCAGGTTGGCCATCATCGCGGTGCCCCGGTCGATGTCGCGCCAGCTATAGCGCGGCGTGCTGCCGTCCGGGAGCGCTTCCGCGCATTCGATGGCGCAGGCGTCCAGGTCTTCAGGAAAGGCGGCGCGCAGGGCGGCGAAGAGATTGGCATTGGGCATGGCGGGCGGCAGCATAGACACGAACAGTTGCGCGCATTTTGGCGTGAATTGCCGCGCCGCCCGATGCGGGCCTCATGCCGGCGGCGGCATGCCGTGCTGTCCGGGCAATCGGATCCAGCGCCCTAGCTCCTGCTGCAGGATGCCGAAGTCGATCGGCTTGGTCAGGTGCGCGTCCATGCCGGCCTGCAGGCTGGCGCGCACGTCGCTTTGCAGCATGTGGGCCGTTAGCGCCAGGATGGGGAAGGGCGCCAGGTCCCGGGCGGCTTGCAGGCGCCGGAGCTGGCGCGTGCATTCGAGGCCGTCCATGACGGGCATCTGGATGTCCATCAAGACCAGATCCGGTGTGCAGGTCTGGCAACTGGCCAGCGCCTCCTGGCCATTGTTGGCCAGGCGCGTGCTGACGCCCAACTGGTTCAGGAATTCCAGGGCGACGATCTGGTTGATCGGGTTGTCTTCGACCAGCAGCACCCGTGGCGGGTTGGGGAGCGAATGCGAAACGCAGGTCATGGCAGTACTCGGTGTCCTGTGTCGCCCGTCTGGTGCCCAGATCTGATGCGACACCAACGTGAAAGCCGGACGCCCAATTCGTCCAGCGGCTCAAACGCGGGATTTCAACCTCGCAGGCTTCTGGGGCGGATCTTGCCTTTGAGTCGGCACCAAGACAAGCAGGAAGGGCCGGTTTTCTGGTGACAAAGTGTCTGATCCGGGTTTTGCCTGGGTATCGCCTGGGTGTCGCCTAGGCATTGCCTTCAAACTGCCTTGGAGTGGGCCGACACTCTCTAGAATGTTCGCTCCTCACCCTAGCCAGGCCTGCCAGATGTCCGACGGTCACATTCGCATACGTGGTGCTCGCCAGCACAACCTCAAGAACCTGGATCTGGACATCGCCACGCAGGAATTGACGGTGGTCACCGGTCCCAGCGGCTCAGGCAAGTCGAGCCTGGTGTTCGACACCCTGTACGCCGAGGGCCAGCGCCGCTATGTCGAGACTTTCTCGGCCTATGCGCGCCAGTTCCTGGACCGCATGGACAGGCCGGCCGTCGACAAGGTCGACGGCGTGCCGCCCGCCATCGCGATCGACCAGACCAACCCGGTGCGCACCTCGCGTTCGACCGTGGGCACCATGACCGAGCTGAACGACCACCTCAAGCTCCTGTTTGCCCGCGCCGCCTCGCTGTACGACCGGCAGACGGCCTTGCCGGTGCGCCACGATTCGGCGCAGACCATCTATGCCGAGCTGATGCAGCGCACGCAGGCCTTCGACGCCCGCTTGCACCTGACCTTCCCGGTCGAGCTGCCTGCCAATACCAGCGCCGAGCAGGTGCAGCAGTGGCTGAGCGCCAGCGGTTTCACGCGCGTGCAGGCCGAACGCGAAATGGCGGTGCCGCTGGCCGCGCCGGCCTCGCAGACTGAAAAGACGGACAAGCCTGCCAAGGCGGGAAAAAAGGCCAAGGAGGCCCAGGCTGGGGAGGCGCCGCGCCAGACCGTCAAGGTGCTGGACGTGGTGGCCGACCGCTTCCGCATCCAGGGGGCCGACAAGCAGCGCGCCATGGAGGCCATCGAGCTGTGCCTCAAGCGCGGCAGCGGCCGCCTGAACGTCTACGCTTTTGGCGCGGAAGACGGCGCCGAGCCCGAGCTGTGGCGCTATTCGACCGGCCTGCACTGCCCCGACAGCGACCTGCGCTACCAGGATCCGCAGCCGCCGCTGTTCTCGTTCAATTCCGCCATGGGCGCCTGCGAGGCCTGCCGCGGCTTTGGCCGCGTGATTGGGGTGGACATGGGTCTCGTGATCCCCGACGAGCGCAAGACCCTGCGCTCGGGCGCGATCAAACCCATGCAGACGCCGGCCTGGAAGGAATGCCAGGACGATCTGATCAAGTACGCCGGCGACGCCGGCATCCCGCGCGACACGGCCTGGAGCCAGCTGTCGCAGGCGCAGCGCGACTGGGTGGTGGACGGCTCGCCGAACTGGAACGGCAAGTGGAACCAGCAGTGGTACGGCGTGCGGCGCTTCTTCGAATACCTGGAGAGCAAGGCCTACAAGATGCACATCCGGGTGCTGCTGTCCAAGTACCGCAGCTACACGCCCTGCACGGTCTGCAACGGCGCCCGGCTGAAGACCGAAGCCCTGCTGTGGCGCGTCGGCAGCAAGGCGCTGGCGGACCAGGCCCTGCCTGCGGAACAGCGCTTCCTGCCGGTCGGCACGAGCTGGAGCCGCGCGCAGCTGGAGTCGCTTGATGGCTTGTCGCTGCACGATCTGATGCAACTGCCCATCCATCGCCTGCGCCGTTTCGCCGACGAGCTGCAGCTGCCCAGCACGATGCTGGACGAGGCGCTCAAGCTGCTGCTGGAGGAGATTCGCAACCGGCTCAAGTACCTGTGCGACGTGGGCCTGGGCTACCTCACGCTGGACCGCCAGAGCCGCACGCTCTCGGGCGGCGAGGTGCAGCGCATCAACCTGACCACCGCTTTGGGCACCTCGCTGGTCAACACCCTGTTCGTGCTGGACGAGCCCAGCATCGGGCTGCACCCGCGCGACATGAACCGCATCGTGCAGGCCATGCACCGGCTGCGCGACGCCGGCAACACGCTGGTGGTGGTCGAGCACGACCCGGCGGTGATGCTGGCGGCCGACCGGCTGATCGACATGGGCCCCGGCCCCGGCGAGCGCGGCGGCGCCATCGTGTTTGACGGCACGCCCGAGACCATACGCAGCGCCGACACCCTGACCGGCGCCTACCTGGGCGCGCGCAAGCACGTGGGCATGGGCCTCAAGCGCGCGGTGGACGCCAGCACGCCGCGCCTGATCCTGGAAGGCGTGCGCGAGCACAACCTCAAGAACGTCAGCGTCGAGTTTCCGCTGCAGCGCATGGTGGTCGTGACCGGCGTCTCGGGTTCGGGCAAGAGCACGCTGATGCAGGACGTGCTGTATCCGGCCCTGGCGCGCCACTTCGGCCAGCCCACCGAGGCGGCCGGGCAGTTCGACCGCCTGCTGGGCGCCGACTGGCTGTCCGATGCCGTGTTTGTCGACCAGTCGCCGATCGGCAAGACCGCGCGCTCGAACCCGGCCAGTTACGTGGGCGCGTTCGACGAAATCCGCAAGCTGTTCGCCGACGTGCCCCTGGCGCGCGAGCGCAGCTACACAGCCGGCATGTTCAGTTTCAACGCCGGCGACGGCCGCTGCCCGACCTGCGGCGGCTCGGGCTTCGAGCATGTCGAGATGCAGTTCCTGTCCGACGTCTACCTGCGCTGCCCTGATTGCGACGGGCGCCGCTACCGTGCCGAGATGCTCGATGTCAAGCTGAGCCTGGGCGAGCGCGCGCTGTCGGTGGCCGACGTGCTGGAGTTGACCGTCAGCGAGGCCGTGCAGCTGTTCCATGCGCACCGCGAGGTGCTGGGCAAGCTGCAGCCGATTTTGGACGTGGGCCTGGAGTACATCCGGCTGGGCCAGCCCGTGCCCACTCTGTCCGGCGGCGAGGCGCAGCGCCTCAAGCTCGCCGGTTTTCTGGCCGAGGCGGCGTCGAGCTCGGCCAAGTCGCGCCAGGCTATCGCGCGCAAGGGCACCTTGTTCCTGTTCGACGAGCCGACGACGGGCCTGCATTTCGACGACATCGCCAAGCTGATGCGCGCCATGCGCAAGCTGCTGACGGCCGGGCATTCGCTGATCCTGATCGAGCACAACCTCGACGTGATCCGCGCCGCCGACTGGCTGATCGACCTCGGACCTGATGGCGGCGAGGACGGCGGCGAGATCATCGCCTGCGGCACGCCCGAGGAGCTCAAGCTGCACCCGAGTTCCCACACGGCACAGGCCTTGCGCGAGTACTCGCAGCACATGGACCGGCCCGCCACCGCCGTCAGGCACCGTGTTGAAGACGGCCGCCCGCTGCAGAGCATCGTGCGGGCCCGGCGTGCCGCGGCGCAGGAGGCGGTACGCATCGTCAATGCGCGCGAGCACAACCTCAAGTCGGTCGACGTGAGCATCCCGCGCGGACAGTTCAATGTGGTGACAGGGGTGTCGGGCTCGGGCAAGAGCACGCTGGCCTTTGACATCCTGTTCAACGAGGGACAGCGCCGCTACCTGGAGTCGCTCAACGCCTATGCGCGCTCCATCGTGCAGCCGGCAGGCCGGCCCGAAGTGGATGCGGTGTGGGGCATCCCGCCCACGGTCGCGATCGAGCAGCGTCTGAGCCGCGGCGGCCGCAAGAGCACGGTGGCCACCACCACCGAGGTCTGGCACTTCCTGCGCCTGCTCTACGTGAAGCTGGGTGTGCAGCACTGCGTGCACGACGGCACGCCGGTACGTCCGCAAAGCGTCGAATCGATCGCCGCGCAGCTGCTGCGCGACTACAGGGGCCAGCATGTGGGCCTGATGGCGCCGCTGGTGGTCAATCGCAAGGGGCTCTACACCGACCTGGCCAAATGGGCCAAGGGACGCGGCTACAGCCACCTGCGCGTTGACGGCGAGTTCCTGCCGGTGTCGCCGTGGCCGCGCCTGGACCGTTTCAAGGAGCACACCCTGGAGCTGCCGGTGGGCGATCTGGCCGTGTCGGTCGAGCACGAGGCCGAGCTGCGCGCCCTGCTGGCCAAGGCGCTTGATTACGGCAAGGGCGTGCTGCATGTGCTGGCGCCGCTGCACGGCTTGCACGAAGCCCTGGCCGACGGGCGATCGACGCAAGGACTGGGCCAGGTCAAGGTGTTCTCGACCAAGCGTGCCTGCCCGATGTGCGGCACCAGTTATCCGGAACTGGACCCGCGGCTGTTCTCCTACAACTCCAAGCATGGCTGGTGCGAAAGCTGCGTGGGCACGGGGCTGGCCCTGACCCGCGAACAGCGTCGGGCGCTCGACGAGTCATTGCAGGAGAAGGACAACCGCGGTCGCGAGCAGCGCTTTCCGGCCGAGGAGGCCGAGGTCGAGGACCTCAGCGACAAGCCTTGCCCGGATTGCCATGGTTCGCGCCTGAATGCGGTGGCGCGCTCGGTCACCTTCGAGGCGCAGGCCATCAGCACGGTGGCGTCCTGGAGCGTGGCCGAGGCGAGCGCCTGGGTGCAAGGTTTGACGCTGCAGGGGCGCGATGCCGACATCGCGCGCGACGTGGTCAGCGAGATTCAGGGCCGGCTCGAGTTCCTGCAGGAGGTCGGCCTGGGCTACCTGACGCTGGATCGCGCCGCGCCCACCCTGTCGGGCGGCGAGGCGCAGCGCATCCGCCTGGCGGCGCAGCTGGGCAGCAATCTGCAGGGGGTTTGCTATGTGCTGGACGAGCCCACCATCGGCCTGCATCCGCGCGACAACCAGATCCTGCTGAAGGCTCTGGGCACGCTGGGTGACAAGGGCAACACCTTGGTGGTGGTCGAGCACGACGAGGACACCATACGCCGCGCCGACCACATCATCGATATCGGACCCGGCGCCGGCAAGCGCGGCGGTCGCGTGGTGGCGCAGGGCACGGCCGCCGATCTGGCGGCGCAATCCGATTCGGTGACAGGGCGCTTCCTGGCCCAGCCGCTGTTGCATCCCTTGCAGGCGCGCCGGGCGATGGAGGCGGGTGCGCCGCAATTGCGGGTGCGCAAGGCCAGCCTGCACAACCTGCGCGACGTGAATGTGGCCGTGCCCCTGCAGCGCCTGGTGGCCGTGACCGGCGTGTCCGGCAGCGGCAAGAGCACCCTGGCGCGCGACGTGCTGCTGGCCAACATGGCGCTGGCAGTGCCCTTGCGCCGCGCGCCGGCGCAGTGGCTGGGCTGCGCCGGCGTTGACGGGCACGAGCAGGTCGATCGCGTGCTGGAGGTTGACCAGACCCCCATCGGCAAGACACCGCGCTCCTGTCCCGCCACCTACATCGGTTTCTGGGACGCGATCCGCAAGCTGTTCGCCGAAACCCTGGAGGCCAAGGCGCGCGGCTACGCGGCGGGCCGGTTCAGCTTCAACACCGGGGCAGGCCGCTGCCCGGGCTGCGAGGGTCAGGGCATGAAGACGATTGCCATGAGCTTCCTGCCCGACGTGAAAGTGCTGTGTGACCAATGCCACGGCCAGCGCTTCAACCCGGAAACCCTGGGCGTGAGCTGGCGCGGCAAGAGCATTGGCGACGTGCTGGCCATGGAGGTGGACGAGGCGGTCGAGTTCTTTGCCGCCATGCCAGCGATTGCCCACCCGCTGCAACTGCTCAAGGACGTGGGCCTGGGTTATCTGACGCTGGGACAACCCTCGCCGACCTTGTCGGGTGGCGAGGCGCAGCGCATCAAGCTGGTCAGCGAACTGGTCAAGGTGCGCGACGACGTGGCGCGCCGCGGCCAGAAGGCGCCGCACACGTTGTATGTGCTGGATGAACCCACCGTGGGCCTGCACATGGCCGATGTTGAGAGGCTGATCCGCGTGCTGCACCGGCTCGTCAGCGGCGGGCATTCCGTGGTGGTGATCGAGCACGACCTGGACGTGATGGCCGAGGCTGACTGGATCATCGATCTCGGGCCCGAAGGTGGGGCCGCAGGCGGACAGGTGGTGGTGGCGGGAACGCCAGAAGCGGTTGTTGCGTCTGGCTCGCATACGGGGCAAGCCCTGGCCCCGGTGCTGGCTCGGGGCATGCGCGGCTGAGCCAGGCTCAGTGCAGCTTGCCGGAGCCGGGCCGTTCAAATTGCTTGGGACGGTAGACATTGCCGTCCCAGCTGCCGTTTTCCTCGTTGGCCGCCTGGCGTGCACGTGAAATCGCGGCGACGGTGACGCGATGTGCCACGCGGCGGCGTTCGCGCGCATTGAAGCGCCAGATCAGGCGCTCCTTGAGCCAGCGCAGCACGGTGTCAGGAAGCGCTTCCATGCGCCGCTGCAGCCTGGAAGGGACACACATATGCACGGCCAGTGCCAGGCAAACCATGAGTCCGATGCAGGCGAACAGTTTGTCAAACATGGCGTGGCATTCAAAAGAGTGCAAATGGAACTTTGCCCCGGCATTTGCAGATGGGCTTTTGCAGATGCCTTGTGCGCATTTTCCCGGAAATCGAAGCGATGAGGCAATAGGACTGATCCCTGCGACCGGAACGTTCAGCCGCCCTGTGGGGGTTTTGCCCCCTATGTCCGGGGCGAACGTTCAGGGACTGGGGTGGATCAATTCGCGCAGATTCAGCACCCCTTCCGGGACTTCTCGGCTGATGGCGTCCAGTTGATGCGGGTCGGCCAGGCTCGCGCGCTCCTCCGCCGAGCGGTCTTCATCGTCCGATCCCAACAGTGCGATAGGCGCTAATGCCGCGCGGCCGAACTCGTGCTTGAACCAGGGTGCCCAGGCGTCGACGGCCTGGTCCACGCCGGTCATGAAGCCGATGCACCAGTCTTCGGCGTCGGTCAGCAGGGTGTCGTCATCCTCAGCAATGCTGAAGATGGGCTCCCAGGCCTGCGGCCTGTCGCGCAATTGATGGGCGATGCTGTTGAGATGCCGCAAGACCAGCATCATCACGCGCTTGCGCTGCTTGCCGCTGACAAAAGGGTAGTGCTCGGACGTGTCGGCACCGGAGTCAGCCACGTCGCCGCCCCAGACCACGGGCAGCCAGGCGGCGCCGGGAATCTCCGGCAGGGGGCGCGGGCTCACCAGCAGGGCAGTCAGGTAGCCGTCCATCGCCTCGATGTTCATGGCGGCGTCCGAGGGCAGCTTGCCCAGCATGTCGTCGAGCCCGGCCAACTCCTCGTCGCTGAGGGGCAGGTGGTCTGAGTTGGGGTTGTAGTGCGGATATTCCATGGTCCTATTTTCGTGCCCTTTCGTGCTCATTGGACCGCGTAGTACAGCCTCAGTGCATCATTTGTGATCGGGATCGGCAGGTGCCGGTTCCCCGTGCCAAGGCTTGCCTTTTGTGCCTTCGTAGCCTAGGTTTTCAACATGGCCAGACCACTCCGAATCGAATTGGCGGGTGCCGTCTATCTCGTCAGCGCACGGGCGCAGGGCGATACCCAGGTGTTTGTCGATGACGCCGATCGCCGCAGCCTACTGGAGGTGGTGGCGCAGGCCATGCACAGGTTCGACGCGCAGGTGCTGGCCTATACGCTGACCCAGACGCACTACGAGTTGCTGGTGTTCACGCGGCAAGCCAATCTGGCCCGCCTGATGCGGCACATCAACGGGGTCTATACCCAGCACCACCATGGCCGGCACGGCAGCACCGGACATGTGTTCCGGGGGCGCTACAAGTCCTTGCTGGTGGATCGGGAGCGGCATCTGCTGGAAGCCTGCATCCACGTCGATCGTTGCGCCGTACGCGAAGGCTTGGTGAACAAATCTTCTGACCGTCCGGAGGCGTGGGCGCAAGCCTGGCCCTGGTCGAGCTGTGCGGTCCATCTCGGGTTGTCGCCGGCACCGGACTGGCTGGACGTGCAGGGCCTTCACAGCCACGTGGCAGGCGAGTGGGTCGACACGCAGGCGGCGCATCGGCGCGCGGCGCGGCGCTACGGGCAGATGCTGGTGCAGGCTGCGCCGGCCAGCCTGGATGGTCAGGTGCGCCATCAGGTGTTCTGGGGCGATGCAGCCTTCGAGGCGCGGGTCAGTCGCGAGCGCCGCCTGGCGGCGCGCCGCCATGACTCGGCCTATGGCTTGGCGCGCGGCTTGCGTGCGCGCCGCATGGCTCTGCTGCAAGGACCTCGGGATGAGGTTCTGTACAAGGCGCATACCCAAGCCGGCGTGGCCATGAGCCAGCTGGCACGGGAAGTGGGGTTGTCGGTGTCGCGGGTCAGCCGCCTGATTTCGGCTTACGAGCAGCGCAGCGGCGCTTGAGGTCGCCTCGGCTTAATGCAGCTGGCTTGCGGCTGCGGAGGGGCAGGCCACCAGTTGCTGGTTCGAAGCTTCGGCATCGTTCCAGGCATCTTGCGTCAGTTCACGCGCAGCGGCCAATTGGTTGCACAGCTCGAAGATACCCAGGCCGTCGGCCTCGCCCACGGCGTCGGCTTGCGGGGCCGCACAGACTTCGGCGGGCAGGTCGGCCAGTGCGCCGAGCAGGTCGAACAGCAATTCCAGATTCGGTTCGCCCGGTTCCTGCTGGCGGGCCAGGCCCATGCTGCGGCACAGATACCAGCAGGCACTGGCGGCGTCGTCGCAGCGCGCATGCTCCAAGGCCATGCGCTCCAAGGCCTCGGTCCGGGCGCGTTGCTCGTCCTGCGCCTGCCGGGCTTCAAAGTCGGCGGACAGGCCCTCGGCCGGCACGAGATCGATGCGGTCTTCGGCAGCGGCGCCGCCTAGTTCCAGCAGGGCCATGTCAGCAGAGATGTGAGCCATGAGAGTCATTCCAATCCAACAACTGTTCCCATACTAGACAGCTTGGGCGAGCTTGGCTCCCTCCGATTGAGGGGTTGCGGGGGATCCTACGGGCGCAGCGGTACTTTGTCACGCTTTGCGCGCAAAAAGAGCTCAAGTTTTTGATTTCTTGACCGGGCGCTGCCAGCCGCTGAGGCTGGTTTGTCGGCCACGCGCAACAGCCAGTTCGCCCGCGGCGACACTCTTGGTGATGGTCGACCCGCCGCCTATGGTGGCCCCGTCGCCGATGCTGACCGGTGCCACCAGCACGCAGTTGGAGCCCACGTGCACATCGTTGCCGATCACGGTGCGATGCTTGTTGGCACCGTCGTAGTTGGCGGTGATGGATCCCGCGCCGTAGTTGACGCGCTCGCCCACGTCGGCGTCGCCCAGGTAGGCCAGGTGGTTGGCCTTGGCGCCCTTGGCCAGCGAGGAGTTCTTGACTTCGACGAAATTGCCGATGTGGACCTCGGCGCCCAGCTCGGCGCCCGGCCGTAGGCGGGCGAACGGTCCGACCAGGGCGCCTTCGCCGACGCGCACGCCGGCGGCTTCGCCGTCGATGTGCGTGAACTCATGGATGCGCGCACCGGCGGCGATCTCGGCGTTGCGGATCACGCAGTGGGCGCCGATGCGGACGCCGTCGCCCAGCGTCACCTGACCTTCGAAGACGCAGTTCACGTCGATCTCGACGTCCTGGCCGCAGCGGAGCTCGCCGCGCAGGTCAAACCGGGCCGGATCGGCCAGGCGTACGCCGGCTTCCATCTGCGCTTGCGCCTGTTCGCGCTGATAGCGGCGCTCCAGGTCGGCCAGTTGCGCCGGGCTGTTCACGCCCAGCACCTCGGTTTCATTCGGCGCTGCAATGCCGAGCACGGGCACGCCCTCGGCTTCGGCCATGGCGACGATGTCGGTCAGGTAGTACTCGCCCTGGGCGTTCTGGTTGCTGAGTTGCGCGACCCAGCGTTTCAGTGCTGCGGTGGGGGCGGCCATCATGCCGGTGTAGCCTTCGCGGATCAGCAATTGCTCGGGCGTGGCGTCCTTGTGCTCGACGATGCCCTGCACCTCGCCATTCGGCGCGCCGTTCCTGCGCACGATTCGGCCATACCCGGCAGGATCGGCCAGATGGATGGTCAGCAGCGCCAGCGTCTCGCCCTTACAGGCGTCGACCAAGCGCTTAGCGGTGTCGGCCTTGATCAGCGGCACATCGCCGTTCAGGATCAAGGTGGTGCCGTTCTCGTCCAGTTCGGGCACGGCCTGCTGGACGGCATGGCCGGTGCCCAGCTGAGGAACCTGGCGCACGAAGCGCAGCGCCTCGCCATGGACCGCCTTTTCGACCTGTTCGGCGCCATGGCCGGTGATCACGATGCGGTGCCGCGCCGCCAGCCCGGCGGTGCTGTCGAGCACATGCTGCAGCAGCGATCGGCCTGCGAGCTTGTGCAGAACCTTGGGGGCGGCCGACTTCATCCGGGTTCCCTTGCCCGCGGCCATGATCACGATGTTGAGCGCCATGTGTAGTGAAGGGTATAGAAATACCAGGGTTTTTGAAAAACCCTGATTATCGCGGCGCCGAGGTCGGTGCGCCGTGCCCGCTCCTGCAAGGCTGCTGGCTCAGTGGGCGCTCGCCTGCGGACCGACCTGCACGCCGACCGAATGGGATTCAGGCTTGGCGGCCGGGAAATCGCTCATGGCGGCCTGGAACAAGGCGTCCGACAAGGCCTTGTTGCCTTGCGTCAGACCGTCGCTGGTGGCGCGTGCCTCGTAGATCGGGTCGCCGGTGGCGCGGTCGCGGATCAGGATCGCCACGGCGCGCTGATAGACCGGTTCGGCCCACATCGGACCGCCCCAGCGGCGGCCCGGGCCGTAGCCCCAGGGTCCGTAGGCCCAGTAGCCGCGACCTCGGCCATGCCACCAGAAGGGATCATCCCAGGGGTAGGGCTCGGCAACGCTGAAACGGGCGCCGATGGTGATGATCACGTCGGCTTTGCGCGGATCGGTCGATGGCGTGAACCCAGCCTTTTGCAGCGCCTGGCGTGTACCGTCTTCCAGCTCGGCCTGAAGCGGCGTCGGCTGTTGTTGGGAGGGCAGGCGTTCGATCGAGTAGCTGCCCGAATTGCGCCCGACCGGCCAATCGCCAAACGTGCTGACGTCGGCATAGACCGTGTAGATGCCGCTGCATGCGCTCAAGGCGAGCGTGCCCGCAGCCAGGGCCGTCAGGGCCCGGCCCGTGAATACGCGACGCTTGATCATGATGTACCTCCGGGCTCAAGGGGAAACGGGTCCCGATACATTCATTTTAGGCAGGCCCGCGCATTGCTGCTGTAAAGCTGCTGCTCGGTCGCGTTAAGACATGTTTACAGGTCGCGGATCAGCTGGATGGTCTGTGCTTTGGGCTCGCCGCAGCTCTCGTCCTCGTCGAATGCGATGTCGCCGTCGGCCTCGGGCGTGCCGGTGGCCTTGATGGTCTTGAAGGGGAACAGCTTGGTGTCCATCATGTGCGAGGTCACGATGTTGCCCATGGCCGTGAACATGTTGTCGACCCGGCCCGGATACTTTTTCTCCCACTCGTGGATCATGGCCTTGACCTGCACGCGCTGCAGGTTTTCCTGGCTGCCGCAGAGGTTGCAGGGAATGATGGGGAACTCGCGGTGCGCGGCCCAGCGCACCAGGTCGGACTCGGCCACATAGGCCAGCGGGCGTATCACCACGTTCTTGCCGTCGTCGCTGACCAGCTTGGGCGGCATGCCCTTCATGCGGCTGCCGAAGAACATGTTGAGCAGCAGGGTCACGACGATGTCGTCGCGGTGATGGCCCAGAGCGATCTTGGTGGCGCCGAGCTGCTCTGCCACGCGGTATAGATTGCCGCGGCGCAGGCGCGAGCACAGGCTGCAGGTGGTCTTGCCCTCCGGGATCAGGCGCTTGACGATGGAGTAGGTGTCTTGCTCCTCGATGTGGAAATCCACGCCGCGCGACTTCAGGTAGGCGGGCAGCACGTGCTCGGGGAAGCCGGGCTGCTTCTGGTCCAGGTTGACCGCGACGATGTCGAACTTGATCGGCGCGCGCTGCTTCAGGTTGATCAGGATGTCGAGCAGCGAGTAGCTGTCCTTGCCGCCGGACAGGCAGACCATGACCTTGTCGCCGTCCTCGATCATGTTGAAGTCGGCGATGGCCTGGCCGACCTGGCGGTGCAGGCGCTTGGAGAGCTTGTTGATGTCGACGGACATCTTCTTGTCGACCGGCTGCTCGATGGCCGCATCCAGGGTTTCGTTGTTCATGGCGATATTCATTCAAAGTTCATGGTGAGGTCTGGATGCTTCACCAGGCGCCGCATTCGGCGCTGATGGCGACCTGGCAGTCCGGGAAGATCTCCAGCTTGGTGACCTTGATGCGTACGCCGGCCACGCCGTGCAGCTTCATCAAGCGCGTGCAGAGCTTGCCCAGCAGGGCTTCGAGCAGGTCGGTGTGCTCGGCGGTGCATTCGTCGATGATGATCTGGCGCACGCGGCGGTAGTCGAGCACATGCGCAATCTCGGCGTCGCGCGAGACGATGGTCTGCGCGCCGAGGTTCACCTCGGCATCGACCTGTATGGGTTGCGGACCTTCGCGTTCGAAGTCCAGCACGCCCAGATTGGCGCCGAAGCGCAGTCCGCTGAGGTGAATCACCTGGCGGTTGTTGCGTCGCATGGCCGGAGGCGGCTGGCCTTCGCGCAAAGGGCGCAGAAAGCCCTCTGCCTGCTTGGCCGCAACGACGCCGTCGCCCAGCGCCGTCTGCACGCAGGGATGGTGCCTGGCGCTGGCGTCGCCCGCGACGAACAGGCCCAGCGCGGCAAACCGGGGCTCGTCGCGAAAGGGCTGCGAGGGCGCGGTGACGCCGGCGCGCTGCAGCGCGTCGCTGACCAGCAGCCAGGCGCCGGGCTCCGCCTCGAAGCCCAGCAGCACGGCGACATGGTCGAAGCGTTCCGCGCCGAACCGGGATGAGACGACGGTCACGCCGTCGGCGTCGGACGAGACCTGCGTGGGCATGGGCGAACGCGGGCGCTGGCAGACAGTCTCGCCCAAGGCGTCCAGCTGCTCCACCAAGGCCTGCTGGGCCCGCCAGTCGCTGCGCGACCACAGCGTGACGCGGTGTCCGCGTGCGTGCAGGTACAGCGCGTTTTCCATTGCGTTGTCGCCGCCGCCTAGCAGCAAGGTCCGGCCGGGGGCGAGATGTTCGCGGCAGGCCGTGAGCTCCAGCGCGTCCATCACGCGCGCCGGCAGCCGGTGGTCGGCTGGTGCTGAGAAAAAGGTGTCGGGGCGCAGCGGACGCAAGCCCGTGGCCAGGATCAGGGCACGGGCGCGCACAGCCTGCCCGGGGTCCAGATACAGCTGCCAGCCCTGGCCGTCGCGCCAATCGACATGGTGCAAGGGCCGTCCCAGGTGCAGGTTCAGCCGCGGCAGCGCCTGTACTTCGTCGGCATAGCGTTCGCCCAGTTGAGCCAGGCTGGTCTGCCCGGCGCCGAGCACCCAGTCCTGCTGGAAATGCAGCTTGCGCAGGCCGTGGCACAACTCGGGCGCGCGTTCGATCAATGCGACTTGCAGTCCCAGATGGCTGAGCCAGGAGGCGGCGCTGCAGGCTGCCGGCCCGCCGCCCACGATGGCGACGTCCACCGCCTGCGGCTGCGGTTCGGCGTCATGCAGGGTCGGGGATAGACCCTTGGGCAAATGGGTGGAGGCGGGCATCGGGGAACACAGCAGAGCTTGCGCGAACCCGCGATTATCCCAGGCCCTTGCCGAATGTGCCGATGCGGGGGAATGCGACTCGCCAGGGCGCGCGCTTCCTGAGCGCTTGCACGACGCGCCATCCGAGCAGCAGCGCCAGGATCAGCCCGTACACCTCGGGCTCCGCGAAGTTGTGCTTGCCCGCGCGCATCCAGATGAAATGCGCCAGGCCCACCAGCGCGATCAGGTAGACCAGCTTGTGCAGGGCTTGCCAGGCCTTGGCGCCCATGGTCTTGATGACGCGGTTGAACGAGGTCGCGGCCAAGGGCAGCAGCATCAGCCAGGCGGCGAAGCCCATCAGGATGAAGGGGCGCTTGCCGATGTCGTGGGCGATGTCGGCCCAATCCAGGCTCATGTCGAACCAGCCGTAGGCCAGCAGGTGCAGGCTGGCGTAAAAGGCCGCGAACAGGCCCAGCATGCGGCGAAAGCGCGCCAGCGCCGGCTGGTTCGTCAGCACGCGCAGGGGCGTGATGCACAGCGTCAGCCACAGGCCGCGCAGGGTCCAATCGCCCAGCGAGCGGATCAGCGCCTCGGCCGGGTTGGCGCCCAGCTGGTCGTTGAGGCCGCGCCAGACCAGCCAGGCCAGCGGGCCCAGGCAGATGGCGAACAGCAGCGGCTTGGCGGCTGGATGCAGAAAGGGAGAGCGCTTCATCTCAGAAATACTTCCTGAGGTCCATGCCGGCGTAAAGCTGGCCGACCTGGGGCTCGTAGCCATTGAACATCAGCGTGGGCCGCTTCTTGGCGAAAAAGCCGCCTTCGCCGATGCGGCGCTCGGCCGCCTGGCTCCAGCGCGGGTGGTCCACGGTCGGGTTCACGTTGCTGTAGAAGCCGTATTCTTGCGGCGCGGCGCGCATCCAGCTGGAGGTCGGCTGCTTTTCGACGAAACGGATCCTGACCAGCGACTTGGCCGACTTGAAGCCGTACTTCCAGGGCACGATCACACGCACCGGCGCGCCGTTCTGGTTGGGCAGCACTTCGCCGTACAGGCCGAAGGTCAGCAGCGCCAGCGGGTGCATGGCCTCGTCGATGCGCAGGCCCTCGGTATAGGGCCAGTCGAGCACGCCGGAACGCACGCCCGGCATCTGCGACCTGTCGGCCAGACTCGTGAACTCGACGTACTTGGCGCGCGAGTTGGGTTCGACGCGCTTGATCAGTTCGGCCAGCGAGAAGCCCACCCAGGGAATCACCATCGACCAGCCTTCGACGCAGCGCAGCCGGTAAATGCGCTCTTCCATGGGGGCCAGCTTCATCAGGCTGTCGAGGTCGAGCACGCCGGGCTTGGCGCATTCGCCTTCGATGCTCACGGTCCAGGGGCGTGTCTTGAGCGTGTGGGCGTTCTCGGCCGGTTCGGCCTTGTCGGTGCCGAACTCGTAGAAGTTGTTGTAGCTGGTGGCGTCAGCGTAGGAGGTCAGCTTGTCCATCACCATGGCGCCGGGCGTGGCGCTGCGCGCGCCCGGGAGTTTGGCAAGCATGCCGGGGCCGGGCGTCTGCGCCAGCGCTTCGCGTCCGGCCCAGCCTGCCAGTGCCGCGCCAGCCGCGCCGCCGGCCATCAGCCGCAGCCAGTCGCGGCGGGATTCATAGACGGCGCGCGGGGTGATTTCGCTGCCAGGGATCGCCGGGATATTGGCGGAGCGCTTCAAATACGGGGCGGACATGTCAGGCCTTCCATTCATGACTCAAGGATATTGACCTTGAGTCGTGGTTCAGGAGGCAAACCTTACGCCGTCTGAATGAAAAATGTGCGGTCGCGCACCGAAGCCTTACAAGGTGCCGTAGGAATGCAAGCCCGAGAGGAACATGTTCACGCCCAGAAACGCAAAGGTCGTGACCACCAGGCCGACCAGGGCCCACCAGGCCGAGGCCATGCCGCGCAGGCCCTTCATCAGGCGCATGTGCAGCCAGGCGGCGTAGTTCAGCCAGACGATCAGCGCCCAGGTTTCCTTGGGGTCCCAGCTCCAGTAGCCGCCCCAGGCCTCGGCGGCCCAGAAGGCGCCCAGGATGGTGGCGATGGTGAAGAAGGCAAAGCCCAGGGCGATGGCCTTGTACATCAGGTCGTCGAGCGTCTCGAGCGCGGGCAGGCGCGCGGTCAGGGGCTTGCGCAGCGCGATGCACAGGCCGAAGAACGCCAGCACGCTTGTCATCTTGCCGGCCCAGCTGTTCAGGCTGGCGACCGTCTCGGGCGTGAGCTCGGCGCCAAAACGCACCGCCAGGATGCTGGCGATCAGCAGGGCAGGCATGCCGACCAGGCCGATCAGCAGCGCGCGCTGCGAGGCCGTCTTGAGCAGGTAGGCCAGCGCGACCATGGCCGACAGCGAGAAGGTGCCGTAGCCGACGAAGTTGGCCGGCACGTGGATCTTCATCCACCAGCTTTGCAGGGCCGGCACCAGCGGCTGGATCTCCTGGGCCTCGCGCGCCAGGGTGTACCAGAGCAGGAAGCTGACCGCGCCGCTGACAGCCAGCATCACGTAGGCGCCTAAAGCGCGGGTCTTGAAGCGGGCTTCGTAATAGAGGTAGAACAGCGTCGTCATCCACGCGAACAGGACGAACACTTCGTAGAGGTTGCTGACCGGGATGTGCCCGATGTTGGGGCCGATCTGGTGGCTCTCGAACCAGCGCACCATGGTGCCCAGCAGGGCCATGAACACGCCGGCATAGGCCAGCCGGCTGCCGATGAATTCGGCCGTGCTGTCGCCGCTCTTCTTGAAGAAGCCCATCCAGTAGAACAGCATGCTCATGTAGAACAGCAGGGCCATCCACATGATGGCGCTCTGGCTGGACAGCATGTACTTCAGCAGGAACACCTTGTCGGCCGCGCCCAGGTCGGCCCCGTAGCTGCCGGGATGGTCGGTGTAGAGCTTGATGGCCAGCAGCGTGGCCGCGCCAACGCCCAGCACCAGCAGGCGCACCGGACCCCAGAACCAGCCCAGTGCGATCAGGGCCGGCACCGCAAAGCTCAGGATGCCTTTTTCATAGACGTCCATCGACGCGCCATAGCGCGAGAAGGCAAACGCGGCGCCGGCGACGACCAGCGCGGCAAACAGCCAATCCAGCGGGCTGCGCTGCTGCAGCGGATGGCTGCGGCCGATGATCAGGCTCGAAGTGGCGGTGCTGGACGTGGCGGTGTTCATACGGAATCCTTCAATACGGCGCGCTGCAGCTGCTCAAACTCGTGCACGGTGTCGGGCGACTCGCGGGTGCTGGACAAGGCCATGCGCACACGCGTGTGCTCCGGATGGGCCGGGTCGCTCTCCAGCCAGATCCAGGTGCGGCGCTCCTTGATGTAGAGCATCGCAAAGACGCCGATGATAAGCAGACAAGCCCCTGCATAGACCAGGGTCTGTCCCGGCGCACGGGCCACCTGGAACACGCTGGCCTGAACCTGCTGGTAATCGTCGAGTTGCAGCAGCACGGGCGCCGGGTAGAACATCGAATCCGACAGCGCCAGCACCGATTGGGTCATGAAACTCTGCGTGGCCTGGTCCGTCTCGGGGGCGGGCAGGCCGGCCTGCGCGCGGCTGATCTTGTAGAGCTCGTAGAGGCTGCCGTTGAGGATGCGCAAGATGACGTCCGAGACCCGCGTGCGCTCGGCCTCGGGCACCTCCTGGTCGACGAATTGCGACAGCGCCATCAGGCCGCCCCATTTGCCGGGCTGCGGGTGGTCGTCGGCCTTGAGGCCTTCTGCGCCGGCGTACAGCGCCAAGGTGCGGCGCGCGGTGGCGAACAGCTGTGGCTGCATCTTGGGCTGGTTCACGGGCGTCGCTGCCTCGGCGTAACGGCGTGCCGCCAGTTCGCGCCGGGCCGGGTCGGCCAGCGCCTGGCGCAGGCGCAGCCAGCCCTTCATGCTGTCGTTTTCGTCGGCCGGCACGCGCAGGTAGCGGAAGGGCTCGTCCAGCGACTCGCGCACGCCGATCAGGAACACGCGCCGCCCGTCCAGGTCGACCGGCTGCATGTAGTTGTTGAATTCGCGCCGCTGGCCGCTGGCGTCGACCAGCTTGTAGCTGAACGAGGGACCGACGTTGCGCCGCGTCTTCTCGCCCTTGGTCTTGGCGCCGCTGCCCAGGTGCTCCTGCAGCGAGCCGACCAGGTCGACCTTGCGGACGTCGGCGCCGCTCTCGCTGCCTGCGGCCATGTTCTCGACATTGATGACGCGCAGGCCGGTGAACTCGACGGCCTGCGGCGCGCCGCCGGGGCCGGTGGCGGCGAGCTGCCCGGTGCCACCCACCGTGCCTTCCACGGGAAAGCCGGCGCCGCCGCCCGTCAAGGGCAGGGCCGTGAGTTTCAGGTGCGAGCCGCCGTCGTCGAAGCTGCTCTGGTAGATGGCCACGCCGCGGTACTTGAAGGGCTTGTTGACCTCGACGGTGGCCGGCTGTGCCAGGCCGGTGTCGCGGTCGTATACGACGATGTCGGAGGCGAACAGGCGCGGCATGCCGGTGGGGTAGTACTCGACCTTGAACTTCTTCAGCTCGACGTCGAAGGGCAGGTCCTGCAGCACCACGCCATCGGTCATGGACAGGATGGCCGTGCCCGTGCGCCCGCCCTCGGGCACCATCAGGTTGCCGCGGAAGCTCGGGTTGGCGGGCGGGAGCCGGTGTTCGGGCGCCACGTCGGCAATCATGCCGCCGCCCTGGTAGATGGTCTTGCCCTGGATCAGCATCAGCGCGCGCACCAGCAGGTCGCCGTCGAACAGGCCGCCCAGGCAGATCAGCACGATGGCCGTGTGCGCCGCCAGGTAGCCGAGTTTGTTGGCCGCGCCCTTTCGCGCGGCGATCATGATGCCGTTGTTGCGCACCTGCGCGCGCGCCGTCCAGCCCGATTGCGACAGGGTCTGCGACAGCGATTGCAGGGCCGCCTCCGGCGTCAGACGCAGATGACCCAGCGCCTTGTGCTTGTGGGCCTGCAGGGACTGCTCGCGCACGCCTTCCTTGAAGCTCTTCAGGTCGACGAGGATCTTGGGCAGATTGCGGGCGATGCAAAGGGTCGTGGACGTGACCAGGAAGGCCAGGATGAGCAGGAACCACCAGGCGCTGTAGACCGTGAAGATGTCGACCTTGCCAAGCACCTCGGCCCAGAAGGGGCCGAACTGGTTCATGTAGTTGTTCAGCGGCTCGCGCTGCTTGACCACCGTGCCGATGATGGAGGCGATGCAGATCAGCGTCAGCAGCGCGATCGAAAAACGCATCGATGCCAGCAGCTCCTGCAGTTCGCGCCACCATGGGCTGCGGGGCGGGGACTGGGGCGCCAGTTCGGGTGACAGGCTCAGATCAGACATGGTGGAATTGTCGGGCGAATGCGCAGTGCGCTTTGGCACACATGAAAAAAGCCGGTGACGAGCACCGGCCTTTCATGCGAATTTGAAGTCAGGCGCGGCTCAGCGCAAGCCGGCGATGTAGTCCGACACAGCCTTGATTTCGTGGTCGTTCATCTTCGCGGCGACGGCCACCATCTGCGCGCTGTTGCTGCGGGCGCCCGAGCGGAAGTTGTTCAGCTGGGCCTCGACGTAGTCGCCATGCTGTCCGCCCAGACGCGGGTACTGGGCCGGGATGCCGGCGCCCGTGGGGCTGTGGCAGCCGGCGCAGGCCGGGATCTGGCGGTCGGCAATACCGCCGCGGTAGATTTTTTCGCCCAGGGTCACCAGGGTCTTGTCTTTCGAGAAGCCGTTGACCGGCTTCTTGGACGCGTAGAAGGCGGCGACGTTCTTGGCGTCTTCTTCCGACAGCGTGGCGGCCATGCCGTTCATGATGGCGTTGGAGCGCTTACCGGCCTTGAACTCGGTCAACTGCTTGACCAGGTAGTCGGGGTGCTGGCCTTGCAGGATCGGGTTGGTGGGGCTGCCGCGTGTGCCGTCTGCCGTGTGGCAGGCCGAGCAGACCTGGGCCGAGATGGCCTGACCCTTGGCGAGATCGGGCTTCACTTGTGCCTGAGGTTCAGCAGCCAGGGCGGCTGAAGCAAGCATCAGACCTGAGAACAGGAAAGCTACATTCTTCATGGGCTATAGGTTTGGGCAAGTGCGGGTTTGGGCAAGTGCGGGTTTGGGTAAGTGCGGGTTTGGGTAAGCGCAGGTTGAAACAAGCGCAAGCCGCAGATTTTACAATGGCATTTCACCAAGACCGGACACTTCATGACCATCAACACCGAACGCCAGGCTGCGCTAGATCAAACGGGCGCCGAAACGCATCAGGACGAGCCTGCAGCACCCTCGGACAAGACCGTGTTGGCATGGACGCACACGGCCCGGTTCCTGACCACGGCCAGCCAGTTGCAGCATCTGCCGGCCACCGAGCTGCCCGAAATCGCCTTTGTCGGGCGCTCCAATGCCGGCAAGTCGACCGCCATCAACACCCTGGCGCAGCAGAAGCGCCTGGCCTTTGCTTCCAAGACGCCTGGGCGCACGCAGCACATCAACCTGTTCGAGCTGGGCCCCAAGGATGCCGCCGACGCGCTGTTTGCCGACCTGCCCGGGTATGGCTATGCCGCCGTGGCCCGTTCGGCCAAGCTACGCTGGCAGAAGGTGATGGCCGACTACCTGGAAGTGCGCCGCAGCCTCTCGGGCGTGGTGCTGATGGTCGATTCGCGCCTGGGCCTGACCGACCTGGACAAGCAACTGCTCGAATTCGTGGCCGCGCGCGTGGGCACGGGCGAGATCAAGCTGCTGGTGCTGCTGACCAAGGCCGACAAGCTCAACCGCAAGGAGGCGCAGGCTGCGTTGCAGGCCTGCCAGGAGGTGTTGTCCGATCTGGCCACCGACGACTCGGATGTCTCGGTGACGCTGTTCTCGGCGCTCAAGAAGCAGGGTGTGGCCGACGTGGCGCAGATCCTGCACGCCTGGGCTCACGGCGCCGGACCTGTTCCGGTCATGGGGGAAAATCCGCCCCCGCCCGAGTCGCCTACGTGACAGGTTGGCGCCGAAGCCGGACGCCATACTCAAGGTTTTGCCCGCGTTTGGCGAGGTGGAGACCGGCATGATCGAGTGCTTTGAGTTGGCATTGCCCGATGGCATTCGCTTGTCAGTGCGCGCGTGCGGACCGGCCCAGGCGCCGCGCGTGGTGTTCCTGCACGGTTTTCCTGAAGGTGCCTTCATCTGGGACGAGACGATGCTGGCCTTGTCGGGGCGGTTCCGGTGCTTGGCGCCGAATCTGCGCGGCTATGCGCCGTCGAGCGCGCCTCAGGCGGTCGATGCCTACCGCGCCAGGCAACTGACGGCCGATATCGCGGTCATGATTGTGCAGACCGGCCCAGGACCTGTGGCCGCGCTGGTGGGGCACGATTGGGGTGGCGCCGTCAGCTGGAACCTGGCCGTGCAGCGACCCGAGCTGATGCGCCAACTGGTGGTGATCAATTCGCCGCATCCAGGCACCTTTCTGCGGGAGTTGCAGCTCAATCCCGCACAGCAGCAAGCCAGCGCCTACATGAACTATTTTTGCCGGCCCGATGCCGAGGCGCAGCTGGCTGCCCAGGAGCACGCCCGGCTGCTCGCGCTCTTCAGGAATGCGCAGGGGCAGATGCCGGACTGGCTCGATGAAGGCTTGCAGCAGCGCTACCTGGCGCTGTGGCAGCACGGCTTGACCGGCCTCCTGAATTACTACCGCGCCTCGCCGATGCGTCCGCCGACCTCCAGCGACGCCGCCGTGCTGGGCCTGAGCTTTGCGCCGGAACTTGTGACGGTGAAGCTGCCGACCCTGGTGATCTGGGGCGAGGAGGACCGGGCCTTGCTGCCCAGCCTTCTGAACGGGCTGGGGCAATTCGTGCCGTTGCTGGACGTGCGGCGCGTGCCCGGCGCTTCGCACTGGATCGTCCATGAGCGGCCGGACCTGGTGCTGCAGTACCTCGGCGAGGTGCTGCGCTGATTCAGCTGCTGCCCAGATTCTGCATCAGGGTGCTGACGGCGCGCTGCACCAGCGTTTCCTCTTCGAGTTCGGTGATCAGGCCATTGGCCAGCAGCTGCTCCAATGCGCCGCGGGTGAGCGAATGACGCTCGTCGGCGTCCTGTCCCACGAACAGGAAGAATTGGCGGCTCTCGCTGATCCAGGCGACCTGGGCCGTCAGCCACTGGCTCTGCACGAACAGGTGATACCAGGTGCCGATCTGCAGGCGGTCCATCCAGTTGTCGATGGCAATCTGCGCATCGGGCGACTTGGTTTCCGAGTAGAGCCGTGCCGGCACGGTGCGCAGGACGCCACGGTCCACCTGGCTGTGGGCCCAGCGCGATGACTGCAATTGCGATTCGCGCTCGCTGAGCAGGCGTTGCAGCAGCTCTTCGGGCGTGAGGTCTTCGTCCTTGGCGCGCGGGCTGGGCTGCGGGTAGGCGGGCGCGGGCTGGCCACGCAGGATCCGGCCATGCTGGTGCATCAGGTCATTCAGCACCGGCTGACGATCAGCCGCCGGCATGGCAATCGAATCCATGCCCTGCTCTATGCGCTGGATCAAGCCGGGCAAGGTGCTGCGCAAGTCCTGCCGCGAACGATCGCTCTCGCGGGGCAGCAGGCTTTCAAGCAGCTCGTCGACCAGGTTGATGGCGCCTTCGGCTTCGGCCGAGTCACGGCCCTTCAGCACCATGGCCTGCACGATCACGTCGGCCCAGGCGCTGAGCAGGAATTTGCGCAGGATCGGACTCATGGACGTCTCGGCCAGCTGTGCACTCAACTGGTCTTGCAGGAGCTTGCGCCAGCTGTTGCGTTGCTGCTCGCGCTCAAGCGCAGCCAGGGCAATCGCGCTGCGCTCGCTGCGCTGGATCGCATGCTGCTTGATGAAGGCTTCCACCTCGGCCAGCACCTGCTGGAATTGCAGGCTGCCCAGCACGGGGGCATCCGTCAGGCGGCGGACAGGCTCATCCATGAAGGCGATGAACTGCTGCAGCTGTTCGTTCTGCTCGCTCTCGAAGCCCCGGCTGTATGCGGAGATCCGGTTCAGCAGGCGCCAGACCGGGTGGTCTTGTCGCTTCAACAGGCTGCTGTCGGTCTTGGACAGCCGAACGATGGCGACCTGCAGGCGCGACAACATGGGCTTCACCGAAGCAGGCAGGCGCTCGTCTTGCAGGATCTGGTCGTACAGCCGCGCAAGCAATTCGCGTCCGCTGGTGCTGCTGAACAGTTGCATGCCTGAATTCGGCATGGGCACGTCGGCCAGGCGCGACATGACGCTGGGGCCGAAGTGCTCGTCGTCGGCATCCTCCTGGTAGGAGGATGAGCGGTAGCTCGAATCGACCGTCTCGACCTTGCGATTCATTTCATCGAGCACATCCATGGCGTGGGGAGGCAAGACGCCAAAGGTGCTGGCGCCGCCGCCTGCGCGGCCTCGAGGGTCAGATGCCCGTATGGTGTTGCCGAAGGTGGTGACCAGCGGCGTCAGGTCCGCCTCGCGCAGGTGCTGGCACAGGGCCTCGTAGACTTCGTGCAGGCATGCACCCAGGATCGGCGTCGCCACCTTGGTCAGCGCGTAACGGCCTTCGGCATTGGATTCGACATCCTTCATGGCGATCAGCATGGCCTGCGCGAAGATGGCTGGGCGCAGCGGGTTGTCGTTTTTCATCGGGCGCGCAATGCCGCGCAAGGCCGCGAAAAAGTTGCCCAGCTGGTACAGCTCGGCCTTGCTTTGATCCTCGATCGCCGTGACGACGTGCGCGATGGCCACGTCTTGCAAGGCCTGGTTTTCGTCCACGAGGCTGAGGGAGTTGAGCGTGAGCTTGCCTTGGCGCTGCAAGGGATCCAGGCCTTGGTGCGCGGCTTGCAGCATCGGCTCCAGCGCGTTTTGAAAATCCTTGGCGAAGCGGCCCCGGACGCGCTGCCATGCCACCAGCAGCCCAGCATATTGCGGCTGCTCCTTGAGCTCGTCGAGAGTCCGGTTGGAGACCGTCAGGCACAGGGTCGGAACGCGCGCAATCACCTCGTCGACCAGCGACTGCAGCTTGGGTGCCTGGTTGGATGGGTATGACATGGCTGGGCGGCAATTGGATATCACATTATGAATGTTTCATTTCGGATTGCCTTGGGCAAAAACAAGGGGGCCACATGACGTGGCCCCCTTGAATAAGGTGTCTGGGACGGTCCGTTGTCGCCGCTGGACCGTCAGTCGCACATTACATGCCCATATCGCCCATTCCACCCATGCCGCCCATGCCACCAGGCATGCCGCCGCCGGCAGCTTCTTCCTTCGGCGATTCGGCGACCATGCACTCGGTCGTCAGCATCAGCGAAGAGACCGAAGCGGCGTTTTGCAGCGCGGTGCGGGTCACCTTGGTCGGGTCCAGGATGCCCATTTCGATCATGTCGCCGTAGGTGTCGTTGGCGGCATTGAAGCCGTAGTTGCCCGAACCGCCCAGCACGGCGTTGACCACCACGCTCGGCTCGCCGCCGGCGTTGTAGACGATCTCGCGCAGCGGGGCTTCGATGGCCTTGAGCACCAGCTTGATGCCGGCGTCTTGATCAGCGTTGTCACCCTTGATGGTGCCAGCAGCCTGGCGGGCACGCAGCAGGGCCACGCCGCCGCCGGCGACGATGCCTTCTTCCACGGCAGCGCGGGTGGCGTGCAGGGCGTCTTCAACGCGGGCCTTCTTTTCCTTCATTTCGACTTCGGTGGCTGCGCCGACCTTGATCACGGCCACGCCGCCGGCCAGCTTGGCCACGCGCTCTTGCAGCTTCTCGCGGTCGTAGTCGGAGGTGGCTTCCTCGATCTGGATGCGCACTTGCTTGACGCGTGCCTCGATGTCGGCTGCGGCGCCCGAGCCGTCGATGATGGTGGTGTTTTCCTTGCCCACTTCGACGCGCTTGGCCTGGCCCAGGTCGGCCAGGGTGACCTTTTCCAGCGTCAGGCCGACTTCTTCAGCGATGACCTTGCCGCCCGTCAGGATGGCGATGTCTTCCAGCATGGCCTTGCGGCGGTCGCCGAAGCCGGGCGCCTTGACGGCGACGACCTTCAGGATGCCGCGGATGGTGTTGACCACCAGGGTGGCCAGCGCTTCGCCTTCGACGTCTTCAGCGATGATCAGCAGCGGACGGCCGGCCTTGGCGACGGCTTCCAGCGTGGGCAGCAGGTCGCGGATGTTGCTGATCTTCTTGTCGAACAGCAGCACGAAGGGGTTGTCGAGGATCGCGGCTTGCTTCTCGGGGTTGTTGATGAAGTAGGGCGACAGGTAGCCGCGGTCGAACTGCATGCCTTCGACGACGTCCAGCTCGTTGCTCAGGCTCTTGCCGTCTTCGACGGTGATCACGCCTTCCTTGCCGACCTTGTCCATCGCGTCAGCGATGATCTGGCCGATCGAGTCGTCGCTGTTGGCCGAAATGGTGCCGACCTGGGCGATTTCCTTGGAGGTCGTGGTGGCCTTGGAGGCCTTCTTCAGCTGCTCGACCAGGGCGGTGACTGCCTTGTCGATGCCGCGCTTCAGGTCCATCGGGTTCATGCCGGCGGCCACGTACTTCATGCCTTCGCGCACGATGGCCTGGGCCAGCACGGTGGCGGTGGTGGTGCCGTCACCGGCGTTGTCGGAGGTCTTGGAAGCGACTTCCTTGACCATCTGCGCGCCCATGTTCTGGAGCTTGTCCTTCAGCTCGATTTCCTTGGCCACGGACACGCCGTCCTTGGTCACGGTGGGGGCGCCGAACGAGCGTTCCAGCACCACGTTGCGGCCCTTGGGGCCCAGGGTCACCTTGACCGCATTGGCCAGGATGTTCACGCCTTCGACCATGCGGGCACGGGCTTCGCCGCCGAAAATTACGTCTTTTGCTGCCATGTTGATTCTCCGAATTCGATTGGGATTGACTACGCCCCAGAAGCGCTCTATCGGCGCGAAAGGAAAGCGTAGCGAGCGGTGAGAGGGCTAGGCGGACGGAGCGCAGGAACCGGAACGTACTTCGTGTACGTGAGGATTCCGAGCACCGCCCAACGACGCCATCTCGCCGCGCAGTAGCTTTACTTCGCGACGACGGCGAAGAGGTCTTCTTCGCGCATGACGAGCAGCTCTTCGCCGTCGACCTTGACCGACTGGCCGCTGTACTTGCCGAACAGCACGCGGTCGCCCACGGCGACGTTCAGGGCGATGAATTCACCCTTGTCGTTGCGCTTGCCCGGGCCCACGGCCAGCACTTCGCCCTGGTCGGGCTTCTCGGCGGCGTTGTCGGGGATGACGATGCCCGAGGCCGTCTTGGTTTCTTGTTCCAGGCGCTTAACGATCACGCGATCGTGCAGAGGACGCAGTTTCATCACAACTCCTTGAGTAACTCAGGTCTAGGTTTGCGAAACGCCAGATCCATCTTCAGGGGGCTGGCGTTCCGAATCTCATTGTTAGCACTCAAAGGCTTCGAGTGCTAGCAGATGATTATAGGGGCGACGGATGGGCTTTCAAGAGGGGGCATTTGCCGATCTGTTGTCGCGCTTCGAGATCAGTCGCATCTGTTTCACTTGTTCGTCGCCAAGGCGTTTCAAGGCCAGCGCTTGGCCAGCAAGCTATGGAGTATCGTCAAGACGGAAGCCCTGCAAGCGGGCAATCTTGGGGAGTTCACGGTCAACGCCAGATTTAGACCCAATCCTGCGCCGAGTAAGGGGCGCAGCGGCGCCTATATCTCACTCTCACGCCGTGCGACACCTTGCAAGCGCGTTGCTCAAGGCCTCGTTGCATCAGGCTGCTTGCGGAAGAAATTCCTCGAGAAGCACGACAAGGGCCAGGACACCCAAGGTGTCGCCCCCGTCAAGCGCAGGCGCCGTTGCTTTGACCCCGCACCTGGCTACCCCTCACCCCGCCACCAACGGCAAGCGCATCACGAATTCCGAGCCCCGGCCCAGCCTGGATTCGACATCGATACGCCCTTGATGCAGCTGCACCACCATCTTGACCAGGTATAGGCCGATGCCGGTGCCGGGAATGTCGCTGACATTGCGGCCGCGGTGGTAGCGTTCGAACAAGCCGGGCAGGTCTTCCGCGGGGATGCCCAGGCCATGGTCCTCGACGTGAATGTGCAGCGCATGATCGACCACGCGCGCGCTGACGCGGACCTCGCTGCCTTGCGGCGAATACTTCAAGGCATTCGACAGCAGGTTGCTGAGCGCCTGGAACAGCAGGTGCAGGTCGCCGTGCAGGGTGGCCGTGATGTGACGGAAGTCTTCGTAGATGTTGGCGCCTGGCGCGATTTCGCGGTGCAGGTGGCAGACATCGTGGAGCAGCTTGGCCGGATCGATGTCGCGCGGATGGAAATGCAGGCTGGGGTTGCCTTCGAATAGCCGGGACGAGGTCAGCAGGGTTTCCATCACGCGCGTCATGCGCAGCACGGCGCTGCGCATCTTGAGGGCTCGTTCCTCGATGCCGCCGGGTTGCAGGGCGTCCTTGAGCTTGATCAGGCGCTGGGCGTGGCCGTCGATGATGGTCAGAGGCGTTCTGAATTCGTGCGACACCATCGACACGAAATTGCGCTGCAAGGTGCTCAGGCGCTGCTCTTGCTCGAGCTTTTCCTCCAGCATGGTGGCTTGCTGGATCAGGCCCAGCTGGCTTTGCGCCAGCTCGATGGCGTTGTTGCGGAACACCGCCACCGCGCGCGCCATCTCGCCGATTTCGTCGCTGCGGCTCTTGCCGCTGATGACGATGTCGGTGTGATGGGCCGATAGCTCGCGCATGTTCTGCGCCAGATCGCTCAAGGGCCCCGTGACCGAATGGTTGATGTAGAGCACCATTGCGACGACGCACAGCACGGCCAGCACGATGGCGCCCGCCACCACCAGGCGGGCCTGCCGGTAGGTGCGGTTGGCATGGTCGTTGGCTTCGCCGGCCGCGGCCACGGTCAATGAGGTCAGCTTGCCCAGGGTGTCGCTGGCGGCCTCGTATGCGTCGCGCGATTCGAGCAGAAACAGCTTCTGCGCCTGTACCGAGCGGCGTGCGCCGGATTCCTGGAAGACGCGCCTGACCGAGTCCAGGTACAGCTGCCATTGCGTCTTGAATCGTGCGTACATCAGGACTTCGAAATGGTCCTTGTGCAGGCCCTCGTAATTGCGCATCGCCAGCTTGATCGAGGCGTCCAGGGTCTGGATCTCGTCATGGGTCGGCCTCGGCATGCCGGCGTCGGCGGCCAGCAGGTGGCTGGCTTCGGCTGCGCGATAGTCCGAGGTGAAATTGTTCAGGTCGCCCAGGATGCGAATGCCCTGCATCCAATGCTCGCGGATGGCGCGCGAGTCCGAATTGACGTCGTACAGCGTGGTCATGCTGGACAGTCCCACCGCGCCCAGCAGCAGCAGGCAGAACACGAACACGGCCGAGAGCTGGACGCGCAGCGACTTCAGATTCCATGGGGCGCGATCATCAGCGCGTGGCGAAGGATGAGACTGGGGCATGGGCGGACGCGATTTCATGCTGCGCAAGCGACGCGCAATTCGCTCATGATAGATTCCCGGCTCGCGCGTTATTTGAATCCGTCCTCCCGCCCGCAGTCCGGCATTCCATGAAGTCCATTCTTTGCATCGAAGACGAAGTCGAGACGGCCCAGTTGCTGGTCGAGGACCTGAGCGAGCGCGGCTATGAGGTCAGGGTTGCGCACGACGGACAGGCGGGCCTGGCGATGATCCTGGAGCGCTCGCCCGACCTGGTGCTGTGCGACATCAACATGCCGGTGATGGCGGGCTACGATTTGCTGGATCGCCTCAGGGCCATGTCGCCGCGTTTCCAGGACATGCCCTTCCTGTTCCTGACGGCGCTGCTGGACCGCGAGTCGGAATTGAAGGGCCGCAAGCTGGGTGCCGACGACTACGTCACCAAACCCATCGACTTCGAGGTGCTGGCGACCATCATCGAGGCGCGCCTGTCGCGGGTGGCGCGCATGAGCGTCTGGGCGCAGGAGATCGAGCTCAGCGAGCGCGAGATCGAGACGCTGACCTGGTCGGCGCGCGGCAAGACCTCGGACGAGATCGCCAGCATCCTGGGCTTGAGCAAGCGCACCGTCGATTTTCACATCGACAACGCGCGCAACAAGCTGGGCGTGACCACACGCACGCAGGCGGTGATGAAAGCCGTCGCGGGGCGCTTGATCTCGCCCTGAGCGAGGCGTGTCGCGAGGCCTCAAGGCCTGGCGTGCCTGGCGCTCCGATCTGGCGCTGCCGGTGGTACTGCAGGCGCGGGACGCGACGCGGCGTTGATGCGCGGCACCGGTGCCGGACGCAGCAACACATTGTTGGGCACCAGCGGAAAGTGCTGCTCCGGCGCCCGCGTCACGCTGGGCGTCGCGGGGGCGGGCCGCGCCTGGCCCTGGATGACCGCCGCGGTCTTGCGCGTGTCGGTGGACTGGTTCTGATCAGCCCAGGCCGTGTGCAAGGCGCCGGAGGCGGCCAACAGGAGCAGGGTGGAGACTCGGTTCAGCATGGTGCGGACCTCAATGCGTCATGCGCGAGGCGCTGGCAGGCGGTGCCTTGGCATTGGCCTTCAGCAGCGTCTGTAGGGCGGGCACGACCACCAGCATCAGGATCGAGCCCAGGGCCAGTCCACCCACCACCACCGTGGCCAGCGGACGCTGCACCTGGCTGCCCACGCCGGTCGAGACGGCCGCTGGCAGCAGGCCGATGCAGGCCGACAGCGAGGTCATCAAGAGCGGCCGCATCCGTTGCTCGGACGCCTGCTGCATGGCCTGCACATTGTCCAGGCCCTTGACGCGCAGGTGGTTGTAGTAGGTGATCACGAGGATGCAGTTCATCACCGACACACCCAGCAGCGAGATGAAGCCGATCGCAGCCGAAATGCTGAACGGCAGGTCGGCCGCGTACAGCGCCAGGATGCCGCCCGCCACCGCGAAGGGGATGCCGGCCAGCGCCAGCAGGCTGTCCAGCAGGTTGTTGAACAGGCTGTAGAGCAGCACCAGGATCAGCACCAGCGCCAGCGGCACGATGACGGCCAGGCGCGCCTGGGCCTGTTGCAGGTCCTCGAACTCGCCGGCCCAGAGGATGCGGTAGCCGGTCGGCAGCTTGATGTTCCTGGCGATGCGCGCCTGCGCCTCGGCCACTGTGCTGCCCAGGTCACGGCCGCGCACGCTGAACTTGATCGGAATCAGCCGCTCCGAACGCTCGCGGTAGATGTAGGCAGCACCGGTGTCCAGGCTGATGTCGGCCAGCTCGCGCAGCGGAATGTAGGCGTTGGCGCCGCTGGCGGTGGCGTACCCGACCTTGATGTCGCTGATGGACTCCAGCGAACTGCGGAACTCCGGTGCGGCGCGCACGGTCATGTTGAACTGGCGGTCGCCTTCCAGCACCGTCGAGGCGACGGCCCCGCCCATGGTGGCCTGGATCACGGTGTTGACGTCGCCTGTGTTGAGTCCGTAGCGCGCGGCCTTGTCGCGGTTGACCTTGATGTTCAGGTTGGGCTGGCCGAGCACGCGGAAAATCCCCAGGTCGGCGACGCCGTGCACCTGGCTCATCTCGTTCTGCACGTCGACGGCGAGCTTCTCCAGCGTTTCCAGGTTGGGCCCGATGATCTTGACCGAGTTCGCGCCCTTCACGCCGGAGATGGCTTCCTCGACGTTGTCCTGGATGTATTGCGAGAAGTTGAAGCCCACGCCGGGCAGCGCATCACGGAATTCCTGCTGCAGCTGTTCGGTCAGCTTCTCCTTGGTCAGGCCCTTGGGCCATTCGTCGAAGGGCTTGAGCGGCACGAACAGCTCGACGTTGGAGAAGGCCGAGGCATCGCTGCCGTTGTCGGGGCGGCCGTGCTGCGACACCACAGTGAGTACTTCTGGGTGCTTGAGCAGGATCTCGCGCATCTTGCGCGTGCCTTCGGTGCCGGCATCGAGCGACATGGTCATCGGGAAGGCGGCGCGAATCCAGTAGTTGCCCTCTTCGAGCGCAGGCAGGAATTCCGAGCCCAGGCGGGTCGCGACCAGGCCGCACACAACCAGGAAGGCCAGACCTGCGCCGACCACCTGCTTCTGATGCGCGAGCGACCAGGTGATGACCGGCGTGTAGACCTTGCGCAGGCCGCGCACCACCACGGTCTCGACTTCCTCGATGTGATCAGGCATCAGCAGCGAAGCCAGCACCGGCGTGATGGTGAAGGTGGCCAGCAGCGCGCCGCCCAGCGCATAGGCGTAGGTGCGTGCCATCGGACCGAAGATCTGGCCTTCCACGCCCTGCATGGTGAACAGCGGCACGAAGGCGGCCACGGTGATGATCGACGAGAACAGCACCGAGCGGTCGACCTGCATGGCGCTGATGTAGATCATGCGCAGCCGGTTGGTCCAGGTGTTGGGACGGTCGGCATCGGCCCGTGTCGGGTCGGAGCCCAGCTGACCGTCGGAAAGGTCTTCCAGCAGTTCAGCACGTTCGCCTTTGCTCAGCTGGAAGTTGCGGAAGATGTTCTCGACCAGGATCACCGCCGAGTCGACGATGATGCCGAAGTCCACTGCGCCAATCGACAGCAGGTTGGCGTCCTCGCCGCGCAGCACCAGGATGATGATGCTGAACATCAGCGCGAATGGGATGTTCACGCCCACGATGATGGCCGAGCGCAGGTCGCCGAGGAACATCCACTGGATGAAGAACACCAGCAGGCAGCCGAAGATCAGGTTGTGATAGACCGTGTGCGTGGTCACGCCGACCAGCGAGCTGCGGTCGTAGTACGAGACGATCTTGACGCCCGGCGGCAGCGTGCCATCGCTGTTGAGCTTGTCGATCTCGGCCTTGATCTTGGGGATCATGTTGTTGGTGTGCTCGGTGCGCGCCATCACCACGATGGAGGCGACGACGTCATCGTCATGGTCGCGTCCGGCAATGCCCAGGCGCGGCACGTTGCCGACCTGCACCTTGGCCACGTCCTTGACCTGCACGGGCACGCCGTTCACCTGCGCGAGCACCACCTTCTCGATGTCGTCGACACGGCGGCCCTTGGTGAGATCGTCGGCACCGCCGCTGTCCACCAGGCCCACACCGCGGATGTTGACCGACTGCTCGCCGATGCTGACCTCGCGGCCGCCCACGTTGACGTTGGCGTTGCCCAGCGCGCTGACCAGTTGCTGCACGGTCAGGCCGTAGCCCTGCAGCTTGTTGAGATCGGCCTGAACCTCGAACTCCTTGGTCGTGCCGCCCCAGCTGTTGACCTGCACGATGCCGGGGATCGTCGAGAGGCGGCGCAGCACCACCCAGTCCTGCACGGTGCGCAGATTGCTCAGTCCGAAGTTCTTGGGGGCCACCAATTGGTAACGGTAGATCTCACCGGTCAGGCTGGACTGCTGGATCTGCGGAATCTGGTTGCCCGGCAGCGCGACGTTCTGCTGCAGCATCAGTGCGGCCTGTGTGTAGGCGAAGTGGAAATCGACGCCGTACTTGAAGGTCACGCGCACGAAGCTCAGGCCGTAGAACGAGGTCGAGCGGATGTTGTCGATGCCCGGCGTGGAGTACAGGCCCATTTCCATCGGAATGGTGTAGTACTTTTCCATTTCCTCGGCCGACAGGCCCGGTGCCTGGGCCGTGATTTCAAGAATCACGGGCGCCGGGTTGGGATAGGCCTCGATATTCAGTTTCGAGATGGCAAAGAAACCACCTCCAACAAACAAGAACAGGGCGAGCAGGATGATGGTTCGGCGCGTAAGCCCGAACGCCAATAGGCTCTTCAGCATGGAAGTTCTCTTTCCGTGTCTGGATTCGGAATATTTGGGATTCAAGAATCTGCGTTGCCGTTGGCGATATTGCTGAGCAGTATCGCGCCCTTGGTCACCACGGTTTCGCCAGCCTTCAGGCCTTCCAGCACCTGATGGAATCCATCCTGGGTCACGCCCAGCTTGACGGTCCGCTTGAGAAAGCGCTTCTTGTCGGTGGTGACCCACACGCTCATGCTGCCGTCGCCTTCGCGCACCACACTGTCCAGCGGCACGGTCAGCGAGATCATCGGCTCCTTGGTGCGGATGTCATAGGTGGCCAGCATGCCCGAGCGCAGTTCGTGCTTCGGGTCGCGCAACTCGGAGCGCACCAACAGGGTGTGCGTGGCCGGGTCGACCGATTCGCCGAGGACCGAGATCCTGCCCTCGAAGACGCGGTCCGGGAAGGCGTTGACCTTGACCTTCACGCTCTGGCCGACGTGGAACAGGGGACTGTCGGTTTCGGCCACATTGGCGAGCAGCCAGACGCTGGACACGTCGCTGACGGTATAGGGCGCAGGGGCGCTGCCGGGTTGCACGAGCAGCCCGGGCTGGGCATTGCGTGTCGTGATCCGACCGTTGATGGGGCTGGGCACCACCAGGCTGGGATCGATCTTGCGATGGGCCACGATGCCGTTGATCTCCGCCTCGGTCTTGCCGTACACGCGTACGGCTTCCTTGGCCGCCTTGAGCGCCGCGTCGGCCGTCTGCTGGTCGGAAATGGCCTGATCCAGGTCTTTCTGCGCAATGCCCTGGACTTCGAGCAAGGGCTTGGCGCGTGCCAACGCAGCCGTGGTCAGCTCGTAGACGCCTGCCGCAGCGATCAGCGCAGATTCAGCTTGCACGAGGTCCGGACTGTCGATCGTGTAGAGCGCCTGGCCCTTGGTGACGGTCTGACCGACTTCGACGAAGGTCTTGAGGATCTTGCCTTGGTAGTTGGAGAACACCGGAACTTCCAGGTTCTCGTTGAAGTCGATGCTGCCCACTGCCGTGCGCCGGTTGATGAACGAACGAGTTCCGGCCGTTCCCAGTTCGATGGCCTTGACCTGGGCCTCGTTGAGGTCCACTTTGTCGTCCTTGCCCGGCGTCGAAGTCACGGTCAGACCTGACTCCGAACTCGAGGCCTGTGTCGCTGCGGGCTGGCTGGAATTGTGGCTGCCCCAATAGGCGCCAATGGCAATGCCGGCTGCAACTGCTGCACCCGCACCAACGATCATGGGAAGTTTTCCGTTTTTCATCTCAATACACTCGTAGCCAAGCTGGTGCGGAGTTTGTGCTGTGCAGCATGAATCGGTCTACTGTGACAAGTGACAGATGACGCTGCGGTGCAGCATTTTTAGAATCGGTCCACCGATCTCTAGGATGGTCGGCAGGAGCGAGGACTTGAAACCAGTAAGCAAAGCAGGCGGAGCGAGCCGTCTCCCCCATATCCAGCGCGGCGCGGCCCTGGCGCTGACTTGCATCGCGTCGGCCGTGCTGGCGGCCTGCGCGGTCGGACCTGACTTCAAGCAGACGGCGGCACCGAAAGTCGACAGTTACACGATGCAGTCCTTGCCCGATACCACGGCGAGCGCGCCGGGTGTGGCCGGCGATGCCCAGCATTTCGTGATGGGACGCGACATCCCCTTCGCCTGGTGGGAACAGTTCAACTCGGCCAAGCTCAACGCATTGGTGGAGCGTTCGCTGAAGGCCAATCCGACGATTCCCGCCGCGCAGGCCGCCCTGAAACAGGCTCAGGAATATGTGGCCGCCCAGGGCGGGTATTTCTATCCCAATATCGGCCTAGGCCTGAACGCGCAGCGCCAGAAGGCGCCGGTCTCCAGCGGCTCGCCGGGTATTTACAACCTCTACACCTCGCAGCTCAACCTGAGCTACACGCCGGACGTGCTGGGCAGCAACCGGCGCCAGGTCGAGTCGCTCAAGGCTCAAGCCGAGCAGCTGCGCTTCCAGATGGCCGCGACCTATATCTCGCTGGCCAACAATGTGGTGGCGGCTGTGATCCAGGAAGCCTCGCTGCAGGACCAGATCGATGCGGTTCAAGCGCTCTTGCTGCAGAACGAAAAGGCTGTCCGCATCCTGCACGACCAGGCGCGGCTCGGCTATGCGATGGCCATTGACGTGGCGGCCCAGGAGCTGACCCTGGCGCAAGCGCAGGCCAGCCTGCCGCCCCTGCAAAAGCAGCTGGAGCAGACGCACGACCTGATTCGCGCACTGGTGGGGGGCCTGCCCAACGAGGCGCTGGACGACAATTTCCATCTGGCCGACTTGACGCTGCCCCAGGACCTGCCGGTGACCTTGCCCTCCAGGCTGGTGGCGCAGCGGCCCGACGTGCGCGCGGCCGAGGAACAGGTCCACGCGGCCAGCGCCCGCGTCGGCGTGGCGCTCGCGGCCCGGCTGCCGCAATTCAACATTTCGGGCGCGATCGGCGGCCAGGCCAATCAATTCGGGCAGATGTTCAGCTCAGGCGGTGCCCTGTGGACGATTGCCGCTGGTCTGACGCAACCCATTTTTGACGGCGGCACCCTGATGCACAACCAGCGCGCCGCCGAACAGGGGCTGCTGCAGGCGCAGGCGCAGTACCAAAGCGCGGTCATCACGGCGTTCCAGAACGTCGCCGACACCTTGCATGCCGTGCAGTCCGACGCCAACGCGCTGGTCGCGAACCAGAAAGCCGAGAAGGCCGCCAAGGTGGTGATGGACCTCACCCTGAAGAAGCAGCAGCTTGGCTATGTCGATACCCTGACGCTGCTGACGGCGCAGGAGGCGTATCAGCAGGCGGAATTGGCCCTGATCCAGGCGCAGACCAACCGCTATGGCGACACGGCGGCGCTGTTCCAGGCGGTCGGCGGTGGCTGGTGGAATCTGCCTGAGCTGAATTGAGGCTTGAGGCGAGGGCGGCGACGGGACAATTGGAGTTGCTTGCCGCGTAGCAGGGTCATGCCGCATGGGTATGTCAGCGTTGTAAGGTATCGTTACATGTTCCTGCTCAGTCTCTACCTCGTCAAATGCACAGAATTCGCCGTAGCGCAGTGCTTGGGATTTTGCTTGCGCTTTGCACAGTAGTCGTGCCCATTGCCAGAGCGGGAGCGGCGGAAAGCGGTGCGGCCGCGGTTAGCGGCACCCGGCCATCCGCCGCTTTACCGGCCTTGACGGCCTACACGGAAGAATGGCCGCCCTACAACTACCTGGCCCACGGACAAGTCACCGGCATTTCGACTGAGGTGTTGAAGGCGGTGTGCGTCGAGGCCGGCGTGGTCTGCGGCTTCGAACTGGTGCCTTGGGTGCGTGCGTACAAATCTGCACAGCACACCGCGAATACCCTGGTCTACACCACGGCACGCCGGGCCGATCGGGAGCATGACTTCATCTGGATCGGCCCTGTATTGCCGCGCAGCACCTGGGTGTTCTTGCGCGACGATCTGGCCGCGGCGGACCGCCGCAATCGCGACTTGAGCGGTCTGCGCTTTGCGGTGGTGCGCGGCGAAGCGGCCGAAGCGGATCTGCTGGCCGCCGGCGTGGCTGAGAAAAACCTTGCCGTAGAGGCGTCCAATGATTCGGCGCTGCGCATGGTCTTGCACGGGTATGCCGATGCCGTCGTGGATACCGAATTGGGCATGCGCTGGAATTTGAAGCAAATGCATGTTGCGCCCGAGCGTCTGGTGCCGCTGTTCAAGCTCAGCGAAGAGGGCGCCTATTACTTTGCGCTCAACAAGCAGTCCGATCCCCGGCTCGCGGAACAACTCCAGGCGGCGCTGGAGCGCCTGCGCAAGGCGGGTTTGATCGACAAATTGAGCCGGGAGTTTCAGGCTGCACGTCCGTGAAATCCGCGGCGATTAATATCTGCACCAATTTTCTTGAAAGCAGTCCATGGACATCAGTGCACTGGTCTTGGCCGCCGCCTTGGCGGCGCCCTCCTTGAGTCCCGTTGACAAAATTGTCATCGGCGGCGTGGCGCGCTGGGACTATGTGTACATGGACAGCGCGTCCAAGCGCCTTTACGTCTCGCATGCGACCCAGACCGAAGTGGTCGACACGCAAACCCTGAAAGTGGTGGGCACGGTGGCGGGCACCAACGGCGTGCACGGCATCGCGATTGCAGCGGACTTGGGGCTTGGCTTTACCAGCAATGGACGCGACAACACCGTATTGGCGTTTGATCTGGCCACGCTCAAGCCGGCGGCTGTGGTCAAGGTCGGCGACAACCCCGATGCCATTGTCTATGTGCCGGCCTTGCAGCGCGTGGTGAGTTTCAACGGCCGCTCCAAGGACCTGAGCGTGATCGACGCACGCAGCATGCAGGTGCTGGCCACCGTGCCTGTGGGCGGCAAGCCCGAGTTCGCGCAACTCGGCGAACAGAACCGGATCTATTTCAATATCGAGGACACGCACGAACTGGCCGTGTTCGACGCGAATCAGCTGTCGCTGACGCAGCGCGGCAGCCTGGTCCAATGCGAGGAGCCCACCGGACTGGCGCTGGGCGCGCAACAGCGCGTCTATTCGGTTTGCGCCAACCACACCATGGTGGTCAGCTCACCCGATGGCAAGCACCAGCAGCGGGTCGCCATTGGCGCCGGCCCCGACGGCGTGGCCTGGATGGATGGCTATGCCTACAGCGCCAATGGAGGTGACGGCACGATCAGCGTCGTCGGCGAAGACCCGCAGGGGCAATTCAAGACCTTGGCCACCGTGCCCAGCACCTATGGCGCCCGCACCATCGCTGCGGACCCCGCCATGCACAGGCTGTACCTGCCCACTGCGACGTTCACGGCGCCCGACGGCAAGGGACAGCGCAGCGGCGTGGCCGACAGCTTTCAAATCCTGGTGATGCAAAGCAAGTGAGAGTTCTCAATCGTGTGAACGGGCTGCGCCTGCGCGCGGCCTTGGCACTGGCATGCGTGGAGACGCTTGCCTTTGCAGGGCCGCCGTTCGTGACCGACGACCCTGAACCCGCCGCGTTCCGTACCTGGGAGGTCAATTACGCCGCCAATGGCACCCTGGCCGGAATTTCCACGCAAGCCTATGTGCCGGGCGTGGACATCAATTACGGCGCCAGCCCGGGCGTGCAGTTGCATGCGCAAGTGCAGATGGCCTATGCCAGCGACAGCACTGGCCATCGCATCGGGCCGGGCGACATCGAACTGGGTGTCAAGTACCGGTTGACGCCAGAGACCCAGGAAGACGAAGGCTGGATGGTCAGCGTCTACCCCTTGCTGGAGCTGCCGACCGGAGATGCCCATCGGGCGCTGGGTGCCGGGCACGCGAGTGCGCTTTTGCCTTTGTGGGTCCAACGGACGCTGGGCGCGTGGACGATGTACGGCGGCGGCGGCTATTGGGTCAACCAGGGCGCCGGTCGCCGCAATGCCTGGGCGGCGGGCTGGGTGGTGTTGTACCAATGGAATGCCGGCTGGCAGCTGGGCGGCGAGGTCTTTGGCAAGACGTCGGAGCAAGCCGGTGCGCCGGGAAGCAGCGGCTTCAATCTGGGCGGCACCTGCAAATTGAGTGAAGACAAGAGCCTGCTGTTTTCCGCCGGCCGGGGCTTGAGCCATGTGCAGGACAGCAACCGCGCCAGCGCCTATCTGGGCTTGCAAGTCATTTATTGACAGGCTTTACCCCAGCCACGCCATGCCCGCGAGCACGCATGCGAGCATGACCAGCGCCGGCGGCGTGCGCGTCCGACTGAGCAAGGCCAGCGCGCCCAGGGCCAGGCAGAAATCGCGGCTGTTGCCGACGCTTGTGGTCCAGATCGGCGTGTAGAGCGCCGCCAGCAGGATGCCGACCACGGCCGCGTTGACGCCGGCCAGTGCCGAGCGCAGCGCGCGGCTGCAGCGCAGGCCTTCCCAGAAGGGCCAGGCCGCCCAGAGCAGCAACATGCCCGGCGCATAAATGACCAGCAAGGACAGCAGTGCGCCGACCGGCCCGGCCCAGGGTCCCGGCAGCAAGGCCCCCAGGTAGGCCGCGAAGCTGAACAAGGGCCCTGGCATGGCCTGGGCAAGACCGTAGCCCGCCAGAAAGTCGTTGGCGCTCACCACGCCGTTGGGCACCACCGCCGTCTGCAGCAAGGGCAACACCACGTGGCCGCCGCCAAAGACCATGGCCCCGGCGCGGAACATGCCGCCCAAGGCTTGCCATGCCGGCGATGCCTCGATGCGAGCCAAGGCCGGCAAGCCCAGCGCCAGCACCACGAACAGTGCCAGGGCCAGCAGCGCCGCGCGTCGCGTCGGCCCTCCTTGATGCTGCAGGGGAGAGGCCGGATCCGCGGGTATGAATTTCAGTCCGAGCGCGGCACAGGCCAGCAGGGCGGCCAGTTGTGCAAAGGGCTGCGTGCTGGCGAATGGCCACAGCAGGCACAGGCAGGTGCTCAATACCGCCAGGCCAGCACGCAGGGCGTCCGGGCACAGGGTTTTGGCCATGCTCCAGCAGGCCTGCGCCACCACGGCCAGGGCCAGCAGCTTCAAGCCGTGCAGGGCCCCCGTCACGGCCGGGTGGCTGAAATGGGCCAGGCCCATGGCCAGCAGGGTCATCAGGAACGCCGAGGGCAGGGTGAACCCCAGCCAGGCGGCCACGGCACCGGGCCATCCGGCACGCATCTGCCCGATGCCCGCGCCCACTTGGCTGCTCGTGGGGCCGGGTAGAAACTGGCACAGCGAGACCAGGTCGGAAAAGCGCGCGTCGTCCAGCCACTGGCGCTTGCCCACGAACTCTGCCCTGAAATAGGCCAGATGCGCCACCGGACCGCCGAAGGCCGTCAGGCCCAGCTTCAAGAACGCCAGGAACACAGCCAGGCTGGACTTTTTATTTGATATTTGCATAAGCAAATTAATAAATAGTTGTTTTACAACTTAAGCATGCCACGCAGACTCCCACACTGGGACGATTTTCAAACTCCTCGGTATATCCATGAATTTTCAGCAGCTCAGATCGGTTCGTGAAACTTTGCGCCGCAATTTCAATCTCACGGACGTGGCGCTCGCCTTGCACACCTCGCAGCCCGGCGTCAGCCGGCAGATTCGCGAGTTGGAGGATGAGCTGGGCGTCGAGATCTTCGTGCGCGCCGGCAAGCGTCTGACCGGGCTGACGGAGCCGGGCCGTCAGGTCTTGCCCATTGTCGAACAATTGCTGCGCGGCGCCGACAGCCTGCGCCAGGCCGGCGCCGATTTCGCCAGCAAGGGCAGCGGCAATTTGCGCATTGCGGCCACGCACAGCCAGGCGCGCTATGCCTTGCCGCCGGTGGTGCGGGACTTCCGCCTGCAGCATCCCGACGTGACCTTGCACATGCACCAGGGCTCGCCGCAGCAGATTGCGCGCATGCTGCTCGACGGCGAAGCCGATGTGGGCATCGCCACTGAAGCGCTGACGCAATACAGCGAGCTGGTGGCCCTGCCTTGCTATCGCTGGACGCATACCGTGCTGACGCCGCCCGGCCATCCGCTCGCGCGGGAAGCGGCGCAGGGTCAGGTTTTGAGCCTGGAGCGGCTGGCGCAGTTTCCCATCATCACCTACGAAACCGGCTACACCGGCCGCTCTCACATCGACCAGGCCTTTGCGAAGGCGGGGCTGGATGTCGATCTGGTGCTGGTGGCCATGGACGCCGACGTCATCAAGACCTATGTCGAGCTTGGCCTGGGCGTGGGCATCGTGGCGGCCATCGCCTACGACGAGGAGCGCGACAAGCACCTGGCCTCCATCGACGCGAGACATCTGTTCGCCGACAACATGACCCGTCTCGCCGTGCGCCGCGACGTGTATTTGCGAGACTACATCTACGACTTCATCGCCACCTTCGCCGCACCGTTGACGCGCGCGGTGGTCGAGCAGTCGCGGGAGCTTGTCAGCGCCTGATCCGAAGCCTGCTCGCGCATGCGCTGGGCGGATCCGTGCCGCCGGGAGGCTGCCGGATTTCGGTCAGAATAGGCCCATGAGACGAAAGTTCCTGATGGGCGCGGGCTTGCTGCTGTTGGCGGCAGTGGCTGCGGCGGTGTGGGTTCATAACAATCTAGACGAGCGCATCAAGGCGGCTATTGAGCAATATGGTAGCCAGGCCTTCGGCGCGCCGGCGACGCTGGATCTCCGCACCGTGGCCAGCGACGCGATCGTGGTCCGGAACATCGAGCTGGAAGCGCCCGACGTGGTGGATGAGAAGGGCGGCGGCGGCACGAACTTCGATGTCATCCAAGCCCATGTCCAGCAGTTTGCAGGCTCGGCGCTCAAGCAGCTGTTCAAGTGAGGCCCCACATGACGTCGGAACGCGAGATGAACCCATGAGTTCGAGCGGCAAGAGCCTTTCATCCGTACCGGCGCTCAGGCAGCAGTACGGCGCCCTGCCTTATCGGCTGGATGCCGAGCAGGGCTTGCAGATCATGCTTATCACGTCGCGCACGACGCGGCGCTGGATCATTCCCAAAGGCTGGCCCATCAAGGGCATGAAGCCTTCCGAGACCGCCGCGCGCGAGGCCTATGAGGAAGCGGGACTGGAAGGCGAGGTGAGCCGCAAGGCTGTTGGCGTCTATGTTTACAACAAGCGGCTGGAACTGGAAGACCGCACCGTGCCTTGCGAGATGCGGGTGTTCGCCCTCCAGGTCCTCCGCCAGAGAAAGAACTGGCCCGAGAGGCTGCAGCGCGATTGCCAATGGCTGTCGCCCGCCCAGGCGCTTGCTTTGGCGGCAGATGAAGGTTTGCGCGAGCTGATCGCCAGGTTTGCGGACCGTTTTGAAGCCGGTCCGGGATAAAGCGCGTCAGGCCGAGACACCGTTCAGCAGGCCCAGCACGTTGCTGCTGTTGGACTCGTACATGTTTTGCATCCGGATGGCGATTTGCTGCAGCAGTGCGTTGTGCTGCATGGTGGCCATGCGGGTACCAAAGCCGCCATCCATGTCCTGCGAAGCGCTCTGGGCCAAGGCCGCGTAGTTGCTGCTCTGGTCCGCCGACGTGGCCAGCAGCGCCGTCTGCGTGGCGCCGATCTGCGCTTGTTGCGAGCTGACCGACGACAGGGCCTGGTCGATGGCGTTCAAGGCGGCAGTTTGCCCCCCGCTGCCCGAGATATTCAGATTGGAAACGCCCAGCCCGCCCGCCGTGGCATTGCCCAGGCTCACGGTTTGCGACTGCCCGGCATCGGGTCCCGTCTGGATCGAGGTGCTGTAATTGCCGGTGAGCAGCGATTGGCCGTTGAATTGCGCCCCGCCTGCCAGTTGGTTGATGGTCTGGCCCAGACCGTTGATCTGGTTTTGAATGTCTTGCAGATCGGCGGCGTTGTAGATGCCGTCGCCGGCCTGGACCGTTAGGGCCCGCATCTGCTGCAGGGCGTCTGAAATCTGCCCGAGTGCGCCGCCCGCGGTGCTGGTGAGCGACAAGCCATTGCCGATGTTGCTGATGGCCGCGGTGGTGGAGGACGCCTGCGCATCCAGGGTGACCAGTTGCGAGGTCTCGGCCGGGTTGTTGATCAGGCCACTGGCGCCTATGGACGCTGTCCAAGGCACGTTTGACGCTGGGATGCTGCTGCCGACGTTCATGGCCTGTCCATGGGGTTCCGACTACACATATTTTAGGCAATTGGCCCACCCCTGTGGGAGGGGCCAACGTCCTTGCCAGCGCTGGAACTTCAGCAATAAATCACGGCAGCAGCTTCAGGCGCGAGCCTCAGGAGCACGACTTGCCGTGGTCCGCGTGGTTGCCGGCGGCCTTGGCTGCGGCTTCGGTCATGTACTCGCCTTCCTTGGTCTTGCCATAGTACTTGGTGCCCGGGCAGTGGTAGACCTTGCTGCTGCTGTTGACCCAGACCTGGCCCGCGCCGCCGCCGGGCGCCTGGGCGGTGGCGGCCGCGGCCTTGGCGGTTGCCGTAGCGGCTGGTGCTGCCGTGGCCGGTGCGGCATTGGCAGCAGGCTTGCCGCCAGCGTCCGCAGCCGCGCCATACCATTCCTTCACGCCCTTGTGGCCGTTGCAGGACCCTTTCTTGGTGGCGTTGGTGGTGTAGGTGCCGTCTTTGCACAAGCCTGTGGAGCCGGCGGGCGCGGAAGCCGCTTGTTGGGCCAGGCAGGCGGACGACAGCATCAGGCTGGCAGCGAATGACACGGAAAGGCGCACAACATTCATGGTTGATTCCTGGTGAGGTTGAACAAGGGTGGGGCAAGAAACAGGTTGCAAGTGTTCAGGATTGCGGGCGGCCGGTCAACCTGGGGACCTCGGGTGCGCGGTGAACATCATCATTGATCAAGTTTGATGACGGATCTCTTTCGCAGCCCGCCGTGCCGCGTCTGGCATGCATTCAGATGCGCTCCCAGATGCTCAGCTCCGACAGCGTGTGCTGGAACTTGCGCCGCGTCTCGCGGATCACGAAGGGCACCGCCTGCGGTCCCTGCACCAGGCGGAAGTGTGCGCCCAGTAAGGCCTTGAGACCGTCCAGCGTGCTGAAGTTTTCACCGTCCTTCTTGAATCCGCCAATCCAGTCTTCGCGGCGCGTGTGTTCGGTCAGCCAGGTATAGGGCGAACTGATGACCAGCAGCCCGCCGCGATGGATGCGCTCGTGGATGCTGCCCAGGAATTTGGCCGGGTTGTAGAGACGGTCGATCAGATTGGCCGCCAGCACCAGGTCGTACCCCGTGAACACCGGCTTGAGGTTGCAGGCGTCGGCTTGATAGAACTCGGTCTTGCCCGCCACGTCGCGCAGGCCCAGGCGCGCCATCGATGCTTCCTTGTACGAGACCAGTTCGCCTTCGTCGACCAGCGTGTAGCGTAGCGTTCCCTGCTCACGCAGCTGCGTGGCGACGCCGACGAAGCGGGCCGAGAAGTCCAGCCCCGTCACGTGGTCGAAGTGGCGCGCCAGCTCGAAGCTGGCGCGGCCCGTGGCGCAACCCAGGTCCAGCGCCTTGCGAGCCGGTTTGTGCCCCATGGCCTGCACCGCCAGTTGAGCCAGGCTGCGCGGGAAGTTGGCCACGCCGAAGTACTCGTCGCCGTAATGGAATTCGATGTATTCGGAGACCAGGCGGTCTGTTTCATAGTGCGAGGCGGGCGGCTGCGCCGGCGCGTCCGAGGCCACATAGCGAAAGCCTGCGTGCTGGAAAAAATGGCGCCGGAAGGCGTAGCGCGACAGCGGCGAGGCTTCGTTGCCGCACGAGATCCAGGAGCCGCCCTTGATCAGGTTGTGCCTTTCGTCAAAGGTGGGGGTGGTGAAGTCGTCGTAGACGGGATGGACCTCGAATCCCTCGAAGGGATAGATGGGCGTCTCCAGCCACTGCCATACGTTGCCGATCACGTCGAACAGCGGGCCGTGTGCGAACTGGTCGACCGGCGCGCTGGAGGCGCCGTGCGCGAGCGCCAGGTTGGCGTTTGGCATGTCGGCGCTCGGCAGGTCGGGTACGCCGGCGAAATGCCGCAGCGCATGCCATTCGTCCTCCGTGGGCAGGCGCACCGGCTGCCCGGTTTCGCGGGCCTTCCAATTGCAAAACGCCTTGGCCTCGTGATAGTTGGTCTCGACCGGCCAATTCCAGGGCATCGGAACTTCTTCCAGCATCAGGCGCAAGCGCCAGGAGCTGCCGTCCTTGATCCAGAAGGTCGGATGTTCGGCGCGGCTGAATTGCCTCCACGCGGCACCTTCGGCCTGCCAAAGGCTGTCGTCGCGGTAGCCGCCGGCTTCGACGAAGGCCAGGAATTCCTGGTTGGACACCAGGTGGCGGCTGCATTGAAAGGCCTGCACGGCTGCTTCATGGCGGCCGAATTCGTTGTCCCAGCCGTACAGCAGGGGATCGAGGCGATCACGCCCCAGGTGCAGGGTGGTGGCCGGGATCTCGACCATGTCGTTGCGCGGCGCGGAACCGCTGACTCGGCCAGGCGCCCAGGCCGGGTGCGGGCGCACTTTGTCGAGGCGATGCTGGCGTATCAGCACGCTGGAGGTTTCGAGGTGGATGCGTTCGTGCTCGATCCCCATCAGGAGCACCCACCACGGATGCTCCCAGGCGATGGGCAGCGTCAGCGGCAGCTTCTGCATCACGTCGTCGACGGCCTGGCGCACCAGCGTGCGGTAGTGGCGCACGGCCTCCACCGCGGGCCATGCGTAGCGCGCCTCGTTCAAGTCGTCCCAGCTCATTTCGTCGACGCCGACGGCGAACATCGATTCGAATTCGGGGTTGATGCGCCGGGTGAGCAAGCCGGACAGCACCAGCTTGTTGACAAAGAACGTGGCCGTGTGGCCCAAGTAGAAAATCAGCGGGTGGCGCAGCGCAATGGGCTTTTCGTAATACGCCGCGTCGCCCTGCAGCACTTCGAACAACTGTTCGTAGCGGTCGAACGAAGCATGGAATGCCTGGCGGATCTGCTGGCGCGTGGCTTCGGCGTCCAGGCTGGGCAACAGGTAGGGAAAGGGCAGCACGTCTTGGGGCATGAGGGCTCCGGAGCAGATGCCGCATTGGGTCAATGCGGGCGGCCAGTGTCGCCGCTGATTGTGACCTCAGTCGCAAGACAGACAAATGACTGGGGCATTCGAGTTTGAGCGACCGAAATCCTCCTGGGCAAGAAAAAGCCCCGGCTTGGACCGGGGCATGTCGGGTGCGGCGTCGCGACCCAGGGCCTTACTCGGGTTGGGTGCCGGTGTAGTACTTCAACACGTAGGCTGCCATTGCGTTGGTGTTGTTGCCCTGCGGGATGCCTGACACATCCACGCGAGCGCCTATCGCGAGGTTGGTGGTCAGGGCGTTCATGCCGCCGGATGTCGTGATGTCGATCGGAGAGACCGTCACGACGCCGTTGCTGCGATCGACCTGATAGACCAGGGTGGCGGAACCCGCGTTGGCATTCACGTTCACGTTGACGGGCGTGCTGCCGCCTTTGACGCTCAATCCAAAGGTCGAGATGCCGGCGTTGGCCGAAGCCACCAGGCCGGAGGCCACCGTGCCCTTGGGCAGGGTCAAGGGCATGAGCACCACGGAGGGGGCCAGCCAACCCGTCGTCGAGGCGCCGGTGGAGCCCCAGACGGCGTGCGTGATGCCGTAAACGGGAGCCGCGCCCGCCGTGCCGCCGAAGTTGACGCTTTGACCCACCAGCTGGGCAAAGCTCGATTCGGTCGGATCCAGCGTGTATTGCGTCGGGTAGGCGAAATTCCAATACTTGAATCCGGTCACCGGATTGCCGCTGGCATCCACGCCATTGCCGGTGCCCGAGCTGATGAAGTTCAAGACCAGGTCCGTGTAGTCGTCCGCGGCCGTTGCAAAGGCCTTGGTGATGTCGAACGAACTGCCCTGCACGACGTTGGAGATCGTGCCTTCATAGGGCGCCGACTCGATGTCCACCGTCTGCGCCTGCAAGGGGCTGGCCAGCGGGTCCACCACCTGTAGGTGCACCTTGAAGCCGCGGGCCAGGTACTTGGACGCCAGGAAGCCGGTACCGGTGCCGATGGGGGTGCTGTCCGCCAGGCCGCTGGTGGGGGTGCGGAAGAAGAACTGCGTGTTGCTCGTGACCTGTACTTTCACGGGTTTGCCGGAGGCGTTGTCCACCGTGATCGTGTTGGTGTTCGGGTTCACATGCAGCACGTGCCCTTCAGGACTGATGAACACGGTGTTGAAGGTGCTCGACGCATAGATGCGGGTGGCCACGAGGCTGCCGTCCTGCTGGTAGCGCGCGGCGACCCGGACAAATTCGCCCGCAGCCAGGATGCTGCTGACCGAGGAGAAGTCCTTGATGGTGCTGGGAGCCACTGGTTTGGCGGCATCGAGGTTGTAGAACAGCGTGCCATTGGCAGCGTCCACCTTGATGGCCAGAGCCTGCGTGCTGATCTGGGCGGTCTCGGGAGAGACCAGCGGAAGCGTCGGCGTGGCGCGGTCGATGTTCAGTGTCAGGTTGTCGGTCGAAACCGACGTCACGCTGCCATACATGTGGCGCAGGACTTGGTTCGTCACGCTGCCAATGGGCTTGTGGTGGACCGGCCCGTTGAAGTTGACGGCCCAGATCGTGCTGGCACCGATGCTGCCGCTGCCCGCGACGGTGTGGCCGATGATGAAGGCTGGGTTGGCCAGATCGAATTCGATATTGATCGGCGCCACCGTGCCCGTGCTCGGATTGGCGCTGGCGGCGGGAATGACGAGCGGGCTGGCGAAGTTGACCGGAATGGTGACCGTCTGGCTGCCGCTCGATCCGCTGGCGCCCTGGATTTGAATTTGGCCTGACGGAACGATGGTGCCGGCCGCGACGGGGAAGCCGGACTCCGGGTTACCCGATACCGTCAGCCCCACGTCACCTGGGTTGGCGCTGATGACCAGTTGAACGCCGGTGTAGGTGATCGGGCTGGCGGTGCTGTTGGCCAGCGTCGTGCCGTTGATCATCTCGGCCAGATTGTCCAGTTGCGTCAGGTTGACGTTGTAGGGTGAGCTGGGCAGCGTGATGGGCGTGAGGTTGTTGTTGGCGTCGACCAAGTTGATCGCCAGCACGTTCACGCTGATGTTGGACCAATCCTCAGAAGCGGCGTCGCTGAGCATGGTTTGAACATTGACGCTGGACGGCGTGGCCGTGGCGGCCGAGCCGCTGGATCCACTGGAGCCGCCGCCACCGCCGCAGGCGCTCAGCAGGGCCAACATCATGGCGCTGAGTGCCACGGCATGAAATTTCTTATTCATGAACATCCTTTGAAACAACAAGGGGCGAATCTTCGATTGAATCTGCAATTCTGCCGGTCCATCGTGGATTCGAATGGCAGCTGCAGGACACAACGCGAGTATTCATCACGCGTTGACAATGTTGAATCAAAAGATGTTTCCGATTGCAAGAATTCTGCGCACACGCATCATGAAGCCGTAGGTCGCGGGCAAAAGTTCACACGTCGAGTGTCGTCGTTTCGCAATCCGTAAAAGTGAAATCGTGCATTTGTGACGCTCATGGCGCCTTGGGCTTGAGGTCAATGTTGCACTTGAAATGAAAAAGGGGCGGCCTTTGCCACCCCTTTTCATGACGCACACCGATGGTTGCGGGTTGACGCTCGCGTAATGCCTGTATGCCGATGCTGATGTCAGGCTGCGCTGGCGCTCGTCGAAACGGCAGTGGATTCGGTTTGCGCGGGTTTGGCGGCAGCGCGCTTTTTGGCGGCTGTTTTCTTGCCGGGAAATGCCTTGGGGACAGCCGTGACCGCAGGCTTTGCGGATTTTGCGGCACCAGCAGGCTTGGCGAACGGATTGGCAGCCTTGCGGCCGGCACGCTTCTTGGCGACGGGTTTGGCGGCAGGTTTTGCCGAAGGTTTTGTAGCCGGTTTTTCAGCTTTCGGGGCTGCTGCCTTGACTGCGGGCTTGGCGGCCTTGGCTTTGACGGAAGGTTTGGATGCCTTCGCCGCCGGCTGGGGCTGGGTTTGGGTCTTGGCGCCGCCCACCGCGAAGTCTGCGAGCTGCTTGCCAGCTTCCAGCGCATCGCGCAGCCATTGCGGGCGCTTGCCCAGGCCGCCCCAGGTGTTGCCCTTGCCGTCGGCAAACTTGGCCGCCTTTGCGGCGCCCGACTTGGCAATGCGCTTAGCCGAATTGGCCGCTTTTGTTCCTTTGTCCGCCTTGGCCGGACGACCCAGCTTGACGCGGACTTTGCCGAACAGGTCGTTGGGCTGCAGACCGTAGGTCTGAATGGTCTCTTTCAGTTTCGCCACGACAGTCGCCAATTCGTTTTTCAAGGCCGCTTCGGCCTGAGCCTCCAGCGCTGCAATCTGTTTTTTGATTTGGCTGTAGGTCTGTGACATGTAAGTTCCTTTCAGTAAGAAGTTCGCTAATTGTAGAGTTATTTAGGCCAATAATGCTACGCATTCAAATTCAAATCGTCGTGATGGCGCACGAACTAATGCATGTCAAAATGATCTGAAAACTCCGGAGAGATTGCAATGCCAGGCTTGCTTCCCGATGTCGACCCCGACGGACTGCTCGAATATTCGGTCGTTTATACCGACCGGGCCCTCAACCACATGTCGAAAAAATTCGGCGACGTGATGCGCGACATATCGCGCACCTTGAAAGAGGTTTATGGCGCCAAGGCGGCCGTGGTGGTACCGGGTAGCGGTACCTTCGGCATGGAGGCGGTGGCGCGCCAGTTCGCGCAAGACAAGCATTGCCTGGTGCTGCGCAATGGCTGGTTCAGTTACCGCTGGACGCAGATATTCGAGATGGGTCGAATTCCCTCGACCCAGACTGTGCTCAAGGCACGCCAGGCGGGCGAGGGTGCGCAGGCGCCGTGGGTGCCCGCGCCGCTGGACGAAGTCTGCGCTGAAATCGAACGCAGCCGCCCTGATCTGGTTTTTGCGCCGCATGTCGAGACCGCCAGCGGCATGATCCTGCCGGACGACTACCTGCGCCGGGTGGCCGAGGCCGTGCATGCCGTCGGCGGACTGTTCGTGCTCGACTGCATCGCGTCGGGGACGGTCTGGGTCGACATGGAGAAATGCGGCGTGGACGTGTTGGTCAGCGCGCCGCAAAAAGGCTGGAGCGCCGAGCCTGGCTGCGCATTGGTGATGTTGGGCGAGCGGGCGCTGGCGCGTCTCGAGCAGACGAGCAGCAGCAGTTTCGCTTGTGATCTGAAGAAATGGCTGCAGATCATGAACGCTTTCGAGGGCGGCGCGCACGCTTATCACGCCACCATGCCGACCGGCGTGCTGACGCGCTTGCGCGAGGTCATGAACGAGATGCGCGACCATGGCTTTGCCAAATTGCAGGATGAGCAATGGGCGCTGGGCCGCGCCGTGCGCGCCATGCTGGAGGCGCGCGGCATCCAGAGCGTGGCCGCAACGGGCTTTCAGGCGCCGGGCGTGGTGGTCAGCTATACGACCGATCCTGGCGTGCAGAGCGGCGCCAAGTTCCTGGGCCTGGGCCTGCAGACGGCCGCGGGCGTGCCATTGCAATGCGATGAACCGGCCGATTTCCGCAGTTTCAGAATCGGATTGTTCGGCCTGGACAAAATGCGCGATCCCGAGCGCACGGTTGCGCATCTGGCCCAGGCCTTTGACAAAATGGGCTGAATGCCTGGGTATTTCTGATTGAACTTGATGATTGAGACGACAGACGCCGCCGTGCGTGCAGCCGGTCGCCACGCGCTTCGCGGCGATTTGCTGGATTTTCCGTCCCAGCCGGTTTGGGGCGAACTGGACAGCGATGCCGTGCGGTTCCTGCCCGACCATTGGCTGTTGATCGAGCAGGGCCGCATCGTCGGCACGCAGGCCGAGGCGCCTGACGACTCGTGGATGCGCCATGACCATCGCGGCTGTCTGATCCTGCCGGGATTCATCGACACGCATGTGCATGCACCGCAACTCGATGTGATCGCCAGTTTCGGCACCGAGCTGCTGGACTGGCTCAACACCTACACCTTCCCGGCCGAGCAGCGCTATGCCGACCCCCTGATTGCCAGGCAAGGTGCAGAGCGTTTCATGGATGCCCTGCTTGCGCATGGCACGACGGCTGCGGTGGTGTTTCCCACCGTGCACAAGGTCGCCGCGCAGGCGCTGTTCGAGGCGGCCCAGGCGCGCGGCATGCGCCTGATCGCGGGCAAGGTGTTGATGGACAGGCATGCGCCCGAGGGCCTGCGCGACGACGTGGCGCAGGCCGAGCGCGACTGCGTCGATCTGATCGACCGTTTTCATGGCCGCGGCCGGCTGGCCTATGCGGTGACGGTGCGGTTTGCGCCGACCAGTACGCCTGCGCAATTGGCGATGGCGGGTGCGCTGTGCCGTGCCGACGCCTCGCTCTACATGCAGACCCATGTGGCCGAGAACAGGGCCGAGGTGGCGTGGGTGGCGCAGCTGTTTCCGGATGCGCGCAGCTATCTGGATGTCTACGACCGGGAAGGCCTGCTGCACCCGAAGGCCGTGCTGGCGCACGGCATCTGGCTCGACGACGCCGATCGCCAGGCGCTGGCCGGCCGGGGCGCGCAACTGGCGTTTTGCCCCTCGTCCAATCTGTTCCTGGGCAGCGGCCTGTTTGACTGGGGCGCGGCGCGGCGTGCGGGCGTCCAGGTCAGCGCGGCCAGCGACGTGGGGGGTGGCACGTCCCTGTCCATGCAGAAGACCCTGGCCGATGCGTACAAGGTGCAAAGCCTGCAGGGGCAGCGGCTGGACGCCTGGTCGGCCTTGTACACGGCCACGCATGGCGCGGCCAAGGCCCTGGGCCTGGATGGCGAGATCGGGCATTTCGGCCGCGGCGCCGTGGCCGACGTGTGCGTGTGGCACTGGGCCGTCGGCGGGGTGGCCCAGGCGCGCATGGAGCGGGTCCGCAATTTGCACGAAAAGGTCTTTGCCTGGCTGACGCTGTCGGACGAGCGCAATCTGGTCAGCGCCTGGGTGGCGGGGCGGGAACGCTTCAGGCCTTGAGGGCCGGGCCGAGGCGCGGCTTGTTTGACCTACTGCAATGAACCTGCTCGAAAAGGCCTTCGCTGCGAGATATTTTCGATCTGAGCCTATCCTTTTCGTCAGGTCGGCCGGCAAATGAGCCCGTGTGTCCATTAAGCTTGGAAGATTCGCCTGCAAAACAGGTTTTCGGGTTTGTGAGATTGCTATGAAACGTTTGAATGACTTCCGGCTGCGCATGGGGCGCGAGGAAATGGTGCCCATCATGATTGGCGGCATGGGCGTCGACATTTCCTCTGCCGACCTGGCGCTGGAAGCGGCCCGCCTCGGGGGCGTGGGGCATATTTCGGATGCCATGATCAAGACGGTGGCCGATCGCCGCTACAAGACCAAGTTCGTCAAGGCCAAGCAGGCGCTCTACAAGTACAACGTCGAATCCGAAGACAAGTCGCCGGTCAAGTTCAATCCGGCGTATCTGGCCGAAGCCACCAAGCTGCATGTGGAGGCCACCATGTCGCGCAAGACCGGCAGCGGCAAGGTCTTCATCAATTGCATGGAAAAGCTGACGATGAACGCGCCCAAGGAGACGCTCAAGGTGCGTCTGTCGGCTGCGCTCGATGCCGGCATCGACGGCATCACCCTGGCCGCGGGCCTGCACCTGGGGTCTTTGGCGCTGATCGAGGATCATCCCCGTTTTCGCGATGCCAAGATCGGCATCATCGTGTCCTCGCTGCGCGCCTTGCAGCTGTTCCTGAAGAAGAATGCGCGCCTGGACCGCCTGCCCGATTACGTGGTGGTCGAAGGCCCGCTGGCCGGCGGGCATCTGGGCTTCGGCATGGACTGGGCCCAGTACGACCTGGCCACCATCGTGGCCGAGATCATTCAGTACCTGAAGGCCGAGCAGCTCGACATCCCGGTGATTCCGGCCGGCGGCATCTTCACCGGCAGCGATGCAGTGCGCTTCCTGGAAATGGGTGCGTCGGGCGTGCAGGTGGCGACGCGCTTCACGGTCACGCGCGAATGCGGCCTGCCCGACGACGTCAAGCAGGAGTACTTCAAGGCCAATGCCGACGACATCGAGGTCAACGAGATTTCGCCGACCGGCTATCCCATGCGCATGATCAAGGCCAGCCCCGGCATCGGCGACGGCATCCGTCCCAATTGCGAGGCCTACGGCTATTTGCTCGATGCCAACGGCAAGTGCTCCTACATCACGGCCTACAACCGCGAATTGGCCCTGCATCCCGGCGAGCGCCGCATCTCGGTGCGCGACAAGACCTGCCTGTGCACGCAATTCCGCAACTTCGCGATCTGGACCTGCGGCCAGACCGCATCACGCCTGAAGGACACGACCTTGCGCCATGCCGACGGCAGCTTCCAGCTGCTGAGCGCGCAGCATGTGTTCGAGGACTATCAATTCAGCACCGACGACAAGATCCGCCTGCCTGAGACGGAGGCGGCGCCTGCGGTTTGAGGGTTCATTGAAGAATGAAAAAAGGGCCTGAATTGCTTCAGGCCCTTTTTGTTGCCGGAACGGCTTGAACGCTCAGGCCTGCACGGCGGCCAGGGCGGCGTTGAAGGTGCTGCTCGGGCGCATGACGGCGTCGAGCTTGGCGGCGTCGGGCATGTAGTAGCCGCCGATGTCGGCGGGCTTGCCCTGCACGGCGGCCAGCTCGTCCACAATGGTCTTCTCCTTCTCGCTCAGCGACTGAGCCAGCGGCGCGAAGCGGGCCGCCAAGGCGGCGTCCTCGGTCTGCGCGGCCAGTTCATGGGCCCAATAGAGCGCCAGGTAGAACTGGCTGCCGCGGTTGTCGAGCTGGCCGGTCTTGGGCGAGGGGTTCTTGTTGTTCTGCAGCAGCTTGCCGGTTGCCGCGTCAAGGGCCTTGGCGAGGATGGCCGCCTGCTTGTTGCCGAACTTCAGGCCGAGGTCTTCCAGGCTCACCGCCAGGGCCAGGAACTCGCCCAGCGAATCCCAGCGCAGGTGGTTCTCCTCCACCAACTGCTGCACGTGCTTCGGTGCCGAGCCGCCGGCGCCGGTCTCATACATGCCGCCGCCGGCCATCAGCGGCACGATGGACAGCATCTTGGCCGAGGTGCCCAGTTCCATGATGGGGAACAGGTCGGTCAGGTAGTCGCGCAGAATGTTGCCGGTCACCGAGATGGTGTCCAGACCACGGGCTACGCGTTCCAGGGTGAAGCGCATGGCGCGGACCTGGGACATGATGTGGATTTCCAGGCCGCTGGTGTCGTAATCCTGCAGATAGGTTTCCACCTTCTTGATCAGCTCGTTTTCGTGCGGACGATACGGGTCCAGCCAGAATACCGCCGGCATGCCGGAGTTGCGGGCGCGGGTCACGGCCAGCTTCACCCAGTCGCGGATCGGTGCGTCCTTCACCTGGCACATGCGCCAGATATCGCCGGCTTCCACGTTCTGGCTCAGCAGGATTTCGCCGGTAGCCAGGTCAACGATATTGGCCACGCCGTCTTCAGCGATTTCGAAGGTCTTGTCGTGCGAACCGTATTCTTCCGCCTTCTGCGCCATCAGGCCAACGTTAGGTACGGTGCCCATGGTTTTCGGATCGAAGTTGCCGTGCCATTTGCAGAAGTTGATCATCTCCTGATAGATACGGGCAAAGGTGGATTCCGGCATTACGGCCTTGCAGTCGGCCGGCTTGCCATCGGCACCCCACATCTTGCCGCCGCCACGGATCATGGCCGGCATGGAGGCATCGACAATCACGTCGTTGGGCGAGTGGAAGTTGGTGATGCCTTTGGCGGAGTCCACCATGGCCAGGCGCGGACGGTGTTCCTGGCAGGCGTGCAGGTCGCGGATGATTTCTTCGCGCTTGGTGGCCGGCAGGGAAGCAATCTTTTCGTACAGATTGGCCATGCCGTTGTTCACGTTCACGCCCAGTTCTTCGAACAGCTTGCCGTGTTTCTCGAAGGCATCCTTGTAGTAGATCTTGACGCAGTGGCCGAACACGATGGGGTGGGACACCTTCATCATGGTGGCTTTCACGTGCAGCGAGAACAGGATGCCGGATTCGCGGCAGTCTTCCATTTCCTGTTCGTAGAAGTCGCACAGCGCCTTCTTGCTCATGAACATGGAGTCGATGATTTCGCCGGCCTTGAGCGCCAGCTTGGGCTTGAGCACGATGGTCTGGCCGCTGTTGGTGGTCAGTTCCATCTTCACGTCACGGGCCTGGTCCAGGGTCATGGACTTTTCGCCGTGGTAGAAGTCACCATGGTGCATGTGGGAAACATGGGTCTGCGACCATTGTTTCCATTCGCCCATGGAGTGCGGGTGCTTCTTGGCGTAGTTCTTTACGGCCAGCGGTGCGCGGCGGTCGGAGTTGCCTTCGCGCAGTACCGGGTTCACGGCCGAGCCCAGACACTTGGCGTAACGGGCCTTCAGGGCGTTATCGGCGTCGGAGGAGGGCAGTTCCGGATAGTCCGGCAGGGCGTAGCCCTTGGATTGCAGTTCCTTGATGCAGGCGATCAGCTGCGAAACCGAGGCACTGATGTTCGGCAGCTTGATGATGTTGGTGTCCGGGTTCTGGGTCAGCTTGCCCAGTTCGCTCAGCGTATCCGCTACTTTTTGTTCGTCAGTCAGGTATTCGGGAAATTCGGCCAGTACGCGGGCAGCAACCGAGATATCTGCCGTTTCGACGTTGATGCCGGCGGCGCCGGTAAAGGTACGAATGACCGGCAGGAATGCGCTGGTAGCCAGCGCGGGTGCTTCGTCGGTCAGGGTGTAGATGATGGTCGGCTGCTTCGTGGGCATACTCTATCTCCAGTGATTATTTTGACGTCAGAACGACTGCGCAAGGCGGCTTTCGCACACCGGGGGATGTTCCGCTAGGCGCGTGGAAAGGCACTGCATAAGGCGGGCCCGCTGCCGGACTGCCTTGCAGCAGCCTGTGCGTCGTGGAGTGGCCCGTGGACTCGCGGGTGACTTTTCGGAAGCGAATTATACCTCTCAAATGTTCGCTCTGTTTGTAAGTATCCGAACTTTGCTGTGGATAGCTACCAAACAACTGTTCGAATGTGAATTTTCCGCACCAGTGCTGTGAGCTACAGTGCAAAGCATAGTGCTTGCCGGCGCTGGCGGTGCTAATACTTTGTTGTAGTGACATGAAAAATGGCTGCGCAGGGCGGGCAAGTCGGTTTTTTGTGGCAAGCGCCGGCATGACCTTGACTGACAGTCCTTGCTATCATCCGCACATCACTGTTTATGCATGGTCGACCAGAAATGCCCCAGCTCATCCTGTTCAACAAGCCCTATGGGGTTATCTGCCAGTTTTCCCAGCACGAGTTGCATCCCACGCTGAAGGATCACATTGCCATTCCCGGTGTTTACCCGGCTGGCAGGCTGGATACGGATAGTGAGGGCCTGTTGTTGTTGACCGGAGAAGGCGCCTTGCAGCACCGCATCAGTGATCCGCGCTGGAAGCTGCCAAAAACCTATTGGGTACAGGTGGAAGGCCGGGTCAGTGAAGAACAGCTGGCGGCCTTGCGTGCCGGGGTTGATCTGGGCGACTTCATCACCCGGCCGGCGCAGGTGCGCCAGATCGACCCGCCCGCCCTGTGGGAGCGCAAGCCGCCAGTGCGTTTTCGCAAGACCGTGCCGGATAGCTGGCTGGAGATCATCATCAGCGAGGGCAAGAACCGTCAGGTACGCCGCATGACAGCCAAGGTGGGGCTGCCCACCCTGCGGCTGGTGCGCGCAGCGATCGGGCCATGGCAGCTGGGCGATCTGCAACCGGGCGAGTTGCGCCGCATCGAGGTGAATCTTGAAGATTTACCGGTGCTGTCCCATGCTGAGCGTCTGGGAAAAGCGGCAGCCCCTGCTGTCCCAAAGAGTGCCGTGCCGGGCAGCAAGCCACGCCCGCAGCCCTCTTTCCGCTTTGCCCGCAAGAACAAGCCCTGAAGCCGGAGTCGGCCCTGGCCGGCACAAGGCCTGAGCGATCCAGATTGCATTCCGTGGAGAAATCGAGGCGTAAGCATGCAGATTCCCGAATATTACAATCCGGTCGCGCGCGACATCGCCCAGGCACTGATTGACGGCTTCAACAAACATTACCGCTTGTTTCGCAATTGCAGCCGCCAGGCCAAGACCCTGTTCGAAGCGGGGAACTGGCAGGGCGTGCAGCAGGCCATTCGGGATCGCATCCAGTTTTACGATGAGCGGGTGGTGGAGACGGTGGGGCGCTTGCAGCATACCTTTCATGCGGAGTTGCTGGATGATGAAATCTGGCAACAGGCCAAGCTGTATTTCATCGGCCTGCTCACCAACCACAAGCAACCGGAACTGGCGGAAACCTTTTTCAACTCGGTGTTCACCCGCATGCTGCACCGGGATTACTTCAACAACGATTTCATCTTTATCCGTCCGGCTATCTCCACCGAGTACATCGAATCCGATCCACCCTGTTACCGCAGCTATTACCCAGGCAGCAGCAGCCTGCATGCGGTGCTTCGGCGCATGGTCAGGGATTTTGGCTGGCAGCGGCCATTTGCCAGCCTGCACCGTGATCTGGCCTATGTATTACAGGCCGGCAAGGCATTCTTGGGTGGCCAATGGCCACATGCCGAAGCCAATCTGCAGATACAGGTATTGACTTCACCCTTCTATCGCAACAAGACGGCTTACATTTTTGGCAAGGTGATCAACGGCGGCGTGAGCTACCCGTTTGCCATTCCGGTATTGCACAATGCCGCGGGACGGTTGTATCTGGACACCGTGCTGCTGGAGCCTTGGCGCATCGGCGTACTGTTTTCTTTCAGCCGGGCCTACTTCCTGGTGGAGATGGAGGTTCCTTCCGCTTATGTGCAGTTCCTGCGCAGCATGCTGCCCGGCAAGACCAAGGCCGAGCTGTACACCATGCTGGGCTTGCAGAAACAGGGCAAGAACACTTTCTATCGTGATTTCATGCAGCATTTGCAGCACTCGAATGATCAGTTCGTCATCGCGCCTGGCATTCGCGGGCTGGTGATGCTGGTGTTCACCCTGCCGTCCTATCCCTATGTGTTCAAGCTGATCAAGGATGTATTTGGCGGCCCCAAGGAAATTGACCGCGCCACGGTAAAGCAGAAGTACCGGCTGGTGAAGCGTCATGACCGGGTGGGACGGATGTCAGACACGCTGGAGTTTTCCAATGTGGCTTTCCCCACCCATCGTTTTACCCCGGAACTGTTGGAGGAGCTGCGTACGCAGGCCCCCTCGATGATGGAAGAGGGGGAGGAACGGATCGTGATCAAGCATCTGTATATCGAGCGGCGCATGAAACCGCTCAATATGTATCTGATGAGCTGTGATGACCCGGAAAAGGAGAGGGTGGTGCGCGATTACGGCCTGGCCATCAAGGAACTGGCGGCGGCCAATATCTTCCCCGGCGACATGCTGTTCAAGAACTTTGGTGTGACGCGTTACGGGCGGGTGATCTTCTACGACTACGACGAAATCGAATACCTGACCGATTGCAATTTCCGCCGCATCCCGCCGGCACCCAATCCGGAAATGGAGATGTCGGGTGAGGTGTGGTATCCGGTGGCGCGTAATGATGTGTTTCCCGAGGAGTTTGGCACTTTCCTGCTGGGAGACCCGCTGGTACGCAAGACCTTTCTCAAACATCACCGGGATCTGCTGGAGCCGACGTTCTGGCAGCTGCGCCAACAGCGTATCCGTGCCGGTGTGATGGAGGATTTCTACCCCTATCCGGAAGAAATGCGTTTTGTGAACAGCCATGCCGCACGGCTGGCAGGAAGAGCTGCGCGGCAGGCCAGGTAGGTGGAAAAATGGCTGACGGCGGTAAAAGGCCGGCTCCGTGTCATGTTTGAGAATCTTGCCAGGGCTGGCCTAGCCATTGCGTGCATGGTGGGACGGTGTCTCGAAATAGGCGACAGGGCCTGCCGACGTCAGTCCGATGCAGAAGCGGCTACCACCTGCCAGGGGGGGCAGGGCTTCGCTGCAGCGCTGCAGTTCGAACAACAGTTCGACTTCCTTGAACAGCTCTGCAAGATAGTGGCTGTTGTGCAGCCACAAGCGGATCTGTTTGGCCTGCGGGTGTCGGCCAAGCAGCTGCAATTTGCCATGCCGGTCAATGTACAGGCAGATGGCGGGCGGGATCTGGATGCTGCGGCTGATCAACTCCAGCCGGGCTTGTCGTCCCAGGCTGCCCAGCAGGGTCTTGGCCTGTAGTTGCAGATTGTCGCTCAGTGGCAGTGCATCCGTGCCGAACAGGGCGGAAAAGCCCTGGCGCGTGGTGGCTGAGGATTCGGTCAGTGGCATGATCTTGCTCCGGTGTTGAATGGGTACCTTGATGGTAGAAGGCCATGCCGGGATGCAAGTCTGGTGATGGGGTGGGAAATTTCTCTTTGATTGGCCGTCGTTTCACGGGCGAAGGCTGGTCTGATCAAACAGGCTGGTATTTGAAACGGATGTTGAGCTCAGGCGGGAAACTGGGGCCAGCATTAATACAGCAGAAAGAGCGAGTGGTTTGTCAGGGGAGAGACTCAGGGAGACGGGTGTCTCCCTGAGGCGGTTTGCTCTGGGGTAAGCAAATTACTGTCGTTGACTGCAGGTGTGGTCCTCGAAGTAGGCAATAGGCCCGGCACTGGTCAGGCCAATGTGGAAACAAGACGACTCGGGGAAGGTTTCGCCCGCCGACTCTGTGGCACGCACGATTTCAAACAGAACTTCCACTTCTTTGAATTGGCTGGATAACTTGGCATTGGCTTCCAGCCAGTTGAGGATGTCAGCAGCCTGGGGGTGATTGTTTTCCAGTGTCAGGTTG
>JAFALA010000059.1 GCA_019234815.1 Burkholderiaceae bacterium | reverse complement strand
GGCTTGCCCGTGGAGCCCGAGGTGTAAAGCAAAAAGAGCGGATGCTCGGCGCCCACCCATTCCGGCTCGCATTGCGTGGACTGGCCGGCCAGCACGTCGTGCAGCCAGCGGTCGCGCCCGTCGACCCAGCCGATCTTGCCGCCGGTGCGCTGGAACACGATGACCTGGCGCAGCGTCGGGCAGGCATTGTCGGCCAGCGCTTCGTCGACGATGGCCTTGAGCGGCAGCTGCTTGCCGCCGCGCACCTGCTCGTCGGCGGTGATCAGCGCGACCGCACCGGCGTCCTGCACGCGATCGCGCAGCGACTGTGCCGAGAAACCGCCGAACACCACCGAGTGCGTGGCGCCGATGCGCGCGCAGGCCTGCATGGCCACGATGCCTTCGATCGACATGGGCAGGTAAATCACGACCCGGTCGCCCTTGCCGACGCCCATGCCCTTGAGCGCATTGGCCAACTGGCCGACACGGCCCAGCAACTCGCTGTAGGTGATCCGGGTGACGGTGCCATCATCGGCTTCGAAGATGATGGCGACCTTGTCGCCCAGGCCGCGCTCGATGTTGCGGTCCAGGCAGTTGTACGAGGCGTTCAGCGTGCCGTCCTCGAACCACTTGAAGAATGGCGCCTCGCTTTCGTCCAGCGTCTTGGTGAACGGCGTCTTCCAGCTCAGCAGCTCGCGCGCCTGGCGGGCCCAGAAGCCTGCGTAATCTGCTTCGGCCTCCTTGACCAGGGCCTGGTAGCCGGCCATGCCCGACACATGCGCCGCCTTGGCCAACGCTTCGGGGGGGTGGTACATCGTCTCCTGGGATTGACTCATGGCCTAACTCTCCTATCTCGGTGCGAGCAGATATATTGAATGATGGGGCACTGGGGCCTCACTGTGCAGTCCGTCACTGACGAAGCCCTTACTCTTGTACAAGACTTCGCGCCGACACGCCGCTGCCAGGGACGTCTGGGGTCACGTTCAGCGCACACGCGCCTTCCAGCTCAGGATCAAGGCGCCAAAAAACCCCGCCAGCAGCGAACCGCCCAGCACCCCCAGCTTGAGCCGGACCTCCATCTCCGTGCCCAGCCCCTGGAATGCCAATCCTCCAATGAACAGGCTCATGGTAAACCCAATGCCGCAGAGCACGCAGACGCCCAGCAACTGAATCCAGCTCGCGTGGCTGGGCCGCTCGCTCAGGCCCAGCCGAATCATCAGCCAGCTGCAGCCGAACACACCCGCCGTCTTGCCGGACAGCAGACCCATCGCGATGCCCAGGACGACCGGATGCATCAAGTCCGCCATGCCCACCCCACCCAGGGCCACACCGGCATTGACGAAGGCGAATACCGGCAGGATGAAGAACGACACCCAGGGATGCAACGCGTGCTCCAGGGTCTCGGCGGGAGAGCCCCCCTTGCCGTCGCGCATGGGAATGAACAGCGCCGTGGCGACACCCGCCAGCGTCGGGTGCACGCCCGATTTCAGGACGAAGCACCACAGGACCAGGCCCAGCACGATGTAGACGTCGGTCCGCATCACACGGGCACGGTTCAAGGCCCACAGCAGCATCACGCAGACGCCCGCGGCCGCCAGCATGTCGACATGCAGCTGGTGCGTGTAGAACAGCGCGATCACCACGATGGCGCCGAGGTCGTCGATGATGGCCACGGCGGTGAGAAACACCTTGAGCGAACTCGGCACCCGTTTGCCCAGCAGCAGCACGATGCCCAGTGCAAAGGCGATGTCGGTTGCCGAAGGGATGGCCCAGCCCTGGCGTGCAGCGGGATCATGACCGTTGGCGCCCCAGTAGATCAAGGCGGGCACCAGCATGCCGCCCAGCGCCGCGCAAAGCGGCAGGATCATCTGCTTGAATGACGACAGCTCGCCGCCCACCAGCTCGCGCTTGATCTCCAGGCCGACCAGGAAGAAGAACACCGCCATCCACAGGTCGTTGACCCAAATCAGCAAGGGCTGGGACACCGACAGGCCCAGCGCATCCAGGTGGAAGCCGCCGGGAAAGAGCCGTGCGTCCTCATAGATCCCGGCCCAGGGCGAGTTGCTCAGCAGCAGCGCCAGCGCGGCCGCCAGGGCCAGCACCAGGCCGCCGGCGGACTCGCTGGCAAAAAAACGACGTAACCCAGGCGTCAAGGTCTGGTTCTCCTGTTCAGTACACTGGAGGGTGATCACGACACCCTTGGAAGCCGCTGATCTTCCCAGGTTTTTTGCCGCTTTCCAGCCTCACTTTCCAGACGGATTGACACCATGAGCACATCGATTCGCTACGCTGACCTCGTCGACAGCGTCGCTGCCGCCCTGCAGTACATCTCGTACTACCACCCCACCGACTACATCACCCACCTGGCGCGCGCCTACGAGCGCGAACAGAGTGCCGCGGCCAAGGACGCGATCGCGCAAATCCTGACCAACTCGCGCATGTGCGCCGAAGGCAAGCGCCCGATCTGCCAGGACACCGGCATCGTCAACGTGTTCCTGAAGGTCGGCATGAACGTGCGCTTCGAAGGTTTCCCCGGTTCGCTGGAGGATGCCGTCAACGAAGGCGTGCGCCGCGCCTACAACGATCCCGACAACAAGCTGCGCGCGTCGATCCTGAACGACCCCCTGTTCGAGCGCAAGAACACCAAGGACAACACGCCGGCCGTGATCCACATGAGCATCGTGCCGGGCGACACGGTCGACGTGACCGTCGCGGCCAAGGGCGGCGGCAGCGAGAACAAGAGCAAGTTCGTGATGATGAATCCCAGCGACAACCTGGTCGACTGGGTGCTCAAGACCGTTCCGCTGATGGGCGCCGGCTGGTGCCCGCCCGGCATGCTGGGCATCGGCGTAGGCGGCACCGCCGAGAAGGCCATGCTGCTGGCCAAGGAAGCGCTGATGGACGACATCGACATGTACGATCTGCTCGCCCGCGGCCCGCAGAACAAGCTCGAAGAGCTGCGCATCGAGCTCTACGAGAAGGTCAACGCGCTGGGCATAGGCGCGCAGGGCCTGGGCGGTCTGACCACGGTGCTGGACGTCAAGATCAAGACCTACCCCACCCACGCCGCCTCCAAGCCCGTGGCGATGATCCCGAACTGCGCCGCCACCCGCCACGCGCATTTCGTGCTCGATGGTTCCGGCCCAAGCTTCCTCGATGCGCCGAGCCTGGACCTGTGGCCCGACGTGCACTGGGCCCCCGACTACAACAAGAGCAAGCGCGTCGACCTCAACACCCTGAGCAAGGCCATCGTTGCCAGTTGGAAGCCCGGCGACACCCTGCTGCTGAACGGCAAGATGTTGACCGGCCGCGACGCCGCGCACAAGCGCATTGCCGACATGCTGGCCAAGGGCGAGAAGCTGCCAGTTGACTTCACCAACCGCGTGATCTATTACGTCGGCCCGGTGGACCCCGTGCGCGACGAGGTGGTCGGCCCCGCCGGCCCCACCACCGCCACGCGCATGGACGGCTTCACCCGCATGATGCTGGAGCAGACCGGCCTGATCGCCATGGTCGGCAAGGCCGAGCGCGGCCCCGTCGCGATCGAGGCGATCCGCGACAACAGTTCAGCCTACCTGATGGCCGTGGGCGGCGCCGCCTACCTGGTGGCCAAGGCCATCAAGGCCGCCAAGGTGGTGGGCTTTGCCGACCTCGGCATGGAAGCCATCTACGAGTTCGACGTCGTCGACATGCCGGTGACGGTGGCGGTCGATGCCGGCGGCACCAGCGCCCACAACACCGGCCCCGCCGAGTGGCAGCAACGCATCGCCTCGGGCAAGGCCGTCAGCATCCCGGTGACGGCCGCCTGATCCAGCAAGATCGCCACCCGCGGCATGGACTCGCTGGATCTCGACGTGCTCCGCACGGCCCGCCTCTGGCGGACCGAGGGGCGCGCGGTCTGGCTGGTCACCGTGCTGGAAACCTGGGGCTCGGCCCCACGTTCACCGGGTGCACTGCTGGCCTTGCGCGACGACGGCCTGGTGACCGGCTCGGTCTCCGGCGGCTGCGTCGAAGACGACCTGATCGAACGCCTGCGCCGGCACGAACGGGTGCGGCGCCCGACCCTGCTCAGCTACGGTGTCACACGAGAGGAAGCGGCGCGTTTCGGCCTGCCCTGCGGCGGCACGCTGCGCCTGCTGCAAGAACCGCTGCAAGACATCGCCTGGATCGACGAGGTGCTCGCGCGCACCGCGGCGCACGAACTCGTGGCAAGGGTGCTGGACCTCGCCAGCGGCGAGGTCCGCATCGAAGCGGCGCAACGCGGCGAGGCCTTCAGCATCGATGCACACACCGTGCGCGCCCTCTTTGGCCCGCGCTGGCGGCTGATCCTGATCGGCGCCGGCCAGCTCTCTCGCGCCGTGGCGCAGATGGCCCTGATGCTGGACTTCGAGGTCTGGTGCTGCGACCCGCGTGATTCCTACCAGCCGGGCTGGGACATGCCCGGCACCCACTTCAGCACCGAGATGCCCGACGACCTCGTGCAGCGCCTGGAACTGGACGCCCACAGCGCCATCGTCGCGCTCACACACGACCCCAAGCTCGACGATCTGGCCCTGATGGAGGCACTCAGGTCGCCGGCCTTCTACGTCGGCGCGCTGGGCTCGCGCCGCAACACCGCCGCCCGCAAGGAGCGGCTCGCCCTGTTCGACCTCAGCCCGGAACAGATCCAGCGCCTGCACGGCCCCGTGGGCCTGCACCTGGGCGGGCGCTCACCGGCGGAGATCGCCGTTTCCATCGTCGCGGAGATGATTGCTGTTCGGCATGGCACTCAAGTCACGCTTTCTTGAGCGCCTGCGTATCAAACGGCAGCTTGCGCAGACGCCGACCCGTGGCGGCAAAGAGGGCATTGGCGACGGCTGGCGCCAGCGGCGGCGTGCCGGGTTCGCCGATGCCGCCAGGCGCTTCCATGCTGGGCACGATGTGCACCTCCACAACCGGCATTTCGCTCATGCGCAGGACCGGATAGTCGTGGAAATTGCTTTGCTGCACGCGGCCGTCCTGGTAGCTGATCTGCCCGTACAGGGCGGCTGACAGGCCGAAGACGATCGCGCCCTCGATCTGGCGGCGGATGATCTCCGGATTCACCGTCTGGCCGCAATCGACGGCGGCGACCACGCGATGCACCTTGGGCGTTCCATCGGCCGCCACCGACACCTCGGCCACCTCGGCCACATAGGTGCCGAAACTCTGCACCACTGCAATGCCGCGATGCCTGCCCGCCGGCAAAGGCGTACCCCAATTCGCGCGCTTGGCGGCCAGGTCCAGCACGCCCAGATGGCGCGGCGAGCCGCTCAGCAGGCTGCGGCGGAAGGCATAAGGATCCTGCTTGGCCGCGTGGGCCATTTCGTCGATGAAGCTCTCCAGGAAGAAACTGTTCTGCGAATGCCCGACCGAGCGCCAGAACCACACCTGCGGACCCGGTTCTTGGCGCACATAGGCCATGCGCTGATGCGGGATGTCATAGACGTGGTCCGCCAGGCCTTCCACCGCCTGCACGTCAACCCCGCTGGGCGGCAGCTTCATGAAGCCCGACGCCGCCATGATCGACGGCGTGGCCACGCCCGCCTGCAGCAGCACAGGCCGACCCTTGTCGTCGAGCCCCCCGCGCAACTGCACGACCGAGGCGGGACGGAAATAGCCGGCCGCCATGTCGTCCTCGCGGCTGAAGATCAGCTTGACGGGAGCGCCGCTGATCTTGGACAGCAGGGTCGCGTCGATCACGAAGTCCGGCGCGAAACGGCGTCCGAAGCCGCCGCCCAGCATCATCGTGTTGACCTTGACCTTGCCCGGCTGCACCGATGCGACCTGGCCCAGGATGCCCTGCACCGGCCCCTGGCTTTGCGTGCCGGCCCAGATTTCCACTTCGCCTTCGCGCACCCAGGCCGTGCAGTTCATCGGCTCCATGCAGGCATGGGCCAGGTAGGGCACCTCGTAGACGGCATCCAGCAGCGTCGCAGGCTTGACCTGGTCCGGCGTGCCGGCCGTTCGGGCCACGGCGCCGCCCGTCATGCCCTGCGCAGCCGCATCGTGCAAGGCGGCGCTGATCTGGGTGGACGACAGCGCGGCCTTGTCGCCGAAGTCCCAATCGATCTTCAAGGCATCGCGGCCGGTCTTGGCGGCCCAGTAGCCGGTGGCCAGCACGGCCACGCCCGAGGGCAGGCTGATGACCTGCTTGACCCCCTTGACCGCGCGCGCGGCATGGTCGTCGACCTGACGCACCTTCACGCCGGGCAAAGGCGCGCGCGCCATCACCGCCACCAGCAGGCCCGGCACCTGCACATCGAGCCCGTACTGGGCCTTGCCCATGACCTTGTCGGGTGAATCCAGGCGCTTGAGCGGACGGCCCATCAAGCGGAAATCCTTGGGATCTTTCAGGGCCGGCTTGTCCGGCACCGGCTGTTTGGCCGCCCGAGCCACCAGCTCGCCGTAGCGCAGCCGCCGACCATCGGCATGGACGACCTGGCCGGCTTCGGTGCGGCAACGATCGGGCGTGGTCTGCCAGGTCTCGGCGGCCGCGGCCACCAGCATCAGGCGCGCCGCCGCGCCGGCCTGGCGCACCACCTGCCAGTGTCCGCGCACAGTAGACGAGCCCCCGGTGGCCTGGATGCCGAAGGCCGGATTGATGTAGGCCTGATCGGCCGGAGCCTGCTCGACCCGCACATCGCGCCAATCGGCGTCGAGTTCCTCGGCCACCATCATCGGGATGGCCGTCAAGACGCCCTGGCCCATTTCGGCGGACCCGCAGATCACGGTGACCTGGTGGTCGGCGCCGATCCGCAACCATGCATTGGGGGCGAAAGGCGCGGCGGACACCGGCGCAGCCGCCAAGCCACGGCCGGACTGCAACGGGAGCGTGAAACCCAGCACCAGCGCTGCGCCGGTGCTACCGAGAAATTCGCGACGGGTGCTTTCCATGATCAGGCCCCCTTGGCAAGCACGTGGGCCGCGTCCTGGATGGCGGCGCGGATCTGTGCATAGGTGCCGCAGCGGCACAGGTTGCCGCTCATCGCGGCATCGATGTCGCCGGCGCTGGGCGATTTCTTGTGCGCCAGCAAGGCGCAGGCGCTCATCACCTGCCCCGGCTGGCAGTAGCCGCACTGCGGTACGTCGACCTTCACCCATGCGGCCTGGACGGCCTTGCCGACATGGCTGGCGCCTACGCCCTCGATGGTCGTCACCTGCTGGCCGATGACCGAAGACAAGGGCGTGCGGCAAGCCCGCACCGCCGCGCCATTCACATGGACAGTACACGCGCCGCAAAGCGCCTGGCCGCAGCCGAACTTGGTTCCGGTGAGCTGCAGATCCTCGCGCAAGGCCCACAGCAAAGGCATGTCAGGATCGGCGTCTAGCGAAACCGGATGTCCGTTGACCTGGAAATTGATCATGTCGCCTCCCCAAGCCGGGGCAGGAATCGCCCGGCAGGACGGGCATCGTAGGACAAAGCCGCCGCGATTGCACGCCGAATACGCGCCAACTGCACGCGCCATCAGGGCTTCATCAACGCTTCGTCATCACTTCGTCCACCAGGCGGCGACCGCCTCGCGCTCGGCAGGCGTCAGACGCAAGCCCAGCTTGGTGCGGCGCCAGAGCACGTCGTCAGCGCTGCAGGCCCATTCCTCGCGCTGCAGATAGCGCAGTTCGGCCTCGAACAAGCCTGGCGCCACTTCCTGGCCCAGATCGGCCCGGCTCGCCACGCCAGCCAGGACCTCCGCCACGCGGGCACCATGCTGACGCGCGAGGCGCCGTGCCAGAGCGAGCGGCAAAAAGGCGTAGCGCTGCTGCACCTGCTGCACGAAATGTTCGAAATGGTCGAATTGGTCCTGCGGCGAGCCGCTCGGGGCGCCGGTCCAGGCGGACCAGTCGCCGCCGGGCAGGAAGGCGCCCGACGTCCAGGCCGGCGCCCGGCGCCGCAGCATGCGGCAGACCTCGTCGGCAGCGTCCTGCGCCAATTTGCGGAAGGTGGTGATCTTGCCGCCCCAGACGGTCAGCAGCGGTGCGCCCTGCTGCTGGGTCTCCAGCAGATAGTCTCGTGTGACGGCGGACGGATTGCCCGATTCATCGTCCAGCAGCGGACGCACGCCCGCGTAGCTCCAGACCACCTGCTCCGGCAACACCGGACGGCGGAAATAGCGGCTGGCCTGCTCGCACAGGTAGGCCACCTCCTGCGCCTCGATCTGCGCCTTGGCGCGGCCGCTCAAGGTCTCGGGCGAAACCTCCAGGTCCGTGGTGCCGATCAGGGTGTAGTCCTGCTCATACGGCAGGGCGAAGATGATGCGCTTGTCCGGATTCTGGAAGATGTAGGCCTGCGCATGGTCGAAGCAGCGCGGCACGACGATGTGACTGCCCTTGACCAGCCGCAGATGCCGCGTGGCCAGGGTCTCCCCGTCCGCCGCCTGGGCCACTTCGCGCAGGAACTGCTCGGCCCAGGGGCCGGCCGCATTGACCAGCGCGCCGGCGCGCACCTGGCGCTCGCCTCGCGGCGTGGCGATCGTCACGTCCCAATGCTGAGCCGCGCGCCGGGCCGCAACCACCGGACTGCGCGTCAGCACCTCGGCCCCCTTGAAGCGCGCGTCGAGCGCATTGAGCAGCACCAGGCGGGCGTCGTCCACCCAGCCGTCTGAATACTCGAAGCCTTGGACAAATCGCGCCTGCAGCGGGACGCCCGCTTCGTGCTTGCGCAGGTCGATGCCGCGCGAGCCGGGCAGCAGCTCGCGCCGCGCCAGATGGTCGTAGAAGAACAGTCCCAGGCGGATCAGCCAGGCCGGCCGCATCGACGGGTCGTGCGGCATGACGAAGCGCAGGGGCCACATGATGTGCGGCGCGCTCTTGAGCAGCACCTCGCGTTCCTGCAAGGCCTTGCGCACCAGGCCGAATTCTCCGAACTCCAGGTAACGCAAGCCCCCGTGGATCAGCTTGGAAGAGGAGGACGAGGTGTGCATGGCGAGGTCCTGCGCCTCGGCCAGCAGCACCGACAGGCCGCGCCCCGCCAGGTCCCGGGCAATGCCGGCGCCATTGATGCCGCCGCCCACCACAACGACATCGACATCGACAGTTTGAGACGCGGACGCTGAGACGGACGGTGATGCGGCATGAGCCACGGCGAAAACTCCTGGGACGCTGGTAGGCACGATTATCATGGCGCCGCGCTCGCGGCAATGACCGCACTCTAGGGAGACGACTCGCCATGACCTACCTGCTCGCCCTGGACCAGGGCACATCCAGCTCCCGTGCCGTGGTGTTCGACCGCGACGGCCGCGCGCGCGCGATGGCGCAGCGCGAATTCCGCCAGATCTTCCCGCAGCCAGGCTGGGTGGAGCACGACCCGCAGGAGATCTGGGCCACCCAGTTGAGCACCGCGCGCGAAGCCCTCGCCAAGGCGGGTCTGCAGGCCGCAGACATTGGCGCCATCGGCATCACCAACCAGCGCGAGACCACCGTGGTCTGGAACCGCAAGACGGGCGAGCCCATACACCCTGCGATCGTCTGGCAGGACCGCCGCACCGAGCCCCAGTGCGCCCGCCTGCGCGAGCAGGGCCTGGAATCCTGGGTGCGCGAGCGCACCGGCCTGGTGATAGACGCCTACTTCTCGGCCACCAAGCTGGCCTGGATCCTTGAGCACGTGCCGGGCGCGCGCGAACAGGCCCGAAACGGCGAACTGGCCTTCGGCACCATCGACAGCTGGCTCACCTGGAAGCTGACCGGCGGACGCGTGCATGCCACCGACGTCAGCAATGCCGCGCGCACCCTGCTCTTCGACGTGCGCGAGCAGCGCTGGGACACCCGGCTGCTGCAGGCGCTGGACATCCCCGAGTCGCTGCTGCCGCAAGTGCATCCCAGCGCTCACGCCTATGGCGAAACCGATGCCGGGATGCTGGGCGCGCCGGTGCTGATCGGCGGTCTGGCCGGCGACCAGCAAAGCGCCCTGTTCGGCCAGGCCTGCTTCAAGCCCGGCATGGCCAAAAACACCTACGGCACCGGCTGCTTCCTGCTGATGCACACCGGCGAGCGCTTCCAGGCCTCGGCCAACGGGCTGATCACGACCTGCGCTGCGCAGCCGGATGGCGCCAAGGCCTATGCGCTCGAAGGCAGCGTGTTCATCGGCGGCGCGGTGGTGCAATGGCTGCGCGACGGCCTGCGCGCCATCCAAAGCAGCGGCGACGTGCAGGCGCTGGCGCAAAGCGTGCCCGACGCCGGCGGCGTGATGTTCGTACCGGCCTTCACCGGCCTGGGCGCGCCCTACTGGCAGCCGGACGCGCGCGGCGCCATCGTCGGCCTGACGCGCGGCTCGACCGTGGCCCACATCGCCCGCGCCGCCCTGGAGGCCATCGCGTTCCAGAGCGCCGCCCTGCTGCAGGCCATGGGCCGCGACGCGCTGGCTGCGGGCGGCGCCCCGGTCAGCGAGCTGCGGGTCGACGGCGGCGCCTGCGTGAACGATTTGCTGATGCAGTTCCAGGCCGACCTTCTGGGCATCCCGGTCGTGCGCCCCCAGGTGACCGAGACCACCGCGCTGGGCGCCGCCTATCTGGCAGGCTTGAGCGCGGGCGTCTACCAGGGCGTCGACGAACTGAGCCAGCAATGGCGCGCCGAGCGCGTGTTCCATCCGACCCTGTCGCGTGAACGTGCGCAGGAGCGCATGGCGCAATGGGAGCGCGCCGTGCGTCAGGCCATGTGAGTCAGGCCATGTGAACCACGCGCTGCGGGCTGGGAATCTCGACCTTCATCTCCCGCAGGGTTTTCAGGATCGCCAGATTGACATCGGACTTCACGCCGCCCTGGCCATTGTGCGGATCGTTGATCCAGAAACTGATGGTCAACTCCAGGCCGTCCGGTGCGAAATTGCTCAAGGCCACATTGGGCGCCGGATCGGCCAGCACGCGGTCCACGCCGGCCGTGGCTTCGCGCAGCGCAAGCATGACCTGCCCCAGATCGGCGTCTCCCGCCACCACCACCACGGTGGACACCGCCACCTTCGGGTCGGCCAGCGAGGAGTTCTCAACCCGCTGGCCGATCATGGTCTCGTTGGGCACGATGGCTTCGCGGCCGTTCAGGGCGCGTATGACGGTGAAGCGGGTCTTGATGTCGGTGATGCGGCCTTCGAATCCGTCGACCTTGATCATGTCGCCGATGCGCAGCGAACGCTCGGCCAGGATCACAAAGCCCGAGACATAGTTGGCCGCCAGCCGCTGCAGGCCGAAGCCGATGCCCACGCCCAGGGCGCCGCCCAGCACGCTCAGGGTCGTGAGGTCGATGCCTGCGGCATTCAGGGCCACCAGCAGCCCGACGCCGATCAGGATCGAGCGGCTCAGATTGGCCGCGATCATGCGCAGCGAGAGATCGCCCTCTGCGTTGTTCATCAGCCGGTCTTCGATGATCGAGGCCAGCCACAGCACCAGCACCATCACGATGCAGGCGTTCATGCCGCCTTCCAGCAGCGCGCGCACCGTCACATGCGCGCCGCCGATCTTGAGCTGGATGTCGTCGAGCTCGTCGATCAGCACAGGCAGGATGCCGGTGATCCACAGGATGGACGCGCCCCAGGCCAGCCACGACATGCTGCGCTCCAGCGCCTTGACCAGGGTCGAGTTCGGCATGGCCAGACGCAGCACGCGCGCACCCAGGCGGATCACGAACAAGGCAAACAGCACCGGAAACACCAGGCGGAATACCGCCGTCTGCATTCCCAGACTCACCATCATGTGGCGCGCGCCCATCGCCAGCAGCAATGCCATCAGCGGGAACAGGACGCCCTCGTAGGCGCGCTGACCAAACAGCACGGAGACCCGGCGCGGCTTCACCCACCGCTGCAAGCGGTTCACCGCCAGCAACGACAGCCCGAGGCAGGCCGCCAGCAGGCCGAGTTCCATCAAGGCGGAGGGCTTGGATAGGGACGCCAGCAGCGCCTGCAATTCATCCAGGGTCAGGGTGTGATTCATGCCGGCATTAGACCCCAGCCAGCACCCTCAAATGCGCGCCGACGCTGCGCGCCAGCGCGCCCAGCACATAGCCCCCCTCCAGGCAGGACACGATGCGGCCCTTGGCGTGGCGGATCGCCACGTCCTTGATACGCAGCGTGATCCACTCGTAGTCGGCCTCAACCATGCCCAACTGGCCCAGGTCGTCTTCGCGGTGCGCGTCGAACCCTGCCGAGACGAAGATCATCTCCGGCTTGAAGCGCTCCAGCGCCGGCATCCACATGCACTCGATCATTTCGCGGATCTCGCTGCCGCGCGTGTAGGGCGGCACCGGCACGTTCACCATGTTCTCGCCCTTGGGCACCGCGCCGCAGAAGGGATAGAGCGGGTGCTGGAAGATGCTGACCATCAAGGCGCGCTCGTCGCCAGCCAGGATGTCCTCGGTGCCGTTGCCGTGGTGCACGTCGAAGTCGACCACCGCCACGCGCTTGAGGCCGCGCACGTCGAGCGCGTGGCGGGCCGCAATGGCCACGTTGTTGAAGAAGCAAAAACCCATGCTCTGGTCGCGCGTGGCGTGGTGGCCGGGCGGACGCACCGAGCAAAAGGCGTTCTCGACCTCGCGGTCTATCACCATGTCGGTGGCACGCACGGCCGCCCCCGCGGCGCGCAAGGCTGCATTCCAGGTATGGGGATTCGCGACGGTGTCGGGATCGATGGCCATGCGTTCGCCGCTGGCGGCGAGCGTCTCCAGCAGGTCGCGCAACTCGGCGACGTAGCCATGCGCGTGCGCCAATTCCAGGTCCGACTGCTGCGCCAGCGGCGCATCGACGCGCGTGAGCGCCACGTCCAGCCCGTGCGCGATGATCCAATCCTCGATGGCGGCCAGCCGCTGCGGACATTCTGGGTGGCCGGCGCCCATGTCGTGGCGGCGGCAGTCGGAATGACTGATGAAGGCAGTGGACATGTAAACCTTGTCTCCGTATCGAATCGCCCGAGATGTTCCGGGCTATTTTTTTGCTATGGTGGCGTCACCATGAACCATCGCAGCACCACCCCAAGCGCTAGAGCCCTTGCGGAACAGTTCACCCCGCAGCTCCAGGCCCTGTGCGAACAGATTAGCACGATCATCAAGGGTAAACGCTTACAGATCGAGGACTGCGTGGCCTGCCTGATCGCGGGCGGGCATCTGTTGATCGAAGACCTGCCCGGCGTGGGCAAGACCACCTTGGCGCACACCCTGGCCGTCTCGCTGGGCCTGCAGTTCTCGCGCGTGCAGTTCACCGCCGACCTCATGCCCTCCGATCTGCTGGGCGTCAGCATCTACGAGCGCGAACAGGCCGCCTTCAAGTTCATGCCCGGACCGGTTTTTGCCCAGGTGCTGCTGGCCGACGAGATCAACCGCACCGGCCCCAAGACCCAGAGCGCCTTGCTGGAAGCCATGGAAGAGCACCAGGTCACGGCCGACGGCAAGACCTACCCGCTGCCGACACCCTTCTTCGTGATCGCCACGCAAAACCCCAGCGACCAGCTCGGCACCTACCCGCTGCCCGAATCGCAGCTCGACCGCTTCCTGATGCGCATCCGCCTGGGAGTGCCCGACCACCAGGCCGAACGCGAACTGCTGATGGGCCAGGACAGCCGCGAGGCGATCGCCCAGCTGCGCCCGGTAATGACGCCGGCCGACCTGTTGCGCGCGCAGGCCGCCGTGCAGCGCGTGCATGCCGCGCCGGCCCTGCTCGACTACCTGCAGGCGCTGCTGGCGGCGACCCGCTCGGGGCAGTGGTTCAGCCAGGGCCTGAGCCCGCGCGCGGGGCTGGCGCTGCTCAGGGCCGGCCGCGCCCGGGCCCTGATGGCGGGCCGCGACTTCGTGGCGCCGGAAGACCTGCAGGCCATCCTGCCCCAGACCATTGCCCACCGTCTGACGCCCAGCGCGGGCAGCGGCCGCGGCGCCGTGGAACAGGTGCGCGCGATGGTGGAAGCCATCGCCCTGCCCTGAGGCGTGAAGCGCGAGGTGGCCATGCGATGGCTCAGACAACGCTGGGCCGGCTGGTGGCAGTCGCGCCACCCCCGGTGCGACACGCACCAGATGGGCCAGCGCAACATCTACATCGTGCCGACCCGGCCGGGCCTGGCCTACTGCCTCACGCTCGCCCTGCTGCTGCTGGCTTCGATCAACGAGCAGCTGAGCCTGGGCTATGCGCTGACCTTCCTGCTGGCCGGCGCCGGCTTCGCCAGCATGCACACCACGCACGCCAATCTGCGCCGCCTCAGCCTGGACCTGAAACCACCGAGCGACGCCTTCGCCGATCATCCCGTGCCCCTGCTGGTACGGCTGCACAACCCTGTCGGCGCCAAATGGGGGCTGGGCCTGCGCTGCCAGACCGAGCCCCGGCTGTTCGCACACGGCGACGCGGCGCTGGCCTGGGTCGACGTGCCGGCGCAGGCGCACGCCGAGCTGCATCTGCAAATGCCGCCTCAACAGCGCGGCCTGCGCGAACTGCCCGCCATCCACATCGAGACCCGTTTTCCCTTCGGCCTGTTCCGGGCCTGGAGCATCTGGCGGCCGGCCTCGACGGTCTGCGTCTATCCGGCACCTGAACAGCCTGCGGCCGCACTGCCCCTGTATGCGGACCAGGGCGACCCGTCTTCTGCCGCGGTCGCCCGCATGCAAGCCGGCGAGGACGTCGAAGGCCTGCGCCCATTCCGGCGCGGCGACAGCCCGGGCCGGATCGCCTGGAAAAAATCCATCACCCAGACGGGCGCCGGGGCGCAGCTCTGGGTCAGGGACCGCCAGGCCCCGGCCCGCCAGCAGCTCTGGCTGGACTGGCGCCAGACCTCAGGCCCAGTCCTGGAAGCCCGTCTGTCGCGCCTATGCGCCTGGGTGCTGGCCTGCGAGCGCAACCAGCACCCCTACGGATTGAAACTGCCGTCCGGCCTGGAGTTCGCGCCCGGCAGCGGCGCCGCCCATCAGCAGCAATGCCTGCGCGCGCTGGCCGGCCTGGATCTGGAGGCGATGCGACATGGCTGACCCATCCCCTGCCCCCAGCCCCACACGCCGGCAGGTGTCGGGCGCGCTGCCGCGCGAGACGCGCGACACCTTGTTCCTGCTCGCCGTCATCGCCGCCTGCGTGGCGCCGCATGCCGACCACCTGCCGATCTGGTGCTCCGTCGTCACCGCGCTGATGCTGCTGTGGCGCGGCGCGCTGGCCTGGCGCGGCGCCGCGCTGCCGGGGCGCTGGAGCCTGGTGCTGGTGCTGGGCCTCACGCTGGCGCTGACCTGGCTGACGCACCGCACCCTGCTGGGGCGCGAGGCCGGCATCACCATGCTGGTGATGCTGATGGCGCTCAAGACCCTGGAGCTGCGCGCCCGGCGCGACGCCTTCGTGGTGTTCTTCCTCGGTTTCTTCCTGGTGCTGACGCGCTACTTCTTTTCGCAATCGCTGCTCAGCGGCATGTGGACCCTGCTGTGCGTCTGGGCCCTGCTCAGCGCCCTGGTGCTGGCGCAGCTGCCGCTGGGCCAGCCCAGCCTGAAACTGGCGGCACGCACCGCCGCCGTCAATACCCTGTGGGGCCTGCCGGTCATGCTGCTGCTGTTCCTGCTGTTCCCGCGCATCGCGCCACTATGGGGCGTGCCATCGGAGTCCGTGGGGCAGACCGGGCTGTCGGAGCAGCTGGTGTTCGGCGCCATGAGCGAGATCGCCAACGACGAGCGCATCGCGCTGCGGCTGCGCTTCGACGGCCCCGCGCCGCCCGCCAGCACGCTGTACATCCGCGGACCGGTGCTGAGCGACTTCGACGGCAAGACCTGGCGGCCGAGGCCCGCCGCGCTGGTCGGCCTGGCTGAAGCCGAGCGCCAGGGCGTGCGTGTCCAGGGGCCGCCGACGAACTACCAGATGACCCTGGAGCCGCCGCGCATCAAGGTGCTGCCGACGCTCGAATTTGCGGCGGCCGCGCCGGGCACGCCCTGGGCCGTGGACGATCTGGCCCTGCAGCGCAGCAGCGATCTGCAATGGCGCGCCGAGCGGCCCATCACCGAGCGGCTGCGCTTTCGCCAGCAGGCCTATGCGCGAGCCACCCTGTCGGCCAGCGCCAGCGCCGCCGACCTGAGCCCCTTCAAGGCGCTGCCGCCGGGCTCCAACCCACGCACGCGGACCTGGGCGAATGACTTGCGCCACCAGCCCCGCTTCGACGTCCTGGACGCCGGCGCCTTGCCGCCGGCGCTGGCCGCGGCCGTGCTGGAACACCTGCGCACCGGCGACTACCTCTACACGCTGACGCCGGGCCGCTATGGCGAGGTGACCCCGGACCTGATCGACGAATTCTGGTTCGACCGACGCCTGGGCTTCTGCGAGCACTTCGCCTCAGCCTTTGTCTTCATCATGCGCAGCATGAGCGTGCCCGCGCGCATCGTGACTGGCTACCAAGGCGCCGACGAGCTGCCGCAGGACGGCGACATCGTCGTGCGCAACAGCCACGCCCACGCCTGGGCCGAGTACTGGACGCCCGGCCAGGGCTGGCTGCGCGCCGACCCGACGGCCGCCGTCGCCCCCAACAGGGTCCTGCGCAGCCAGATCCTGCAGCCGGCGCCCGGATTCGTCGCCAGTGCGTTGGCGACCCTCAGCCCCGACCTGCTGCTGCGCCTGCGGCACGGCTGGGAAAACATCAACAAGCACTGGCAGGACTGGGTGCTGAACTACTCGCGCCAGAGCCAGTTCGACGTGCTCGGCAAGCTGGGCTGGGCCCAGCCCGACTGGCAGGCCCTGGGCCAGTTGATCTCCCTGGTGCTGGCGCTGCTGATCGTGGCGGCCTGGGTCTGGACGCAATGGCAGCAACGCCCGCACGACCGCTGGACCCGCATGCGGCTGGACGCGATGCGGCAGTTGCGAAAGCTCGGCATTCCCGCCGCGCCGCACCAGTCGCCCGCGCATTGGGCGGCCCTGCTGACCGGGCGCTTCGGCGCCCAGGCGCAAGGGCCTGCCGTCCTGCTGACCGACTGGCACCTTGCGCGTTATGCCGGTGCCGCCACGCCCCTTCCCGGCAACTGGACGCGCCAGTTCAAACGCGCCTGCCGTATGCTCGCGAGCGACACGAGCTCCACCCAGAAAGACAAGCCTTGACCACGATTCAGACGCTGATCCGACGCACTTCCCCCTTCCGGCAAGGCCTGCTGCTGGCCGCCTGCGCGCTGTGCCTGAACTGCGGCACGGGCTGGGCCGCCGATGCGACGAGCGCTTCGCCTGCAAGCGCCGCCAAGCCTGCAGCGGCGGCATCGCAGCCGCCCAAGGCTTCATCCGCCCAAGCCAGGGTGGCCAAGGCCGGCAAGCGCGCCAAGGCCAGCAAGGGCGCCAAGCATGCCAAGCCCCGCAAGACCGCGATCAAGCCCGATGCGGGCACGCCCTACGGATCGCGCGCCGACGTCATGGCCTTTGCCCATGCCCAGGCCGAATCCCTGGGCTACGACGAAGAGGCGCTGCGCAAGCTCTTGATGCAGGCGCGGCAGCTTCCCGCCGTCCAGCGCCTGGTGATGCCGGCCCCCGCCGGCACGGCCAAGAACTGGCAGGCCTACCGCGAACGCTTCGTGGAACCGCAGCGCCTGCAGGCGGGGCTGGCGTTCTGGCAGGCGCATGCGGCGGCCCTGGAACGCGCCCAGGCGCAGTACGGCGTGCCGGCCGAGATCATCGTCGGCATCATCGGCGTCGAGACCTTCTACGGCCGCATCACCGGGGAGTTCCGCACGCTCGACGCGCTGGCCACGCTGAGCTTTGATTTCCCGACCGGCCGCAAGGACCGCAGCGAGTTCTTCCAGGATGAACTGCGGCAGTTCCTGATCCTGTGCAAGCGCGAGCACTTCGACCCCTTGGGCGTCAAGGGCTCCTACACCGGCGCGCTGGGGTTTGCACAATTCATGCCCGGCAGTTGGAACCGCTTCGGCGTCGATTTCGACGGCGACGGCCGCATCGACCTGATGGGCAGCGCCGACGACGCCATCGGCTCGGTGGCCAACTTCCTGGTCCAACATGGCTGGAAGGCCGGCCAGACCACCGACTACAGCGTGGCTGCTCCAGTCGACTCGATCGCGCGCGCCACCCTGCTGGGCCAGGACGTGGTGCCGAGCTTCACCGCCGCGCAGATGGCCAAGCTGGGCGCCGTGCTGTCGCCTGCCGGCCAGATGTACGAAAGCCTACTGGCCCTGGTGGAGCTGCAGAACGGCGGCGCGGCGCCCAGCTATGTCGCAGGCACGGAGAACTTCTACGCGCTGACGCGCTACAACTGGTCGGCTTACTACGCCATGGGCGTGATCGAGTTGGGCCGACAGGTGGCCGCGCTGCGGCGCGCACAGTGAGTCGCACAAGGTTTCGCCAGAATCTGCACATGCACGCGTATTCCATGCCTGTGTATGCCATGCCTGTCCCCTCATTCCTGATCGGCTGAATCAAGCTCGACGGGCCCCGTGAATCCCGCCACCGGCAGCGGCTCCCGAAACCAATAGCGATGCGCCGCCTGGCGCTCGCACGTCGGCTCGGCGTCGCCGCTGCGCCAGCGCAAGGCGCCGCAGTCGGCCGACATCCAGACCGGAATGCCCTGCGCCTGGTAGCGCGCCAGCACCGGCGGTGCGGGATGCCCATAACGGCTCAGATAAGCCGCCTGCCCGAAAGCCAGGCGCGGCGCCACGGCGGCCAGGAACGCGGCGCTCGACGAGGTCTTGCTGCCATGGTGCG
>JAFALA010000009.1 GCA_019234815.1 Burkholderiaceae bacterium | reverse complement strand
CGCCGATGGTGGTGGACTTCCTTCCCTCGGAAAGCGCGGCCAGGCTGAAGACCTATACGATCGAAGAAAAAACCGTGGTGGCCGCCTATCTCAATAACCGGGCGGTCGAAAGCCTGGTGCAGGGACATATGGACGAGGCCTACGCCTGGGCCCGCGCGGCGCTGATCCAGGATCCGGGGTTTGGCAATACCTACGTCACGCTGGGCGTGGTGTATCGGTTGAGCCAACATCCGCAAGCGGCTGAACAGGTGCTTGAACGCTGGGCCGCCCGCGATCCGGACAACCTGGTGGTGATGTCGAACCAAATCCTGGTGCTGAAGGATCTGCATCGCCTTGACGAAGCCCGCTTGCTGCAGCAGCGCCTCGCACGCCTGGACCCGCATCCGGCTGGCAGCTACTACAGCCAGGGCCTGACTGAGTTCAAGGCGGGCCATTTCGAAGAGGCCCGGCACTGGTACGAGAAAGAGATCGCGCGCGATCCCGATCATGCCGAGTTCGAGTTCGCGCTGGCTGTGTGCCTGGTGCAATTGAACGAGCGGGCCCAGGCCCTGGTGCATCTGCACAGGGCCCTGAGCCTGAGTGTCGATGCCAGTGAGCGGCAACGGTATGCGACCAAACTGGCGCGTCTGCAGCAAGCCGCGGGCGCCGCGCCCTGAACGCAGTCTGGCGGGTCACATCGAGCTCAGGGCTTTGGACAGGCCTCCCAGGGCTGCGAAAAAGATGAGCAAGTGCGCCACGGCCCACCAGCGGTACCGGCGCATCAATTGCGCCTGCGAGAGATTGGAGATCAGGTAGATGCGGCCGTCTCGCGGTTGGCGCATCGTGTGCAGTTCTGCGTGCTCGCGCGCTTCGCTGTGGGCTTTCAGGACTTCGCGACGCGCCTGCGCGCGCGCCAGCTCCCATTCCTGCAGACTTAACTCGCCATTGCCGTCGATGTCGAAGCGACGCCTCAGCCATTCAGGGTCGCGCTTCCATTCGGTCAGCAAGGCCTTGACATCGGCATCCACGTCCAGCGCCAGGTCTGCGCTGCCGCGCGTGTGGAACTCACCCAGGACGTACAGCGGCTGGTTCTCGAGCAGCCGCCATTCGGTGTAGCGCATGTCCTCGTCCACCTTGTAGTCCTTGATGCTGCTCAGCACCTCGGCGCCTTCGGGGTCCACCAGGCAATCGCCGCTGCCGTCGTTCAGCAGGAATCCGGCATCGGATACGTCGGCGGACTGAGTCATCCAGCGTCCGCCCGGTGCGCGCGTTTCGACGATATAGCGGTACCACAGGCAGCGCTGCTGGCTGATCGGCGACACGACCGGCAAGCCGCCGAGCGCGCCGCCGCGGCCGATCAGCTCGACATAACCTTGCGCCGCCGAGGCGAGCTTGGACGTGGGCGTGTCGCCGATGGCGCGCGCATGCCGGTAGCTGGATGCCCAAGCGTACAGGCTGATCGCGGCAATCAGGCCGGTGGACCAGAGCCAGGCCTTGGGCGTGTTGATGCGTAAACCCAGCATCAGGAGCAGGAGCTGCCCGAACGAGCCGATGAGCCGGCCCCAGCGCAGCTCAAGGGCGCGCTGCCAGGCTGCCCAGTTTGGCGTCCACATGCGCGAGCGTCAGCTGAACAGTGCCTTGACGTCGACGTCCGCCTTTTCCGCGTCGGTGAAATCCAGCAGCGACTGCGGACCGAACTTGAACGCACGGGCCAGCACCAGGTCCGGAAATTTCTCGATCCGGACGTTGTTGATGTTGACCGCTTCGTTGTAGAGCTCGCGACGGTCCGCAATGGCGTTTTCCAGCGCCGTGATGCGAGACATCAAGGTTTGGAACGATTCGTTGGCATGCAGCTCGGGGTATCGCTCCACCACCGCGAAGACCTGGCCCAGGCCGGTGCGCAAGGCCGCTTCGGCCTGGCCGAGCGCTGGCACGTCCTGACGCAGGCGTGCATCCAGTGCTTGCGCGCGCGCCTGCGTGACGCGCTGCAGGGTGCTGGCTTCGAATTGCTGGTATTGCTTGCAGGTTTCAATCAGCTTGGGGAGTTCGTCATACCGCTGCTTGAGCAGCACGTCGATGTTGGCCCAATGCTTGGACACGGCATGCTTGACCTCCACCAGGCCGTTGTAAAGCATCACGGCGTACAGGACCGCCACCAGTAATACGCCTGTCCACAAAGAGCTGGTCACGGCCATGTCGCGCTCATTTCGTTGGAATGGGAAGCCTGCATCATACGCAGGCGCGCCGCAGGGCCGGCTCAATGCGGGGCCTGCAGCCATTTCCGCTTGAATTCATCGGCTTCCAGGGGTTTGGAGAAATAGTAGCCCTGGGCCATGTCGCAGCCCATGGACTCCAGCCATTCGAGTTGCGGCAGGGTTTCCACGCCTTCGGCCACGGTGGTCAGGCCCAGCGCGTTCGCCAAGGCCAGCACGGCGCTGGCGATGGCCTCGTCTTCGCGGTTCTGTCCCAGGCCCTTCACGAAGCATTTGTCGATCTTGAGCTCGCTCAGGGGCAGGCGTTTCAAATAGCTCAGGGATGAATAACCAGTGCCGAAGTCGTCGATGGAGATGCGGACCTTGGCCGACGCCAGCATGTTGAGGTTGGAGAAAACCTGCTCGGTGTTCTCGAGCAGGGCGCCTTCGATGATCTCCAGCTGGACCAGGCTGGTCGGCACGTCCGCATCCTTGAACGCGTCGATCAGGTGCTGGACATAGTGGGGCTCCTTGATGCCCCGCGTCGAGGTGTTGAATGCAATGGTGGGCACGGACAGGCCTTCGGCCAGCCATTGCGTCAGGTACTGCAGCAGGAGGCGCTGCACGGCGCGATCCACCTCGACGATCAGGCCCGTGTTCTCGGCGATGGGAATGAAATCCGCCGGAGAGATTTCGCCCAGGCTTGGGTCCCGCAGACGCAGCAGGGCTTCGGCGCCCATGATGCGGTGCCCGTGGGTCAAGGCAATCTTGGGCTGGAAGGTCAGGCGCAGCCGATCGTGGCGGAGCGCATCCCGCAAGGCAGTCTCGAGATTCGCGCGCTGTTGCAGGCGCAGCTGCAGCTCGGGCATGAAGAATTCGACCCGGTTGCGGCCCTGCTCCTTGGCACGGTACATCGCCGCGTCCGCGGATTTGGTGAGCTCGCTCGCCGTGCCGCCGTCCTCCGGATAGAAGGCCACGCCCGCGCTGGCGGACACATAGAGGCTGCGCCCCTGCAGGTCGTAGGGTGCGGCCAGGTGTTCGATCACGCGCAGGGCCACATGGTTGGCCGTTTCCACGCTGCAATCGGTGAGGATGGCGGTGAACTCGTCGCCGCCCAGGCGGGCCACCGTGTCGACATCGCGCAGCGCCGAACTCAGGCGGATGGCCACCTGCTGCAGCAGTTGATCGCCGTAGGCATGGCCCAATGTGTCGTTGATGCTCTTGAAGTTGTCCAGGTCGATGAACATCAAAGCCAGGCGCTTTTGGTGCCGGTGCATTTGCAGCAGCGCGAAATTGAGGCGGTCGTTGAACAGGGCCCGGTTGGGCAGGCCGGTCAGCGTGTCATGCGTGGCGAGGAATTCAATCTTCTGCTGCGATTCCTTCAGTTGGGTGATGTCAGAAAACACCCCGATGTAGTGGGTGATCTTGCCCTGGTCGTCGTCGACGCGATTGATGGTGAGCCATTGCGGGTAGACCTCGCCGCTCTTGCGTCGGTTCCAGATCTCACCCTGCCAATAGCCGGCGCTATGGAGCGACTGCCACATGTCCTGGTAGAAGGCAGCCGACTGCCGACCCGACTTGAGCAGGGTGGTCGCCTGGCCTATGGCTTCCTCGGCGCTGTAGCCGGTGATCTTGCAGAACGCGGCGTTGACCGAGCGGATGATGCTGTCCGGGTCGGCGATCATGATGGCTTCGCCGGCCTGGTCGAAGATCCGGCTGGTGACGCGCAGCTGGTCTTCGGCATGGCGCAGGTTCGAAATGTCTTCCGTGAATTGGACGACGCCGCCGATCGAGCCGGTTTGGTGATACCAGGGGCGCACTTCCCAGCGCAGCCACTGGACGCTGCCGTCCGAGCGCGGGAACGGCTCGGCCGCGGCCGTGATGGTTTCACCCGCCATCGCGCGCCTGTGAATGAGCTTCCATTCGTCGCTGAGTTCCGGAAATACCTCGTAATGTGTGCATCCGACGATGTCCCGGCCGGTTAACTGGAATTCGTCCAGCCAGCGGCGGCTCACGACCATGTAGCGCATGTCCAGGTCGAACATGGCAATGGCCGCAGGCGCCGATTCGATGAAAACATGAAGCACGTTCTGGCTTGCGATAAGCGCCAGGTCCGCCTTCTTGCGGTCCGTGATGTCGCGTATGACCATGCTGGTCATGCGCGCGCCGTCTTCTCCCGTGAATTCCTGCGACGACACCTCGGCGGGAAAGGGTTCGCCGCTTTTTCTGATCAGGTTCAGCTCGCCGCAGAAGCGCCCCGTCTGCATTCGCGTCGCAATGGCGGCCTGCACGGCGGGATCGTCCCAGTGGGTGAGGCCCCGGTGCCCGATCGCGCGCAGTTCCTCTTCCGAGTACGCAAAGATCTGCTGCGCGGCGTGGTTGGCGGAAAGGATTCTTCCGTCCGTCGTGTTGAGCAGCACGCCTTCCAGGCTGTTCTCGAACAAGGAGCGGTAGCGGGCGTCGCTGACGTGTGATGTCTCTGCGGCGGCGCGCCGGCGCTCCAGTTCACGCAGGCGCTGGCTGAAAAGGCTGAACGCGAAGCCCGTGATCGCGAACAAGACGACCGAGAAATAATCGGTCGGACGATCGAGCACGAAACCGTGATAAGGCGGCAGAAAGAAGTAACAAGCCAGCAGCGTGGCGACCACGGTGGCCACGGCGCCTGCCAGCAGGTCGGTGCTTACCGCAATCAGAAAAACGGTGGGATAGAACAGGAACCAGGGGTAGGGGCTCAGGAAGCGCCACAGGGCCGACTGCACCGCAAAGGTCGCAAAGGGAATCGCGATGGCCAACGCCAGATGCTGCTTGGACGACTTCAACCGGGTCCCCTCATCGAAATCGAGGTCCCCATTTATAGCAAATGACGCGTCAATTCGAAGTTGAGACGCACCCTTGATTTCAAGGGGGAATCATTCTTTCTTAGGGCATTTCAGTTCTTGGGCGCCTTGCTCAGGATCGCGACGGGGATCAGGATGGGGGCCAAGGCCGCGTAGTAAAGCAGCAACACCCCGTCCGAGCCGGCGGTGATGGGGCTCAGCAGGTCGTCGGCCACGGCATCGCCGCGGCTTTCGTCAACGGAGATGTCTATGGTGTAGCTCTGGTTCAGTGCCTGGGTGTGCCGGCCGGCCTTGAGCGTGCCCTGGGGGTAACGCTTGCCGCTGAGTTCGCCGTGTAGCTTCAATTTGCCGTCCGCGTCCGGCGCGAAGCCCAACTGGGTCGCTTGGGCCTGCTGCTCCGGTGTCAGGGCCGGATTCAGGTTCAGGTCGAACTGGCCGCTGATGTGGCCGTTCTTTTCGACGCGGAAGGTCGAGAAGCTGCCGCTCAATTCGGCATGCAAGGGCGACGAGAGCGCCTCCACCAGATGCAAAGGGGCCGTGAAGATGTAGTGGTAATGCTCGCCAATGATGACGACGCTCTTGAAGTCGTTGGAAATCAGCAGCGAGGAAATGGTCTCGGTGTACTGGTGGGCGGGACGCAGCGGCGCTTCGGCGCAGCCGGCGGCCGACAGGGCCCAGGCTGCAGGCAAGGCGAGCACCAGATGTCTTCTACGCAAGGTCATGGCAATGCACTCCGGAGGATTTCCTGCGGATTGTGCAGGCTGCCGGCCTCGCGCGGCACGCGATTTCCACCATTAGGGGCCCCGTTCAAGCAGTTTGCAAGGCGGCGCGCAGACTGGGGGCCGACGCGCCGAAGGCGTAGGCATCCATGCCCAGCACGCCGAAGGTCAGGCTGTCATGGATGCGCAGCGCCGGGTACGCGGTGCCGGCCGCGCCCGCGGCGACGAACCAGGGCAGCAAGTGCTCATCGGTCGGGTGCATGTCCTGCGCAAAAGGCGCCTGGCGCCTGTAGGCCAGCAGGGCGGGCCAGTCGGCGGCGGCGGCCGTGCGTTCGAACCAGCTTCGGAACGCAGCGCTTTCCGGCGCCTCGTCGGCATCGATGGCAGGTGCCGGCGCGCCGAAAACGCGCCGCAGATTGTGGGTGATGCTGCCGCTGGCCAGGACCAGCACGCCTTGGTCAGGCAGCGTGGCCAGCATCCGGCCCAGCTCGAATTGCTGTGCGGGCGACTGCGTCGGCACGAAGGCCAGGGGCAGCACCGGCACGTCCGCCTCGGGATAGATGTAGCGCAGCGGCGTCCAGATGCCGTGGTCGAGCCCTCCGCCGGGGTGGGCTTGAATGGCGCCGCTGCTGGCCCGCACGATGTCGTCGGCCAGACCGGGCGCGCCCGCTGCGTCATAGCGCAGGGTGTAGAGCGCAGGCGAGAAGCCGCCAAAGTCGTAGACCGCCTCGTGCCGCGCCGCTGCGAGCAGGGTGGGCCGGCTCGCGAGGCCGTGGGCGCTGACGGCCAGCACGGCGCGCGGCTTGCCGAACTGCCGGGTCATCGTCTCGCCCAGGCGCTGCATGAAGGCGCCGGCTTCGCGGGGCTCCAGCGCCGTCATGGGCGAACCATGGGAAACGAAAATGATGGGGAAGGGCGTGCTCATGCTTCGATTGAAGCGCGCTTGCGAAGCCTTGGACAGAGGTCTGCATTGAATGTGCCATTCAAGCGATTTGCACGGCAAAGCACGGCAGCCGCTACAGTGCGGTCCATGCATGCACCGGCACCTTCCACTTCCCGGCTCTTGAATGCTGTTGTCGACCGTCCGCCTTCGGTATGGCGGCAGACGGCACGGCAGCTGTGGCGCGACTGGCGCGGCGGGGAGCTGCGTCTGCTGATGGCGGGCCTGGTCTTGGCCGTGGCGGCCGTCTGCGCGGTCGGATTCCTCGCCGATCGCATCGACGGTGGTCTGCGTGCCAATGCGGCTCAGATGCTGGGCGGGGACGCGGTGATCGCCAGCGATCAAGCCACGCCAACGGCCTTGATGGAGCTGGCCCGCCAGTCCGGCCTGGCGCAGATGCGCAGCGTGAGCTTCCCCAGCATGGCGAGGGCACCGGATGAGCAGGGTAGCGCGACTCGCCTGGTGTCGGTCAAGGCGGTCAGCCAGGACTATCCCTTGCGCGGGCACCTGCAATTGAGCGACGGACGCCAAGTGGGGGTGCCGGCGCCGGGCACGGTGTGGGTCGATGCCGCGGTGCTGGACAGCCTGAATCTGAATGCGGGCGACCGCTTGCTGCTTGGCGACCGTGCGCTTCGAATCGCCGGGGTGATTGCCAGCGAGCCGGACCGCGGCGCGGGGTTCATGAACATTGCGCCGCGTGTGATGCTGGCCGAGCCTGATCTGGCGTCCACGGGCCTGGTGCAGCCCGCCAGTCGCCTGAACTACCGCTTTGCCGTGGCCGGCACGCCCGGCCACGACGCGTCGGCATTCGTGCGCGAAGCCCAGCGGCGGGTGGAAGCCGGAACGTGGCGCGGCGTGCGTTTCGAGTCCCTGGAGAGTGGGCGGCCGGACATGCGCCAGACGCTGGACCGCGCCGGCAAGTTCCTGAAGCTGGTGGCGATGTTGTCGGCCTTGCTGGCGGCCGTGGCGGTGAGCCTGGCGGCGCGGGATTTTGCCAACCGCCATCTGGATGATTGTGCCATGCTGCGCGTGCTAGGGCAAAGCCAGAGGCGCATGGCCTGGATGTTCGGCCTGGAGATGGTGCTGGCGGGCTTGGTGGCGAGCCTGCTGGGTGTGCTGCTCGGCTTTCTGCTGCACTATGGTTTTGCGGCCTTGCTGGCCAATTTGATCGCCGTTCCCTTGCCCGCGCCGACGGCAGGGCCCGCATGCGTCGGCTTGGGGCTGGGCCTTTGCCTTGCCATCGGTTTTGGCCTGGCGCCCGTGATGCAGCTCGCGTCCGTGCCGGCGCTGCGGGTGATGCGGCGCGACCTGGGCACGGTTCGGCTTGGCAGCATTGGGGTCAGCGTCGCCGGGCTGCTGGGTCTGGGCGCGATCCTGGTGCTGATTGCCGGGGAAAATCTGATGGGGCTGCTGGCCGCGCTCGGGTTTGCCGGCGCATTGCTGCTGTTCGGCTTGATGACCTGGCTGGCCGTCAAAGGCCTGCGTCGCGTGGTGCCTGAGAGCGGCGCGCCGGCCTGGCTGCTGCTGGCGACTCGGCAGGTGGCGGCGCGGCCCATGCATGCGGTGGTGCAGGTATCGGCCCTGGCCGTGGGACTGCTTGCGCTGGCCTTGCTGCTGATGCTGCGTACCGACCTGATCTCGGGCTGGCAGCAAAGCGCGCCCAAGGACGCGCCGGACCGTTTCGTGATCAACATCCAGCCGGAGCAGGGCGAGGCGTTCAAGGCTCTGCTGCAGCAGCAGGGCGTGCGCCGCTTCGACTGGTACCCGATGATCCGGGGCCGCTTGGCGGCGCTCAACGGGAAGGCGATCGGCCCGCGTCAATTCGCGCAGGAGCGTGCCAAACAGCTGGTCGAGCGCGAGTTCAATCTCAGTTATGCGGCGGCCATGCCGGAGCACAACCAATTGGCCGCGGGAGCCTGGGGCAGCGAAGATGCTGATGGCCTCAGCGTGGAGCAGGGCATTGCCGAGACCCTGGGCTTGAAGCTGGGCGACCGCCTGCAGTTCGACGTGGCGGGACAGATGCTGCTGGGCCGCATCAGCAGCCTGCGCAAGGTGGACTGGGCTTCGATGCGCGTCAACTTCTTCGTGATGTTCCCGCGCGGCGCCCTGGCGGTGGACCTGCCGGTCAGCTATATCTGTGCCTACAAATCACCGGGCGGCTCAAGCCTGGACCGCGCCATGGCACGGCAGTTTCCCAATGTGACCAACGTGGATGTATCCGCGCAGCTGCAGCAGGTGCAGCAGGTGCTGGACCAGGTCGTGCGCGCGGTGCAGCTGCTGTTCGTGTTCACTCTGGCGATGGGCTTGATCGTGATGCTCAATGCCATCAGCAGCACGCGCGAATCGCGGCGGCGCGACTTCGCCTTGATGCGGGCGCTCGGCGCGGGCTCGGAATTGCTGCGCCGGGTGCAGCGCGCGGAATTGCTGGGATTGGGCGTGCTGGCGGGCTTGCTGGCCGGCGTCGTGGCCTCGGCCTTGGGAGCCGCGCTCTCCAGCTATGTGTTCGAGTTCGAGCCCCAACTGAACCTCTGGATCCCATGGCTGACCATGGCATGCGGCGCCTTGCTGACGCTGGGCGTGGGCTGGCTGGGCCTGCGCGATGTGCTGCAGCGTCCGGTGATGTGGACGCTGCGGCAGGCGGTCAGTGATTGAAGTCAGCGATCAAAGCGCGTCCATCAGTCCCATGTCGGAGCTGCTCATCAGGCCTTCGATGTCCATCAGGATCAGCATGCGCTCGCCGACCGCGCCGATGCCGGTGATGAAGCTGGTATCGACGGCGCTGGCGTTGAGCTCGGGGGCGGGGCGGATCGCATCGCGGGCCAATTCAAGTACGTCCGACACCGAGTCGACCACCGCGCCCACGACGCGGTTCTTGACGTTCAGGACGATGACGACGGTGAAGCTGTTGTATTCCGCATTGGCGCAGCCCAGCTTCAGGCGCAAGTCGACGATGGGCACGATCACACCGCGCAGATTGACGACGCCCTTGATGAAATCGGGCGCGTTGGCGATGCGGGTTGGCGGCTCGTAGGAGCGGATTTCCTGCACCTTCAGGATGTCGATGCCGTACTCTTCCTGTCCCAGGCGGAAGGTCAGGTACTCGCCTTTGGCGGGACCGTGCGCTTGCAGGGCCAGGTTGGAACCTTCCTGTCGCACCATGGCGCTGGAGGATTGCTGGACGATTTCCATGGCTGAACTCGATTGGTTGGTGAGGGTTGCTGTGTAAGGCTCAGAAGGTTTCCCAGTCGCCATCGGATTCGCTGGCGGCGGGCGCCGCCACCGTCTTGGCGGGCGCCGGCTTGGGCGCGGCGATGCTCGGCTCAACGCGCTTTGCGCTGATGGGGGTCGCAGGGGCCGGGGCGGCGACCGGGGGCTTGCTTTTCTTGGGGGGAGGGGTAGTGACAGCCGGCTTGGCCACCGAGGTCTTGGCCTGATACGACGCGAACGAGCTGGTCGCCTTGCCTTGCGCTGCCGCGGACGTGCTGCTGACGCGGAAGCGGCCGACCACCTGCGCCAATTGCTCGGCCTGGTCACGCAAGCTTTCGGCGGCCGCGGCGGACTGTTCCACCAGCGCGGCGTTCTGCTGCGTCATCTGGTCGAGCTGGACCACCGACTGGTTGACCTGCTCGATGCCGTTGCTCTGCTCGTTGGCGGCCGCGGAAATCTCGCCGATGATGTCCGACACGCGTTGAACGCTGCTGACAATCTCGGTCATGGAGGAGCCGGCGTCGCGCACCAGACGGGCACCGGTTTCGACGCGCTCGACGCTGGCGCCGATCAGGGTCTTGATCTCACGCGCGGCGCCCGCGCTGCGCTGCGCCAGGCTGCGCACTTCGCCGGCCACCACGGCAAAGCCGCGGCCTTGCTCGCCGGCACGCGCCGCCTCGACGGCCGCATTCAGCGCCAGGATGTTGGTCTGGAAGGCAATGCCGTCGATCACCCCAATGATGTCGTTGATGCGCTTGGAGCTGACGTTGATCTCGTCCATCGTGGACACCACCTGGTCCACCACGCTGCCGCCCTTGGCCGCAGCCGAGGATGCGGAGGAGGCGAGCTGGTTGGCGGTCAGGGCCGAATCGGCAGTCTGCCGCACGGTGCCGGTCAGCTGCACCATGGACGAGGCCGCCTTTTGCAGGTTGCCGGCGGTCTGTTCGGTGCGGTTCGACAGGTCCTGATTGCCCGAGGCGATCTCGACCGAAGCGGTGCGGATGTGGTCGGCCGACGCGCGCAACTGGCTCACCAGGGTCTGCAGCCCGCCTTGCATGTGCTGCAGCGAGCGCAGCAGATGCGAGGCCTCGTCCTGCCCCTCGATTTCGCCGGAGGCATTGGTCAGGTCGCCCTGTGCAATGGCGCGGGCCAATGCCTCGGCCTGCGCCAGCGGTTTGCAGATGCTTTGCATGTTGAGCAGGGTGAGCGGGATGACGATCACCGCGCTCAAGACCAGCAAGGTCACGAAGCCGGCCAGCACATGGTCGTAGGCGTCCGTACCCTCTTGCTGCAATTGCTTGGCGCCGGAGGTCAGTTGAGTCTGCAGCTCGGCGACCTTGGCTTGCAGCGCCGGATCGCTGAGGGCATGCGAGATGTCGCCCAGCTCCGTCGAGGCCTTGGCCGACCGGTCCACATAGGTCTGGGACTGCTCGCGCAGGGAGCTGATGCCGTACAGGCCGAAACCGCCCAGTATGCACAGCAGGGCCAGAACCATTGCGATCGCGCCGATCATGCGGATACGGATGCTGAATTGACGCAGCAAAGCGCTCATGTTCATTCAAAAACCTCTTGGGGCCGCGGCCCCTTTAACTGCTAACAAAAGTCAGTGACGCGAACGGCGCACCAGACTGCCGACGTCCAGAATCAGCGCGACCCGGCCATCGCCCATGATGGTGGCGCCCGAGACATCGGTCACCTTGCGGTAGTTGGCCTCCAGGTTCTTGACCACGACCTGCTGCTGTCCGAGCAACTCGTCCACCAGCAGCGCGACCCGACCTCCTTCGGCCTCCACGACGACCATGATGGAGCTGACATGCTCGAAATCGAAGCGCGGCACGCTGAAAACTTGTTCCAGCTCAATGACAGGCATGAATTCGTCGCGCACTTCCACCACGCGGCCCGAGCCGCCAACGGTCTTGATCGTGTCGGCCTGGACCTGGAAGGACTCCACCACCGAGGACAGCGGCAGGATGTAGACCTCTTCGCCGACGCCTACGCTCATGCCGTCCATGATGGCCAGCGTCAGGGGCAGGCGCACCGACACCTTCATGCCGTAGCCTTCGGCCGAATCGATTTCGACCGTGCCGCCCAATTGCGTGATGTTGCGCTTGACGACGTCCATGCCCACGCCGCGTCCGGACACGTCGGTGACCTGCTCGGCCGTCGAGAATCCGGGCGCGAAAATCAGGCCCCAGACCTCGGCGTCGGACATGGAGTCCGGCGCGTCGATGCCGCGCTCGCGGGCCTTGCTGATGAGCTTGTCGCGGTTGAGCCCGCGGCCGTCGTCGCGCACCTCGATCACGATGCTGCCGCCCTGGTGTGAAGCGACCAGGGTGATGGTGCCGTGCTCGGGCTTGCCCTTGGCAAGCCGTTCGGCCGGCGACTCGATGCCGTGGTCGCAGCTGTTGCGCACCAGGTGAGTCAGCGGGTCGGTGATCTTCTCTACCAGGCCTTTGTCGAGCTCGGTGGCTTCGCCCTGGGTGACCAGTTCGACCCGCTTGCCGAGCTTGGCGGCCAGGTCGCGCAACATGCGCGGGAAACGGTTGAACACGCCGGACATGGGAATCATCCGGATCGACATCACCGATTCCTGCAGGTCGCGGGTGTTGCGCTCCAGATCGGCCAGGCCGGACGCCAGTTGCTGGAACAGCGCCGGGTCGAGCGAGCGGCTGTTCTGCGCCAGCATGGCCTGCGTGATCACCAGCTCGCCGACCAGGTTGATGAGCTGGTCGACCTTTTCCACCGACACCCGCAGCGTCGACTGGTCGACGCCGGCGGCGGCAGGCTTGGCTGCGTCAAGCTTGGCCGCCGGGCGCGCTGCCACGGCGGCAGGCTTGCTCGCCTCGGCCAAAGGCTTGACTTCGGTGCTGGCCGCCACGGCAGGCAGGCCGGGGGCGTCGTCGAAGAAGCCGTAGCCCTGTTCTTCTTCCTTGCTCTTGACTTCGACCGGCGGGGCGCCCGGTGCGCCTTCATGGAAACCGAAACCGGGCCCCATGGGCAGCAGCTTGACTTGTTCGCGCGCCACATGGAAGGTGAACAGGTCCAGCAGGTCGTTGTCGGTGCTGCTGGTCAGGACCTTGAAGCGGCGCATGCCGTCCGCGGAGATGCCGCCATCAAGCGGTTCGATGGTGCCCAGGTCGGTGATTTCCTTGAATAGCTCGACCAGGTTGTCGGCTTGTGCGGGATCGCTCAAGGGGCCGACTTGCAGCTCCAGCAGGCGGGTGGTGTTCGTGGCCGTCGCGCCCGCGCTGGGAGCGGGTGCCGCCGCGGCTGGGGCGGCCGGAGCCGGGCTTGGGGCCGCTGCAGCCGCAGGGGCCGCCGCCACACCGCCGCCCAGCTTGCCGCCCTCGACCAGGGTCTTGATGCAGGCCAGCAGATTGGACGTGTCCACCGGCGCCGCGCCGGAGCCCTGGTGGCGACCCAGCTGCTCGCGCAGGGCGTCGCCCGACTGCAGCAGCACGTCGACCATTTCGGAGGTCGGCTGCAATTCGTGGCGGCGCAGCTTGTCGAGCAGCGTCTCCATCTGGTGCGTCAGTTCGGCCACGTCGCTGAAGCCGAAGGTGGCGGCGCCGCCCTTGATCGAGTGGGCGCAGCGGAAGATTGCGTTCAGTTCTTCGTCGTCGGCAGTTTCGACGTTCAGGTTCAGCAGCAGCTGTTCCATGTTGTCGAGGTTCTCGCCCGCTTCCTCGAAAAAGACCTGATAGAACTGGCTCAGATCAATGCCAGCACTGAGGCTTGCGCCTTCGGAGGTCATCTCTCCCATTTCTTGCTCCTGCCTGGCCTTAGCGAATCACTTTGCCGATCACTTCGATCAGCTTGGCGGGGTCGAAAGGCTTGACCAGCCAACCGGTCGCACCCGCGGCGCGGCCAGCCTGCTTCATCTGATCGCTGGACTCGGTGGTCAGGATCAGAATCGGGGTGGTCTTGAATTTGGGGTTGTCGCGCAGCTTCTTGGTCAGGCTGATGCCGTCCATGCGCGGCATGTTCTGGTCGGTCAGCACCAGGTCGAAGTCGCGCGTGCTGGACTTTTCCCAGGCATCTTGCCCGTCGACCGCCTCGACCACGTTGAATCCAGCGTTCTTGAGCGTGAAGGAGACCATTTGGCGCATCGAAGCCGAATCGTCAACAGCCAGAATTGAGTGCATTGCTTTCTCTCCGGGTAACAATCTATTTTCGTTGAATTCAACAGTTCGTCAGAACAGCTCGATCGAGCCGGCATCCATTTCGTCTTGGGTGACAGGGTTCGGCCGCAGCGGCGCGATTTCCACGACGGCTTCGCCGTCTTCATCGCTGCCGAAGGTATCGCGCGCGAGCTGATCGGAACAATTGCGCAGTCGCTGGCTGGTGTGCGCAATCAGTTGGGTGACCATGTCCTGAAATTGCAGGGCGGTGATGGCGCCGGTAATCTCGGCCATGACGGCGTTCAGGCAGTCAATCTGCCGCGTGTCCTCGCCCTGTTCTTGAAATTGCGCAATCAGGCCCTGGATCTGGCCCGAGGCCGCGAAAAAGTGATTGGAGAGCGCCTCTCCCGTATCGTCGACCAGGCGCTGCAAGCGCTCCAGGTCGTTTGTCACCGTCATCAGGTGATCCTGAAGTTCAGCCGCAGCCAGCAGGGAAAACATCCCCACGTCTGGCGAAGCGGACGTCTCATTCGTCAGCATCGTGGCTCCACGCTTGGGTGTCCATCGTCAACTTCATTACCGGACCGGGCCTCAGTACACAATTTGTTGAAGTCTTGCATTTTGCACCGGAGTTTCCATCTCGGCCGATAATTTAAGCGAGTCTGGCCCGCCATACCGGCGAATATTTCTCACCAGGGGTGGGTGTATACCCTGGGGTGTGGTTTGTTGCACGATTGCCGTGTCAATGGATGGGCACAATCTCAGCCCAGCAACAGCGTGCAAACTTGGCATACTTCCGGCCCATGGCTTTTCATCCCGAACGCAAACTGCGGGTCCTGCATATCGAAGACTCGGAACTCGACCATCAACTCATCGCAGCCCAACTGCGTCGATCCGGCCTGAATCTGGAACTGCATCGCGTCGACAGCCTGTCCGAGGTCCAGCGCTGTTTGACTCAAGCCTGGGACGCCATCATTTCCGACTACAACCTGCCTGGTTTTTCCGGGCTGGAGGTGCTGGAGCTGGTCAAGGCGTCGAACCGCATGCTGCCGTTCATCCTGGTCTCCGGCGAGATCGGCGAAGACACGGCGGTGGCTGCCATGCGCAATGGCGCTTCGGACTACCTCCTCAAGAACAACCTGACGCGCCTGGCCCCCGCGTTGATGCATGCGATCGAGGCCAATGAATCCCTGCGGGCCCGCGTCGAGGCCGATCGTGAGCTGCTCAAGAGCAAGCAGCGCCTCCACGAGCTCGCCGGCCATCTGCAGACCAGCGTGGAGATGGAGCGCGCCGCGATTGCGCGCGAGATCCACGACGACGTGGGTGGTTCGTTGACGGCGATCAAATTTGATCTGGCCTGGATGCAGCGCCATGTGCCGGCGCTCCAGGACAATCCGGAATTTGCGCCCCTCAACCAGCGCCTGCTGTCGGCCCTTGAAACCGTGACCCACGCCATCGAAGCAAGTCAGCGCATCATGCGGGACCTGCGGCCGGCCATCCTGGAGCAGGGCCTGGTGCCCGCCGTGCAGTGGATGGCCGCGCGATTCGAGCGGCGCACCGGCACCGAGGTGCGCTTGCGCAGCAGCGACGACCAGATGCAATTACCGGCGGGCGTGCCGCTGGTGGCCTACCGGACCGCGCAGGAGGCGCTGACCAACATCTCCAAGCATGCCCAGGCGACGCAAGTCGATATCGAACTGAGCGTCGATTCCGGCGTCTTGACCCTGGAAGTCCGCGACAATGGGCAGGGTATCGCCCCGGGCGATCTGGCCAAGGCGGGCAGCTTTGGCATCCGGGGCTTGCATGAACGCGCGGCCACGGTAGGCGGTTGGGTTGACCTGAGCAGCAATGCGCAGGGCACCAGCCTGATCCTGTCGGTGCCGCTGGAAGAGGGCGCCGCGGCGCGGTTGACTGATGACGAGAGCATGGCAAGAGAACACGATCCGTCGGCTTGGGACAGCGAATGATTAAAGTGATTCTTTGCGACGATCACGCCCTGATCCGTCGCGGCATCCGCGACACCTTGTCGGATGCGTCCGACATCCAGGTGGTCGGCGAGGCTGGCGATTACGGCGAGCTGCGCAGCCTGTTGCGAACGCTCGGCGACGAGCAGGCCTGCGACGTGCTGGTGCTGGACATCAACATGCCCGGCCGCAGCGGCCTGGACGTGATGCACGTGCTCAAGGACGAGGGCAGCAGCCTGCGGGTGCTGGTCGTGTCCATGTATCCGGAAGACCAATACGCGATCCGGGCGCTGCGGGCCGGGGCCTTCGGCTATGTCAACAAGGGCGGCGACCCGCAGGTGCTGGTGCAGGCCGTGCGCACCGTTGCGCAGGGGCGCAAGTACGTGACGCCTGAAATCGCCCAGATGCTGGTGGAGAGCCTGACGGCGCCGGTCACCGAGCAGGCGCATCAAAAGCTCTCGGACCGGGAGTTGCAGACTCTGGTGATGATCGCTTCAGGCAAGCGTCTTTCCGACATCGCCGAGGAACTGATGCTCAGCCCGAAGACGGTCTCCGTCTACCGCGCCCGGGTGCTCGAGAAACTGGCGCTGACAAACAACTCGGAGCTGACGGTCTACGCGATACGCAACGGCCTGGTCGCAAGCTGAAGGGCGAGCGCAAGCCTCAGCTGAATGCCGACAGCAGGCGTTCCAGCACGGCATTGAAGGGCCCTTCCATCAGGGGCAGGGTGGCCGCCATGCCGATCAGGCCGATGCTGATGGTGAGCGGGAAGCCCACGGAAAAAATGCCGATCTGGGGCGCCACGCGGGCGATCACACCCATCACGATGTTGACGAACAGCAGCATGCTGGTCAGCGGCAGGGCCACCCACAAACCCATGCGAAAGATTTCCGCACCCCAGACCTGAGGTTGAGCTGCGCGCAGGAAATGGAAAGGCTCGTCGCCGACCGGAAATACCTGGAAGCTCTGCACCAGGGCCTGGATCAGCAGCAGGTGGCCGTTGATGGCGATGAACAGGAAGCTGACGACGTTGGTGTAGAAGCTGGCGGTGGAGGTGCCCTGGGTCCCGGTGGTGTGGTCGAAGAAGCCGGCAAAGTTCAATCCCATTTGCAGGCCGTTGAGCTCGCCGGCGAATTCCAGCACGGCAAACACCACGCGCACGGCAAACCCCATCGAGACGCCGATCAGCAGCTGCTGGGCCAGCAGCATCAGAAGCAGCGGCAGATTGTCGAGCGGCGTGATTGGGGTGGGCGGCAGGCTGGCCTGTGACGCCAGGGCAATGAAAAAAGCCAGGCCGATGCGCAGGCGCAGGCTGACCGCCGCCTGGTTGAAGATCGGCATGCCCGTCAGCAGGGCCATCATCCGGATGAAGGGCCACAGCAGCGGCAGCAGCCACTGCATCAACTGCGCTTCAGTGACGCTGATCATCGATGGACGTGAAGGCGCTTCAGCCGACGGCTTGCGGGATGCTCTGCAGCGTCCGTTGAATGTATTCGACCAGCGTCGTGACCATCCAGGGGCCGGCGACCGCCAGCACGAACACCGCCGCAAGGATCTTGGGCACGAAGCTCAGCGTCGCCTCGTTGATCTGCGTGGCCGCCTGGAACACGCTGACCAGCACGCCGACCGCCAGCACGGTCAGCAGGATGGGCCCGGCCACCATCAGCAGCACGTAGAGGCCTTGCTGGCCGAAGGTGAAGACTTGTTGTGCATCCATGGTGTTCGGTGTGAATTCAGGTTGCGAAGGACGCGGCCAGCGAGCCCAGCAGCAGGTTCCAGCCGTCGGCCAGCACGAACAGCATGAGCTTGAAGGGCAGCGAAATCATCACGGGCGACAGCATCATCATGCCCAGGCTCATCAGCACGCTGCTGACGATCATGTCGATGATCAGGAAGGGAATGAAGATCAGGAAGGCGATCTGGAATGCGCTCTTGAGCTCGCTGGTCACGAAGGACGGCACCAGCACCTTGAACGGCACGGCCTCGGGCTTGACGCCAGGGTCGAGCTTGGCCAGCCGGCTGAACAAGGCCACGTCGGCCTGGCGGGTCTGCTTGAGCATGAAGCTGCGCATCGGTACCTCGGCCTTTTGCAGCGCCTCGTCGAAACCGATCTGCCCCGCGGAGTACGGCTGCCAGGCTTCGGCGTAGACCTTGTCGATGGTGGGACTCATGACGAAGAAGGTCAGGAACAGGCTCAGGCCCACGATGACCTGGTTGGGCGGCGAGGCCTGCGTGCCCAGCGCCTGGCGCATCAGCGACAGCACGATCACGATGCGGGTGAAGCCCGTCATCATCAGCACCACCGCGGGCAGGAAACCGAGCGCGGTGAAGAAGAGCAGGGTCTGGATGGGCACCGAATAGCTGCCGCCGCCGCCGCCCTGGCCAATCAGCAAGGGCAGGCTGGCGGGGGGCGCCGCCTGCGCCAGCGCGGGCGCGCCGCCCAGTAGCGCGGCGAAGCCCAGCGCGAGCAAGGCGAGGCGTTCAGTCCGCATGGCGAGTCAGGCGGTTGCGCAGCTGTTCGGCGAAATTTCCGCCGGCCGGCTTTTCGGCCTCGGGCTGCGGCGGCAGGGTGTGCAGGGTCTGGATGTGCTGGGGGCTCACGCCCAGCACCAGCCAGCGGCGGTCGTCGCCCTGGCCCACCTCGACGGTGACCAGCTTCTGGTTGGGCGACAGGGGCAGCACGGCCACGGTCCGCATCTGGCCGTGCGCCAGCGATCCGCCCATGGGGGTGCGCTTGAGCAGCCACAAGGCGACAGGAATCAGCGCCAAAATCAGCAAGAACCAGAGCAGGGGCAGCATTTGATTGTTCATGGTGCCGCCATTGTCGACCATGGCGGGCCACCCGGGTCGGGAAAAAAGCGCTGCAAATTCCGCCGTGAATGCGCGCAGATCTCCCGGCCTGGTTCAGTTGGCCTTGCTCAAGCGGCGCATGCGCTCCGACGGCGTCACGATGTCGGTCAGGCGGATACCGAATTTGTCGTTCACTACCACCACTTCGCCCTGGGCGATCAGGTAGCCGTTGACCAGCACGTCCATCGGCTCGCCGGCCAGCGCGTCCAGCTCCACCACGGAGCCCTGCGCCAGCTGCAGGATGTTCTTGATTGGAATGCGCGTGCGCCCCAGTTCCACGGTGAGCTGCACCGGGATGTCAAGAATCATGTTGATGTCGTTGCTCGGCATGTTGCCGGGCGTGGGCGAAAAACTCGCGAAGCTGGCCGGCGCCACCTGTTCAGAAGGCGCTTGAACCTCCTCGGCGACTTCGGAGCCCTTGGCCTCGGCCAGTGCCGCGGCCCATTCGGCCGCCATCGCGTCCTGTTCTTCGTTGCTGGGGGTATCAGGTGACATGGCGTGCTCCCAACCAGCCCTCGGTGGCACCGGTCAGCATTTGTTCAATCTTGAGGGCGTATTTGCCGTTGGAGGTGCCGTAGTGGCAGTCGAAGACGGGCACGCCGTCGACCTTGGCCTTGATCAGTTGCTCCAGGTCCAGCTCGATGAAATCGCCGGGTTTGAACGCCAGCAACTGTTCCACGGTGGCCGGCGCGCTGCCCAGCTCCGCCACCAAGTCGACTTCGGCCGACTGGATCTGGTGCTTGAGCAGGTTGACCCAGCGGCGGTCCGGCTCGGAGGAGTCGCCCTGCGTGGTGGAGTACAGCACGTCCCGGATCGGCTCCAGCGTGGAGTAGGGGATGCAGAAGTAGATGGTGCCGCTGGTCTCGCCGATTTCCAGCGTGAACGAGGTCGAGACGACGATCTCGCTGGGCGTGGCGATGTTGGCGAACTGAGGCTGCATTTCCGAGCGCTGGTATTCCAGCTCCAGCGGATAAATGCCGCGCCAGGCCTTGTGGTACTCGGCCGTGATGACCTCGACCATGCGCATGATGACGCGCTGCTCGGTGGGCGAGAAGTCGCGGCCTTCGATGCGGGCGTGGAACTTGCCGATGCCGCCAAACAGCGAATCGATCACGGCGAACACCAGCGTCGGGTCGCAGACGATCAGGCCGCTGCCGCGCAGGGGCTTGACCGACACGATGTTGAAGTTGGTCGGCACGACGATCTCGCGCAGGAAGGCGCTGTACTTCTGCACCTTGATGCCGCCGATGGCCACTTCCGGACTCTTGCGGATGAAGTTGAACAGGCCGATGCGGATGTTGCGGGCAAAACGCTCGTTGATGATTTCCATCGTGGGCATGCGCCCGCGCACGATGCGTTCCTGGCTGGCCAGGTTGTACTCGCGTATGCCGCCCTGCTGAACCTCCTCGGCTTCGAGCTTCTGGCTCTCGCCGGTGATGCCTTGCAGCAGTGCATCGACTTCGTCTTGCGACAGGATTTGCTGGTTCATGGTGCTTCAGCCTGCGAAGCTGCTCCTGTGAAGCTCATTGCACGATGAAGTTGGAAAACAGCACGTGCGTGATCGGGCTTTCGACCGCGGCCTTTTTTTTCTTCTTTTTCTTGGGCTGGTCGTCGGTGGACGCGCCGCTGTCGTCTTCATCGTCGAGCTCGATGCCCATGGCGCGTGAGGACTCGCGCAATATTTCCTTGGCGAGCTGTTCCTTGCCCTCGCGGGTCAGCAAGTCGCCCGAGGTCTTGTGGGACAGCACCATCAGGATGTTGTTGCGTATGGCGGGCAGGAAGTTCTTGATCGTTTCCGAAGTCTTCTCGTCGTCGACCTGCAAAATGATGCCGATCTGCGCAAAGCGATCGACTTCCTTGTCGGCCAGGTTGACAGTGAACGTGTCCAGCGGCACGAAGGTCGGCGCCTTGAGTTCCCCGCCTTTTTTCTTGGCGGAGGATTCAACGGCCGCGGGAGCGTCGTCGTCGCCCTCCTCGGCCGGTTTTTTCTTCAGCACCAGCAATGCCGCGCCGCCGCCCAGTACCAGTACCAGCGCGGCTGCAACGATGATGATCAGCTTCTTTTTGCCGCCTCCCTTGGGGGCGGCATCAGCGGCTGAGGCTGGTGTGGCCATGAGAACTCCTCAAATGCGTAGGGCGTGGACATGCGACATGCCTGTACACGGCCAGTTTCTCCCGATTATTGTCAGATATGGCCTCTGTCAAGCAGAAAAAAGGGGGCAAAACGGCGGGGTGTTCACATCCGCATCCTTCCCGCCTCAGGCAAAGACATCGATCCCGCCTGGCGTTTGCGTCCTGGCACGGACCTGAGTGCCAGCGTCCGGCGAGCCGGCGTCAGCGCTGGCACCCCGGCTGGCCGCCACGGACGCCGTCGAGCCCGACGAACTGCCGCCGCTTCCTTGTCCCGCGGTATTGCTCTGGTTCCCCTGGGATTGGCTGAAGACCCCGCCGCCTGACAGCGTCAAGCCTTGGTCGCGCAAGGCGGCGGCGAGATCGGGCAGGCTCTTCTCCAGGGCGCTGCGGGTGTCGGCATGGGCGGCATGGAAGGCCACCTGCGCCTGCTGGCCTTCCACCGTGATCTGCACCGACACCGGACCCATGTCGGCAGGGTTCAGGTGCAGCTGCGCGCGTTGCACGCCGTCGCTGGCCGCCACGCTCAAGCGCGCCGAGATCTCCGACGCGAAGCCGCTGCTGCCCGGCGCGCTGCTGATGTTGTAGGTGGCCGGCGCAGCCGCCGTGTTGCCCGTGGCAGTGCTGACGTTGCCAGCCGCGGTGGCGGCGGCGCCGCTTTGGGCCAGGGCCAGCAAGCTGCCAAAGTCGGCGCCATTGACCCCGTTGGCATTGGCGCTGGCATTGGCCGCAGCCGGGCTGCCGGAGCCGTCCACGGCGGCCAGGCTGCTCGCTGCGGCCTTCGCGGCCGCGACGATGCCCGTGGACTGCAAGGCGGTGTCGCCGAGAGCGCTTGCATTACTTGAATTGCTGGGTGCGCCGAGGTTTGCGGCGGCCAAGGCGGCCGCACCGGCGGTGGCTTGTTGATTCGCTCCGACGTCGCCTGGATTCGCCGCGGCATTGGGGCTCGCATCATTGGCTGGGGTGCTGGCCGCACTGCTGGCGGTGCCGTCGGGCGTGGCATTGCCAGCGTTGCCCGCCGAGCTGGTGCCGCCTGCGCTGCTGCTGTTGGCATTGGCCAAGCTGGCCGCCACGCTGGAAACGGTGGCGGCATTCGTAGGCAAATGGCTGGCCGTGGCGGTGGCCATAGCGTTGGCGGGGGGGGATCCGGCATCTGGCGCAGCCGACTTCTTGGTGGTCTTGGCGCGGCCGGCCGTGCTGCTGTCTTTGGCATTGCCGCTGGCCGACGCCGTGCTGCCGGACTTGGCGGTGTCGGGCGAAGCGGGCTGCGCGTCGGCCCCGTCCTGGTTGTTCGACTGGTTGTTCGCCTGGCCGTTCGATGTCGACGAGGCGGCGGTTTTGCCGTTCTGCGCGGCGCTGCTTCCGGCGCTGGCGGCTTGTGCATTGTCCGTCGTGGCGGCCTGAGGCGTTGCATTGCTCAGGACGTTGGAGACCAGGTTGGGCAGCGCGGTGGTCGAGACGTTGACCGATGCGGACGCAGGAATTTGCGGCGCGGAAGTCTGCGCATTGGCATGGCTCGCCTTGGCCGCGTCAGAGTCGCTGCTGCCCATCAGGCTGCTGCTGGCGCGCAGTTGCAGGCTGTTGATCGCCGTCATGCTTTGCTCCTGCAGCATTTGCGAAAAGTTCAGGCCGGTGTCGGGTTCCGCACCGGCTGCGCCGCTGCCGCCCTTGTCTAGATTGAGCAGGCTGGCATTCAAGGCTGTGTTGGCGCTGGTGGTTTGCAAGGTGTTCATGGGGCGGCCTTCTTGATGGGATGGACGGCGTGTTCTTGGAAGCGGTGATCGGCTCGGGGCTGATTCAAAGGCTGGGATGCAGCAGGGGGCTCAGGCGGTTCAGGGCGGTTCGCGCGGCCTGTTCGTCGGTGGCCTTCTGCTCCTGGCGCATGACGCGGCGATTCATGTCCGTGCGGCGCCGCTCCAGCAGCTTGCGGACCGAAGCGACGCGCATTTCACGCTCCAGCAGCAGCTTGCGCGCCAGTTCCACGCGCCGCTCGGCCTGGTGGCTGACGCCCGCCTGCTGTTCGATGGCTTCGTCCAGGCGCAGGCCGAAGTTCTGGTAGCAGCCCAGGATGTTCACGGAGGTGGGGCGGGCGAAAGTCTTGGTCCAGCGCTTGGTGTATTCGTCGCGGTATTGCACCAGCTGGCCGTGCTGGGCACGGGCCGCTTCGAGGCGCTCCTGCGCCTCGCGCATCTGGCGCAAGGCGTCGTCGCGCTCGGCTTCGGCGCGCTCCAGCAGGACGGTGAGGGTTTCCAGTTGCTGTGTGCTCATGATGTGGCGGCGCTCCTTGTTCTTTATTTCGGCTGAGTTCAGGCAAGGTTGATCACGGCATTCAGGGCGTCGATGCTTTGGATGAGCGTGTCGGGGCTGTGCATGTCTTGTTGCAGCATGTGGGTCATTTGCGGGTGCAGCTGAACGGCCAGGTCGAGGTCGGCGTCGTGGCCGGGCTTGTAGGCGCCGAGCTGGATCAGGTCGCGCGCCTTGTTGTACTTGGACCAGAGCTGGCGGAAGCGCCGGGCGCTGGCGACGTGACGGCTGTCGCTGACATTGGTCATCACGCGGGAGATCGAACGCTCGATGTCGATAGCGGGGTAGTGGCCCGCCTCGGCCAGCTCGCGCGAGAGCACGATGTGGCCGTCCAGGATGCCCCGGGCTGCGTCGGCAATCGGGTCCTGCTGGTCGTCGCCCTCGGACAGCACGGTGTAGAAGGCCGTGATGGAGCCGCCGCCCTGCATGCCGTTGCCGCTGCGCTCCACCAGCTGCGGCAGCTTGGCGAAACAGCTGGGCGGATAGCCCTTGGTGGCAGGCGGCTCGCCGATGGCCAGCGCGATCTCGCGCTGCGCCATGGCGTAGCGGGTCAGCGAATCCATCAGCAGCAGCACGTCCATGCCACGGTCGCGGAAGTGCTCGGCAATGGCTGTGGCATAGGTGGCGCCCTGCAGGCGCAAGAGCGGCGGCGCGTCGGCCGGCGCGGCCACGACCACCGAGCGCGCCAGGCCTTCGTCGCCGAGGATGTCCTCGATGAATTCCTTGACCTCGCGGCCGCGCTCGCCGATCAGTCCGACCACGATGACGTCGGCCTGCGTGTAGCGCGCCATCATGCCCAGCAGCACCGACTTGCCGACGCCGGTGCCGGCGAACAGGCCCAGGCGCTGGCCGCGCCCCACGGTCAGCAGGGAGTTGATCGAACGCACGCCGGTGTCCAGCGGGGTCCGCACCGGGTCGCGGTCCATGGCGTTGATCGGGCGGCGCACCATGGGTTCGGGCAGGACCTGCGCGAGCGGGCCTTTGCGGTCCAGCGGATGGCCGTGCGAGTCGACCACGCGGCCCAGCAGGCCGTCGCCCATGGGCAGGTGCAGCCCACGGTCTTCGTCGCGCCGCCAGGGGTGGCGCACCTCTCCCAGCACCGGGCCGTGCAGTGCGGGCGGGCGCGGCAGCACCATGGCGCCGCTGGACAGGCCATGCACCTCGTCAGTGGGCATCAGGAAGGCGCGGTCGCCCGAGAAGCCCACCACTTCGGCGTTGACCGGGCGCTGGCCGCGGCGCGGATTGTTGCTGGAGCTGGGCATATGGATCTGGCACACCGAGCCGACCGGCACCTTGACCCCGGTGGCTTCCAGCACCAGGCCGGCGACCCGCACCAGCTTGCCTTGCGACTCCAGCGCCACCGGGGCGCTGGCAAAGGCCTGCAGGTCGTCCAGGTATTGCTGCCAGCGCGCCTGGCGGGCCTCGTTGCGTGCCTTGGGGTCCTGGAAGGTCATCATGGGGACATCCCTTCGGCGCCGTCATCGGGGGCCGGTTCCGCGCCGCCGCGGCGGTCCTCCCAGACCGAGGCCTGCCCTGAGGCCGCCATCACCTGCTGCCAGCGCATCGCCAGGGTGGCGTCGACGCTGGAGATGTCGGAATCGACCGTGCAGCCGCCGCGTGGAATCGAGGCGTCCGGCAGCAGCTGCGCCTCGCGCGCCTGCAGCTCGGCTGCGGCGCCGTCGGCGACCAGGGCCAGGTCGGCGGGGTTGACGCGCACCCGCACGTGCTGGGCCGACATCAGCAGCGCCTCCATGGCGTCGTGGGCCACCTGGACGATGTGCTCGGGACGTTGCGTGATCTCGCTGCGCACGACCTGGCGGGCCAGTTCCACGGCGCTGCGCGCCAGCGTCTGCGCCAATTCGACTTCCATGCCGCGAAACGCATTGTCGAAGCTGTGCACGAGCTCGCCGATCTGGGCGCTCATCTGCTGGGCAAAGCTCTGCTTGAAGGCGTCGAGCGCGGCCATGCCGTCGCGGTAGCCGTCCTGATAGCCCGACTGGCGCGCCGACTTCACCAGCGCCTCGATGTCGGGTGCCGGCGGGGGAGGGGGCTCGGCGGCGGCGGGCGAGGGCGCATGGGCGGCACTGGCGCCGAAATTCGTGGCGCCGGGCGGGACCGGCTTGCCGGCAGCCGGGCCAGTTCGCGGCATCGGCTCGGGGCGCTCGCCGACGCCCTGCAGGGCATCGGGACTCCAGGCGGCGAAGTTCTGCAACTCCTCGCGTGGAATGAAACGGCCGTACTGGCTCACCCGCGGCCCGCTGCCTTCGGGACGCTGGGGAGGGGGAACCTGACGGGGCGGACGCTGTGCCATGCTTGCGCCTTACAGGAACTGGTCGTCGCCGCCGCTGGCGAGCATGATGGTGCCTTCGTCCACCAGGCGGCGCACGATCTTGAGGATCTCCTTCTGCTCGCCTTCGACCTCCGACAGCCTGACCGGGCCGCGCGACTCGAGGTCTTCGCGCAGCGTTTCGGCCGCACGGGCGGACATGTTGCGGAAGATCTTCTCGCGCAGATCGGGGCTGGCGCCCTTGAGCGCCAGAATGAGCGATTCGGACTGCACTTCCTTGAGCACGGATTGGATGCCCTTGTCGTCGATCTTCTCCAGATCGTCGAAGGTGAACATGTTGTCCATGATCTTCTGCGCCAGGTCGCTGTCGGCCTCGCGGATGTAATCGAGCACCGAGGCTTCCACGCTGGAGCCCATCATGTTGATGATTTCGGCCGCGGTTTTGACCCCGCCCAGCGAGGCCTTGCGCATGCGGTCGCCGCCCTGCAGCACCTGGCTGAGCACCTCGTTGAGGTCCTTCAAGGCGATCGGCTGGATGCCGTCGAGCGTGGCGATGCGGATCAGCACCTCGTTGCGCTGGCGTTCGTTGAAGGTCTTGAGCACGCTGCTGGTCTGGTCGTAGTCGAGGTGCGACAGGATGGCGGCGATGATCTGGGGGTGCTCGTTGCGCAGCAGTTCGCCCACCGAGGTCGAGTCCATCCATTTCAGGCTCTCGATCGACGAGACATCGCTGCCCTGCAGGATGCGGTCGAGCAGCAGGTTGGCCTTGTCGTCGCCGAGGGCCTTGCGCAGCACGGTGCGCACGTACTCGTCGGTGTCGTTGACCAGCATGCTCTGGGTTTCGGCCTCCGAGTCGAACTTCGTCAGCACGCTGTCAACACGTTCGCGCGACACGACCTTGAGCTTGGCGATGGTCTCGCCCAGCTTTTGCACTTCCTTGGGCGCGAGGTGCTTGAAGACCTCGGAGGCCTCCTCTTCGCCCAGGGACATCAGCAGGATGGCTGCATTTTCTACGCCTTGGTCATCCATGACGAATACTCCTTGTGACTGCGGAAGTCATAAGTGTCTTGCAGATCATGGCACGTCGCCATTCACCCAGGCGCGCATGATGTTGGCCACGGCCTGCGGGTTCTGTTTGGCCAGTTCGCGGGCGCGTATGAGCTTGTCGCTGCTGACCGGCGCTTCCAGGGCGGGCAGCCCGGCGCCCGGCAACTGGTTTTCCTCGTCGACCACGGCGCGCAGGCGGGCTTCCTCCGCGGCCTTTTCCTCGGCCGTGGGCTCGGGCGGGGGCGGCGGGTAGGCCGCGCGGATCGCCGGCCTGACCATGCCGAACACGGCAATCATCGCCACCAGCACCAGGGCGGCCGGCACGGCGGCGGCGCGGATCATGTCGAGCAGCCAGGGCTGCTTCCAGACCGGGGTGTCGGCAAGCTCGGGCTTGTCCACCATGAAGGGCGCGGTGATGACCTTGACCGAGTCGCCGCGCTCCTGGTTGAAGCCCACCGTCTCCTTGACCAGCGCGGTGATCTTGTCGAGTTCCTCCTGCGAGACCGGCGAGGTGCTGGTCTTGCCCTTGGCGTCGGTCGTGCTGCGGTGGTTGAGGACCACGGCGGCATTCAGGTGCCGGACCACGCCGGTGGCGTTGCGAACCACGCGCACGGTCTTGTCGACTTCGTAGTTGGTCAGGTTTTCGTTGCGGCTGCTTTGCTGGCCGCTGCCGCCCTGGGCGGCCTGCAGGGGCTGCACGGTCCCGTTGATGGGGGCCGAGGCGCCCGCCGGCGGCTGGTTGGACGCGGCGCCGGGCACGCCGGTGGGCAGCGCGGGGCTGCCGTTGGTGGAGTTGTTGCTCTGCACCGAACGCACCGTGGCGGTGGTGTTGGGGCCCTGGTTGGGCTTGAACTCTTCGGCGGTCGATTCGATCTGGGAGAAATCCACGTCGGCCGTGACGTTGGCGCGCAGGTTGTCGTGTCCGACCACGGGCTCCAGCAGGTCGTAGATGCGCTTGTTGAGGTTGGCCTCGATCTGCTGCTTGTATTGAAGCTGCTGGCTGTCGAGACCGTTTTCAGTGTCGGTGGCGGCGGAAATGAGCGCGCCGGTGCTGTCGAGCACGCTGACCGCCTTGGGGCTGAGTTCGGGCACGCTGGCAGACACCAGGTGCACGATGCCGGCCACCTGGGCGCGATCGAGCGTGCGGCCGCCCCGCAGCGTGAGCATCACCGAGGCGGACGGCTTTTGCTGCTCGCGGAAGAAGCCGTTCTGCTGCGGGATGGCCAGGTGCACGCGGGCGTCGGCCACGTCGGCCAGCGCCGTGATGGTGCGGGTCAGTTCGCCCTCCAGGCCGCGCTGGAAGTTCAGCCGCTCGCTGAATTGGGTCTGGCCGATCGACTGCTTGTCCATCAATTCGAAACCGACCACGCTGCCCTTGGGCAGGCCGGTGGAGGCGAGTTTCATGCGCAGGTCGTAGACCTGGTTGGCCGGGACCATGATGGTGCCGCCGGGTTCGTTGCGGTAGGGCACGTTGAGCGTGGCGAGCTGCGCGATGACGGCGCCGCCGTCCTTGTCGGACAGTCCGGTGAACAGCGGGCGGAAGTCGCCTTGCGAAGACCACATGCTCATGGCCACGATCACCGCGAGCAGGGCTGCCACGCCGGCGCCCAGGCCGAACTTGCTGCGCACGGGCAGGGCGGCGAGCCTGGCACCCATGCCCAAGGGTTCGGGCAGCTGGGCGTTGACCAGGGCGGGGACCGGTGGGCTCAATGCGTTGTCCATGGGCTTGTGCTGGATTCGGGAAACGAATGAAGGCTGGGGAATCGACACCGGCGCGCCGCCAGGGCATTCCGGTTCACCGAATTATTCGTGGTTGAGCCCTCAAGAAAGGAGAGAACAGGCCGATAAAGCGAGCGCACTTCCCTCCTTTGTCACGACCATGGCGAGCTTAGGATTCACTGGCCTACCGAACTGCCATGGACCTCAAGCTTCAACCCTTCGATTTCGCCTCAGCCGTCGCGCGCGCCGGACTGTCCGCCAATGGACAGCCGCTCAAGCCGCAGGCGGCATCGGCCGCGAGCGGCGCCAGCTTTGGCGATGCGATGGCCAGCGCGCTCAAGGGCGTGAGCGAATCGCAGAACCGGGTCGATCAGATGGCCAAGGAGTTGCAGTACGACAACCCGACGGTCAGCCTGGAAGAGACCATGGTGGCGATGCAGAAGGCGCAGATCGGATTCCAGGCCACGCTGCAGGTGCGCAATCGCCTGGTGTCGGCCTACACCGACATCATGAACATGCAGGTGTGATCAATCATGCCGGCAGGCCGAACTGGCGCCGGCGCTTTTGCGTCTGGTCGATATAGACCTGCAGGTCGCGTATGGCCTGCGCATTCAATTCGCCGAAGGCAAACCCGAGCTGCGTGCCACCGCCGTGTTCGATGCGGCTGACGCGCTGTAGGCGCACGCTGGTCGACAGATGGGTTTCGCGGTCCAGCTCCAGGATGGTTTCCCTGATGGTCGTGCCGAGCCGGAAATCGGGCACGTCGCTGGGCAATTGTGCCGCGATGCCGCCGATGCTGATGTCCAGCACGCGCAGGCGCAGCGGCAGGGCCGCGTCGTGGGGGTGGTTGAGCACCAGTCTGGGATAGGCATTGCCCGTGGGCTGCACGCGGAATGCCTGCCGGCGCTGGAACCGGAACATTTGCCGCGGCACGCTGGCGCGCAGCACCTTGCCGTCGCTGTCGCTGACGATCACCAGGTTTTCAAGCTCGAACTGCAGCTTGACGGCGTCCAGGTAGGCCACGGCGGTCACTTCGTCGCTGTCGCGCAGGGCTTCGGCCACGCGGGTGTCTGCGGTCGACAGGTCGAAGGCCAGCACGTCCTTGGCCGCATCAAAGGCCCAGATCTGGGTCTGCAGAGTCAGGTCGCCCGGACTGCTCAGATGAATCCGCACCTGGCCCTTCATCAAATCGCGCAGGTAGCCCAGGATTTCCGGACTGGCGTCAATCCGGAAGTCGCTGAGGTCGGTACCTGCTTGGGGTGTTTCTGGCTTGAGGCCAAGTTTGCTGGGCATGAAAACTCTCGGACAGCGAAAAAAACGGAGGCGCCCGAATATTAAACCGTCCCTGGACCTCCGTTGCTGCCGTTTGGCAATGCGTCAGTGCACGGTCTTGCTCTTGCCTGCCAGTACCTGGTTCAGGTCTTCCAGCCACGGTTCGGCCAGATGGCGGATTTCGGCGTCGTTGAGCAGGATGCGCTGCATGATGCGCGTCTTCAACTGCGCTTCTTCAGGCGCGAGCTGCTTCTGCGTGGCGGCGTGCTTGAGCTGCGAGATCAGCACGACACAGGCGCCTTCGAGCTTGACGACGGTGTCCCAGTTGCCGGCTCGCGCTGCGTCGAGCATGTCGGCACTGGCTTGTTCGATGGCTTCATAGAAGCTCAGGAGTTGGGCGTTCATGGTGATGTCCGATCCGGCCGGAAGTACCTTGCCGAGAAAATTTTGGTATGCGGTCGTCATGGAATTCAAACGCCAGCGGCGCCCGATTTGACTTGGTCGCCGATCTCCAGCCAGGCCTCGCGAATCGGCTTGACCAGGCGTTGGCATTCCTCGATGGCGCTGATGTCGCTGTTCAGATTGGCCTGGGTCAGGCGCAGGCACATGTAGGCGTACAGATTGTTCAGGTCGCGGGCAATGACGCCGGACTCCATGTTCAATGCGGCCTTCAGGCCCTCGTCGAGGATCCGTACGGCGCGCATCAGGGCACGGTTCTTGACAGCCGTATTCTTCACCTCGATGGCGAGGATGGCCTGGCCCATGGCTTCGACCAAGCCTTCGAACAACAGCGCGACCAGGCGGTGAGGGCTGGCTTCCTGAACCGACGTTTGTACGCCGACCTGCGCGTACATGGCATTGGCGCGGTTCAAGCCTGATGCAAATGGGGAGGGGCTTCCGTACATGATCTGTGTCCTCTTGGGCCTCGATGAGAGGTTCTTCGGCATTCCCGGGAGGAACTTGAGCGGCCGGACCGAGAAAAAAACTGATCGCATCGCAGGGGCGGGGCCAGGTCCGGACGGAAAAAAAGCGCCGGCGGCGCTTGATTCTGGCGGGTCGCGGCGCGTGGGGCTAGCCGGAACTCTTGCTACCGCCGCCGCCGAACTGCTGGCTGACATAGGAAGACAGCTGCTGCATCGACGCCATCTTGCCGTCGAGCGCCGAGTACTGAGCTTGCAGTCGCTTCTGCGTCAGGCTCAGGTTGGTCTGGAGGTTGTTGATCTGGTCGGTGTTGTTGCTGACCTCCTTTTGCAGCCCCTGTTGCCCCAGCGTGAACGCGCCGTTGGTGCCCAGCACCTGATTGGCGAAGGAGTTCCACTGCTGCGCGAACCCGTTGTTGCTGGGGTTGGCGGTGTCTAGGCCCATGAAGAACTGCTTGAGATCGCTGAGATCGGACAGGGCGCTGCTAAGCTTTGTGCTCTTGACCTGCAACTGGCCGTTCTTGCCCGGATCCAGGCCGATGTCGGCCAGGCGCTTGAAGGCGCCGCCCAGGCTCGTGCCGCCGCTGCTGAGCCGGCGCAATTGATTCTGCAGACCCACGATGGTGGAGTCGCCCTGCAAGGGCGCCGCTTGCTTGTTGGTGGGATCGTACTTGGTGTCGTCGGACAGCATCTGCAGCAGGCCGTTGTAGGCGCTCACGAAATCGGTGATGTTCTTCTGGATGCCGGTGGTGTCCGTCGTGACGCTGATGGTGACCGGCGAACTGGTGACCTTGGTCAGGTTCACGCTCAAGCCGCCGATGGAGTTGCTCAGCGAATTCGAGGTGGAGTTGATCGGCAAGCCATTGATGACGGCTTCGGCATTGCTGGCGGTTTGGTTCAATGTCATGGCCGCGACGCTGTTCGACGGGTCGTAGGCCAGGGCGGAGAGACCTGTGCCGCTGGTGTTGTTGCCCGCCGCGTCGTTGACGGTGATCTTGAACCCGTTGCTGACGCCGCTTTGCTTGGAGCTCAGTACCAGCCTGGCGCCGCTGGAGTCGGTCACGATCGAGGCCGTCACGCCGACATTGGCCTTGTTGATCTGGTCGCGTATGCCGGAGAGCGAGCCCTGGGCCTTGCTGATGTTGATGGTGGCGGGGCCGCTGCTGCCTGGCGTGAATGTGTTGTTGGCGCCCCAGGTGCCCAGCTGAATGGTCAAGGTGCCGCTGCCGACGGAGGTATTGGCGTCGGTGAAGGCGCTGCTGGAGAGGCTTTGCGGCGATGCCAGCTGGCTGACCGTGATGGCATAGCTGCCGGGTTGTGCCGAACCTGCGGTGGCGGAGACGGCGGTGGAATCCGATGAACTGGCTGCCGTGGAGGCCCAGGTCGACAGGTCGGTCAGCTTGTTTGCTGCGTCCTGCATGGCCGAAATGGCGCCTTTGATCTGGCCGTAGGTCGAGATCTTGGTGTTGAGTACGTCGTTCTGTTTCTGAAGATCGGTGACCGGCTGCGACTCGACAGCCATCAGCTTGTTGACGATGCTGTTGACATCCAGGCCGCTGCCGATGCCTGGCGACGACAAGGCCGGGCCGCTGGAGCCTGAGGTGGCGGAACTGACGCTGGACATGTAGCCCTCGGATCGCTTGGCTGAATCGTTTGAATACGCTTGTTATTGCATCGTCTATCGACCAGTCGGGCGAATTCTTGAGCCCTGAGCGAGCAGTTTCAACTCATGACAAGGGGCCTGCTGGCGAAAAAAGACGCCTTACAAGGTTGGACTCAAGCCTTTCAACCTTGCAGGAGCTTGAGCACCTGCTGGGGCAACTGGTTGGCCTGCGCCACCATCGCATTGCCGGCCTGCTGGAGGATGTTGGCCCGGCTCATGTTGGCGGTTTCCGCGGCGTAGTCGGCATCCATGATGCGGCTCTGCGCGGCGGACTGGTTTTCAACCGACACCTGCAGGTTGGAAATCACGGAATTGAAACGATTCTCAGTGGCGCCGTACATGGCGCGCTCGTCATTGATGCGATTGATCGCGGAATCAATGTCAGAGATGGTGGACTGAATCGAGTAGGTGGCCTGCGCGGTGGCGTCGATGCCGTCCGAGTTGACCTGCGTGATGCTGGGATCGGTCGCCATGTCGACGGTGGTGATCGTGATCACGTCGTTCACCGTCGTGTTGGCGCCAATCTGGAAATTGGTGGCGCCGGCGCTGGCGCCGAGGATGGTCACACCGTTGAAGGTGGTGCCATTCAGCACGCGGGTGATTTCGGAGTTGAGTTGCTGGAACTCCTTGTTCAGGGAAGCCAGGTCGCTCGCACTGTTGGTGCCGTTCGCGGCCTGGACGGCGAGTTCCCGCATGCGCTGCAAGGCTTCGCCCACTTGCCCCAGAGCCCCTTCCGCGGTCTGAGCCATCGAGATGCCGTCATTGGCGTTGCGGGCGGCCACGTTCATGCCGTTGACCTGCGCCTTCATGCGCTCGGCAATGGCCAGGCCGGCGGCATCGTCCCGGGCGCTGTTGATGCGCAAACCCGACGACAGACGCTGCATGGAGGTCGCTAGCGAAGACTGGGACATGTTCAGGTTTCGCTGCGCATCCAACGACATGATGTTGGTATTGATGGTTTGGGGCATTTCGAACTCCTCAAAATCCAGTGGCTGTCGGCGTCAACGCCGGGGCGGCAAGACATCAATCCTTAAACGACGCGGGGCGATGCCTGGGGACCCCTGACGTTGCCGGTCATCCGATTTAAAAGATGGCGCTGGCGACTGGCGAGCTTCGAAATGAATCTCGCTGGGGATCATTGTTGATAAAGCCGGACTGGAATGAAGGGCGGAAATGAGGCGGAGAAACCCCCCTGTTTCAAAGCGATGAAAAAGCCGCTGCGGCCAGGGCTGCAGCGGCGTGCACGATTGCAGTCAGTTCGTGCTGTCAGGCGTTTAGCCGAGCAGTTTGAGCACCAACTGCGGCTGCTGGTTGGCCTGGGCCACCATCGCGTTGCCGGCCTGCTGCAGAATCTGGGCTCGAGACAGGTTGGCCGTTTCAGACGCGAAGTCCGCATCGGTGATCCGGCTCTTGGCGGCCGACTGGTTCTCCACCGAGACCTGCAGGTTCGAGACCACCGAATTGAAACGATTCTCGATGGCACCGAAGGTGGCGCGGGTGTCGTTGATGTCGTTGATGGCAGAGTCGATGGAGGCAATCGTGGTCAGCAACTGCGCTTGGCTTTGCGTGGAGTTGATCACGGCTGCCGTCACGCCGGAGATCGTCGTGTCGGTGTTGAGGTTGGTCGACGTGACGGCGATCGTGTCAACGCCCACCGTCGTGTTGGCGCCGACTTGGAAGTTGACCGTGCCGGTGGATGCCAGGATGCTTTGGCCGTTGAACGTGGTCGCATTCACGACACGCGCAATTTCCGAGCCGAGCTGGCCGAATTCGTTGTTCAACGAATCCAGATCGCTGCCGCTGTTCGTGCCGTTGGCGGCCTGAACCGCCAGTTCACGCATACGCTGCAGGGCGTTGCCGATCTGGCCGAGCGCGCCGTCGGCGGTCTGGGCATACGAGATGCCGTCGTTGGTGTTGCGGATGGCGACGTTCATGCCGCGAACCTGGGCTTCCATACGCTGCGAGATCGCCAGACCGGCGGCGTCGTCTGCTGCAGAATTGATGCGCAAGCCGCTGGACAGGCGTTGCATCGAGGTGGCCAAGGACATCTGGCTGCCTGCCAGATTGCGCTGGGCATCGAGCGACATGATGTTGGTATTGATTACGCTGGACATTTCAAAATCTCCATAACAAGGTTAGTTCAGTCATACCGGTTCGAGCACCGGCGCTGTCTGCACAAGGCCTGGATGCGTTCCTTCATGCATCGTCGGCCTTGCTTAAACGCCCCTCCACAGAAGTGAAGGGTTTGCTCGCCCGGCGTGACTCAGCGCTGCATACCTGACTGGGATTGCTCGCCAGTGTGGGTCGTACCTAGCTGTCTCCGGACCCCGGTTCAGATTTCTCTTCGCCGTTAGGTGCTGTATCGGCCGTCCTCGTTTCGAACTTTAGGCACTGTCGAATTTTTTTCTGGTCTGTCGTTCCCGGTGGAACACAAGCCAGGAAAAGGTCTGTGATCGGCATGTTTCTCCGCGTCTTTAGCTGAATTTCGATTTCTAGAATCCGGCATATGTCAACAAATTGGGGGCGTTGCGCTCGCGACGCTCAGGCTGCATGAATGCCATGACTCAATCGCATCGTCCCAAGAGACGGTATCCGGACCAGGTGTTGCTGAGCGCGCAGAACCACTGGAAAAAGGGCGTTGAGCACTCAAAGAACTCGGATTGGGCGCGCGCCGCAGCCTCGTTCCGGATGGCTGTCTCCAAGGTGCCGACAGAGGCCGTGTATCTGCTCAACCTGGCATGGATGCAGACCAAGCAGTACCAATTCGATGACGCGCTCAAGACGGCATTGCAGGTGCTGGCGCTGGATCCGGATCAGACCATCGCGCGCGAGATGGCGGCCAGCATCCTGACGCGCCAGCATCGCTATTCGGAAGCCTCGGACCTGATGCTTGCATTGCCCGAGCACCTGCCGCGGGATGCGCAGTATTACTACGATTTGGGCTCCTCGCTGTTCAACGGCGGTCGGTACAAGGAGTCCATCAGCATCTTGTTCGAAGGGCTTCAACACGATATTTCACATGCCCTGTCGCACTACCGGATGGGGCTGAGCTTCAATGCGCTGGACATGAAACCCGAGGCCAGCGAGTGCCTGCGCACCGCCCTGACACTGGGCCTGGGGCCCGGCAACATCTCTGCGCAGACCTTGCTGACGTTCCTTGAGCGCGAAATGTGCCGATGGGACCGGGCCCAGGCCGACCTGGAGGTGATGAACGGCATGATCCGGGACCTGCCGGAGAATGCGTCGTCCTGGACCTCGGGCTTTTCCTGCGCGGTCCTGTGCACCGATCCCGAACTCATCTTTCGCGGGGTCCGCTCCTGTGCCGAGTTCTTCGCGCAGCGGTTGCCGGAACTGCCGCCCATGGGCCATCGCCCCTTGGGCGAGCGTCTTCGCGTCGGCTTCGTGTCGGCGGACATGCATCAGCACGCCACGGCCATCCTGATGGCGGAGGTGTTTGAAAAGCTGGACAAGAGCCGTTTCGAGGTCAGCATCTTTTCGCACGGTCCGGACGACAAGAGCCCGATGCGCCAGCGCCTGATCCGCGCCGTCGAGCATTTCCATGATGTGACGGCCCGCAGCGACATTGAAACCGCGCACCAAATCCGGGACAGCCAGATCGATGTGCTGATCGATTTGAAGGGGCACACCAAGGACAACCGGCTGGGCCTGTTCGCTTGCCGGGCCGCGCCCGTGCAGGTCAGCTATCTCGGTTTTCCGGCAACGTCCGGTGCCGAGTACATCGACTATTTCATTGGCGATCCCGTCGCGTCGCCCTTGGAGCACCAGCCGTACTACACGGAAAAACTGGCCCTGATGCCGATTTGCTACCAACCGAACGACCGCAAGCGGCCCTTGCCCAAGACCATCACCCGCGCTGAACTGGGCCTGCCGGAGGACGCGCTGGTGCTGTGCGGTTTCAACCAGCCCTTCAAGCTCACGCCGGAGATCCTGAAGGTCTGGGCCGGCCTGCTCAAGGAGCTGCCCGATGCCGTGCTTTGGCTGCTGGGATGGAACAAGACCTCGCGGGCGCCCATCCTGGCATGCATTGAAAACGAGGGTGTCGATCCGGCTCGCGTCATCTTTGCGCCCCGGGTGGGCAACGCAGAGCACATGACGCGCATGGCGCAGGCCGACATCTTCATCGACACCTGGCCCTGCAATGGCCACACCACCGCCAGCGATGCCTTGTGGAACGGCGTGCCGGTCGTCACCTATGCAGGGCAGACCTTTGCCTCCCGGGTGGCCGCCAGCCTGTTGAACGCGGTCGGCCTGCCGGAGCTGATCTGCAACGACCTGGACAGCTACCGCGCCCAGGTTTTGCGCCTGGGTCGCGATGCGCAGGCGCGCCGGGCCCTGCGGGACCACCTCATCGCCGCCCGCGAAACAGCGGACCTGTTCGACAGCGATACCTACACACGCGATTTCGGCCGCCTGCTCTGGGCCATGGCCGAACGCTGGGCGCAGGGCCTGCCGGCGGCGCCTTTCCAACTGGAAGCGCTGCCGCGTGTCCAAGCACAGACCTCTCACACCGATGGAGTTGCCCCATGAGCGTCACATTGCCACGTGTTCATCTGTGCATCATGCAGCCGGCGGGCTATGTGCACGCCCTGGGCTTTCTCGATCAGGCCCGCTACTTTCGCCATCAGTTCCGTCGCATGGGGGCTGAGGTCAGCCTGAGCAAGAACCGCCTGCGGCACGACGCGGTCAACTTTGTCTTCGGCGCCCACCTGGGCTTCGACGCCGGCCTGCGGCAGCGCTACAGCTGCGTGTTCGTGAACCTGGAACAGCTGGGGCAGGGCGGTGCGGCCGTCCCGCCGGACTACCTGAAGCTGCTGGGGACCTCGGCCGTGGTCGACTATGACGCCGAGAACGTGCCGGCCTATACCCAACACGTCAATGACGTGCCCTTGTTTGCGCTTCATTACGCGCCGTACCTGAAGCCTGCCGAGGCCGTTGTTCCTCTGGAGGAGCGGCCCATCGACCTGCTCTTCATCGGCAGCATGAACGCACGCCGCAAGGCCATGATCGACCGGATCGAGGCCCTGGGGCACAAGGTTTGCATGTTCAACGCCCCCTTGTACGGCCCGGAGCGCGACGCCGCCATCGTGCAGTCCAAGGCGGTGCTGAACATGCATTTCTACGAGAGCAGCCGCTTCGAGCAGGCGCGCGTCTCGACCTGCCTGTCGCTGGGCACGCCGGTCATCTCGGAGCGCGGCGAGCGGACCCGTCCGCATGAAGCGTTCGAGGACAGCGTGAGCTGGTTCAAGGAAGATGATCTGGAGCGCTTTTTCGCCGAAGAGTTCAAGACGCCGGCGTTCTATGCGCAGGCCCGCGCCCAGCTGCAGCGCTTCAGCGAGTCGGACCCCATCGAGGCCTACGCCGACGTGCTCGCCTTTGCGGCAGGCTATGCGGGCTTCCATCAGCAGCACCGTTCGACCGAGGCCTGGGCACCCACGCGCATCAACCTGGGTTCGGGCAAGGACTACAAGGCGGGCTGGCTCAACATCGATATTCTGGACCGCGCCGAGCCCGACCTGGTGCTGGATCTGGGCGTGCCGACCGAATTCCCGGTCCAGGCCGACACGGCGTTCGGCGGACCCCTGGTGCTGGCGCAGGGCCAGGTCGAACGGATCTTTGCCAACAACGTGCTGGAGCATGTGCCTGATCTGCCCGAGTTGATGGGCAACTGCCTGAAGCTGCTGAAAGTCGGCGGTGAGTTCGTCATCGAGGTGCCTTACGAGCACGCACCCACCGCCTGGCAGGACCCGACGCACTTGCGCGCGCTGAATGAGAAATCCTGGCTCTACTACACCGATTGGTTCTGGTACCTGGGCTGGTTCGAGCACCGCTTCCAGGTGAACAGCTTCGAGTACCTGAACGAGGGCCTGCGCAGTTGCGACCGGTCGCAGGCCTCATTCATGCGGGTGGTGCTCGCCAAGGTCGAGACGACGCCGCGCGAACGCACCACCGCCCGCATGGTGCGGCCCGATTTCGCCCTGCCTGACGACTGGCCGCTGCCGGCGTCGGGTCCGTCGGCCTCTGTGGGGCAGGCGGAACCTGTCGCCGAAATTCTGTCGGCGCCCTGAAAGCACCTGCAAACGCCTGCAAACGCCTACAAGGCGGGTGAAAAATCGATCGGCCGCGCAAGCGGCCGATTGGCTTTGCGGACACCGTTTCCCCTGGGGCGGAGCCGGTTTGCGAGTCAGGCGTGTAGGAATTGATCTGACAGGCGCCAGGGAAGAAGAGGGACTCAAGGGACGGAAATGGGCTGATGTTGGGAACTTATTCGGAGGACCAAAATTCGTTCCACGCTGAAACAAAACAGCAGCACGAACATCAGTCCCTCAGGAGTCCGACATGAACGCCGATCAAATCCTCGCCGAAATCCGTGAAGCCAATCTGTCTTACCTGATGCTGGCACAAAGCCTGATTCGCGCCGATCGCGAACAAGCGCTGTACCGCCTGGGCATCTCGGAAGAGACGGCCACGCTGCTCAACACCCTGAGCCCGGCGCAGATCATGAAAATGGCCGCCGGCAACACCTTGCTGTGCCGCTTCCGCATGGACGACGACCTGGTCTGGGGCCTGCTGACCAACAGCAGCGCCAAGGCGGCGGCGAACGACGCCGTGTCCCGCCTGCATGCCAGCATCCTGATGGCCGGCCGCCACCAAGAAGCCGCCTGAGCCGCCTGTAGTTCAAACGATTCAAGGAAGACCATCATGCGCCCACAAAAAAGCATACTGACCGAAGCCCGCCAGATCGAACGTGCGGTGATGCTGATCAACCTGGGCGCCCGGCTGCAGGTGCTGGAGTCGGAGACGGATCTGTCCTACGAGCGTTTGCTGCGCCTGTACAAGGAAGTGTCCGGCAAGAGCCCGAGCAAAGGCCAACTGCCGTTCTCGACCGACTGGTTCATGACCTGGCAGCCCAATATCCATGCCTCCTTGTTCCTGAATCTGCACGAGTACCTGAACAAGGTCACCGAGATGGACGAGATCGACGCCGTCATCAAGGCCTACCAGCTCTACCAGGAGCAGACCCAGGCACAGGGCCTGGAGCAACTGCTGTCGATCACCCGCGCCTGGCGCCTGGTGAAGTTCGTTGACAACGGCATGCTGAGCATGACCAAGTGCAGCAAATGCGGCGGTCATTTCGTGACGCATCCGCATGAAATTGCCCGTCATTATGTCTGCGGCCTGTGCAACCCGCCCGCCCGCGCCGGCAAGGGTCGCGCGCA
>JAFALA010000106.1 GCA_019234815.1 Burkholderiaceae bacterium | reverse complement strand
GGTGCCGGGTCTTGCCAAGGCATAAAGCCAGCGTCGAAATTTCGACTTGAAACCATCGGCCCACAGGCCGATGGTTTTTTCTTTTGCACGGTTTGCAAGTCACATCTATGTCACCAGGACTAGGCATAGTCAAACTCATGAAAAATTCACGCCCGCGCCCCCAGCGGACAGCCCTTCTGTTGCCCAAACAAGCGGACCTGGTGTCCGCTTGTTTCACCTTGCTGCTGACAATTCTTGTGCCGGCAGCCCGAGCTCAGACCGCTGCTGCGCCTGCTGCCGGTGCCGCCAGCGCACCTGATGCGTCCGCAGCCGCGGCAAAGAGCAAGGCCAAGACCGCGCAGGCAAAACCGCATTTCGATGTCTTCCAATATGTCGTCGAAGGCAACAGCGTGCTGACGGCAGGCGATATCGAGGCGGCCACGAGCGACTATCTCGGCCCTGCCAAGACCCTGGACGACGTGGAAGCCGCGCGGGCGGCGCTTGAAAAGCGTTATCACGACGCCGGCTACCTCACGGTACTGGTGTCGATTCCGCAGCAGAAGGTCGATGAAGGCGAAGTCCGCCTGAAGGTCACCGAAGGCATGATCGAGCAGCTGAAGGTGGCCGGAGCCCAATACAACCTGCCCAGCGACATCAAGGCCCAGGTTCCCGAACTGGCCGAGGGCCATGTGCCCAATTTCAACAAGGTGCAAGAGCAGCTCACCCAGGTCAACCGGCGCGCCGATGCGCGCGTGACCCCCGTGCTCAAGGCCGGCGCCCTGCCCGGCACCGTCGACGTGCAACTCGATGTCGACGACCAGTTGCCGCTGCACGGCTCGCTCGAGGTCAACAACCGCCAAACCCCCAACACCACGTCTGAGCGCGTGTCCGGCTCGCTGCATTACGACAACCTGTGGCAGATGGGGCACAGCGTGTCCATGAGCGTGCAGGTGGCGCCTGAACGCACTGCGGATGCCCGGGTGGCTTCCTTGAACTACGTGCTGCCGACCGGCGTGAACGGCGATGCCCTGACCCTGTATTCGGTCATCTCGCGCAGCAATTTCGCCAGCCTGGCGGACTCGCCCGGCCTGGGCCTGCTGGGCAATTCCGATACCTTCGGGCTGCGCTACACGCGCCCGCTGCCCGGCGACCGCGAACACGTGCAAACCCTGGCCGTGGGCTTTGACTACAAGGACATTCAACAAACCCTGGTGCTGCAAAGCGGCGAAGGCACGGGCACGCCGGTCGAGTACGTGCCCCTGGCCTTCAGCTACAACCTGAGCCTGCCGGGAGAAGACCGCAGCACCAGCCTGGACGTCAGCAGCGCCTTGGGCATTCGCGGCCTGTTCGGCAACAACGAAGCGCAATTCCAGGCCAAGCGCATAGGCGCTTCGGCCAGCTACATGACGCTACGTCTCGGACTGCAGCACATCGAGCCCATCCTGGGCTGGTCCTTGTTCGGCCGGATCGACTCGCAATTGGCCACAGGCCCGCTGGTGCCCACGGAACAGATGGTGATCGGCGGCGAAGACAGCGTGCGTGGCTACCTCGAAGGCGAGCGCGCCGGCGACTTCGGCCTGCGCCTCTCGCTGGAATTGCGCACCCGCAGCTACCTGCCCGGCGGCTCGACCTCCGACTGGCGGCTCAACGGCCTGGCCTTCGTGGACGCGGCGCGGACCAATATCCTGCAGGCCGTGGCGCCGCAGCCCAGCAGCTTCAGCCTGGCCGGCACCGGCCTGGGCTTCCGTCTGAACGCACCGCACGGGCTCAGCCTCGATGTCGATGCCGCCATGGCCCTGGTCGACGGCGACACCACCAAAGCGCACTCACTGCGAATCCATGCCCGGGCCGCCCTGGCATTTTGAACATCATGACTCAGCGTCTTCATTCCCCATTGCGCCGCAAGCTGTCCACGCCCCGCAAGATGCCGAAGGCGGTGAAGACGGCTGTCCTGAATGTCCGTGAACACATCCGGCGCGCCGGCCTGGCCAGCGTCTCGACCCTGCTGGCCTTGCAGACCCTGGGCCTGGCGCAAAGCTGGGCGCAGACGGCGCCGCGCATTCCGACCAATTCGCTGCCCAGCGGCAACACGCAGCGCACCGGCACGCCGATCAAGTACACGACCAGCGGCAATACCGGCACCATCACCCAGACCGACTCCACCAACATCGTCAACTGGCAGACCTTCGACATCGGGTCCGCCGCCACGCTGAACATCGTCCAGCCGTCCAGCTCGTCGGTGCTGCTGAACAACGTCGCAGGCGGAGCCTTCCAGAACAAGACGCTGATCGAGGGCGTGCTCAATGCCAACGGGCACGTGTACCTGTACAACGCGAACGGCATCATCTTCGGCAAGAAGGCGACGGTGAATGTCAACACCCTGATCGCCAGCACCCTGCAATTCAACCAGTCCAGCGTGACCGGCGGCCTGCTGCTGCAGCCCACCGTGCCCGTGCTGTCGGCCGACACCACGCTGGCGCAGCGCCCCGGCGCCATCACCATCGAAGGCGACGGCACGCAGAGCGCCAGCATCAACGCGCAAAGCGGCGGCATGCTGCTGTTCGCGGCGCCGGTGGTGAGCAATGCCGGCCGCATCAGCGC
>JAFALA010000016.1 GCA_019234815.1 Burkholderiaceae bacterium | reverse complement strand
GAACAGCCGCGTGTTCGATTCGAGCTTTTCGCGCAGCGCTGTCGAGGCCATCAGCAGCTCGATCGCCTTGATCGAGCCGCCGGCGATGCTGGGGGCCAACGTGTTCGAGAAGAGATAGGGGCGCGAGCGCTGCCGCAGCAGGTCGATGATCTCTCGCCGCCCGCTCGTATAACCGCCGCTCGCGCCGCCAAGCGCTTTGCCCAGCGTGCCGGTGATGATGTCGATCTTGCCGAACACGCCGCGATGCTCGTGCGTGCCGCGGCCGCGTGCGCCGAGGAAGCCGGTGGCATGGCATTCGTCGACGCCCAGCAGCGCGCCGTAGCGGTCGCACAGCGCGCGGATCTTGTCGAGCTGGGCGATGGTGCCGTCCATCGAGAAGGCGCCGTCGGTGAACACGAGCTTGAAGCGCGCACCGGCGGCGTCGGCGGCTCGCAGCTGCAGCTCGAGGTCGGCCAGGTCGTTGTGGGCGTAGCGAAAGCGCTTGGCCTTGCACAGGCGGATGCCGTCGATGATGGAGGCGTGGTTCAGCGCGTCGCTGATGATCGCGTCCTGTTCGCCCAGCAGCGGCTCGAACAGGCCGCCGTTCGCGTCGAACGCGGCCGCGTACAGGATTGTGTCCTCGGTCCCCAGGAAACGGGCCAGGCGCTGCTCGAGCTCCTTGTGGAGATCCTGCGTGCCGCAGATGAAGCGTACCGAGCTCATGCCGTAGCCATGGGTGCGCAGCGCCTCGTGCGCCGCCTCGATCACGCGCGGGTGCGAGGAAAGGCCGAGGTAGTTGTTGGCGCACAGGTTGATCAGCTCACGCCCGTCGGCCAGGCGAACGGTCGCCCCCTGCGGGGTAGCGATGATGCGCTCCGACTTGAACAGGCCGGCCACGCGGATGCCGTCGAGCTCTTCCCGGATGTGTTGGTTGAATGCGGCGACGGTCATCGGCTGCGTCCTTCAGGCACAATCAAGTTCAATGCTTTTTATGGTGTTCGATATATCGAACGAGCATGCAGTATCCTGAACCTTGCCGGCGCCGTCAAGCGGCACCTGCCAAGACCCCTGGAAACCGACAATGATGGCGCGCAATCCCGCCGCCGAGCCCCCGAGGGTCGGCAACACCCTGGCCGAGTTGCGTCAATTGCGCGGCCTGTCGCTGGACGAGCTGTCGCGGCTGGCCGGTGTGTCCAAGTCGATGCTCTCGCAGATCGAGCGCAACCAGGCCAATCCAACCGTCGCGGTGGTCTGGCGTTTGGCGAATGCGCTGGGCGTGGCGCTCGGAACCCTGCTCGACGGTGATCGACCCACCCCGCCCGCCATCACCACGATCGCCGGCCACGCCACGCCTTCGCTGCGCAGCCCCGACGGCAAGTGCGAGCTGCGCATCCTGGGTCCGATCGAGTTGGCCGGGCAGTTCGAGTGGTACGAACTCACGGTGCAGCCCGGCGGCCGGCTGGAGTCCGAGGCGCACGAGCCGGGTTCGCGCGAGCACCTGAGCGTGCTCGGCGACGGCGCGCTCGAAGTGCGATCGGGAACGGATGTCTCGCGCCTGGCCGCCAACGAGACGGCACGCTACGCCGTCGACGTGCCGCATGCCATCGTCAATCCGGGCAACGCCTCTGTGCGCGCGCTGCTGGTCGTCGTGCACCCGGGTTGATCGGGCGCAGCCCGGTCAGGGCTTCAACGCGTCCGGCGAGAAATGCGGCTCGCACAGGCGCGGCGCGCAGCCGGGATCGAGCGCGAGCTGCACGCCGCCGCCGCGTTGTTCGTAGCGCACCAGCTGCAGGCGCAGCATGTCGTCGATCGGCACGACCACCGGGCGCGACTTGACCCAGCTCAGCGGCGCCAGGGCCTCGGCCCGGAAGCGCACGCAGACGTTCTCCCCGGTCTTCGACAGGTCCACGGCCCGCCCGCGCATAGGAATCAGCACTGCATAGCTGAACGGCCGGGCGCCCGGTCCCGGCTCGTTCGGCAGCGGATCGGGCCAGGCGCCGAGCGGTTGATGCGTGTCGCACAACGACGCCTCCACGCTGGGATGCGCGGCGTCCTCGTTCGCGAGCGCGAAGAAGTCGACGTCGCTCTCGATCGTGGCGACGAGGTAGCCGGTGACCGTGACCGCGGCATCGGCCGCGGAGATCTTCTCCTGGTGATCGACGAAGCGGACCTGCTGCAGCGTCGCGTGCCAGCGACCGGCGCGCCAGTCGATGTCGGCAGCCAGCCCCGCGAGCACCGCCAGGAAGACCGCCAGCGCGATCCAGGACCAGCGCGGCCGGGCCAACACACGAAACCTCATGCAGGCAACACCTCCGACAGCCGGATATCGTCGATGCGCATCAGCCGGCGCGCCGGCACCAGCGGATCGATCGGTGCAAGCAGCAGGCTGTTGGCCAGGGGCGCGAGCGGCGTGCGGTTCGGGTCGCATAGCAGCACATAGCGCGCCTGCCCCGATTCGTCCAGCCGGCCGACCCAATCGAGACTCAGCAAAGCCTCGAGCGCGGACTCGATCTGCAGCGGATCGATGCGCAGCGAGGTCGCGAGGTCGACGCCCGTCAGCCCGCTCTTGCCGTCCGCATCGCAGACTCCCAGGCGGCGCACGATCTCCAGCGCCAGCGCGAAGGGCTGGCCGGGCAGGTTGCCGTGGCTCACCAGGCGCAACTGGATGCTGGGCGCGTACGCGGCCACGACCGCGCCCAGCAGCACGATCACCCAGCCCAGGTAGATCCAGAGCAGGAAAATCGGCAGCGTGGCGAACGCGCCGTAGATGTTCGAGTAGCTCGGCATCACGCTCAGGTACAGCGTCAGCCCGCGCTTGGCGAGCTCGAACCCGATCCCGACGAACAAGCCGCCCGCGAACGCGTGCTTCCACGCGACCGGCGCATGCGGCACGTAGTGGTAGAGCGCGCTCATCGCAACGACCAGCGCGACGAACTCGACGCCGGCCAAGGACGCGCTCACGCGCCCGGGCATCGCCTGCACCATGCCGCTGGAGGCGGAGATCGCGTACGAGGTCAGGGTCAGGCTGGCGCCCAGGAGCAAGGGCCCGAGCGTCAACGCGGCCCAGTAGACCAGCACGCGTTGCGCGATCGGGCGCGGCTTGCGCACGCGCCAGATCGCGTTGAGGGTGCGGTCGATGGTGAGCATCAACGCCATCGCCGTGAAGCCGAGGGCGATCAGCCCCGCGGCGCCGATCCGGCTCGCCTTGGTCGCGAACATCGTGAGCGCGCCCAGCACCGGCTTGGCGATGGTCGGCGGCACGAGCGTCTGGAGAAAGTACTTCTCGAGACCGGCCTGGAAGCTGCCGAACATCGGGAAGGCCGTGAACACCGCCAAGGTCACGGTCAGCAGCGGGACGAGCGAGATCAGCGTGGTGAAGGTCAGGCTGCTGGCAGTCAGGCCCAGGCGGTCTTCGCGAAAGCGTTCTCGCAAAGTGCGCAAGGTCTCGAACCAGGGCCAGGTGCGCAGCGTCTCGAAACTACGCGACAAACGAACCTGGGCCGCCGCGAACTGGGAATCGGTCATGACAGATATGATGCCAAACATGGCTGACCCCACGACAGTTTCCGCCGAGCGAGCGGATCGCGTCACCGCGGCGAGCCGGGCGCTCGCGGTGTGCTCGGCATTGGCGTTGATCGCTTTGTGCGCGGGCTGGGAACTGCATTGGGCGCGCATCGGCCACGGCACGCTGGTGCTCAAGGCCTTGCCGCTCGCTTGCGCGTTGCCGGGACTGGTTCGTCATCGCCTGCATACGTATCGCTGGGTGAGCCTGGTGGTGTGGTTGTACGTGGCGGAGGGGTCGGTGCGTATCGGCGATCCAATGCCGGTGCCGGTGCTCTCGACGATCGAGATCATTCTGGCGCTGGCGCTGTTCGCCGCTTGCGCGACCCAGGTGCGCTGGCGGTTGTCGCAGGCGCGCCGGCGCGCGGTGGCCACCGCACCCTCCTTCGAGTGAACCGGCGGAACCGTTCGGTTCCCCGTTCCAAAGATTTCCAGTTCATGAGCGTCCTGATCGACGACCTTCGCGCCATCGTCGGCGCACCGCATGTCCTCACCGAGGCGACGCACGGCAGGCAGGCCTTGAGCGCCGTCGAGCGCGACTGGCGCAAGCGCTATCACGGGCGCAGCCATTGCGTGGTCCTGCCGGGAACGGCAGAGGAAGTCGCGGCCGTCGTGCGGCGCTGCACCTCGGAGCCGGGCGTCAGCCTGGTACCGCAAGGCGGCAATACCGGACTGGTCGGCGGCGGCGTACCGGACGAAACAGGGCGCCAGGTCCTGCTGCTCACGCGCCGCTTGAATCGAGTGCGGCACCTCGACCGCGACAACCAGACCGTCACCGTCGAAGCGGGCTGCGTGCTGCAGGCGCTGCAGGAAGCGGTGGCCGCGGCCGGCTTGCTGTTTCCGCTCAGCCTCGCGGCGGAAGGCAGTTGCACGATCGGCGGCAATCTCGCGACCAATGCGGGCGGCACCCAGGTGCTGCGCTTCGGCAATGCGCGCGAGCTGTGCCTGGGGCTGGAAGTAGTGACGGCGCGCGGCGAGATCTGGCGCCAGCTCGACGGCCTGCGCAAGGACAACACCGGCTACGACCTGCGCGACCTGTTCGTCGGTAGCGAAGGCACGCTGGGCGTGATCACTGCGGCGACCTTGCGACTCTTCCCGCAGCCGCGCTCGCGCGTGATCGGCTGGGCGGCCTGCGCCGACCTGGCCACCGCGGTGGCGCTGATGCGCCGATTGCGCGACAGCTTCGATGCGGAACTCGTCGGTTTCGAGGCGATGAACGCGACTTCGCTCGCCCTGGTCGCGCGGCACTACCCGGACCTGCGGCGGCCGCTCGAAGGCACGCATTCGCCGTGGTCGGTGCTGTTCGAGATCGCTTCGCCGCACGACGAAGCCGGCGTCCGGGCGCTCGCCGAACGGACGCTGGAGGCCGCGCTGGAACACGAGGAGGCACTCGACATCGCCCTGGCCGAGAACGACACGCAGTCGCGCACGATGTGGGCCTTGCGCGAGGCGATTCCGTTGGCGCAGAGCGCCGAAGGGCTGAACGTCAAGCACGACATCGCCGTCCCGCTGTCCGCCCTGCCCGACTTCGTCACCGCCGCGGACGCCGCGCTGGCGTCGCTGGTGCCAGGGGCGCGGCACATCACCTTCGGGCACCTCGGCGATGGAAACCTGCACTACAACCTGCAGGTGCCCGAGGGCGAAGACGCCGCCGCGTTCCTCGATCGCCACGAGGCTGCGATCAACGCGTGCGTCTACGATGTCGTCATCCGCTTCGGCGGAACGATTTCGGCCGAGCACGGCATCGGGCGCCTGAAGCGCGCCGAACTGGCCGCGCGCAAGCCGGCCGCGGCACTCGCGATGATGCGAGCCATCAAGCAGGCAATCGATCCGGCGGGCCTGTTCAACCCGGGGGTCCTGCTGCCGGACCCTTGAAGCGCCGCGCGCTACTGCAGCGCGCCCTTGTCCGGCAATCCGACCGGGAGCGTGAAGACTTCGATGCCTTCGTCAGCGAGGGCTTCGCGTTCCTCCGGCGTGGTCTTGCCGCGGATGGCCTTCGCGTCGCTCTCGCCGTAGTGGATGCGCCGCGCCTCTTCGGCAAAGCGGTCGCCGACGTCCTGGGTGTTCTTCAGCAGCTCGGCAACGGCTTCCACCAGCCGCGTCGCGGCCGGGCCGTTGACGGCCACCGGCGCCGCCGCGGACCGGCTCCCCTCCTCCGCCTCGGGCGTGCGTGCGCGCGACAGGTTCAGCCTCGGGGCGCTCGGACGGCGCTCGACATCGGCGTTGCCGCAGACCGGGCAATCGAGCATGCCGGATTCGCGCTGCGAGTGGTATTCCTCTTCAGACGCGAACCAGCCTTCGAACACATGGCCTGTGCCGCAGCACAGATCGAGTACTTTCATCACATTCCTTCGGTCAGGGCGTCGGCGCTTGCTGCCATTGCGGCGTCCATGCGCCGACACGCCACTGCTGCAAGCGCAGCATGCCGACCATGGTCTTCGCGTCGGTCATTTCGCCGCGAGCGGCCAGCGCGAACAGGTCGGCCTCCGGCATCAGGTGCACATCGACGAACTCGCCCTCGTCCAGGTTCTGCGGGCCCTCGACCAGTCCGCGCGCGAACCAGATCTCGATGAATTCGGTGGAGTACGCCGGCGCGTTGTGCATCCGCCCCGCGCAAGCCCATTCACGGGCGCGATAGCCGGTTTCCTCGGCCAGTTCACGGCGCGCGCAGGCGAACGTGGTCTCGCCCGCGTCCAGCTTTCCGGCGGGGAACTCCAGCAGGACCATGTCGAGCGGATAGCGATGTTGCCGCTCGATCACCAGCCGGCCGTCGTCGGCGATCGGCACGATCATGACCGCGCCGGGATGCACCACGTATTCGCGCTGGGCACGCAGGCGCCCGGGCAATTCGACCTGGTCGCGCCGGACCGTCAGGAAGTCCCCTTCGAAGACCGCCTCCGATTGCAGGCGGCGCTCGACCAGCTGCGGATCGACGATGGCCCCGTGGCGCAACGGAGATCCGCCTTGGACGACGGCTTCCAGCTTCTTTTCGCTCATGCAGTCCACCTGGGAAGAATCAGGGTCCATACAACGCAAACGGCGCGCCGGTGGCGCGCCGTCGGGCGGCGGGTCCCCTCACGCGTAGTGTCGCGCTTCCCGGGGCCCCAAGCCACGTGGTCAACTGTTCAGGGCTTTCACCACCGCGTCCCGGCACAGGGACATCAGGCCGTCGGGCAGCAGGCCGAACACCAGCGCCGCGGCGCCGTTCAGCGCCAGCAGGACAGCCGTGCCGGCGTCGCCGCGGATGGGCGTGGCATCGGCCGGCTCGTCGAACCACATCGTCTTGACGACGCGCAGGTAGTAGTACGCGCCGATCAGCGACAGCAGCACCGCGATCACCGCGAGGATGATGTAGGCGCTCTCGTTCGTGGCGACCAGCGCCTGGAGCACCGCGAACTTCGCGTAGAACCCGACCAGCGGCGGGATGCCGGCCAGCGAGAACATGAAGATCGTCATGACACCGGCGACCCAGGGCGAGCGCTTGGCCAGTCCGGACAGGTCGGTGATCTCCTCGCTCTCGAAGCCGTGGCGGGCCAGGTACATGATCAGGCCGAAGGTGCCCAGCGTGGTGAGCACGTAGGTGATGATGTAGAACATCGCCGAGCTGTAGCCGTTCGCGGCCGAGAGCGTGTTGTGCTCGATCACCGTCGGCGTCAGGCCCAGCAGCATGAAGCCGAGCTGCGCGATCGCCGAGTAGGCCAGCAGGCGCTTGAGGTTGGTCTGCACGACGGCGGCGAAGTTGCCGATGGTCATCGAAGCCACCGCCAGGACGATGAGCATCTGCTGCCAGTCGGTCGCCAGGCCGGTCAGCCCTTCGACGAGGATGCGGATGGTGATGCCGAAGGCCGCCAGCTTGGGCGCCGCCGAGATCAGCAGCGTCACCGCGGTCGGTGCGCCCTGGTAGACGTCGGGCACCCACATGTGGAACGGTGCCAGGCCGAGCTTGAACGCGAGACCGGCGACGATGAACACGAGGCCGAAGGTCAGGACCGAGCCATTGATGGTCCCCGCATGGACGCGGTTGAGCACCGTCGGGATGTCGAGCGTGCCGGTGGCGCCGTACATCATCGACAGCCCGTACAGCAGGAAGCCGCTGGCCAGCGCGCCGAGAACGAAGTACTTCATCGCGGCCTCGGTCGAGATCGCGTGGTCGCGGCGCAGCGCGGTCAGCGCGTACAGCGACAGGGTCATCAGCTCGAGGCCGACGTAGACGACGAGGAAGTTGTTCGCCGAGACCATCACCGAGATGCCCAGCAGCGAAAACAGCGCGAGCGACAGGAATTCGCCCTTCATCAGGTCGCGCGGCGCGAGGTACGGGCGGCTGTAGCCGAGCGTGACCATGGTCGCGAGGCCCGCGGCGGCGGCGAGCAGGTGGCCCATCGGGTCGGACACGACCATGCGCTGCATGCCGTAGACGGTGTCGGCCTGCATCAGGTGCAGGTGCATGATCGAGAAGATCAGCAACGACGCCTGGGCGACCCAGAAGGACAGCCGCTGGCCGGCGGCCCCCGGCTCGAGGCCGACGAGCGCGACCACCGAGGTCATCACCAGCAGGAAGATCTCGGGATAGACGATCAGCCAGTTCAATTGATTCATGGGGTTCTTTCCGCGCCGATCAGAGCTTGGACTGAGCGACGTGCTTCAGCAGTTCGCCCACCGACACCTGCATCACGTCGGTGAAAGGCTTGGGGTACAGGCCCATCGCGAGGACGGCGACGGCCAGCAGCGCGAGCATGAAGAATTCGCGCGCATTGATGTCGGTCAGCTCGGCGACGTGGTGGTTGGCGACGTTGCCGAAGTAGACGCGCTTGTACATCCACAGCGTGTAGGCCGCGCCCAGGATCAGCGCGGTGGCAGCCAGCGCGCCGATCCAGAAATTGAAGCCGACCGACGACAGGATGACCATCCACTCGCCGATGAACCCGGCCGTGCCCGGCAGGCCGCAGTTGGCCATCGCGAACAGCATCGCGAAGGTCGCGAACCACGGCATCTTGTTGACGACGCCGCCGTAGGCCGAGATATCGCGCGAGTGGACGCGGTCGTACAGCACGCCGATGCCCAGGAACATCGCGCCCGAGACGAAACCGTGCGAGATCATCTGCACCAGCGCGCCTTCCATCCCCATCGAGTCGAAGATGAAGAAGCCGAGGGTGCAGAAGCCCATGTGCGCGATCGACGAATACGCGACCAGCTTCTTCATGTCGGTCTGCACCATCGCGACGAAGCCGATGTAGATGACCGCGATCAGCGACAGCGCGATGATGAACCACGCGTAGTGGTGGCTGGCGTCCGGCGCGATCGGCAGCGAGAACCGCACGAAACCGTACGCGCCGAGCTTCAGCATGATGGCGGCCAGCACCACCGAGCCGCCGGTCGGCGCCTCGACGTGGGCGTCCGGCAGCCAGGTGTGCACCGGCCACATCGGCACCTTGACCGAGAACGCGGCGAAGAAGGCAAAGAACAGCAGCGCCTGCGCATGCAGCGACAGCGGCAGCTGGTGCCAGGCCAGGATGTCGAAACTGCCGCCCGACTGGAAGTACAGGTACAGCAGCGCGATCAGCATCAAGAGCGAGCCGGCCAGCGTGTAGAGGAAGAACTTGAAGGCCGCATAGACGCGCCGCGGCCCGCCCCACACGCCGATGATGATGTACATCGGGATCAACGTGGCCTCGAAGAACACGTAGAACAGCAGGCCGTCGAGCGCCGAGAACACCCCGACCATCAGGCCGGAGAGGATCAGGAAGGCGCCCATGTACTGGTTGACGCGCGTGTCGATGACCTCCCACGCTGCGATCACGACGATCAGCGTGATGAAGGCCGTCAACGGTACGAACCACATCGAGATGCCGTCCAGGCCGAGGTGGTAGTTCGAGTTGAAGCGCTCGATCCAGGGCACGTTCTCGACGAACTGCATCGCCGCCGTGCTGGCATCGAAACCGATGATGCAAGGCAAGGTGACCAGGAAGCTCGCAAGCGCGGCCACCAGCGCCAGCCAGCGCACGGTTTTGGCTTGGTCGTCACGGCCCAGGGCCAGCAGAAACAATCCGCTGATGACGGGCATCCAAATGGCAAGACTCAATAACATTCTTGTTCTCCGTCCCCAGGCTCAAAGACCCAGCAAGGTCCTGAATTGGGGCCACATATAGGGCCACAGCTGCCACGTCATCAGGCCGATCACGCCGAGGATCATCACCAGGGCATACCAATAGAGGTGACCGGTCTGCACGCGACGCACCAGGCCGGCGACGCCACCCACCGCGGCGGCAGAGCCATTCACCAGCACACCATCGATCACGCCCTGGTCGCCGACCTTCCACAGGCCCAGGCCCAGGCCGCGGGTCAGCGGGGCCAGGATGTTCTCGTTGATCCAGTCCATGTAGTACTTGTTCTCGAGCAGCACCATCAGCGGACGCAGCGTGCGGGCGAAGGCTGCCGGAATGCTCGGCGCGACCATGTAAAACACGTAGGCGAATGCCACGCCGGCGGCCGCAAAGATGAAGGGCAGCGAGGTCAGCGAATGCACGGCCATTTCGACGCCGCCGTGGAAGTCCTCGGCCAGCTCGCGCATGGCGGGATGCAGTGCTTCGTTGACGAAGATCGAATCGGCGAAGAAGGTGCCGAACAGCATGGGCTGGATCGTCAGGTAACCGATCACCACCGAGGGGATGGCCAGCAGTACCAGCGGCACCCAGACCACGGCCGGCGATTCATGCGGCGTGTGGTCGTGACCATGGCCGTGATCGTCGTGGTGATCGTGCTCGCCGGGGAAGGGCTTGTGGTGGAAGTTTTCCTTGCCGTGGAAGACCAGGAAGTACATGCGGAAGGAGTAGAAGGCCGTGACGAACACGCCGGCCAGCACCGCGAAGTAGGCGAAGTCGGCGGCCGGCAGGTGGCTGGCCTTGACCGCGTCGATGATGCTGTCCTTCGAGTAGAAGCCCGAGAAGAACGGCGTGCCGATCAGGGCCAGCGAGCCCAGCAGCGAGGTGATCCAGGTGATGGGCATGTACTTGCGCAGGCCGCCCATATTGCGGATGTCCTGGTCGTGGTGCATGCCGATGATCACCGAGCCGGCGCCGAGGAACAGCAGGGCCTTGAAGAAGGCGTGCGTCATCAGGTGGAACACGGCGACCGAGTAGGCCGAGGCGCCCAACGCCACGGTCATGTAGCCGAGCTGCGACAGCGTCGAGTACGCGACCACGCGCTTGATGTCGTTCTGGATGATGCCCAGGAAGCCCATGAAAAGCGCCGTGATGGCACCGATCACCAGCACGAAGTTCAGCGCCGTGTCCGACAGCTCGAACAAGGGGCTCATGCGGCTGACCATGAAGATGCCGGCCGTCACCATGGTGGCGGCGTGGATCAGCGCGGAAATGGGGGTCGGGCCTTCCATCGAGTCGGGCAGCCAGACGTGCAGCGGGAACTGCGCGCTCTTGCCCATCGCGCCGATGAACAGGCAGATGCAGGCGACCGACAGCAGCATCCAGCTGTCGCCCCACAGCGGCGCGGGGAACTGGATCTGCGCCAGTTCATTGGCCTTGGCAAAGGTGTCGGCGTAGTTCAGCGAACCGCCGTAGGCCACCAGCAGGCCGATGCCCAGGATGAAGCCGAAGTCGCCGACGCGGTTGACCAGGAAGGCCTTCATGTTGGCGAAGATGGCCGTCGGCTTGGTGTACCAGAAGCCGATCAGCAAATAGGACACCAGGCCCACCGCTTCCCAGCCGAAGAACAGCTGCAGGAAGTTGTTGCTCATCACCAGCATCAGCATGCTGAAAGTGAACAGCGAGATGTAGGAGAAGAAGCGCTGATAGCCGGGATCTTCTTCCATGTAGCCGATGGTGTAGATGTGCACCATCAGCGACACGAAGCTGACCACGCACATCATCATCGCGCTGAGGCCGTCGATCAGGAAGCCGACTTCCATCTTCAGGCCGCCGACGTTCATCCATTCGTAAACGGTCTGGTTCAGGCGCGCACCGTCGTTGACGGCCATCAGCGTCATCACCGAGATGATGAAGGACACCAGCACGCCGAGAATGGTCACGGTGTGGGCGCCGCGGCGGCCTATGGTTTTGCCGAACAGGCCCGCCACCACGGCGCCGAACAACGGCGCCAGTGGCACGGCCAGCAGCATGTTCTGAGAAAGTTGTGCAGACATGTTCTTGTTCGCCCGATCTGTGCTGGTCAGCCCTTCAAGGCGTCAAGTTCTTCGACATCGATGCTGGCCCGATTACGGAACAGCACCACCAGGATCGCCAGGCCGATCGCCGATTCGGCGGCCGCCACGGTCAGGATGAAGAACACGAACACCTGCCCTGCCATGTCGCCCAGGTAATGGGAGAACGCGACAAAGTTCAGGTTCACCGCCAGCAGCATCAGTTCGATGGCCATCAGCAGCACGATCAGGTTCTTGCGGTTCAGGAAGATCCCGACCACCGACAGCGCGAACAGGATCGCGCCCAGGGTCAGAAAGTGTCCAAGGGTCAAGCCACTTACAGCGCCCATCATGCGGCTCCTTGATTGCTGTCGGCAGCTGGCGCAGCCGGTACTTCAACGGTCGGCGCCATCTTGACGATGCGCAGGCGGTCGGCCTTCTTGACCCTGACCTGCTCCGACGGGTTCTGCAGCTTGGAATCCTTGCGGCGGCGCAGCGTCAGCGCAATCGCGGCAATGATGGCCACCAGCAGCAGCACGGCGGCGATCTGCAGTGGATACAGGTAATTGGTGTAGATCTGGATGCCCAGCAGCTTGGTGTTGCCAAGCTTCAATGCTTCGGCGCTCAACTCAGGCGCATCGCTGAGGCGGAAGCCGCCCATCAGGATGGCTGCCATCTCCAGCGCGATGAACACACCGACCAACGCGGCCAGCGGCATGTGCTTCCAGAAGCCGTCGCGCAGCTTGTCGGTGTTGATGTCCAGCATCATCACGACAAACAGGAACAGCACCATCACCGCGCCGATGTAGACCAGCACCAGCGTGATGGCCAGGAACTCGGCCTTCAGCAGCATCCAGATGCAGGATGCGTTGAAGAACGCCAGGATCAGGAACAGGGCCGAATGCACGGTGCTCCTGGCCGTGATGACACGGAAGGCGGAGCCCAGCAAGACGGCCGAGAACAGATAGAAAAGAGCGGTCGTAATGTCCATACGTTTCCTGCAATGTGTCGCCAACCTCGCGGTCAACGGTACTTTGCATCGGCCTCCTTTTGGGCTGCAATCTGAGGCTCGTAGCGATCGCCGACGGCCAGCAGCATCTCTTTCGTGAAGTAGAGATCGCCGCGCTTTTCGCCGTGGTATTCGAAGATGCTGGTCTCGACGATCGAGTCGACCGGGCAGCTTTCCTCGCAGAAACCGCAGAAGATGCACTTGGTCAGGTCGATGTCGTAGCGCGTGGTGCGGCGCGAACCGTCCTCGCGCACATCCGACTCGATGGTGATGGCCATCGCGGGGCACACGGCTTCGCAGAGCTTGCAGGCGATGCAGCGCTCTTCGCCGTTTTCATAGCGGCGCAGCGCGTGCAAGCCGCGGAAGCGCGGCGACAGCGGCGTCTTCTCTTCCGGGAATTGCACCGTGATGTTGCGCGACAGGAAATGCCGGCCGGTCAGGGCCATGCCCTTGAACAGCTCGGTGAGCATGAAGCTCTTGATGACGTCCTTGAAGGAGCTCACAGCAGACACCTCGTTCTCACTGCCAGATGTTGAAGGGTGACTGGATCCACAGGCCGACGACGAGCAGCCAGACCAAGGTCACCGGAATGAAGATCTTCCAACCCAGACGCATGATCTGGTCGTAACGGAAGCGAGGGAACGTGGCACGCACCCAGAGGAACATGGTCACGACCACGAAGGTCTTGGCGAACAGCCAGAACCAGTTCCAGAACGGCATGGTGTTCTGGATGAAGGCGGGCGTGTCCATGCCGAAGGCGCTGAACGACACCGGCGCCATCCAGCCGCCCAGGAACATCACCACCGCCAAGGCCGAGACCAGGATCATGTTGGCGTATTCGGCCAGGAAGAACATGGCGAAGGACATGCCCGAGTACTCGATCATGTGACCGGCCACGATTTCCGATTCGCCTTCGACCACGTCGAACGGATGGCGGTTGGTTTCGGCCAGGCCCGAGATGAAGTAGACGACAAAGATCGGCAGCAGCGGCAGCCAGTTCCACGACAGGAAACTGACGCCCATGTGCGCGAACATGCCGCGGCCTTGCGACAGCACGATGTCGCTCATGTTCATGCTGCCCGTCACCATCAGCACCACGACCAGCGCGAAGCCCATGGCGATCTCGTACGAGACCATCTGCGCCGAGGCGCGCAGCGCGCCGAGGAAGGCGTACTTGGAGTTGGAGGCCCAGCCGGCGATGATCACGCCATAGACTTCCAGCGAGGTGATGGCCATCAGGAACAGCAGACCGGCATTGACGTCGGCCACGGCCGCCTGCGGTCCGAAGGGCACCACGGCCCAGGCCGCCAGCGCCGGCATGATGGTCATGATGGGACCCAAGAAGAACAGGCCGCGGTTGGCCGCCGACGGCAGGATGATTTCCTTGAAGATCAGCTTGACCGCGTCGGCGATCGGCGTCAGCAGGCCGTAGGGACCGACACGGTTCGGGCCCGGACGGATCTGCGACCAGCCGATGGCCTTGCGTTCCCACAGCGTCAGGTAGGCCACGAAGAGCATCAGCGGTGCCACCACCACGATGATCTTCAGCAGACTCCAGACCAGGGGCCAGAGGGCGCCGAACACGGACGCGCCGGAGAGATAGAGACTGTCAATCATGAGGTCACACCTTGGCAATCGTCAGGGCGCCGAACGCCGCGCCCAGCGCTGCCGTCTCGGGCAAGCCTGCGGGCACGCGCACCACCGTGGCCGGCAGCGAGGCATCGAGTTGGGCAGGCAGGGTCACGCTGGCGCCGTCCTGGCTGATGCTGACGGATGCACCGGCGCTCAGGCCCAGTTGGTTCCACAGCGCCGAAGGCAGACGCGCCACTGCGGCGTTACGCGCATCGGTCGTCAGCTGCAGCGAGCTGGCGCGGCGCACCAGCGCATCGGCGGCGTACACGGGCACTTCGGTCAGGCGTTCCAGGCCAGCAGCGGCAGCGCCCAGTTGGACAGCAGCCTGCGTGGCGTTGCTCAGGCGCGCGCTCAGGTCGGTATTCACACCGAGCGCCTCGTGGCGCACCTGGTCGGACGTATCCTGCTTGAAGCCTTCCAGGCCCAGCACATTGCCGAGCACGCGCAGGACCTTCCAGGCCGGACGGGTCTCGCCCAAGGGACGCACCACGCCGACGAAGCTTTGCAGACGGCCCTCGGCGTTCACGAAGGAGCCGGACGTCTCGGTGAAAGGCGACACGGGCAAGAGCACGTCGGCGTAGTCAAGGCCTGTCTTGAAGGGGCTCATCACGACCACCATCTCGGCGGCTTGCAGCGCCTTGGCGGCAGCGCCAGGGTTGGCGGCGTCGAGCAGCGGATCGGTGTTGAGCAGCAGCAGGGCCTTGGCGGGCTTCGTGCCGAGGATCTCGGCGGCGTTCGAACCGCCCTGCCCCGGCAAGGCATTGACCAGTTGCGCGCCGACCGTGTTGGCGGCGGCCGTCAGGTAGCCGACGCTGGCGCCGGTCTGAGCGGCGATCCAGTGGGCCAGGGCCAGCAGGCTGGCGGCTTGCGGATGCTGGGCAGCGACATTGCCCAGCAGCACGGCCTTGCGCTGGCCGCCGAACAGCGACTTGGCGATGGCCAGCGCGGCGTCGGTCGCGGTGCCGGCCGCGGGCGCTTGCACGCCCTGTTCTTGCGCCACGGCAGCGGCCACATTGGCCAGCTCGTTCACCCAGGCACTGGGGGCAGCGGTGATGCGCGCGGCGACGGGCATCAGCCAGTCGTCTTCAGCCGCATGCAGGCTCAAAACTTGCGCGCCATGGCGGGCCGCCTGGCGCAGGCGCAGCGCAAACAGCGGATGGTCCTTGCGCAGGAAGGAGCCCACCACGAAGGCGCGGTCCAGCGTGGACAGGCCTTCGATCGGCATGCCCAGCCAATGGGCCTTGCCGGCTTCGGCGCGATTGCCAAAGTCGACATGGCGCAGGCGCGTGTCGATGTTCTCGCTGCCCAGGCCGCGCACCAGCGAGGCCAGCAGGTGCAGCTCTTCGACCGTGCTGTGCTCGGAGCCCAGCGCGGCGATGCTGGCTGCGCCATGGTCGGCCTTGATGCTCTTCAGGCCGTTGGCGACGTAGTCGAGCGCGACGCTCCAGTCGACGCTCTTCCAATGGCCGCCCTGCTTGATCATGGGCTGCGTGAGGCGCTCGTCGCTGTTCAGCGCTTCGTAGCTGAAACGGTCGCGGTCGGCGATCCAGCATTCGTTGACGGCTTCGTTCTCCAGCGGCACGACGCGGCGGACTGAGTTGCCCTTGACCTGAACGATCAGGTTGGCGCCGGTGCTGTCATGCGGGCTGACGCTCTTGCGGCGCGACAGTTCCCAGGTGCGGGCGCTGTAGCGGAAGGGCTTGCTGGTGAGCGCGCCGACCGGGCAGATGTCGATCATGTTGCCCGACAGCTCGGAATCGACCGAGCGGCCCACGAAGGTCTGGATCTCGGAATGCTCGCCGCGATGCGCCATGCCCAGCTCCATCACGCCGGCGATTTCCTGGCCGAAACGCACGCAGCGGGTGCAGTGGATGCAGCGGCTCATCTCTTCCATCGAGATCAGCGGGCCGACGTTCTTGTGGAAGACCACGCGCTTTTCTTCGGTGTAGCGCGACTTGCTGCCGCCATAGCCCACGGCCAGGTCCTGCAACTGGCACTCGCCGCCCTGGTCGCAGATCGGGCAGTCCAGCGGGTGATTGATCAGCAGGAACTCCATCACGCCCTGCTGGGCCTTGACGGCTTTCTCACTCTTGGTGCGCACGATCATGCCTTGCGTGACCGGCGTGGCGCAGGCGGGCAGAGGCTTGGGCGCCTTTTCCACGTCAACCAGGCACATGCGGCAATTGGCCGCGATGCTCAGCTTCTTGTGGTAGCAGAAATGCGGGATGTAGGCACCGGCCTTCTCGGCGGCATGCATGACCATGCTGCCTTCGAGAACCTCTACCTTCTTGCCGTCGAGTTCAATTTCAACCATAACTTGTCCTGGTTCAGGCCGCCACCAGGGCCGTCTTGTGTTCAATGAGATGCACGAACTCGTGCTTGTAGTGCTTGATCATGGCGCGCACCGGCATGGCCGCGGCATCGCCGAGCGCGCAGATGGTGCGGCCCTGGATGTTGTCGGCCACCGAGTTCAGCAGATCGATGTCTTCCGCCCGGCCCAGGCCGTTGGCGATGCGCTCGACCACGCGGAACATCCAGCCCGTGCCTTCGCGGCAAGGCGTGCACTGGCCGCAGGATTCATGCGCGTAGAAGTACGAGAGGCGCAGCAGGCTCTTGACCATGCAGCGGCTGTCGTCCATCACGATCACGGCGCCTGAGCCCAGCATGGAGCCGGCCTTGGCGATCGAGTCGTAATCCATCGTGCACTGCATCATGACCTCGGCCGGCAGCACCGGCGAGGACGATCCGCCCGGGATCACGGCCTTGAGCTGGCGGCCCTTGCGCACGCCGCCGGCAAGTTCCAGCAGCTTCGCGAATGGCGTGCCGAGCGGGATCTCGTAATTGCCGGGACGCTCGACGTCGCCCGAGACCGAGAAGATCTTGGTGCCGCCGTTGTTGGGCTTGCCGATCTCAAGGTAGGGCTGCGCGCCGTTGCGGATGATCCAGGGCACCGCGGCAAAGGTCTCGGTGTTGTTGATCGTGGTCGGCTTGCCGTAGAGGCCAAAGCTGGCCGGGAACGGCGGCTTGAAGCGCGGCTGGCCCTTCTTGCCTTCCAGCGACTCCAGCAAGGCGGTTTCTTCGCCGCAGATGTAGGCGCCGAAACCATGATGGGCGTGCAGCTGGAAGCTGAAGCCCGAACCGAGAATGTTGTCGCCCAGCAGGCCGGCGGCGCGCGCTTCGTCGAGCGCGGCTTCGAAGCGTTCATAGACTTCGAAGATCTCGCCGTGGATGTAGTTGTAGCCGACCGTGATGCCCATCGCATAGGCCGCGATGATCATGCCTTCAATCACGATGTGCGGATTGAACATCAGGATGTCGCGGTCCTTGCAGGTGCCGGGTTCGCCTTCGTCGGAGTTGCAGACCAGGTACTTCTGCCCCGGGAACTGGCGCGGCATGAAGCTCCACTTCAGGCCGGTTGGGAAGCCCGCACCGCCGCGGCCGCGCAGGCCCGAGCCCTTGACTTCGGCGATCACCTGGTCTTGCGTCAAACCTTCGCCGCCATCGGCCTTCAGGATCTTGCGCAGCGCGGCATAGCCGCCGCGGGCTTCGTAGTCCTTCAGGCGCCAGTTGCTGCCATTCAGGTCCGCATAGATCTGGGCGCCGATGTGGCGGTCATGGAAACAGGTCTCGACACCCGTCGCTTGAAACTTGGAGAGGTCCAGTGTTGCAGTCATCGCAGCCAGCCCTTTAGTTCTTGGCCTGTGCCTTGAGCACATCGACCAATTCGTCCAGACGCGCGTTGCTCATGAAGCTGCACATCTGGCGATCGTTCACCAGCATCACCGGCGAATCGGCGCAGGCGCCCAGGCATTCGCTCTTCTGCACGGTGAAGAGACCGTCCGCGGTGGTACCACCCTCCTCCACGCCCAGCTTGTGGCAGAGGTGGGCTAGCGCCTTCTGGCCATCGCGCAGCTGGCAAGGCAGGTTGGTGCAGACGTTGAGCTTGAACTGGCCCACCGGACGCTGGTTGTACATGTTGTAGAAGGTGGTGACCTCGTACACGGCGATCGCCGGCATGCCCAGGTACGCGGCAATCGCGTCTTCGGCGCCGCGCGACACGAAGCCCTGCTCCTGCTGCACGATGGACAGGCAGGCCATCACCGCCGACTGCTTCTGCTCAGCCGGATACTTCGCCACCTCGCGCGCAAAGCGCGCCCTCGTGGCATCACTCAAGACGTAGTCGTTGCTGCTCATCGCTGGTATTCCGCCGTCAATCACCGGTCAATTTCGCCGAACACGATGTCCATGGTGCCGATCACGGCCACGGCATCGGCGATCATGTGGCCACGCGCCATCTCATCGAGCGCGGCCAGGTGTGCAAAACCAGGCGCACGGATCTTCAGGCGGTAGGGCTTGTTGGCGCCGTCGCTGACCATGTAGATGCCGAACTCGCCCTTGGGATGCTCGACCGCTGCGTAGGCCTCGCCTTCCGGCACACGGAAGCCTTCGGTGAAGAGCTTGAAGTGGTGGATCAGCTCTTCCATGTTGGACTTCATGTCCACGCGCGAAGGCGGAGCCACCTTGTGGTTGTCGGTGATGACCGGGCCCGGATTCTTGCGCAGCCAGTCGACGCATTGCTTGATGATGCGGTTGGCCTGGCGCATTTCTTCCACGCGGACCAGATAGCGGTCATAGGTGTCGCCATTCGTGCCCAGGGCCAGGTCGAAGTCCATGTTGGCATAGACATCGTAGGGCTGGGTCTTGCGCAGGTCCCAGGCGATGCCGGAGCCGCGCAGCATCGGGCCCGTGAAACCCAGGTTCAGCGCGCGCTCGGGCGAGACGACGCCGATGCCCACGGTGCGCTGCTTCCAGATCCGGTTGTCGGTCAGCAGGGTTTCGTAGTCGTCGACGTTTTTGGGGAATCGCGCACAGAAATCGTCGATGAAATCGAGCAGGGAACCTTGGCGGTTCTCGTTCAGCATCGCGATGGTCTTGGCGTTCTTGATCTTGGACACCTGGTACTGCGGCATGGTGTCGGGCAGATCGCGATAGACACCGCCGGGGCGGAAATAGGCCGCGTGCATGCGCGCGCCCGAAACCGCCTCGTACATGTCGAACAGGTCTTCGCGCTCGCGGAACGCGTAGATCAGGATGTTCATCGCGCCGCAGTCGATGCCATGCGCGCCGATCCACAGCAGGTGGTTCAGCAGGCGCGTGATCTCGGCAAACATCACGCGGATGTACTGCGCGCGGATCGGCACCTCGATGCCCAGCATCTTCTCGATGGCCAGGCAGTAGGCGTGCTCGTTGGACATCATGGACACATAGTCCAGACGGTCCATGTAGGGCAACGACTGGATGTAGGTCTTGCTCTCGGCCAGCTTCTCGGTGGCGCGGTGCAGCAGGCCGATGTGCGGATCGGCACGCTGGATCACTTCGCCGTCAAGCTCCAGCACCAGGCGCAGCACGCCGTGCGCCGCAGGATGCTGGGGACCAAAGTTGAGGGTGTAGTTTTTGATGTCGGCCATGATTGTTTACAAGCCACCGTATTGTTCTTCGCGGATCACGCGCGGCGTGATCTCACGCGGCTCGATCGTCACCGGCTGATAGATGACGCGCTTTTGCTCGGCGTCGTAGCGCATCTCGACATGGCCCGAGGTCGGGAAGTCTTTGCGCATCGGATGGCCGATGAAGCCGTAGTCGGTCAGGATGCGGCGCAGGTCTTCATGACCGTCGAAGATGATGCCGTAGAGATCGAAGGCCTCGCGCTCGAACCAGTTGGCCGAATTCCAGATCGGCGTCACGGCTGCCACGCAAGGGAAGTCGTCGTCGGACGCGAACACCTTCAGGCGCAGGCGCCAGTTCTTGTTGACCGACAGCAGGTGCGAGGCCACGGCAAAGCGCGGGCCCTCGTACGCGCCTTCCTTGTAGCCGCTGTAGTCGAGGCCGCAGAGGTCGATCAGCTGCTCGAAGCGCAGTTCCGAGTGGTCGCGCAGCGTCTTGGCGACGGCGAAGTAATCGCTCGGCGCCACGCGGATGGTGATTTCGTCGAGCTCGCGCTTGAGTTCGATGATCTGGCTGCCAAACACCTTCTCCAGGGTGGCTTGCAGGGTGTCGAGTTTGCTCATGAATTCAGCGAGCCTTCAGCGTGCAATGGTGTTTTCGCGACGGATCTTGGCCTGCAACTGCAGGATGCCGTACAGCAGCGCCTCGGCAGTGGGCGGGCAACCCGGCACGTAGACGTCGACCGGCACGATGCGGTCGCAGCCGCGCACGACCGAGTAGCTGTAGTGGTAATAGCCGCCGCCGTTAGCGCAGGAGCCCATGGACAGCACCCAGCGCGGCTCGGCCATCTGGTCGTAGACCTTGCGCAGCGCCGGCGCCATCTTGTTGCACAGCGTGCCGGCGACGATCATCAGATCGGACTGGCGGGGGCTGGGGCGGAACAGCATGCCGAAGCGGTCAATGTCATAACGGGCCGCGCCCGCGTGCATCATCTCGACCGCGCAGCAGGCCAGACCAAAGGTCATGGGCCACAGGGAACCTGTCTTGGACCAGTTGATCAGCTTGTCCACCGAGGTGGTGACAAAGCCTTCTTTCAAAACGCCTTCAATACCCATTGCAAGCTTTCATTCGTGCCACACCCTTTCGGGCCGAGCGCCGGGCCGCCCCCAAGCCGGCCCACCATGCCAACCAACGGTTGGCGCCCCCTCGGGGGACCGGCCAGCGTATTCCGCTGGACGAGGGGTCAACAGTCATTCCCAATCCAGGGCGCCCTTCTTCCACTCGTAGACGAAGCCGACAACGAGGATGCCCAGGAAAATCATCATGGCCCAGAAACCGGCGCCACCGATTTCCCGCAGGGTCACTGCCCAGGGGAACAGGAAGGCGATTTCCAGGTCGAACAAAATAAACAGGATCGCGACGAGGTAGTAGCGCACATCGAACTTCATGCGCGCGTCTTCAAAGGCCTCGAAGCCGCATTCGTAAGGGGAGTTTTTAGCCTGATCCGGCCGGTTGGGCCCGAGAGCATAGCCCAGGAGCTGGGGCGCTATACCTACCACTGCGCCGACCAGGATGAAGAGGATGACGGGGAGGTACAGTTCCAGATTCACAGCACATGCTCTCGGTTGCGCCGCACCCAGCCTCCAGGCCGGATCACGGCAATTCGACAAAAGCAACGGGCGCGCCGCTCACGACAAGATGTCGCTCACGGAACGCGCCCGCCATGTCCCTTTGCGACTTTCGCCGCGACAGGGCGCCTCAATTCGTTTGGGACCCAGCCAGATCAACACGCCGGACTCCAATCCGATGATGTTAACCCACTGCTACTGGCCCCTGAAAATTCCTGGTGCCGACGGCGAGACTCGAACTCGCACAGCTTTCGCCACTACCCCCTCAAGATAGCGTGTCTACCAATTTCACCACGTCGGCTCATTTGCCATCATGAATGCATTCCTTGAACACATTCACACTGGCATTTCTCCACCCGGGTTGCTTGAGGATTTGCTTCCCAGACAGCCTTGCATTCTATACCGGAATTACGAGGCTCCCGATGAATTCAAGCGCTTATTTTGACGCAGCAGGCGTCACAACAGCCGGTGCTGCGCCGGGGATGGCAGCGGCACCCGAAGCCACGGCGCTAGGCGCCACGGCCGCCGCGGGCGCCGAGCGGTCGATCAGACTGTCACTGGCCGGAATGGCGTCGCGATGGCTGGCCATGTAGGCCAGGGTCAACGTGCAGACGAAAAACAGCGTGGCGCAGACTGCCGTGCTGCGCGACAGGAAATTGGCGCTGCCGGTGGCGCCAAACAGACTGCCCGACGCACCGCTGCCGAACGAGGCCCCCATGTCGGCACCCTTGCCGTGCTGCACCAGCACCAGACCGATCATGCACAGGGCGCTCAAGAGCTGCAGCACCTGCACCAAAGTCATCATCACTTGCATGTCAATTTCCCAATTCAGAATTTCAAAAGATCCGGCGCCCGCATTCAGGATGCAGCCCGGCAAATCGCCGAAAAATCAGCCGCCTTGAGCGCGGCGCCGCCAATCAGTCCGCCGTCGATGTCGGCTTGTACAAACAGCTGCGCCGCATTGTCGAGCTTGACGCTGCCGCCATAGAGAATGCGCATCGCATCGGCCTTTTGCGTGGCCGCATGCAGTTGCTTGCGCAACAGTGCGTGCACCGCCTGCGCCTGCTCGGGCGTCGCGGTCAAGCCGGTGCCGATGGCCCAGACCGGCTCGTACGCCACCACCACCTCGCCAATGCAATGCGTCAGCGTGTGGATCACGGCTGCCAACTGGCGCTTGACCACAGCCTCGGTCTGGCCGGCCTCGCGTTCCGCCAGCGTCTCACCCACGCAAACGATGGGGGTGACGCCATGGGCCAAGGCCGCCTTGGCCTTGTCTGCGACCAATTGGTCGCTTTCATGGTGATAGGCGCGGCGTTCGGAATGCCCGACGATCACAAAGCGGCAGCCGATGTCGGCCAGCATGGCCGACGACACTTCGCCCGTGTAGGCGCCCTGCTCGTGCGCCGAGCAATCCTGGGCACCGAAAGCCACGGCCTGGCCCGTCAGCGCCTGCGCCGTCTCGGTGATGTAGGGAAAGGGCACGCAGACGGCCACATCGGCATTCCACGGCCCCTCGTCCTTCAGACCCGACAGCAGCACGGCATTCGCAGCGCGGCTGCCGTGCATCTTCCAGTTGCCGACCACCAGCTTCTTGCGTGTCACATTACTTGGCATCAGATTCGTCCTCTCACCAGCTCAGCACGAGCTTGCCCACATGCGCGCCAGACTCCATCAAGGCGTGCGCCTGGGCCGCCTCGCTGGCTTTGAATTGCTTGTAGATAACCGGCTGGATGCGCCGCTCTTCCAGCAGAGGCCAGACCCGCTCGCGCAAGGCCCGGGCAATGCCGGCCTTGAAGGCGACAGGACGCGGCCTCAGCGTCGAGCCGCTGATCGTCAGACGCCGGCGTAGCACCAGGCCCGCGTCAAACCCGGCCTTCAAGCCGCCCTGCACTGCGATGATCACGGCGCGGCCGTCTTCGGCCAGGCATTGCACATTGCGCGCCACGTAGTCGCCCGCCACCATGTCCAGCACCACGTCCACGCCGCGCTGGCCGGTCGCAGCCAGCACTTCGACCACGAAGTCCTGCTCGCGGTAGTTGATGGCCAGATCAGCCCCCAGATCCCGGCAGGCCTGCGCCTTGGCGGCGCTGCCCACCGTGGTGATCACCTGCGCCGCACCCAGGGCCTTGGCCAGTTGAATGGCCGTCACGCCGATGCCGCTGCTGCCGCCGTGGATCAGGATGCTTTCGCCAGGCTGCAGGCGCGCGCGCTCGAACACGTTGGACCAGACGGTGAAGAAGGTCTCAGGCAGGCTGGCGGCTTCCGCCATGCTCCAGCCGCCAGGCACCGGCAGGCATTGCTGCACCGGAGCCGTGCACAGCTCGGCATAGCCGCCGCCGGCCACCAGGGCGCACACGGCATCACCCAGCTTGAAGCCGGACACCGCCAACGCGGCCTCATCGCCCGCCACGATGCGTCCCGCCACCTCCAGCCCCGGCAATTCGCTGGCACCGGGCGGAGGCGGGTAGGCCCCCTTGCGCTGCAGCACGTCCGGCCGGTTGACGCCATAGGCCTCCACCGCGATCAAGCACTCGCCTGCCCCCGCCGCCGGGCCGGGACAGTCGATCAGCTGAAGCACCTCCGGACCACCCGGGCGGGTGATGGCGATCGCTTTCATGACGACGCTTTACTCCGCTGCCGCTTCCGTCGGCGCAGCATCCGCTGCCGGAGCGGCGTCGCGGTCAATCAGCGCCTTCATGGACAGCTTGATGCGGCCCTTTTCGTCGGTTTCGAGGACCTTGACCTTGACGATCTGACCTTCCTTCAGGAAGTCGGTCACCTTCTCGACGCGCTGATGGGCGATCTGGCTGATGTGCAGCAGGCCGTCCTTGCCGGGCAGCAGGTTGATCAGGGCGCCGAAGTCCAGGATCTTGGTGACGGGGCCTTCGTAGACCTTGCCCACTTCGACTTCAGCGGTGATCTCTTCGATGCGCTTCTTGGCGTGGGCGGCCTTGTCGGCGTCGGTCGAGGCGATGGTGATGGTGCCGTCTTCGCCGATGTCGATCTGGGTGCCGGTTTCTTCGGTCAGCGCGCGGATGGTGGCGCCGCCCTTGCCGATCACGTCACGGATCTTCTCGGGGTTGATCTTCATGGTGTAGAGGCGCGGCGCGAATTCCGACACCTCGGACGAGGCCGTGGCCACCGCCGACACCATCTTGTCGAGGATGTGCAGGCGGGCTTCCTTGGCCTGGGCCAGGGCCACCTGCATGATTTCCTTGGTAATGCCCTGGATCTTGATGTCCATCTGCAGCGCGGTCACGCCTGCCGTGGTGCCGGCCACCTTGAAGTCCATGTCGCCGAGGTGATCCTCGTCACCGAGAATGTCGGTCAGCACGGCGAAGCGGTTGCCGTCCTTGATCAGGCCCATGGCGATGCCGGCCACGTGCGCCTTCAATGGCACGCCGGCGTCCAGCATGGACAGGCAGCCGCCGCAGACCGAGGCCATCGACGAAGAACCGTTCGATTCGGTGATTTCCGACACCACGCGGACCGAGTACGGGAATTCTTCCTTGCTCGGCAGCACGGCCACCAGGGCGCGCTTGGCCAGACGGCCGTGGCCGATCTCGCGGCGCTTGGGGCTGCCCACGCGACCGGTTTCGCCGGTGGCGAACGGGGGCATGTTGTAGTGCAGCATGAAGTGTTCGGTGAACTCGCCAGCCAGCGCGTCGATGGTCTGCGCGTCGCGCTCGGTACCGAGCGTTGCGGCAACCAGCGCCTGCGTTTCGCCGCGGGTGAACAAGGCCGAACCGTGGGCGCGCGGCAGCACGCTGGCACGGATTTCGATGGGGCGCACGGTGCGGGTGTCGCGACCGTCGATGCGGGGCTCGCCGGCCAGGATCTGGCTGCGCACGATGCGGGCTTCGATCTCGAACAGCAGGCCGTCGACCTCGACGCCGTCGAATTCCACGCCTTCGGCGGTCAGGGCTTCCTTGACCTTGGCATAGGCTTCGCGGCAGGCGGTGGTGCGAGCCTGCTTGGAGCGGATCTGGTAGGCGGCGCGCAGTTGCTCTTCGGCCAGGGCCGTGACCTTGGCGATGAAGGGCTCGTTCTTGGCCGGTGCGGTCCAGTTCCAGCTCGGCTTGCCGGCGTCGCGCACCAGCTCATGGATCGCGTTGATGGTGACCTTGCCTTGCTCGTGGCCGAACACCACGCCGCCCAGCATGATCTCTTCGCTCAGTTGCTGCGCTTCCGACTCGACCATCAGCACGGCGGCTTCGGTACCGGCGACGACCAGGTCCAGCTTGGAATCGAGCAGTTGCGTCTTGCCGGGGTTCAGCACGTATTCGCCGTTGACGTAGCCGACGCGTGCGGCGCCGATCGGGCCGTTGAACGGGATGCCGGACACAGCCAGCGCGGCGCTGGTGGCGATCAGCGCAGCGATGTCGGCCTGCACTTCAGGGTTCAGCGACATCACGTGCACGACCACCTGGACTTCGTTGAAGAAGCCTTCGGGGAACAGCGGACGGATCGGGCGGTCGATCAGGCGCGAGGTCAGGGTTTCCAGCTCGCTGGGACGGCCTTCACGCTTGAAGAAGCTGCCAGGGATCTTGCCGGCGGCATAGGTCTTTTCCAGGTAGTCGACCGTCAGCGGGAAGAAGTCCTGGCCGGCCTTGGCTTCGCTCTTGGCCACTACGGTGGCGAGCACCACGGTGTCATCGATGTTGACGACCACAGCGCCGGTCGACTGGCGAGCGATCTCGCCGGTTTCCATCGTGACGGTGTGCTGACCCCATTGGAAGGTCTTGCTGACTTTGTTGAACATGCTCATGCATTTCTCCTCAGTGATCGGACCGCTTGCGGTGCGGCCCAGGACCGGGAGTGGAACTCGGTTTGGCGGGATGCCATTCCAGCGACTTCCGCGGCATCGACGCCGGGGGAGACATTGGAATGACACATCGTCGCCACTTCAGCCCAACTCCAAAAAAATCGTTTCTTTAGAAACAAGAAAAGCCTGTGCTGGCAAACAATCCAGACAGGCTCTCCATGCTCATGCGGTGCTTACTTGCGCAGGCCCAGCTTCTGGATCAGCGCGGTGTAACGCGAAGCGTCCTTGCTCTTCAGGTAGGACAGCAGGCTCTTGCGCTGATTGACCATCTTCAGCAGACCGCGGCGGCCGTGGTGGTCCTTGGCGTGGGTCTTGAAGTGAGGGGTCAGTTCGTTGATGCGGGCAGTCAGCAGGGCCACTTGCACTTCGGGCGAGCCCGTGTCATTGGCGCTGCGGGCGTTGGCCTTGACGATTTCAGCCTTCTTGATATCGGCGGTCGACATATTTGCGTTCCTTGAAATATCGGAAGCCGCCGGGCTGCACAGACCGTGCAACACTCAAACGGTTTCCAGGTTTTTAACTTGCGGCCACGGGTGAAACCGACCCATGCCGTGCTTTTTCGCTTTGCCGTTTTGCTTTCAAGATGACTTTCTTGAAGCCAAGAAGCAAAGCCATTCGATTATAGATGAGATTGCGCCGGGCGTCACCCATGTCGGCCAAGCGAATCCAATTGTGGGCGCCGCAGCCCCATTTCAAGGGCCAGGTGGACGCCAGGCAAGTATTTCTGCGTCAGGTCAAAAAGCACGCCGAAACCGTCTTGAAAAGCCGTCTGCCGTGCGCAATCTTCATGGCATGGGAAGCCGATGCCCACCGTTCGTCGGCACTGCAACGATGCACCAACCCTTTCAGGAGGCTCTCATGTTTCTCGTACCCGTGAACCGCAATGTGTCCGATTTCACCCGCAGCCTGGAGCGTCTGTTCGACGAAAGCCTGGGCGCCTGGGGCGGCGACAACCAGAATGCCCAAAGCGCCATGCGCAGCCCGGCGCTGGACGTCAGCGAAACCGACAAGTCCTACACCGTCAAGCTGGACATGCCTGGCGTTCCCAAGGAGGCGGTCAAGATCGCCATCGACGGGCGTCGCATCAATGTCGACGCCGAAGTCCGCAAGGATAAAGAGAAGAAGGAAGGCGAGCGCGTGATCTACCGCGAACGCTCGTTCTCGCGCTTCTCGCGCAGCTTCACGTTGCCGGAAGAAATCAGCCAGTCGGACTCCAGCGCCAGCATGGACCATGGCGTGCTGACGCTGAGCCTGGCCAAGCGCCAGGCCAAGGGCGCCACGCACCTGACGGTCAGCTGATCGATCGGCCGGAACGCTCAGGCGCTCGCCAGGTCCCAGCGAGGCTTGACCTCGAACGAGCCGTCGCGCCGCAAGCGGCCCATGTCGCGCTGCAGCCGCATGCCCGCGGCCATCGCGATCATGGCGCCGTTGTCGGTGCACAGGCTCAATTCAGGGTAGTGCACGCGCACGCTGCGCTTGGCACAGGCCTCGTTGAGTTCCTGGCGTAAGAGCGCATTGGCGCCGACGCCGCCCGCCACCACCAGGCGCTTCAGTCCCGTCTCTTTGAGCGCCAGCAGCGATTTGCGCACCAGCAGTTCGACGATGACCGCCTGCGTGGACGCAGCCAGGTCGGCGCGCTGCTGCTCGCTGGGTGCGTCACCGAGCCGCTTAACCTGCGTGAGCACGGCCGTCTTCAAGCCTGCGAAGCTGAAGTCGGGTTTGCCGCTGCGCAGCAGCGGACGCGGCAACTCGAACGCCAGTGGATTGCCCGCCTGCGCCAACTTTGCCAGGTGCGGACCTCCCGGATAAGGCAGGCCCAGCAGCTTGGCACTTTTATCGAAGGCTTCGCCAGCGGCGTCGTCTATGGTCTCACCCAGGATCTCGTAGCTGCCGACGTCGTCGACCCGCATCAGCTGCGTGTGGCCGCCCGACACCAGCAAGGCCACGAAAGGAAACTCCGGCGGGTCCACCGACAGGAACGGCGACAGCAGGTGCCCTTCCAGGTGATGCACGCCCAACGCCGGCTTGCCGAGCGCTGCCGCCAACGACACCGCCACGCCCGCCCCCACGAGCAAAGCGCCAGCCAGGCCGGGGCCTTGCGTGTAGGCGACCACGTCGATATCCGCCAAGGTCAGGTCCGCATCACGTAGCACGTCTCTCGTGAGCGGCAGCACGCGCCGAATGTGGTCGCGCGAGGCCAACTCCGGCACCACGCCGCCGTAGGCCTGGTGCATGGCGATCTGGCTGTGCAGGGCTTGAGCGAGCAGGCGCGGCAGGCCGTGCCCGTGGTCCGGCACCTCGACCAGCGCCACGCCGGTCTCGTCGCACGAAGACTCGAAGCCCAGGACGCGCATTCAGTGCTTTTCCTTGGCGTGGTTGATCGAATACTTGGGAATCTCGACCGTCACGTCCTTCTGCCCCAGGATGGCCTGGCAGCTCAGGCGCGAGTTGGGCTCCAGGCCCCAGGCGCGGTCCAGCATGTCTTCCTCACCCTCCTCCATCTCGCTGAGCGAGGCAAAGCCTTCGCGCACGATCACGTGACAGGTGGTGCAGGCACAGACCTGGTCGCAGGCATGCTCGATCTCGATGTGGTTGTCGAGCAGCGCCTCGCAGATCGTGGTGCCGGCGGGCGCTTGCACGGTGGCGCCGTCCGGGCAGTACTCGGCGTGCGGCAGGATCTTAATGGTGGGCATGAGGGTGTCCGATAAAGTGATTGCGATCTGGCTCACATCTGATCGATGCTGCGCCCCGCCAAGGCCTGGCGTATGCCACGGTTCATGCGCGCCGCGGCAAAGGCTTCCGTGCCTTTGGCCAAGGCTTCGACAGCAGAGTTGATCGCGCCGGCGTCTTGCCCCTGGGCCGATTTGACAACCGTAGACATCAGCTCGTCGATGGCTGCACGCTCGTCCGCGTCGAGCAGATCGCCATCGGCATCGAGCGCCGAATGCGTGGCCAGCACCATGCGCTCAGCCTCGACCTGCGCCTCGCGCAGTGCGCGGGCCTGCATGTCGGACTCGGCGCTGGCGAATCCGTCCTTCAGCATGCCGGCGATCTGGTCGTCGCTCAGGCCGTAGCTGGGCTTGACGCTGATGGCGGCCTCGACGCCCGAGGTCAGCTCGGTGGCCGAGACGCTGAGCAAGCCGTCGGCATCGACCTGGAAGCTGACGCGGATGCGCGCAGCGCCGGCCGCCATCGGCGGAATGCCGCGCAACTCGAAGCGCGCCAGCGAGCGGCACTCGTTGACCAGTTCGCGCTCGCCCTGCACCACGTGCACGGCCATGGCGGTCTGGCCGTCCTTGAAGGTGGTGAAGTCCTGCGCCTTGGCCACGGGAATGGTGGAATTGCGCTCGATCACGCGCTCGACCAGCCCGCCCATGGTCTCCAGCCCCAGCGAGAGCGGCACCACGTCGAGCAGCAGCAACTCGCCGTCGGCGGCATTGCCGGCCAACTGGTTGGCCTGGACGGCGGCGCCCAGCGCCACCACCTCGTCGGGATTGAGGTTGGTCAGCACGTCCTTGCCGAACAGTCGGCTCACGGCCACGCGCACACAAGGCATGCGGGTCGAGCCGCCGACCATCACCGTGCCCTGCACCTCCTCGGCCTTGACCTTGGCGTCGCGCAGCACGCGGCGCACCGATTGCAGGGTCTTGTCGAGCAAGGCAGAGGTGAGGATTTCGAACTGCTCGCGCGTCACGTCGAGGATCAAGTCACCCGCGTTGAGCTTGCAATGCAACGTCGTCTGCTCGTGGTCGGTCAGCGCCTCCTTGGCCCGGCGCGCCGCCACCAGCACGGCACGCTTGTCGTGGGCGCTGCTGAGCGTCAAACCGCTTTGAGCCAGTGCCCAATCGGCCAGCGCGCGATCGAAATCGTCGCCGCCCAGGGCCGCATCGCCGCCCGTGGCCACGACTTCGAACACACCGCGCGTCAGACGCAGCAGCGAAATATCAAAAGTACCGCCGCCCAGGTCGTAGACGGCATAAAGCCCCTCGCTGGCGTTGTCCAAGCCGTAGGCGATGGCTGCAGCGGTAGGTTCGTTGATGAGGCGCAGCACTTTCAGGCCGGCCAGCTGGGCCGCATCCTTGGTGGCTTGACGCTGCGCGTCGTCGAAATAAGCCGGCACCGTGATGACGGCGCCGAACAGATCGTCGGCAAAACTGTCCTCGGCACGGTAGCGCAAGGTCGCCAGAATCTCGGCCGAGATCTCGACCGGCGACTTCAGGCCCTCGCGGGTGGCCAGGCTCAGCATGCCCGGCGTGTCTTCGAATTGGTAAGGCAGATGCGCACGGTTGGCAATATCAGACAGGGCGCGCCCCATGAAACGCTTGACCGAGACCACCGTGTTCTCAGGGTCCTCCGACTGCTGCTCCAGCGCCTCGACACCGATCTGCCGGCGCCCTTCGCCAAGATAGCGCACGGCGGACGGCAGAATCACGCGGCCCTGTTCATCCGGCAGGCACTCGGCCACGCCATGGCGCACCGAAGCCACCAGCGAATGCGTGGTGCCCAGGTCGATGCCCACGGCGATGCGGCGCTCGTGCGGATTGGGCGATTGGCCCGGTTCTGAAATCTGCAGCAATGCCATGTTGTTTTAATGTCCCAATGCGTCCAGGCGCTTGTCGATGTCGGCGCGAAAGCGCGTCACGAACATCAGGGCCCGCACCAGCTGCGCGGCGGCAGCCGCGTCATTCTTGTCGTCCAGCAGGTGCCCGGCCTTGTCCAACCATTCACGCTCGCGCGCGGCGACTTGTTCATCAAGCGCCTGCACGGCCAGCACGTCGTGCGCGTCATCCAAGGCTTCCCGCCACGCCATCTGCTCCATCAGGAAGTCGCCTGGCATGCGGGTGTTGCTGTGCGCCTCCAGATCGACACCACCAAGCTCACACAGATAGGCCGCCCGCTTGAGCGGATCACGCAGCCGCTTGTGCGCCTCGTTGACACGCATGGCCCATTGCATGGACAGGCGTTGTGCCGAAGCACCGTGCGATGCGAACCGATCCGGATGAACCTGGGCCGCCAAGGTTTTCCAGCGGGCGTCGATGTCGGCGCGGTCCTGCGCGAAACGCCTGGGCAGGTCAAACAGACTGAAATCGTCGTCGCCGAGATTCATTCAACACCCAGCGACGCTCAAACCCGGAACGATTCACCGCAGCCGCAGCGATCCTTCTCGCGCGGATTGCGGAACTTGAAGCCCTCGTTCAAACCTTCACGCACAAAGTCCAACTCGGTACCGTCCAGATACGGCAGGCTCTTGGGGTCGATCAGCACCTTCACGCCATGACCTTCGAACACCACGTCGTCCGGCCCCACCTCGTCGGCGTATTCAAGCTTGTAGGCCAGGCCCGAACAGCCGGTGGTCTTCACGCCCAGGCGCACGCCGACCCCGCGGCCGCGCTTGGCGATATAACGCGTCACATGGCGTGCCGCGGCTTCGGTCAAGGTGACTGACATCCTGCTGTTTCCCGATCTTTTTTTCCGAATTCTGCGAACTCTGTTTTTTACTGAACGTGCTTGGCGCGGTAGTCGTCCACCGCCGCCTTGATGGCATCTTCAGCCAGGATGGAGCAGTGGATCTTGACCGGCGGCAAGGCCAGTTCTTCAGCGATCTGGGTGTTCTTGATGTCCAGCGCCTGGTCCAGGGTCTTGCCCTTGACCCATTCGGTCACCAGCGAGCTCGACGCGATGGCCGAGCCGCAGCCATAGGTCTTGAACTTGGCGTCCTCAATCAGACCGGTGGACGGATTCACCTTGATCTGCAGCTTCATCACGTCGCCGCAGGCCGGCGCGCCGACCATGCCGGTGCCGACGGTCTCGTCGCCCTTCTCGAAGCTGCCGACGTTACGGGGGTTTTCGTAGTGGTCTACGACCTTGTCACTGTATGCCATGATAGTTCTCCTGCATTCCTTGCGTGCGCCAGCCCCTCAGTGGGCAGCCCATTGAATGGCACTGATGTCAATGCCGTCCTTGTACATGTCCCACAGCGGAGACAGCTCGCGCAGCTTCGCCACACGGTCCTTGAGCGTGCTGACGGCGTAATCGATTTCTTCTTCGGTTGTGAAGCGACCGATGGTCATGCGCAGCGACGAATGCGCCAGCTCGTCGCTGCGGCCCAGGGCGCGCAGCACATAGCTGGGCTCCAGGCTGGCCGAGGTGCAGGCCGATCCGGACGACACCGCGATGCCCTTGATGCCCATGATCAACGACTCGCCCTCGACGAAGTTGAACGACATGTTCAGGTTGTGCGGCACCCGGTGCTCCAGGTTGCCGTTGACAAACACCTGCTCGATGTCGCTCAGACCCTTCAGCAGGCGCTGCTGCAAGGCCTGGATGCGCGGCCGCTCAACGGCCATCTCCTCGCGCGCGATGCGGAAGGCCTCGCCCATGCCAACGATCTGGTGCGTGGGCAAGGTGCCCGAACGCATGCCGCGCTCGTGGCCGCCGCCGTGCATTTGCGCCTCCAGGCGGACGCGGGGCTTGCGCCGCACGTACAGCGCGCCGATGCCCTTGGGTCCGTAGGTCTTGTGCGAGGCCAGGCTCATCAGGTCGACCGGCAGGGTTGCCAGGTCGATGTCGACCTTGCCGGTGGCCTGCGCGGCGTCGACGTGGAAGATGATGCCGCGCTCGCGGCAGATGGCGCCCAGTGTGGGGATGTCCTGGATCACGCCGATCTCGTTGTTGACATACATCACCGAGGCCAGGATGGTGTCGGGACGCAGCGCGGCCTTGAACGCATCCAGGTTCACCATGCCGTCTTCCTGCACGTCGAGGTAGGTCACCTCGAAACCCTGGCGCTCCAGCTCGCGGCACACGTCGAGCACGGCCTTGTGCTCGGTCTTGACGGTGACGATGTGCTTGCCGCGCGAGGCGTAGAAATTCGCCGCGCCCTTGATGGCCAGGTTGTTGGATTCGGTGGCGCCCGAGGTCCAGACGATCTCGCGCGGGTCCGCGCCGATCAGCGCGGCCACCTGCTCGCGCGACTTCTCGACGATCGCCTCGGCCTCCCAGCCCCAGGCGTGGCTGCGCGAAGCCGGGTTGCCGAAGTGCTCACGCAACCAGGGCACCATGGCGTCCACCACGCGCGGATCGACCGGTGTCGTCGCGCCATAGTCCATGTAAATCGGGAAGTGCGGGGTCATATCCATGAATAACAAACGGTTTACTTGTTGACGGTGCTGCCCAGGGCAAACACGGAATTGGGGGCGGTGATGCGTATGGGCTTGACCACGGGCTGCGAGGAAATGGCCCGCTTGATCGTGTTCTGCTCGATGGTGACCCCCTTGGCCACCTGATCGTCCACCAGCTTGCGCAGCGAGATGGAATCGAGGTACTCGATCATCTTGGCATTCAGGCTGGTCCAGAGTTCGTGCGTGATGCAGCGGCCGGTGTCCTCGCCCATGCAGTTTTCCTTGCCGCCGCAGCCTGTGGCGTCGATCGGCTCGTCAACGGCCACAATGATATCGGCCACGGTGATCTGGTCGGACTTGCGGCCCAGCGAATAGCCGCCGCCAGGGCCGCGAGTGCTTTCCACCAGCTCGTGGCGGCGCAGCTTGCCGAACAGCTGTTCCAGATAGGAAAGCGAGATCTGCTGCCGCTGGCTGATGGCGGCCAAGGCCACCGGACCGCTGTTTTCACGCAGCGCCAGATCGATCATGGCGGTGACCGCAAAACGGCCTTTGGTCGTGAGACGCATGTCACTCTCCTTCGGTCACTCAGACCCTGAAACTCACACACCGGAGAAAACCCTTACTTATGTCCGACCATTTTACTCAATTATGAGAAGCCCCGCTCGGCGGCCTGTTCAGCGCCCTGTTCGGAGGGCCAATGAAAAAGGCCCGCATCCGCGGGCCAGCAGGTGAAAAGCGAACCGCTCCTGAAGGGTTCAGTGGTTCCAGACAAACAGTTTGGTGTTGCCTGCCTCCATGCTGGCAATGATGACGGTGCCCATGCTGCCCACGCCAGCGGTATTGACGCCGGCGACGGCGCCCACCATCGAAGACAGATTGGTGTCGATCGTGGTCTTGCCCGCGGTCAATGTGGATTCCGTCACGGCTTGGCCGTTGTACAGCGAAGTCGGCAAGCTGTTGATGCCCAGCGCCTTGATCGCGGCCATGAATTCGGCTGGTGTCAGCGTGCTGGCGTTTGCACCTTCGGTCGCCAGGGCCAGCATGCCCAGAAAAGGCACCATCGCTTCGGCATTCGCCAGGCTCAGCGCCGTGTTGGCCTGCCCGCCGTTGGTATCGCGCAGCTCCTCGTCGCTCAAGGCCTGGGGAGCAGCCATGCAGGCATTCGTGAACAAAGTCACCACGAGGGTCAGAACACTGGAGCGGATCACTTGAGCTGCATTCATCTTGTTCACCTTGTTTGCGCTGTGGCCTCACCCGTTTGACTTGCACCTGATGCGTCTGATCTGCATCTCGGTGCGCGATATCGATCGGGCATGAACACATTCTGCGGCGCATGAAAGCGCAAAAAAAGGCCCTCCAGGCCCGTCAATTCAAGCGATCGTGAATTCAGACGCAAAAGTACGAATACCTGAGGAAGGCCGATGAACACTGTGTTTTCCATGCATCAGCAATTTCGTGACTTAGCGCACGGATTGTCGAAACAATGCCAATAACTATCAAATCGCACTGACCACATCAGCACGGCGCACCGCCGCCTCCGTCAAGCCCTGCCGCCCTGCCGATAAACTAGCCTTTGAATCGAGAAAAATGTCATGAATTCCATCTGTTTCAAGCGCCACGCGGGACCCAAAAGGCTGGCGGCAGCATGAGGGAAGTCTGCCGCGGTCCGGCGCGCCCCGATCTGGTCCGCCAGGAAGACCTGGCCAGCCTGCTTGAACACCAGGCCAAAACAGCGCCCGAACAGACCGCCCTGATCGCCGGAACCCAAAGCCTGAGCTACGGACAACTGCATCGCCACGCGTGCCACCTGGCCGCGCAGCTCCACGCGCTGGGGCAGGGTCCCGGGTGCATCGTCGGCTTGTGGATGCCGCGGGGCATGGACGCCCTGATCGCACAGGCGGGCATTGCCATGGCCGGCGCGGCCTGGCTGCCCTTCGACGCGGACACACCGCCCGAGCGCATTGCCGACTGCCTGGCGGATGCCCATGCCGGCGCGCTGATCACGCCACAGGACTGGACGGCGCGCGTGCCGCAGATTCGCGGGGCGTCCATCCAGGCATATGAATCGATGCGCACGGCGCCTCCCATGCCCTTCGAGCGCCGAAAGGCGCAGCCGCAGGACCCCGCCTATGTGATCTACACCTCGGGCTCGACCGGCAAGCCCAAGGGCATCGCGATCAGTCAGCGCAGCATCTGCCATTTCCTGCGCAGCGAGAACGAGTGGCTGGGCGTGCGCGGCGACGACCGCGTCTATCAGGGCTTCTCGCTGGCCTTCGACATGTCCTTCGAGGAAATCTGGATCGCCTACCTGGTTGGCGCCACGCTCTGGATCGCCCCGCGCGAAGTCGCCAGCAACCCCGAGCTGCTGCCGCGCGAGCTGATGGCGCAAGGCATCACCGTGCTGCACGCGGTCCCCACGCTGCTGGCCTTGTTCGAACAGGATGTGCCGTGTTTGCGCCTCATCAACCTGGGCGGCGAAATGTGTCCCCAGGCCCTGGTCGAGCGCTGGGCAGACGGGCACCGGCAGGTGTTCAACAGCTATGGACCCACCGAGGCCACCGTGTCGGCCAGTATGTCCAGCTTGCAACGCGGCGAAGCCGTCACCATCGGCAAGCCCCTGCCCAACTACGCGCTGATGGTGGTCGATCCCGAATCGGGCCGCGGGGACCAGGCGCTGCGGCTGTGCCCCGCTGGCGAGACTGGCGAGCTCTGCATCAGTGGACCCGGCGTGGCCCTAGGCTACCTGGGCCGGCCCGAACTGACGGCTGAAAAATTCGTCGCCAATCCCTGGGCGCAGCATGGCGACGATAGCCGCTTGTACCGCACCGGCGATCTGGCCCGCATCAACGCGCAAGGCAACATCGAATGCCTGGGACGCAGCGATGCCCAGGTCAAGATTCGCGGCTTTCGGGTCGAGCTGGGCGAGATCGACGCGCGGTTGAACCAGCAGCCAGGCGTGGGCACCGCCGCCGTCGTGCTGCGCGAGGTCGACGGCCTGCCGCAATTGCTGGCCTATGTCGTGCCGCAGTCCCAGCCGAGCCTGATGACAAAGGACTTCAAGTCCGGCTTGCGCGCAAAACTGCAAGCCGCGCTGCCGCCCTATATGGTGCCCAGCCGCTTCGAGCTGCTCACGGAGATGCCACGCCTGCTTTCGGGCAAGATCGACCGCAAGGCCCTGCAGGCCCTGCCGCTGCACGCCGAAGCCGCGGACGACGCCAACGTTCCCGAGCCCGGAGACGAAGCGCAAGCGGCGCTGTTCAAGGCGCTGCGTGCGCTGTTTCCAGGCGCGACTTTCACGCTGGCCAGTGACTTCTTTGACGACCTCGGCGGCCATTCGCTGTTTGCCGCGCGCTTGACCAGTATGCTGCGGCGCGACCCGCGATTTGCCCGCGTATCGGTTCGCGACGTCTACGCGCAGCGCCGTGTCGGCGCCATCGCGCAGGTCATGCTGCAGCTGCAGGCGCCTGCCTCCGAAGCGGCACGCCCACCCGCCTTCCAGCGCTCGCCTGCCTTGCGCCGCTGGCTTTGCGGCTTGGCCCAGGCCTTGGCCGTGCCACCGCTGGTTGCGCTGCGCATGGCGCAGTGGCTGGCGCCGTTTTTCACCTACCACCTCTACACCGGCGGGCCGGACGACACCGTGGCCCAGGCCGTGCTGCTGTCGCTGGCGGCGTTCGTGGCCAGCACGCTGCTGGCCTTCGTGGTCACGATCGCGGGCAAATGGTTGATCCTGGGCCGCGCCAAGGCGGGCCGCTATCCGCTCTGGGGCTGGATGTATTTCCGCTGGTGGCTGGCCGACCGGCTGATCGAGGCGGCTCCCACCTACATGCTGCCGGGCAGCTCGCTCTTCAGCGTCTACCTGCGTGCCCTGGGCGCCCGGGTCGGACGCGACGCGCAGATCGGCTCACTGACCTTGCGCGTGCCCGACCTGCTCCGCATTGGCGACGGCGCCAGCCTGGGCACGGCCGTGAACCTGGAAAATGCCAAGGTCGAAGGCGGCACGCTGATCCTCGGAACCATCGACATCGGCGCGAACGCCTACGTCGGCTCGTTTGCCGTGCTGGAGCCCGACACCGGCCTGGGCGAAGGGGCGCATCTGGACGGCCTCTCGGCGCTCGCGCAAGGCCAGCGCTTGCCGGCCGGACGCGTCGGGACGGGCTCTCCGGCGCGCGACACGGGCGCTTTTGACGCCAGCCTGTTGCCGCCGCGCCCGCATCTGAGCCGTGCGCGCGCCAGCGCAGAGGCGCTGTATTTCGCTTGCGGCAGCTTCGTGGTGGCCATGCTGTTCTTCGTGCCGGTGTTCCCGGCCTTCATGCTGATCGACTGGCTCGACGACGTCGACAGCTCCCCCTGGCTGCAGGGCGATCCCCTGCCGGTGCAATTTCTCAAGTATTTCGTGCTGGCCCTGCCCGCCAGCGCGGTGCTGATCCTGCTCACCGCCCTGGTGGCCTGCGCCATCCGCTGGGGTGTCATGCCCCGCATCAGCGCAGGCCGCTGGCCGGTGCACAGCCGCAAGTATTGCCAGCGCTGGCTGGTCAACCAGATCCAGGAAACCAGCCTGCAGGTGCTGCACGGCATCTATGCCACGGTGTTTGCGCCCACCTGGTACCGGCTGCTCGGCGCAAAGGTCGGACGCGACGCCGAAATCTCCACCGCGCTGGGCGTGGTGCCCGACCTGCTGACGCTGGGCGACGAGACCTTCATCGCCGACGGCGTGCTGCTGGGCGACGAGGGCGTGGACGGCGGCTGGGTCACGGTGGAGGCCACCACCGTGTCCAGGCGCAGCTTCGTCGGCAACGGCGCCTATGTGCCCGACGGCAGTGCGCTGCCGGAAAACGTGCTGATCGGCGTCCACACCCATGTGCCGCCCAATGCACGCATGAAGTCCGGCGACACCTGGCTGGGCACGCCGGCCGTGCACCTGCCGGCGCGCGAGCAGATCAGCGGCTTTCCCGAGGCCCTGACCTTCCGCCCCTCCCCCTGGCGGCGACTCTGGCGCGGCGGCGTGGAGGCGCTGCGCATCGTCTCGCCGCATGCGCTGGTGATCGCGGTGGGCTACACCATCGTGCTGAACATGATGAACCTGGCCGAACAAGACCGCTGGATGACGGTCACGCTGGACCTGACCTTGTGCGGACTGCTCTATGCCCTGATCAGCCTCGCCCTGGTGGCCCTGCTGAAATGGACCCTGATCGGACGCTACCGCCAACGCGCAACGCCAATGTGGACGCTGTTCGTCTGGCTCTCCGAGGCCGTGACGAACCTCTACGAAGGCATTGCAGTGCCCAACTTCCTGCGCTATCTGCGCGGCACGCCCTGGCTGCCCTGCGTGTTGCGCCTGCTGGGCGCGTGCATCGGCAAGGGCGTGTACCTGGACACCACCGACATCACCGAGTTCGACTGCGTCAGCATCGGCGACTACAGCGAGCTCAACGCGCTGAGCTGCCCGCAGACCCACCTGTTTGAAGACCGCGTGATGAAGATCGACCATGTGCGCATCGGCGCCTGCGTGACCCTGAGCGCGCGCAGCAGCGTGCTGTACGGCGCCACAGTCGAGGACGGCGTGAACCTCGGCCCGCTGACGCTGGTGATGAAAGGCGAAACCCTCCCCGCCGACTCACGCTGGCACGGCTGCCCCGCCAACCCTGTGAGCTGATATGCACGCAGCCCCCCAGGACTGCATACAAGTGCAGCACGTGCAAGCCGGGCGCTGGCCCGCGCTGGACGACGTCTCGCTCGGCCAGGCGCACCATTGGCCCCATTTGCAGCGCGGCCGGACCACTGCCCTGCTGCTGGACTGGCGCGCGAGCCCTGACGGCACGGGCCGCATCGATCGCATGACCCGGGATCAGCAGCGCCTGGCGGCCCGGCGCGTGCTGCGGCAGGTCCTGGCCGCGCATCTGAAGGTGGCGCTGGATGCCATCGTCATGGCGCGCCAGCCCGGCTTGGCGCCTCAATGGCATGTCCGATCCACCGAAAACGTCACAGGAGCAGCGATGGGACCGGTCGGCGTTTCGCTCAGCCATGAGGAAGGGATCAGCCTGATCGCCCTGCGGCCCGAGGCCGAACTCGGTGTCGACCTGTTTGACCTGTTCAACCCGTCGCGCGTGCAAGCCTGGCCCGACACGCTGGACGTGGCCACCCTGTACCTGGGCCCCGAGGCCACTCGGCGCTGCGCGGACGCCGCTGGGCTTGGCGACACGCAGTTGGCGCGACAATTTGGGGTCGAATGGACACGGCATGAAGCCGCCATCAAATGCCTGGGACACGCCTTGCGAGAGTGGCACCCGGCCCTGGCGGCGCAGGCCGAGTCCTGCGTCATACAAAGCCTGGCGCTCCCCGAACCCTGGCTCGGGGCGGCGGCATGGCGCAACCCATCGAATCCGCCGTGACGACCGCTTCGAGCAAACGTCACGACACTTGTCAGAAAATACGCGCGCTTGAAGCTCAAGCGCCTCCCATCTTCACCGGACCTTGCCCATGGCCCACCAGCATCATCATTTCCCCGATCTCGACGACAGCCCCGCGACCACAGCCGAACGCACCGCAGCGGCGTCACGCAGCACCTGGGTCAGCGTGGTGGTGAACCTGTGCCTGAGCGCGCTGCAAGTGGCGGTGGGCTTGTTGACCCGGTCACAGGCCTTGGTGGCCGACGGCATCCACTCCCTGTCAGACCTGGTGGCGGACTTTGTCGTGCTGTTTGCCAACCAGCACAGCCAGAAAGACCCGGATGCCGACCATCCGTACGGGCATCAGCGCTTCGAGACCGCCGCATCGCTGGCGCTGGGCCTGCTGCTGCTGGGCGTGGGCGCGGGCATGCTGGCGACCGCCATTCAAAAGCTTGCCGCGCCCGAGCAGATTCCCCATGTGCAGATCACCGCATTGTGGGTGGCCGGGCTGGCCCTGGTGGCCAAGGAAACGCTGTTCCGCTACATGCTCGCCATCGCCACGCGCGTGCGCTCCAGCATGCTGGTGGCCAATGCCTGGCACGCCCGCTCAGATGCCGCATCGTCCCTGGTGGTCGCCTTGGGCATCCTGGGCAACCTGGCGGGCTATCCCATCCTCGACCCGATCGCCGCGCTGATCGTGGGCTTGATGGTCGCCAAGATGGGCTGGGAATTCGGCTGGACGGCGCTGCAGGATCTTGTCGACAGCTCCGCCAATGTGCAGGAAGTCGAAGCCATACGGCAGACCCTGCTGGAGACTCCGGGCGTGCAGGGCGTGCACGACGTGCGTACCCGCAAGATGGGCGACCTGATCGTGGTCGATGCGCACCTGGAGGTCGACGCCCTGATCACCGTCGAGGCCGGGCACGAGATCTCGGTGACCGCCCGCCAGCGCGTGATGCAACGCCACCGCGTGCTCGACCTGATGACCCACCTGGACCCCTGGCGCTGCCCTGACCTGGACCATGCGGTCGTGCGTCCGGCGCTGCAGGAGCAGGCCAGCTGAGTTCAGCTTTCCTTGCCGGCTGCGGTTTCAGCCTCGGCGCGCATGCGCCGCAAGTCTTCCAGGGTGTCGACGTCCTGCAGGATGCCCGCATCGTTCAGCTCGATGCCTTGGGCCGGATAGCGCGACAGCAGGCGCTTGGCACCCTCGTCTCCAGTCAGGTTCATCAGCTCCGAAAACAGTTCGGCATTGAATCCCACGGGGTGGCCGCGCCGCCATTTGTATTGGGCAAATGCGATCGGATAGTTCTGCATCGCCTCGGCCACGGCCAGGCCGGTCTGGGCCCGCACGAATGGCATGTCGCCGGGCCAGATCAGCCATCCCGCCGCGTCGCCGCTGGCCGTCACCCCTGCCGCGATCGAATGCCCCAGCCCCCAGGGCAGGGCCGCGCCGGCCGCGTTGCGCTCCGGCATCACGATGACATCGCTGGCGTCCAGATGCTCGCGCGCCACCGCAGCCACATCCTTGGAGCACACGGCCATCACGCGCAAGCCCGTGCCTTGGGCGTTGCGCAGCGTCGTGCCCAATACCGTGGAGCCCTGCAGGGCCTGCATCAACTTGTGACCACCGCCACGAAAGCGTTGACCCCGACCTGCAGCGAGCACCAGTACAACCGGTTGTTGCTTGTTCATCCGAGCCTGCTTTCATCTCGTGGTGCCTGACACACCACGTCCTCGACCACCTGGGCCGTGCAACTGAAGCATGATGGAGCGCCGCGGTGCCCGACAATGGGACCTTCACTTAAGTTATTCCACGAACGTAAATTCCCTATCCGGCACAACCCCATGAGCAAACTTTCTGATCTGCGCAAGAGTTATGAACGCGCCGAACTGGACGAAAACGCCATCGCCGCGGAACCGTTGACACAGTTCAGGCACTGGTTGGACGAAGCGCTCAAAGCTGAAATTCCGGAGCCCAACGCCATGACCCTGGCCACCGTCGGCGCCGATGGCCGGCCGTCGACCCGCATCGTGCTGATCAAGGAGATCGACGCGCAGGGCCTGGTCTGGTACACGAACTACGACAGCCGCAAGGGCCGGGACCTCGCCGCGCATCCGTTCGCCGCGCTGCAATTTCACTGGGTGGAGCTGGAGCGTGTGGTTCGCATCGAGGGCCGGGTGGAAAAGGTGTCGCTCGACATGTCCGACGCCTATTTCAAGAGCCGTCCGCTCGATTCACGCCTGGGCGCCTGGGCTTCGCCGCAGAGCCAGGTCATCGGTTCACGCGCGGTGCTGGTGGCAAATGCCGCCAAGGCCGCGGCACAGCATGGCCTGAATCCTGAGCGTCCTCCTCATTGGGGAGGTTTTCGCCTGGTGCCCGACCGCTGGGAGTTCTGGCAAGGCCGCCGGTCGCGCCTGCACGACCGGATGTGCTATCGACTGGACAAGGGTGTCTGGGTCAAGGAGCGCTTGGCGCCCTGAGGACGCTCGTCAGTTCCTGCGCCTCAGTTTCTGCGCTTCAATCCTTGCGCATCAGTTCGCTGAACTTCAACTCAAACTTGTCCACCTTGGCCCCCACCACGAACACGCAATAGCCCTGCTCGGGGTTGCGTTCAAAATAGTGCTGGTGGTAGCCTTCAGCCGGCCAGTAGTTCGACTCGGACTCAAGCTCCGTCACAAGAGGCTCGCTGTGCTTGGCCTGCACGTCGGCCATCATCGCGCGGGCCACGGTGGCCTGTTCGGCGTTGTGGACATAAATGCCTGAGCGGTACTGCGGCCCCTGGTCGGCGCCCTGCCGGTTCAAGGTCGTCGGATCGTGGATGTAAAAAAACACCTCCAGCAACGTACGCAAGCTCACCTGGTCTGGATCGAAGCTGACCCGGACCACCTCCGCATGCCCCGTCGTCCCTGAGCACACCTGCTCGTAGGTGGGTTCCCGCACATGGCCGTTGCTGTAGCCGGACTCGACCTTCGCCACGCCCCGCATCCGCTCGAACACGGCTTCCAGGCACCAGAAACATCCGCCACCCAAGGTGATGATTTGCAAGTCTTTGTTGTCGACGCTCATGCCGCGTTCACACCTTCTTCAAACTTCTGTTGAGGTACACCAGGCAAAACCGCCCAAGCATACCCGCGCTGGGACGACCCGCTTCCTGGGATTGCTCCTAAATGCCGCGTTGATTGACGCAGTCGGCTTGAACCAACCCTTCCCACTCGGATTCCCCGGGAATCCACAGAATACACAACTGCCGAAAACCCTTGCACATGCGCAACGAACGCTAGGCCCGGGAGACTTCCGGGAGACTTGCCACCCGGGCTTTTCCGTAGGAAAGCGCTGGCATTCAGGACCTACAGTGGCGCCCCAATGCAGTAAGTAGGAACCCGAATGACCCGTCGTACCGACCACGCCTCCGGCGCCGCGCCATCCCAACCGTCCGAAACCGACCACGATGCGCAGTGGTACACGCAGGTCTACCAGGGTGACCAGATGCCGCAGCTGACTTGGCGCGCGCTCCTCATCGGCGCCTTGCTGGGCGGGCTGATGTCCATCTCCAACCTCTATACCACAATGAAGGTGGGCTGGTCGTTCGGCGTGGCCATCACCTCCTGCGTGCTGTCCTTCGTCATCTGGAATGCGGTGCGGGCCCTGTCCGGGCACCGGGTCGGGCCCATGTCCATCCTGGAGAACAACTGCATGCAGTCGACGGCGTCGGCCGCCGGCTACTCCACCGGCAACACCATCGCCACCAGCTTCGGCGCCCTGCTGATCCTGGATCCCATGCACCGCCATGTGGCCTGGCCGCTGGTCGCGGCCTTCACGCTGGCGACCGGCCTGATGGGCACCCTGATCGCCATCCCGATGAAGCGGCAATTGATCAACCGGGAGCAACTGCCCTTCCCCTCCGGCATTGCCGCAGCGCAAACGCTGACCAGCCTCTACAAGCACGACGCCGCCACGCTGCGCAAGGCCTATTCGCTGCTGGCCGCGATGGTGACGGGCGGCATCATCGGCGTGCTCAACACGGCGGAAGATCAGTTTGTCGCGCTGGGTCGCTTCTTCGCCTGGATGCGGCAGAAGGTGTTCAACATCCATCTGCCCGACCTGGTCCCGGAGCAGGGCTTCATGCTGGTGTCGGGCAAGCCCTTGATGAACTTCGGATTCGAACCCAGCGGGCTGCTGATCGCCGCCGGCATGATCGTGGGCCTGAAGGTGTCGCTGTCCATGTTCGCGGCCTCCGCGCTGCTCTACTTCGGACTGACACCCTGGCTGCAGAGCATCGACGCCTTGCACGCCAGCGAGCCCGGCTACCTGGCGTCCATCCCCTTGGTCGGCGGCGGCATGATATTCCAGCCCGTGCGCTGGGCCCTGTGGGGCGGCACCGCCATGATGGTGTTTGCAAGCTTCAGCTCGCTGGCACTGCAATGGCGCACCGTGGCGCGCTCGTTCAAGTTGCTGCGGCAAGTCGGACGCTCCGACACGCCCGCTGAACCGGCAGGCAGCGCGCAGGACTGGACCCTGGCGGCCCGTATGAATGCCATCGAGGTGCCGCGGACCTGGTTCCTGGTCGGCGTCGTGCCCGTGGCCATCGCGCTGGTGGCGATCCAGTACCTCGCCTTCCGGGTGCACTGGTGGGCTGGCGCGATTGCCGTGGGCATGTCCTTCGTGCTGGCCATGGTGGCCAGCCGCGCCACGGGGGAAACCGATATCACCCCGATCGGCGCCATGGGCAAGGTGATGCAGTTGGTGTTCGCGGTGGTCTCGCCGGGCAACGCCACGCACAACCTGGCAGCCGCCGGCGTCGGCGCCAACGCGGCAACCTCCTCGGCCGACTTGCTGACCGATTTGAAGAGCGGCTATTTGCTCGGCGCAAACCCGCGCAAGCAGTTCCTGGCGCAATTCACCGGCGTCTTCTTCGGCACCTTAGCCGTGGTGCCCGCCTGGTACCTGATGGTGCCCAATATCGATGCGCTGGAAAAGTATCCGCTGCCCGCCACCCAGACCTGGGTGGCCGTGGCACGGCTGCTGTCGGCGGGCGTCGAAAGCCTGCCCATGAGCGCGCGCATCGCCATCCTGATCGGCGCGCTGGTTGGCGTGGTGCTGCCCCTGCTCGAGAGCCTGTACCCCAAGGCGCGGCCCTATCTGCCCTCGGCCATGGGCCTGGGCCTGGGATGGGTGGTCGTGTTCAGCAACACCTTCTCGTTCGCCATCGGCGCGCTGCTGGTCGCGCTGTGGGGCCGCCTGCACAAGCGCAGCCAGGAGGAGTTCAGCGTCTCCATCGCCTCTGGCCTGATCGCCGGGGAATCGGTCGTCAAGGCCCTGCTGGCCATGCTGGTGACCGTGCTGGGCATGAGCAGCTGAAGCTCTCTCCTGCGAAGGCCTGATCAAGGCCCGCTCCGTGGCATGCAGCGGGCCACCGGGCGGGCCTTACTACTTCAGATTTCCGACGCTGACCCATCTGTCGCACATGCCCTTTGCAGGTTCATGGTATTTAATTTGCGCACAAATGATTAGCACACTAAACTACTGGACATGAACACGGACATCCGCCATCCCGGCGCCTCCGCTCCAAGGTGAAGGTTTCCGAGTTCAGGGCAAGGCCACGCATGGCCTTGCGAATCAACCCTCAATTCCACAGGACCTCACCATGAAGCTCGACAAAGTTCTCTACACCACCCAGGCCACTTCCACGGGCGGCCGCACGGGCAGTTCCAGGTCGGCCGACGGCGCGCTGTCAGTCACGCTCACGACCCCGCGCGAACTCGGCGGCGCTGGCGGCGCCGGCACGAATCCCGAGCAGCTGTTTGCGGCCGGCTACTCGGCCTGCTTCATCGGCGCATTGAAGGCGGTCGGCGCCATGAAGAAGATCAAGGTGCCGGACGACGTCTCCATCACCGCTGAAGTCGGCATCGGCCCCATTCCGAACGGCTACGGCATCCAGGTCGCGATGGCCATCTCCATTCCCGGCTTCGAGCATGCGGCAGCCGAAGAGTTGGTGGCAGCAGCCCACCAGGTCTGCCCCTACTCGAACGCCACCCGCGGCAACATCGACGTCGTATTGACCGTCGTCTGACCCGTCCGCAGCTGACTCCAACAGCTGCGAGTCTCAATTCACCAAGGAATTCACCATGAACGGACTGGCACTGAGCATCATCCTCATCCACGGCGGCTTCGTCGACGGCTCGGGCTGGGAGCCCGTGTACAACATCCTCAAGAAGGATGGCTACGACGTGAGCATTGCCCAGCATCCGACCACCTCCCTGGCCGACGACGTGGCCTACGTGCACCGACTGGTCGCCCAGAAAAAGGGGCCGGTGCTGCTGGTCGGACACTCCTACGGCGGCGTCATCACGACCGAGGCCGGCAACGACCCCAAGGTCAAGGGTCTCGTCTATGTGGCGGCCTTCGCGCCCGATCAAGGCGAGTCGGTCGATTCGCTGATCAAGAATCCGGTGCCGGGCGCACCCGTGCCACCCATCCTGCCGCCCACCGACGGCTTCCTGCTGCTGGATCAGGCCAAGTTCGCCGCCTCGTTTGCCGCCGACCTGCCGGCCCAGCAAGCGGCCTTCATGGCGGACTCGCAGTTGCCCTGGGGCGTCGCGGCCCTGAGCGGCACCGTGAGCCAAGCGTCATGGAAGAACAAGCCGAGCTGGTACGTCGTCGCCAAGGAGGACAAGATGATCCCGCCAGCAGCGCAACGCGGCATGGCCCAGCGCGCCGGCTCGACGGTGGTCGAGTTGTCCGGCAGCCATTCGGTGTACATCTCCCAAGCCAAGTCCGTGGCTGCCGTGATCGAGCAGGCCGCCAAGGCCGCCAAGGCTGAATAAGCGCCCACACAAGCCTGCCCATGGCTTGTGCATGCCCCGGCTGGTCCGGGGCATTTCCTTTTTGTATGGCACGCTAGGTCGAGGCCCGCAAGGTCTTGCTCAAGGCAGCCAGCTTGTCGCGAAGTTCCTCGCCCTCAGGCAGGGTGAGATGGCAGGCCAGCGCGAACTTCATGCTGGCGGCCTCCGCCTTCTCCTGCAAGGCGCGACCGCTCTGGGTCAACTCGATGTTCAGATTGCGTTCATCCTGGACATCTCGCTGTCGCACCAGGAACCCGGCCTCGTCCAGGCGCTTGACCAGCGGCGTGACGGAACCTGGGTCCTGGCCCAAGCGTTCCGCGAGATGCTTGACTGATACGCCGTCGCCCTCCCACAACACCAGCATGACCAGATACTGGGGATAAGTGAGCCCAAGCGCCGCCAGCATGGGCTTGTAGGTTTGCAGCATGGCCAGCGAGCTGGAATACAGCGCGAAGCACAACTTCTCGTCGATGGTGGAATACGGCAACCGTGTCGGCTTGCCCCCGGAAGACTTCGGCTTTGACGGCATGGCATTGAACGCAAATACACTAATCGTTAGTGTACTTCGTGTGCGGACAATTGTGAGCCCGGCGTCGTCTGCGACGACGCGCGGCTACGCTGAAATGCCGGGCTGTCCGAGCGCCTTCATGGCGCGCTTATCGTCATACATCAACCGGTCGGCCGCCTGGCTGGCCGCCAGCAACCCTTCCGAGGGCTTTCGGACCGCCAAACCGCATGCGGCGCTGACGCCCGCCGACGCCAGGCTGACGTCAATTCGCCTGCGCAGCGCGCCTGCGCCCGCCGCATCGCACTCGACGGCCAGAATGCCGAATTCGTCCCCACCGAGCCTGGCCACGATGTCGACATTTCTTGCGGCGGACCTCAAAGCCGCCGCAGCCCGCTTGATGAGCTCATCGCCAGCGGCATGCCCCAGCGTATCGTTGGCGAGCTTCAAGCCATTGAGATCCAGCGCCACCACGGCCGCAGGATGCCCGTAGCGCCGGCAGCGCTCCTCCTCCTTTTCGAGCAGATCGTCCCAGGCCCTGCGGTTGTAGAGCCCCGTCAAGGCATCGGTCTGAGCATCTACCGCCAGACGCTCGGCATGCCGTCGACTCTGGGTCAGCTGCAGCTCGTATCGCAACATGGAGGTCAGCATCGCCGCGACCAATTCGATCAGCTCCTGGTCGTCGGCTGGCAAAAGCGGCTGTTCCGCGCCATCGAACGCGCACAAAGACCCAAAGAATTCGCCCTCTGCCGTCGTCAGCGGCATGCCGATGTAGGCCTTGATCTCATGGGCCTTGGCCAGCGGCGCATCGCGCAGTTCAGGCTGATTCGCCACGATGGGCGCAATCAGCGGCACCTTCTTGCTTGCCATGCGATAGCACAGAGAGTCGGACCATGTCGAGACCATTCCCGCCTTGGCCGAAGGCGCCCCGCCCTCTGCCTGCAGCGTGATCAGGTCGTCCCCCTCTCGGCGGGTGATCATCCACAAGTCGTAGCCGTAACGCTTGCGCAATAAGGTCAAGGCCTTGGCTCCTGCGGTCTCGAAGTCATGTGCATCCGTCAGCGTCATGATGTGCTCCGGTCTTGGCTGGCCTGTGCCCGACATGCGGCGAGACGCCATGGAAGCCATGACGATCCGGCGTTATCGCGCAGAGCGAGTTTCCGGGCAAACCTAGAATGAATGCAATCGATCTTTTTCGAACACCCCGCAAGCACCACCGCCATGGCCATGCTTCTGCCCCACTGCCGTTCAGACACTGCGCTGGCCTGCCACACAGTCATCATTGGCGCAGGCCCTGCCGGCAGTGCGGCCGCCCGCAAGCTGGCACAGGCGGGCGTGGATGTACTCCTGATCGACCAGCACGTGCTCGGCCGCGACAAAGTCTGCGGCGACGGCCTGATTCCCGACGCGCATCAGGCCCTGCAGCACCTGGGCTTGCTGGATCCAGTGATGGCACGCGCGCGGCAGGTGACGCATGTGGGATGCATCGGACCTCGGGGAGGACGCGTCGATGTACCCGGCAATTTGGCGGTGCTGCCGCGCAAGGAGCTCGATGAAATCCTGACCCGCGGCGCGGTGGATGCCGGCGCGCGCTTCATGGCGTCGTATCGGTTTGAAGGCGTCCTGGAAGACGCCTCAGGCCGCGTGGCGGGGGTCACGATCAAGCACGGTGACCAAAGCATCGAGGTCCGTGCCCAGTGGGTCTTGCTGGCCACGGGCGCCAATTCCGGGCCCTTGCAGATGGCGGGACTTTGCGAACGCCAAGCGCCAAGCGGCGTTGCGTTGCGCGGCTACGTGCGCGCGCCGACGCTGGTAGGCAAGATTCCGAACATGGAAGTGATCTGGCACCGCGCCATCCGGCCCGGCTATGGCTGGATTTTTCCGGCGCCAGACGATTGCTTCAATATTGGCGTAGGCGTGACCGACAGCCACCGCGAGCTCAGGAACAGCAAAGGCGTCAAGAAGGACCTGAACCTGCGCACGCTGTTCGACGCCTTTTGCCAGCATTACGCGCCCGCGGCAACTCTGATGCGCGAAGGCCGGCTGGTCGGAGACCTCAAAGGAGCGCCGTTGCGCTTCTCCTTGCGCGGGGCACGCTGGAGCCGCCCGGGCTTGATGGTGATTGGCGAGGCTGCGGGCACCACCTATTCCTTTACCGGCGAAGGCATAGGCAAGGCCATGGAAACCGGTATGTTGGCCGCGGCTGCCTTGGTCCGCGCACACAGTCGCGACACGCTTGACGATGTCCAGGTGCGCGAGCGGTACGAGCAGGATTTGCGGCAACTGCAACCGCGCTACGACCAGTACGAGCGCGCCAACCGCATCAACGGCACCCCCTGGCTGGTCGATTTACTCATCTGGCGAGCGCAACGCAGCGCACGATTGCTGCAGCGCATGAGCGGCATCCTGAGCGAGACCAGCGACCCGGGCCACCTGGTCAGCCTCAGAGGCCTCAAAAACCTGTTTCTGGAATAGGCATCCACCCTGCGTCGATCGGCGCGGACAGGGACGTGGAGAAGAAGTATGGTGCTCAAGCTGAAGATGAATAGCAGATCGGTCGAATTGGGCTCATTGCGGCAAGGCGCCGTACAGTGCCGTTGGGATTCCTGCATCGTGCCGCTGTATACCGCAAGCTGCCGGGCCCCTCCACGTTATGCGGTCGCTGGCAAGCGGTATCTCCAGCGATACAAGTGGTCGCTCCAGGTCGATGTGCCGCAATCGCAATCAGAAAGGCTGGGACGCCAGCTCTGATGTTAATCGGCATCACCTGCCTCCCCGTAACACATTATGCTTACCTGAGCACACCTATCAACATGCCCCGCGAGAATTTCACTCCAAAAGTCCGCGAGCTAATTGCCGCCAGCGCGGGTCATCAATGCAGTTTTCCCACATGCAATCAAAGGACAAGCGGTCCGGGCCACAACACTAATTTTGTCTCGAATAGTGGTTATGCTGCTCACATCTACTCCGCGTCAAAGGGTGGTCCAAGGGGACAAGGGAAGCTCACCTCTGCTGAACTTAAGAGTCCGGGAAACGGAATTTGGTTATGTGGGCGACATGCCAAGATAGTAGACAACAACGGTGGAGTTAAGTATCCGCCCGAGGTGCTACTTAGTTACAAAGCACTCCATGAAGCTCGAGTATCGCTTGAGCATGAAGGATTGTATCCACCGATTGGTTGGCTTCATGAACTTACTATTGTTCAAAGCCCATTGTTTGCTGCGCCACAGACGTTCCAGTTTTCAAAACTAAACCTTATCTATGGAGCGAACAGCACTGGCAAGACGGCAATTGTGGAATGGATCAACAGCCTTTTTGATTGCACAAAGCTAGATCGCTGGATGCCGGCCGAGCACAACCCCATCAAATTACGTCTATCACTGCTAAATCCAAAGCTTCAAAATCTCGAGATGACGGCTAGAAACTCTGAGGTAAAATATTCGATAGATGGAAAATCAGTAGCTTTTGTACCAATTGGGTTTGCGATATTCAAGCCTCGCCGTTTTGATTATTCAATCACTGATGATGCTGAAATGCTTGCGCAGGCTCTCAACGTGCCGGCGCCTGCTATTAACTCACTCATTGACGAAGTAAATCAGTTTCCCCATGCCAAAGTGCAGAACCTGCGACTCGAGTTGAATACCAATGGCGATGGGAATTATATTGAACAATACACCCTAATTACAGACGTGCAAGGTACCGCTCCAGGATTACCGCTCCGAAACCTAAGTGGCCGCGAAAAGGAGAGAATACTACTTGAGTTTTCGACTGCGGCCGCCCGACTGTCTGGAAAATACTGCCCCACACTCCTTATTCTCGATGAATCAGTGTCAGTCATTTTCGACGGTTTCTTTGACTTCTACTCTCATCACTTACTCGATCCACTGAATCAATTTCAGACATTAATGTGCATTGCGGAGCAAGACTTAGATCTCAACAACGTAAGATGGAACGGTTGGCAAGTAATCCGGACGCACGGAAAACCTCCTCATGTCTCTCTGAATCAAGATGTTCGAGTGAAGTAGGCTTAGGTCCTTTTCATTGAGAGCAAGTAAAAGTTTTCTCTCGTCAATGAATTTCACATCTAAGTTGAAGGTCACTTAAAACCACGAAATGGCCATTTAATTGATGAAAATCTTTCTAACCCCTATGATTCATCCTTATTTCCAGGGAAAGAAAATCAGTTCAATGGTATTTGAAATTGAAAACTGTGGCAATATCGTTTGAATTTGTTTGGTCTAGGTAATTTTGGGAGAAATTACAGCATGGACAAAAAAGACACAAATCAAATCAAAGAAAAGAATGGCATTGACATCATCCTTGTACATGGCACATGGGCCACTGGCGCGAATTGGACTAATCCAGATATATCATTGCTGTGCCGCAATCTATTAAATCAAATACAATCCGACATTACATTCATTCAATACAAATGGTCTGGAAATAATAGTCACGAATCAAGACAAAAGGCTGCCGCATCTTTAAGTGCAATTATTTTTAATCTTGCTGAAAAATTCCCTAATCGACGTCGATTTATTATTAGCCACAGTCACGGAGGCACGGTCTCCGCAATGGCGTTACAACAAAACCCCGCCATTCACTCATTCGTTGACGGCGCCATATTTATGTCGACACCGTTTATTAAGGCCATTCCAACCGCGGTTGCGTCAATAATGATAAAATCGATGCGAGAGGGTGGCGCCTTCTTAATGCTCATAAGCTCATACTTCCTAATACTATTTAGCGCTCTATTTGTCCCCGATCTAATTAAGACACATTCATGGCCTGAAGACTCTGACTTGGCGATAGAAATATGCACTATCCTTTTAATTATTGGAGTGGTGTTTTGGCGACTTGCCAAGCAAGTTGATCGACCGGAACAAGAATTAAATGCCGAAATCTGTAAGTTTGTCCATAAATACGAATTCCCTAATTTGGACCAAACTAAATGCCTATTCCTAAGAATGGATGGAGATGAGGCTGGATCCGCACTAAATTTTGCACACTTCATCGGAACCATCGTCGAAAGGTTTTCTAGATTTATCTTACGTACCCTTCAAGTACTCCACATTTTGAAATTAAATAATCACAAAGGAGGGCCAAGCAAAATAATTAGTTGTTTGAGGCAATTAATTCGAGGAATAGTTAAACCACAAATACTTTTGCTAACATCTGTTTTGATTTGGTTTGCCATATCCGCAACTGCCTGCTATGGGTTTCGTGTGTGCGGACTCGAAACCCCAGCCGTAAATGCAATCGAGTGGATTGGCGCCTCAACATTTAAAGAAATCAGGAATTTATGGCTCATGATTCTCTACAGCATTGGTGCTTTAACAATATTTATTGGTGTATTAAGCCTTATATTCGGCGTATTTAGTGGAATTTCATTTGGACGCCTATCTCCTCTTGCGCTATTCATTCATTTTTCTATCGAAACCGTCCCTTCGGGCGAATGGACTGTGGTACAGCTAAGCGCGACGGAAGATTCCGGCAAATGGGCAACTGGGAATTCCATCCCTCTACGGCATTCCCTAATATATGACGATCTCCGCACATTCGGTCACATTGATCGGTGGATACGTGCGCGTCTCTAAATATCAACAATTCGGCATGCCCCAGTAAAGCCTGCCAATGTCCGCTCAGGGTCATTTCCGGCTGTAGCGCATTCTGCATTTTCCAGCGAGTACTAGCGGACCGGGTGGAGGGGATGACTATTGCCGTATCAGGCGCTGCGGAACTCAATGACTTGCGCACCATCGCGCAGCCGGTCTAGATAATCAGCCCACTGCTGCATAAGGTCGCGCCGCTGCTCCAGGAACTGGGTACGGTTGTAAGCTCGACCCAGGGCATCGGATACAGCATGAGCAAGTTGCGCCTCAATGACCTCGGGCGCTACGCCTAGTCGTTCGGCGGCCATCGTGCGCGCCATCGCTCGGAAGCCATGTGCAGTCATCTCGTCGTTGGCATAGCCCATCCGACGCAAGGCACTGCGTACAGTATTTTCGGACATGCACCGTGTCTTACTCGTAAGTGCGGGAAAAACATAGCGGCCGGTTCCGGTGATCTGGCGCAGTTGGCTCAGCACCACCAAAGCCTGCGCGGCCAGGGGCACCATGTGCGGTGCGCCGGACTCCTTGCCTGCCCTGGTGCGTTTCATTGCCGTGGCCGGCACTGTGAGCATCGCATTCTCGGTACCGATCCAAGCCCACTCCATGTGCCGCAACTCGCCCGGCCGCAACAACAGCATTGCTGACAGTCTTAAAGCCGCCCTAGTGATCGGGTGCCCTTGGTATTCTTCGATGTCACGCAGCAGCTTCCCGGCCTGCTTGGGTTCGATGATGGCCGCGTGATGGCGGGACAGGACCGGCTGCAGTGCGTCGCGAAGATCAGCAGCAGGGTTTCGCTCACACAAACCACACGCCACGCCATAGCGGAAGACCTGTCCGCAGGAGTCCTTGAGTCGGTGCGCGGTTTCAATCGCGCCGCGGGCCTCTATCCGACGCAGCATTGCCAGCAACTCTGGTCCCTGGATTTCGCCAATGGGCCGACGACCAATCCATGGGAAAGCATCTTGCTCAAGGCGAATGCGCGTCCGGTCAGCGTGGCCGGCACTGACCTTGGCCTGATGCACCGTCGTCAGCCATTCACGCGCCGTGTGCTCGAACGTGCCCGGTACGGGCTTGCCCTCGTCCACCAACCGATCGACCGCTGCCCGCGCCACGCGCGCAGCCTTCGCCACCTTGCGCTCGGTGCTCGGGTCTTGGCCAGCTGCGACTTGGCGCTTCGCGTCGTCGCGACGCTCCCGGGCGTCTTTCAATCCAACATCAGGGTAAACGCCAAGACTCAGCATCCCCTCACGGCTATCCAGCCAATAGCGAAAGCGCCACCAGCCGACACCTGTCGGCCGCGCCTCAAGAACGAGGCCATTGCCGTCATTGATCTTGCGAGCCTTGCCCGCCTCAGTGGCGGCCTTGATCGCAGCCTTGATCGCCTTGTCCGTGAGCTTGTCGCTTGCAGCCATACCGGGTAACTCCACGTTGGGTAACAGCCTCAGAGGCCAGTTACCCGGTATGTTACCCGGTCGATTGATGGCTGCAAGTGCTCTTACCCGGCCCTATGCGGACAAAGAAAAAGGCCCAAGTCGTTGATTTACTTGGGTCTTCCGGTCTTTTATGGTCCTATGCGGACCCGTAAATGGTGGAGCCGGCGGGAATTGAACCCGCGTCCGTAAGCCATCACCAGGCAGTTCTACATGCTTAGCCGTCTGATTTGAATCTCGCGTTCAGGTCGCGCAGCGGCACGCTACCTTTCCCGCCAGTCACTCAATCTCGTTCATGGCCGA
>JAFALA010000005.1 GCA_019234815.1 Burkholderiaceae bacterium | reverse complement strand
AGCGGCCACATCGGCATCCTCGGCGTCGACAAGGACGGCAGCGAGTGGTACCAGGTCACCCTGGGCGGCTCGGACGGCTCCACGCTGTCGGGCGAGCCCGTGCCGGGCAAGGTGATCGGTCCTTCGTTTGCCGCCGAAGAGATCGGCGACGCCGTGGAAGCCGTGGTGCAGACCTACCGCGACCAGCGCCAGGCCGGCGAGCGCTTCATTGAAACCGTGCGCCGCTTGGGGCTAGACCCCTTCAAGACCGCCACCAACGCCGTGCGATCGAGCACCGCTGCGGCACGCTGATTCACGCCGGAGTACAGAGCCATGAAATTCATCGATACCCACCACGATCAGTGGCACCTTGTCGCCGGCGAAGACGGTCCCATGCCACATCCCGATCCGGCCCCCCATCTGCTGCTGTCGCTGGAACAGTGGCATGCCGTGCGCGACACCTGGCCTGCCGACGTGTCCGTGGGCGTGCAACTGGCCAATGACTTCGACGTGGAGGAGATCGCCGCCGACCTGCCCTGGCTGGGTCTGGTGGTGCTGAACTTCCCAAAATGGGTCGACGGCCGCGCCTACACGCAGGCCAGGTTGCTGCGCTCGCGCTACCGCTTCGCCGGCGAGATCCGCGCTGCAGGCGAAGTGCTGGTCGACATGCTGCCGCTGCTGCAACGCACCGGTTTTGATGCCATCCAGTTGCGCCGCGACCAGAACATCGACGACGCCAGGCGCGCCCTGGGCTTCTTCCCCGGTCACTACCAGGGCGATGCGACGCAGGTCCACCCCATCTTCGCGGCCGACAGGAAGGCAGCATGAGCGGCGAAGTCTCGTCGCTGTCGGCCTTGCCGGGCGCGTCGTCCAACGGCTCGGCGATCTCGCTCTACGCGCGGCGCACGCTGGGCTTCGAGGAGCGGCTGGCGCAGACCGTGGCCCTGCTGCAGGACGCGGTGGCGCAGTATGGCGCAGGCCTGCTGCAGTCGAGCAGCCTGGGCGTGGAGGACATGGTCGTCACCGACCTGATCGCCCGGCATGGCCTGCCCATCCACGTGGCGACGCTGGACACCGGCCGCCTGCATGCGCAGACGCTGGGCTTGCTGCCGGCCATCGAGGCGCGCTACGGCATCCAGGTGCAAGTCTACAAGCCTGTGGCCGACGCTGTGATCCGGTTTGTTGCTTCTCGCGGCGAGAACGCCATGTACGAGAGCCTGGCGCTGCGCAAGGAATGCTGCGGCCTGCGCAAGCTGGAGCCGCTGTCGCGCATGCTGGCGGGCCGCACGGCCTGGATCACCGGCCTGCGCCGCGAGCAGTCGAGCAACCGCGCCGACGTGCCGTTCAGCGAACCCGACGGCCAGGGCCGCGCCAAGCTCAACGTGCTGGCCGCCTGGAGCTGGGCCGACGTGTGGCACTACGTGGCCACGTACGATGTGCCCTACAACCCGCTGCATGACCAGTTCATGCCCAGCATCGGCTGCGAGCCCTGCACGCGCGCCATCGCCGTCGGCGAGGATTTCCGCGCCGGCCGCTGGTGGTGGGAAGACGAAAACGCCAAGGAATGCGGCCTGCACAAGGCCCATACCAACGAAGAACTCAACGAAGCACTCAAGAACGGAGCCGCAGCATGAATGCGCCCCTGAACCTGGAACAACTGGTGGCCTCGGTGGACCACCGCCACCTCGACCACCTGGAAGAGGAAGCCATCTTCATCCTGCGCGAAGTGGCCGCCGCGTTTGAGCGTCCGGCCCTGCTGTTCTCCAGCGGCAAGGACTCCTGCGTGGTGCTGCGCCTGGCCGAAAAAGCCTTCAAGCAAAGAGTTGCCGGCAATGAATTCAAGGGCCGCCTGCCCTTCCCGCTGCTGCACGTGGACACCGGCCACAATTTTCCCGAGGTGATTGAATTCCGCGACCGCCGCATCGCCGAAATGGGCGAGCGCCTGGTGGTCGGCCACCTGGAGGATTCGATGAAGCGCGGCACCGTGCGCCTGGCCCATCCGCTGGAGTCGCGCAACGGCCACCAGACCGTGACGCTGCTGGAAGCCATCGAGGAGCACCGCTTCGACTGCCTGATCGGCGGCGCCCGCCGCGACGAGGAGAAGGCGCGCGCCAAGGAACGCATCTTCAGCCATCGCGACAGCTTCGGCCAGTGGCAGCCCAAGGAGCAGCGCCCCGAGCTGTGGAACCTGTTCAACACGCGCATCCGCCCCGGCGAGCATTTCCGCGCCTTCCCGATCAGCAACTGGACCGAGCTCGACGTGTGGCTCTACATCGCGCGCGAGAACATCCCGCTGCCGAACCTGTATTACTCGCACCAGCGCCAGGTGATCCGCCGCAAGGGCCTGCTGGTGCCGCTGACCGACGTGACCCCGCCGGAAGCCGGTGAAACCGTGGAAACCGCCACCGTGCGCTTCCGCACCGTCGGCGACATGACCTGCACCTGCCCGGTCGAGAGCGAGGCCGCCAACGCCGCCGACATCGTCGCCGAAACCCTGACCGTGACCGTCAGCGAGCGCGGCGCCACCCGCATGGACGACCGCACCTCCGACGCCTCCATGGAACGCCGTAAGAAAGAGGGCTATTTCTGACCACCCCGTACCAGCTGCGCTGGTCCTGCAGACCGCGCTGGGCCAGTGTCCCAGCCCTTCGGCAGGCTTGAGAAACCCACCGGGTTTCCCTAGTCCGGCCTCAGTCCCCTCAAGGGGGCGAGCCCGATGGCTCGGCAAAGCCGGTTCCACAGGCTCCACTCGATCAATACAAGGCATGACCCAGATATGAGCGCCCTTCTTACAACCGAATCACTCGACGAAGCCGTCCACCACCGCGCGCTGCGCTTCCTGACCGCGGGCAGCGTCGACGACGGCAAGAGCACCCTGATCGGCCGCCTGCTGTATGACAGCCGCGCCATCCTGGCCGACCAGCTCGACACGCTGGAGCGGCGCGCCGCCGGCCAGCCCATCGACCTCTCGCTGCTGACCGACGGCCTGGAGGCCGAGCGCGAACAGGGCATCACGATCGACGTGGCCTACCGCTACTTCGCCACCAAGGCGCGCAAGTTCATCATTGCCGACGCCCCCGGCCACGAGCAGTACACGCGCAACATGGTGACGGCGGCCGCCGGCTCCGATGCCGCCGTGGTGCTGGTCGACATCACCAAGCTCGACCTGAACCTCGACGAAGTGCCCCTGCTGCCGCAGACCCGCCGCCACAGCCTGCTGGCGCATCTGCTGCGCGTGCCCAGCATCGTGTTCGCCATCAACAAGATCGACGCGCTCGATCAGCCAGCAACAGGCTTCGCCAAGGTCAGCGCCGCGCTGCGCCGCTTTACCGAGCAGGCCGGCATCACGGTCACGGCCATCGTGCCGGTGTCGGCGCTGCGCGGCGACAACGTCACCCAGCCGCTGGACGCCGATTGGTACGACGGCCCTTCGCTGCTGCAGGTGCTCGAGCAACTGCCCTCGGTGCAGGAGCGCGTCGAAGGCCAGTTGGCCATCCCCGTGCAATACGTCGCCAAGGAAGGCGAAGGCACGGGCCATCAGCCGCGCACGCTATGGGGCCGCATTGCCCACGGCCAAGTACAGGCCGGCGACGAAGTGCAGCTCCTGCCCAGCGGTGAGACCGCCGTCGTGGCCGAAGTGCGCCGCGCCGGCTCGACCGTGGCGCACAGCGTGGCCGGTGAATCCGCTGGCGTGGTGCTGGACCGCCAGCTCGACGTCTCGCGCGGCGACTGGATCGTCACCCCCGGCACCGCCCAGCCGACGCAGAGCTTCGAGGCCACGCTGGCCTGGCTGGACACCGAGCCGGCCATGCTGGGCCGCAAGTACTGGGTCCGCCATGGCAACCGCTGGGTGCAGGCGCGCATCGCCGCCATCGAGCACCGGCTGGACATCCACACGCTGGCCGAGACCGAAGCGCACGAGCTGGCCGTCAACGAGATCGGTCACGTGCGCATCGAAACGCAAGCCCCGCTGCCGGTCGAGCCCTATGCCAACAACCGCGTCGGCGGCGCCCTGATCGTGGTGGACCCCAGCAGCAACCGCACCAGCGGCGCCCTGCTGGTGCGCTAAGCTCGCGCCCATCTCGAACACACAGCAGCATGCCCATGGGTCAAGTGATCTTCGTCAGCGCCGGCCCCGGCGCCGCCGACCTCATCACCTTGCGGGGCGCTCGCGCGCTCGCCAAAGCTGATGTCGTGCTGTTCGACGCCCTGACCGACCCTGCCCTGCGCGAACACGCCCCCAAGGCCCAATGGATTGACGTGGGCAAGCGCGGCTTTTGCCATTCCACCGCCCAGGCGGCGATCAACGCGCTGCTGGTGCGGCACGCCCAGTCCTGCGCCGTGGTGGTCCGGCTCAAGGGCGGCGACGCCAGCGTGTTCGGCCGGCTCGAAGAAGAAATGCAGGCCTTGACCCTGGCCGGCATCGCTTTCGAAGTGGTGCCCGGCGTGACGGCGGCCCTGGCCGCCGCGGCGCAACTGCAACGCCCGCTGACGCGCCGCGGCCTGGGCCGCAGCGTCAGCCTGCGCACCGCGATGACGCGCGAAGGCCAGTTGGTCGCTGCGGGCCCGGTCTCGGGCGATGTCCTGCCCCACGACGATGCCGCCGACACCGAGGTCTACTACATGGCCGGCCGCCAGCTACCCCAGATGGGCGCCCAGCTGATCGCCGCAGGCTGGCCTGCCCAGACACCCGCGCTGGTGGTCTCCAAGGCCGGCTGCCCGGACATGGCCAGCAGCGACCACACCCTGGCGACGCTGGACTCGGCATCAAAGCTGCACCAGGACCGTCCGGCCCTGCTGATCGTGGGGGCCGGCGCCATGTCAATTGACGGATTCCCAGACAGAAAAGCCCTGATTGACGTTCATCAACATCAAGTTCAGGGCCCAAGCGATTAAAATCAGCCCTTTGTCGTTTCGGCAGACTGCGATTCGTCCGCCGTAAACCGCAAGGCCCCATTTCTGCACCACCAAAATTCGAGCTACTCATGACCCACGTCGTTACCGAAGCCTGCATCCGCTGCAAATACACCGATTGCGTCGACGTCTGCCCCGTTGACTGCTTCCGCGAGGGCCCGAATTTCCTCACCATCGATCCGGATGAGTGCATCGACTGCGCCGTCTGCATTCCCGAATGCCCGGTGAACGCCATCGTGCCCGAGGAAGACGTGGCGAGCGACCAGGTCCACATGATCAAGCTCAACGCCGATCTGGCCAAGAAGTGGCCCAGCATCACCAAGCGCAAGGCCGCGCTGCCCGACGCCGACGAATGGAAAGACCGCACCGGCAAGCTGCCCGAACTGATCCGCTGAACGCAGAAAGTATCAAGTGACTCAAACCGCTGCTTCCGCCCACGCCACGACCGGCGTGATTGAAACCGATGCCGTCATCGTCGGCGCAGGTCCTGTCGGCCTGTTCCAGGTGTTCGAACTCGGCCTGCTCGAAATCAAGGCGCACGTGATCGACTCGCTGGGCTACCCCGGCGGCCAGTGCATCGAGCTGTACCCCGACAAGCCCATCTACGACATCCCCGCCGTGCCCGTGTGCACCGGCAAGGAACTGACCGACAACCTGCTCAAGCAGATCGAGCCCTTCGGCGCCACCTTCCACTTCGGCCAGGAAGTCACGACGGTCGAAAAGCAGGACGACGGCCGCTTCTTCGTCGCCACCTCCAAGGGCACGCAGTTCCTGACCAAGACCATCTTCATCGCCGGCGGCGTGGGCTCGTTCCAGCCGCGCACGCTGAAGGTCGACGGCATCGACAAGTTCGAAGGCTCGCAGGTGCACTACCGCGTCCGCAAGCCCGAGCAGTTCGCGGGTAAGAACATCGTCGTCATCGGCGGCGGCGACTCGGCGCTCGACTGGGCGCTGAACTTCTGCGGCGGCAACGAGGACGGCAACCCGCACAAGGCCGAGAGCGTGATCCTGGTGCACCGCCGCGACGGCTTCCGTGCGGCGCCAGCCAGCGTCGCCAAGATGAAGGAACTCTGCGACGCCTACGAGATGCAGTTCATCGTCGGCCAGGTGACCGACCTCGATGAAGGCGACGACGTGCTCAAGGGCGTCAAGGTCACCGGCGGCGACGGCGTCACGCGCGTCGTGCCTTGCGACCAGGTGCTGGTGTTCTTCGGCCTGTCGCCCAAGCTGGGACCGATCGCCGAATGGGGCCTGGCGCTCGAGCGCAAGCAGA
>JAFALA010000115.1 GCA_019234815.1 Burkholderiaceae bacterium | reverse complement strand
TCGACGTGGCGCTGGACGACGTCATCGCCACCCTCAAGTCGATCAAGCCGACGCCCAGCGGCCTGGCCTTTTTGCTCGACAAGAGCGGCAACATCATTGCCCACCCGGATGCCGCGCTGACCCTCAAGCCGATGGCGGACCTGTCGGCCGAGCTGACGCCCGCCCTGATCGCCCGCGCGGGCGCCGAGGAGGAGATCGTGGCCCGGATCGGCGAATCGCGATTCTTCCTGCACGCCACCCCGGTGCCCGGCACCGACTGGACGTTGGTGCTGGCGGCCGAGCGCGATGAAGCGCTGGCCGCCTTGTCGGCCATTCTCGGCAGCGCCGGCGTGGTGCTGGTGGTCGTGGCGATCGCCGCGGCGCTGGTCTCGGCGCTGGCCATCGGCAGACTGCTGCAGGGCTTGGGCCGCGTGCGCGACGCCATGGACGAAATCGGCTCCGGCAGCGGCGACCTGACGCAGCGCCTGGCCGTCAACGGCCAGGACGAAATCGCCGACATCGCCAAGTCCTTCAACCAGTTCGTCGCCAAGATCGAGACGGTCATGATCGACGTGCGCCAGACCAGCCAGTCCATCGCCGTCGCCTCGCGCGAGATCGCCGTCGGCAACCAGGACCTGAGCCAGCGCACCGAGGAAAGCGCCAGCAACCTGCAGCAGACCGCCAGCTCGATGGAGCAGCTGACCCACACCGTGCGCCACAGCGCCGACTCGGCGGCCACCGCCAGCCATCTGGCCGTCGATGCGGCCGGTGCAGCACGCCAGGGCGGCGAAGTGGTAGGCCAGGTCGTGAAGACGATGGAGCAGATCAATGCGTCGAGCCGGCGCATTTCCGACATCATCGGCACCATCGACGGCATCGCGTTCCAGACCAACATCCTGGCGCTCAATGCCGCCGTCGAGGCGGCGCGCGCGGGCGAGCAGGGCCGCGGCTTCGCGGTGGTGGCCAGCGAGGTCCGGGCGCTGGCGCAGCGCTCGGCGGAGGCGGCCAAGGAAATCAAGACGCTGATCCAGTCCAGCGTCGAGTGGGTCGAGGCCGGCGCCCAGCAGGTCGGCACGGCCGGGCAAAGCATGGAACAGATCATGACCAGCGTGCAGCGGGTGGCCGACATCCTCACCGAGCTGAGCGGCTCGGCGCGCGAGCAGAGCCAGGGCATCGGCGAGGTCAACACCGCCGTGAACCAGCTCGACCAGGTCACGCAGCAGAACGCGGCGCTGGTCGAGGAATCGGCCGCCGCCGCCGAGGGCCTGAAGAATCAGGCGCAGCGCCTGGCCGAGGTGATCGGCACGTTCCGGCTGACCCAGCACTGAGGCCGGACCCATGAGCTGGTGGCGCAAAGCAGGCCGCGCAATCACCAGGGGCGGGCCTGCCCCCGCTGAAGCCGGAACCCCTATGGACCCCAAGACGCAGGCCCTGCTGGCCAGCCTGCTGACCATGGCCTGGTTCGTGGAGGCGCGCGACCCCTACACGGGCGGCCACCTCTGGCGGGTCTCGCGCTATGCGCAGCTGGTGGCCGAGCGCTCGGACCTGGGCGGCGCCGTGGCTGCACGCATCGCCTTGGGCGGCTTCCTGCATGACCTGGGCAAGATCGGCGTGCCCGACGCGATCCTGCGCAAGACCGGCAAGCTCAGCGAGGAAGAGTACGAAGTCATCAAGACCCATCCCGGCATGGGCGAGCGCATGCTGGCGGGCCATCCCTTGGCCGCCTTGGTCCACGACGCCGTGCTGCTGCACCATGAACGGCCCGACGGCTGCGGCTACCCGTCAGGACTTGCCGCACCGCACATCCCGGACATGGCCCTGATCGTCGGCGTATGCGACGCCTTCGACGCGATGACCAGCCACCGGCCCTACCGCGCCGGCATGCCCATCGAGAAGGCCCTGGCCCTCATCGACGCGGAAAAAGGCCGGCAATTCGACGCGCGCTTTGCCGACGCGCTGATCGCGCTGGGCAGCGACGCGCAGCTGCTCCACGTGGCCGGCCACAGCGACGAAGGCATTCCCCTGCAAAGCTGCCCGAGCTGCGGCCCGACCCTGGCCCTGACGCGCGAGAGCCAGGCCGGCCAGCTCATCTATTGCCGCAACTGCTGCGGGCAGTTCAAGCTGGCGCGCGATTCAGGCGGGCTGCACGCCGAGCCTACCGGCGCGCATGGACGGCCGGCGGACCTGGAGCCCGCCGTCGATCTCGGCCTGATCCGGCGCACCGTCGGGCAGGCGGCCGCCACCTTGCCGGCCGACGTGTTGACGGCCTCGCTGCTGACGGCCTAGGCGCACTCGCCTTCCTTGAGCGAGGCTTACGCCACCTTGAACACGCTCACCGACTCGACCAGCTGCCGGGCCTGATGACTCAGGCTGTCGGCCGCCGCCGCCATCTGCTCCACCAGCGCGGCGTTCTGCTGGGTCACCCTGTCCATCTGGGTCACGGCCTCGCCCACCTGCCCCACGCCGGCGCTCTGCTCGGTGCTGGCGGCGCTGATCTCGGTCATGATGGCCGTGACGCGGCGGATGCTGGTCACGATCTCGTTCATGGTCTGCCCGGCCCGGTCCACCTGGCTGGTGCCGCGCTCGACCCGCTCCACGCTGTCCGTGATCAGGGTCTTGATCTCCTTGGCGGCCTCGGCGCTGCGCTGGGCCAGGGTGCGCACTTCTCCCGCGACCACGGCAAAGCCGCGGCCCTGCTCGCCCGCACGAGCCGCCTCCACGGCTGCGTTGAGCGCCAGGATGTTGGTCTGGAACGCAATGCCATCGATCACGGCAATGATGTCGGCAATGCGCCTGGAGCTGTCGCTGATGCCGCGCATCGTGTCGACGACCTGCGCCACGACCTGTCCGCCCTGCTCGGCAACCTGCGAGGCGCTCTGCGCCAGCTGGTTGGCCTGCTGCGCGTTGTCGGCGTTCTGGCGCACGGTCGCTCCCAGCTCCTCCATTGACGCGGCGGTCTGCTCCAGGGAGCTGGCCTGCTCTTCGGTGCGGGCCGACAAGTCCTGGTTGCCCCTGGCGATTTCCGAGCTGGCCGAGGCCACGCTTTCACTGCCGTGACGCACATTGCTCACCACCCGGGCCAGGCTGTCCTGCATGCCCACCAGGCTTTGCAGCAATTGGCCGATCTCGTCGCTGCGCTGGGTCGATTCGCGATACAGCAGATCGCCGCCGCCGATGCGATCGGCGGCGCGGCAGGCCACCGCCACGCCGGACGCCACGCCCGCCGACAGGTTCCAGCTGATCAGCACGGCCACCACGACCACCGCCAGCAGCATCAGCGCGCCGGCAACGTAAAGCTCCCGGAACTGGTGCCGCACATCGTCGGCGGCAGCATGCATGTCCGCGATCAGCCCGTCCAGCAGGTCCTGCACGGCAGCGATGTAAGCGTCCGTGGCCGGCTGGAGCTCGTTCTTGACCCGCTCGCGAGCTTCCGCGTCGCGTCCCCCGGCCTTCAGCTGGTTGATCTGGTCTCGCATCACCAACCACTTCTTGCGGATCTCACCCACCTTGTCGACGCGGGCCCGGGTGGCCTCGTCCTCGACCTGCGCCAGAAAGGCCTTCTGCGTCGCGGTGGTCTTGGCGCTCGTCGCCGCCATGGCGTCCTTGAAGAAATCCAGCATGCCCGGCCCGTCCGCGTAAGCCGCCGCGAGCGAGCGCGTCGAATTCTGTCTGACGTCGCCCTGCCACTGGCCGGCCATGGCGAGCAGCTCGGTCTGCTTCTCCATGCGGCGCGAGGCGGCGGAAACGTCCTGGATCCGCCATGCCGTCAAGGCCGCGAGCAAGGCCACCACAGCGATCACCGCTGCAAACCCCAGGTTCAATCGCGTGGAAATCTTCATCGTCCCACCCTCCTGAATTGCTCACTGGCTTGGTCACCGAATTGACCATTGACCTGGATCAGTTCAACGCAAGCACCGAATAACACAATCCGGCATGACCGACAACGCCAATCCGCTGTACGTTCGCGACAGATCAATTCTTGCGGCAAACGCGCCTGTCACGCATCCTGTGCAGGAGTTCTAACGCAAGCAGTTGTGCAATCAATTGGTGAGAACGCTATTTTTTTGTTGACAAAACCAAGAGATGCTTTCAAATCAGGCCTCACCGGCGGACGACAAGCCTTACGAAACCGACCGCATATGGAAATTCTACGCAGCATCTCGATCAAGCACCGTTTTTACTGGGTGATGGCCATCGTGGCTTCGACGCTGCTTGCACTGTCAATCAGCAGCTACTTCACGGCCAACCACGGTGCCCGCCGCATCGTCGACATCGTCGACCAGAACACCCAGACCACCCGCCAGATCGACGCCATGCGCGAGGCGCTGGTCCAGCTGAAGCTGCACCAGGCGCAGATGGTGGCCACCGCGGTGTCCAACCCGACCGACGTTGAGACGCCCTACCAGCAGTGGCAGTTGGCGGTCAAGAAACTCAAGTCCGTCAGCGCCGCCCTGGCCAGCGCCCATCCCGATTCCGAGGCCTTCTCCAAGCTCAACGAGAAAACCGCATCGGTCTTGAAGGACGTCGAGGAAAACGTCAACGGCGTCGCCAAGCCGCTGATCAACGCCACCATGGACGCCAGCGCCGGCCTGGCCTACATCCAGCGCACCGACTCCAATCTCGACGAGTTGACGGCCACGATCAATGACATCACCACCGCCCAGGACCAGGCAACCCAGGAAGTCAGCGCGCAGATCTTCAAGAGCGTCCGCCAATCCACCCTGCTGCAGGCGGTTCTGGCGCTGACCGTGCTCGCGCTGTTCATCAGCATGATGCTGCTGACGCTGAAGTCGCTGATCGGACCGCTGGGCACCGCCATGGAACTCGCGGGACGCATTGCCGACGGCGACCTGTCCCGCGACATCGAGGTGAAGGGCACCGACGAGCCTGCAACGCTATTGCGTTCCATCAGCGTCATGCAGCAGGCCCTGCGCGAACTGGTCAGCCAGGTCCAGGATGCCGCGCAGAACATCACCATCTCGAGCGCCGAGGTCGCCAGCGGCAACATGGACCTGTCGAACCGGACCGAGGTGACGGCGTCCAGCCTGCAAACCACGGCGGGGCAGATCCAGCAGCTCACGGAACTGGTGCAATCGGCGTCGAACTCGGCCGCATCGGCGCAGGAGTTGATCGTGGAGGCGGGGCGCGTGGCGTCTGCCGGCGGCCAGATCACGGGCCGCGTGGTAGGCACCATGAGCGCCATCGAGGACAGCTCGAAGAAGATCGTGGAAATCATTTCCGTGATCGACGGCATTGCGTTCCAGACCAACATCCTGGCCTTGAACGCCGCTGTCGAGGCCGCGCGGGCGGGCGATCAGGGCCGCGGGTTCGCGGTGGTCGCGGCCGAAGTCCGCAGCCTGGCGCAGCGCAGCGCCGAATCGGCCAAGGAAATCAAGACGCTGATCCAGACCAGCGTGACCAGCGTCGAGCAAGGCAGCTCGCTGGTCCGCGAAGCGGGCTCGACCATGAACGAAATCGTCAGCAGCGTGGACCGCGTCAACACGGTCATCCAGGAAATTGCCTCATCCGCGAACGCTGAATATCAAAGCATTTCCACCGTCAACAACGCGATAGGCTCGCTCGACAACATGACGCAGCAGAACGCCGCGCTGGTCGAACAGAGCGCGGCGGCGGCGGAGTCCATGAAGACGCAGGCGCACCGCATGGCGGACCTGGTGGCCCGGTTCAAGATCAGCGGCGACTGAGTCGGCCAAAACGCGGTCAGCCGCGCGCGTACACGCCGGCGCCGCGCGGATGGTGTCCCGAGCCGCCAGACCGGGTCAAATTGACCGGCTCCGATAGCTCTTTTGACAAGACGCCTTCGATCTGGAAGAACGCCATCAATTCCTGCAATTGGCTTGCCTGGGCACTCAATTGCTCCGCCATCGACGACAGTTCTTCGGATGCCGACGCATTCATCTGGGTGGCCTTGGTCAATTGACCGACTGATGCGCTGATCTGTCCCAGTCCGCTGCTCTGCTCTCGAGAAGCCTCCGCGATCTCCTGGACAAGCTTGGCCGTCCTTCCGATCGCCGGCACCATCTGGCTGAGCAGGCCGCCGGCATGTTCGGCCAACTCCACGCTGTTCGTGGCGAGTTCGGAGATTTCCTGCGCCGCAATCTGACTGCGCTCAGCGAGGTTGCGCACCTCCACAGCCACGACCGCGAAGCCTTTGCCGTGTTCACCAGCGCGAGCCGCCTCGATCGCCGCGTTCAGCGCCAGCAAATTGGTCTGGTAGGCAATGTCGTCGACAATGCCGATCTTCTTGGCAATGGCCTGCATGGCGATCACGGTCTGCCTGACCGCCTCGCCTCCGGATCCGGCATTGGCAGCCGACTGGCTCGCCATGCTGTCGGTGATGTGCGCGCTCTCAGAGTTTTGCGTCACTGTCGAAGCAATTTCTTCAACCGCAGAACTGGTTTCCTCGACATTGGCAGCCTGTTCGCAGGCATTCTGGCTCAATGATTGAGAGGATGAATTCACATCTTCCGCCATGGCTGCCAGGTTTTCCGCGCTGCTTCGCATCTCGACCACAACCTGCGTGAGCTTTCCCACCATCTGGCTCATGGCCGCCAACAGGCTCGTCCTGTCGCCGGGCTTGAGGCGCACCTTGACGGTTAGATCTCCGGCAGCGACTTTCTTGGCAACCTCCGCCGCATAAGCGGGTTCTCCACCCAGGGAACGCAGCAGGTTGCGGGTGATGAAAAAGCCAATGATGGCCACGCCCAGAAAAGTCCCTCCCGCCACCAGATAGTTCAGCGTCGTGGCAAAACCTTTGATGGCGACCGCATCGTTCGCGCCCTGCTGACTCAGATCGGCGTTGAATTGATTGTGGGTGATGAAATCGTTCCAGACCCTGTCGCGGATGGCGTCGTTGGAGTTCAACAGCTCATAGGCATCCTTGGCCTTGTCGGTGCGAGAAAGGGTGATCACCTGATCCAGCAGCTTTTCGTAGGCGGCAATGTCCGCTTGATCGGTATCCAGCAGGCTCTTGTCCTTGTCGTTGGACAACAGCGGCTCGTATTCCTTGAGCGCGGCGACAATTTTTTGGCGGTCACCATCCATTTGCCGCTCCAGTGCAGTCTTCTTGAGCAGATCGGTTTCGGCCACATGCCGCCAGATCAGCGCACGCAGATTGCCAAGCGCCGCCACCGACTTGTCGAGCACAACGATGCTGGGCACGGAATTGACGGTGGAATAGCTGGCACTGTCGTAGATCTGTCCCATCTGCATCTGGCTGACACCCGTCAGCACACAAATGCCAACCAGTGCTGTCAAGACCAGCAATGCCATTTTCTTGGTGACAGTCAGGGTCATGATTTTTCCCCACAAGAGAGAAACCCGGAGGTGCCGGCAGTGCCGCCTGCCGCTGCTGATAGTCTGAAAGAAACCTGTCGCTTTTGAAGTTTATCGCCCCCCAGACAAAGGGGGCAAGGCGAAGGGCACTGGGAAATCTTGAATTTCAAATCAACGCCTGCGACCGACGAGCATGCGGGCTGCATGCGCCCTCCCTTCGATTCATCGGCGTGTCGATGAGATGTCGGCGCACATCGAGGTCGGCACCGCCTCGGCCACGGCGGCATAGCCGGCGTCGTTCGGGTGCAGGCGGTCCTGGCTGGCGATCGCGGTCGCCAGCTGCGCGGGATACGCGGCGTCGCGCACGACGCTGTCGACATCGATCACCGCGTCGAACTCTCCGCTGTCGCGGATCCAGGCATTGACCTGCTGACGCCGCTGCTCCTTGTCCGGAGTGTCGTAATTCGGCAGCACCTTCGTGCCCGCCACCGGCGTCAGCGTGGTGCCGACGGCCAGCAGCCCGGCGCGATGGGCGCGTGCAATCAGCTCGCGATACCCGGCCAGCAGCATAGTCACCGACACCGTTTCGCCAGCGGGCGCGACGCCGCCTTCGAATCCGAGGTCGTTGTTGCCGAGGTGCAGGATCACCGCCCGCGCACCGGCCTGCCGCGTTACATCGCGGTCGAAGCGCGCGAGTCCGGACTCGCCCAGCGCGCGGCCGAAATCGGGCGCACGCGGCGCATGGACCACGGGGCTGTCGTGCAGCAGCCGGTTGCCGATCAGGCCTTCATTGAGCACGGCCAGATGCGCGCACGCGCCGCCGGCGGCTTGCAGGTGCGCCGCCAGCGCGTCGGGCCAGCGTGCGTTGGCGTCGGGCGTGCTGCCGTCGCCGTCCACCCATGAATCGCCGAACATGACAATGGCCGCGCCGCCCGGCGCGGCCTCGGCCTCCACGCCCGTCAGGAAGGGCCAGCTGTCGATCGCCTTGGACTGCGGCAGCTGCGCGGCGCCGGTCGCGTTGCCGCGCGCCAGCGAGACATAGCTGGTCTGCTGCGCCAGCGCGTGCGTGGTGCTGGCCTCGACACGCCCGCTGGCCTGCAGGCTCACGGCCAGATCGGACAGGGCCGGCACCGTCAAGGCCACGGGGTCGCTGAGCACGGTGTCGCCAGGCGCGACCACGACGCCGGGACGGCCGCCGAAGCTCAGTGCGCGGTCCGACGCGGCGTCGATCTCAGCGCCGCTGCGTCGCCGCGCCACGTGGGCCGCCGCGATATGCAGCGGCACGCGGCCATAGGTATTCGAAATGCGGATCCGCACCCGCTCGCCGCCCGCGCTGACGTGCACGACCAGGCGCAGCGTGCGGTCGTCAAGGCGCTCGGGCGGCCCCGGAAAGGCCGGCTGGGGCGCGGCTGCCCAAGTGCCGATCCAACGGTCCCCGGAGTCGGCCGTGGGCAGGCTGGACAGGCCTTGCGCGGCGCAAGCGAAAGCCAGGCCATAGGCCGCGGACAAAACAAGCGCGTGGCGCCTCAGCAAGGTGGATTTCATGCGCCCGACGCTAACAGCGACTGCGACGGGGCTCAAAGGCCTTGCGACGAATCACGATCTGGCGGGACCGACCCACGCCTGAAGTTGCGCCGGCTGGAGACCGGGTCGAAACCCATGCGGTAGAGATCGCTGGTGGCGACCGTGTGGCCTGCCGCTTCCAGCGCATGGAGGGCGGTGTCGAACATGGCGCCGTTGAAGCTGTGGCGCTCGGGGTGGGCGAGAACGAGAAGAATGTTCATGTCGGGTCTCGCAAGGGCATGCGGGCGCCGCCATCGATGTCCAGCAGCACGCCAGTGGCGAAGTGGTTGGCCAGCAGCATTTCCACGCCCTGGGCGATGTCGTCGGCCAGGCCGGTGCGGCCCACCGGAAGGCTCTTGGCCGCGCCGGCGAACATGCCCGCCTTGGCGTCCGCGGGCAGACCGTCGTAGGCCGGCGTGTCCACCAGGCCCGGAGAGACCACGTTGACGCGCAGCGGCGCCAGCTCCTTGGCCAGGGTCTGCGCCATCTGCGTGATGCCGCCGTTCACGGCCGCCAGGCCGGCGGTACCCGCCATGGCCACGCGCGAGGCCGCGCCGGTCAGGAAGACGACAGAACCGTCTTTGCGCAGAATGGGCAAGGCGGCCTGCAGGCTCTGCCAGTAGCCGAGCAGCTTGGTGTTCAGCGCCGTGCGCACGGCCTCCACCGGCAGCTGCGCGAACGGTCCCCAGGCGGCGGCGCCCGCGGCGGCCAGCACCAGGTGATCGAGCCGGCCGATGCGGATCATCAGCGCCTGCAAGGCCTCGGGATCGGTGAAATCGGCCGCGATGCCGACCGCCCGGCCCTCCAGCGAAGCCACGGCGGCCTGGAGCCGGGCTTCGTCGCGGCCGGCGATGAAGACGTCGGCCCCGGCCTGCACGAGCCGCCTGGCGCTGGCCAGGCCCATGCCGCTGCTGCCGCCGATGATCAAGACGCGTTGGTGTGTGAGTGACATTTCAGTGCTCCGTAAGGGTTCTTTCAAACAAGCACTGAACTGTAGGCAGGCCGTTTCAATCCGTAAAATGGATAGTACTTATTACAGCAATCCAAACTACTTATGGAGCGGCTGCCTTCGCGCCTGGACCTGAACCTGCTGGTGTCGCTGGACGTGCTGCTGGCCGAATGCCACGTCACCCGCGCAGCGGGCCGGCTCGGCCTGTCGCAGCCGGCGCTGTCGGCGCAGCTGCGGCAGCTGCGCGAGGCCTTCAGCGACCCTTTGCTGCTGCCCGGCCCCAGGGGCATGACGCCCACCGCGCGCGCGCTGGCGCTCAAAGAACCCTTGCGCGAGCTGCTGGCCGGCATTCACGGCCTGGTCAGCACGGACCAGGCCTTCGACCCCGGCACGGCGCAGCAGGTCTTCCGCGTGGCGGCCACCGACTCCATCCACAGCAGCATCAGCACCCCGCTGGCGGCCCGATTGACGACGCGTGCGCCGCACTGTCGGCTGGCCATGCAGCGCAGCGACCTGCAGACCCTGCCCGAACAGCTGGCCAGCGGCGAACTGGATCTGGCGCTGCTGACCTCGCAATCCATGCCCGCCACGCTGCATGCGCGCAAGCTCTACGACGAGGACTTCCTGTGCGTGATGCGCCTGGGCCACCCTGCCGCCGCCAGGCCCCTGGACCTGGCCACCTTCTGCGCCCTTGCCCACGTGCTGGTGTCGCCCAGCGGCGGCGGCTTTGTCGGCGCAGTGGATGCGGCGCTGCAGGCGCTGGGACGCAGCCGCCAGGTGCAGGTTTCCGTCAACAGCTTTCTGCTGGTGCCCGGCCTGATCACGAACACCGACCTGATCGCCACCGTGCCGGCACGGCTGGCCCAGCACTGGGCCGCTCAGCTGGCGGTGGTCTCGGCGCCGCTGGAGGTGCCGGGCTTTTCCGTCTTCATGGCCTGGCACCCGAGGGCGCACGCGGATCCGGCCCAGGTCTGGCTGCGCGAGACCTTGCGGCAGGCTGTGTCCGCTGTGCCCACCGCCTGAGCCCTCACGCCACCTGACGAAATGCGTTCACCGCATTGACCAATTGCTGCGCCTGGTACAGCAGCGCGCTGGCCGACGCCGCGCTGTCGCTGACCAGGCTCGCGTTCTTCTGCGTGTTCTGATCGAGCATGACGACCGCCTCCCCGACCTGCTCGATGCCCTGCGACTGCTCCTTGCTGGCCACCATGATCTGCGTCATCAGGCCCGTCACGCCGTTGATCGACCGCATGACCTCGGTCATGGTGTCGCGCGCCTGATCGACCAAACGGTTGCCGGCCTCGGTTCTCTCCGTGCTGGCAACGATCAGCTTCTTGATCTCCTTGGCCGCCTCTGCCGACCGGCCGGCGAGGCTGCGCACCTCGTTGGCCACCACGGCGAAGCCCCGCCCCTGCTCGCCGGCCCTGGCGGCCTCCACGGCCGCATTGAGCGACAGGATGTTGGTCTGGAACGCGATCTCGTCGATCATGCCGATGATGTCGGAAATCCGGCGCGAGCTCTCGTCGATGCTCTTCATGGTCTCGACCACCTGGCTGACGACGGCGCCACCTTTCTCGGCCACTTCGGACGCCTGGATCGCCATCTGGTTGCCGTCGCTGGCGCTGGCTGCGTTCTGTTTCACGGTGCTCTGGAACTGCTCCATCGCCGCCGCGGTCTGCTCCAGGGCGCTGGCCTGGCTTTCCGTCCTGGAGGCGAGATGCGCGTTGCCGCTGGCGATCTGGCTGCTGGCGGAGGCCACCACCTGCGTTCGCAATGCCACGTCGTCGATCAGCGCCTTGATGTTCAAGCCGGCCTGATTCACGTTGCGCATCAGCATGCCGATCTCGTCGACCCGGTCGAACCCGGCGGTCTTCGCGACCTGCCCGCTGGCGACCGCTTGCGCCTCCCTGCCGACGATGCGCAGCGGCGCGCAGATCTGCCGCTCCATCACTCCGTAGCAGCACAGGCCGCCGAACATCGCGCCGCCGGCCGAGAGGGCCAGGTCGAGCCCGACGGCGCCGCCCAGCACGGACACGCCAACCGCTGCAGCGGCGCCCGCCATGCAGGCCATCGCCACCCGCAAGGCCAGGGGCATCTTCTGATTCGCCGAGAGAAGGCCCAGCCATCCTGACCTGACGACAAGGCCCTTGTAGATCCGGGTGTTCTTCAGCCGCGCATCCCGCATGCGCGCATACAGGAATTCGGCCGCCGCCGTTTCATCGCGGCCCGGCTTGGTGCGCACCGACATGTAGCCGACGATGCGGCCGTCGCGCTCGATGGGCGCCGCATTCGCCCGGACCCAATAGTGGTCGCCGTTCTTTCTCCGGTTCTTGACCAAGGCTGTCCACGACTGCCCCGAACCGAGGGTCCGCCACAGGTCGGCAAAAGCCTCGGGCGGCATGTCGGGATGGCGCACCATGTTGTGCGGCTGCCCCAGCAATTCATCCCGCGCGAACCCGCTGACATCCACAAACGCCTCGTTGGCGTAAAGAATCCGGCTCTTGGTATCCGTCATGGACATCAAGATCATATTGTCAGGTATCTCGAATTCCTTGCGAGTGACAGGACCATTGATCTGCATTGAATCTCCTTCTTATTCGATTTGCATTCAAGCGCGCGCCTGGATGCAACAAGCCAATACCAACGACACCAACGACGAACAACACCCGACAGAGCCGTTCAAATCGACGCTGCGGTCCGATTCAAATCGAGTATTTTTCAAAACAAATTTGATCAGCGTCATAAAGAAAGCGCTACTTTTCGCAACTCACGATGTGAGAAAAGTCACTTTCGACGTGCGCTGCCATGGCGTTTACACCTACTTGCATGCCCTTCTGATATTGAATTATTTGCTGGTTCATTCACACTAGACGCCGAATTGCATTCAATTCATCTAAGGAATAAATGAAAGAAAGCGGCCCTAACAATCATCAGGATGTTGCATCCGAATCAAAAGATAGCCAGCCTGAAGATGTCGATGGGAGCCGAAACCAGTTGAACCTGATGGGTGCGACGAAAGGCATTCAGGCTGCCTTCCGTTCTACCAGTTGACCGGCATGCACAGTATGAAAGTTGCGAACCTCATCTCAAGGACTGACGCGAATCTCCGCAATCTGCCAGCACCTGCACCTGAATTGCCACTTGTGCTCCAGTTGGAAGGCGTGGTCTTCGAAGCCGCACCAGACGGAATCCTGGTGGTGGACGCGCAAGGCATCATCTTGCGCGCCAATGCCACCATGGAAATCATCACCGGCTACCCTCCCGAAGCCCTCAAGGGAAAGCCGCTCGACATCTTTCTTGCTCCCGACATGCGGATCCAGCATGTCAGCTATTTCAAGCAGTTTTTCATTCGGCCGCAGCGCCGTGCGATGGGAAAGGTCGCGCACTTGAAACTGATGCGCAACGATGGCACACCGGTGCCGGTCGACATCGCGATCAATGAAGGCATTTTGAATGGCGAGGTCGCCGCCGTTGCCTTCATACGCGACCTGAGCGTTTTTCTTCAACTCGAATCGAAAATTGAATACCAGGCCACGCACGATTCATTGACCGGCCTCTACAACCGCTATGCATTTCAAAATCAAATGCGCAGCGCATTGCTCCGTGGCCAGCGCAGAAAATGTTCACTGGCCTTGCTGCTGCTGGATCTCGATGATTTCAAGGAAGTCAATGACAGCTACGGCCACTTTGCTGGCGATGAAGTCTTGATGGAGACTTCAAAGCGCCTGCGATCAGAGCTGCGTGATGGCGATATTCTGGCGCGCCTGGGCGGAGATGAATTTGTCATCCTGCTTCCGGAGATCGAGGCCCCGGAAAATGCGATCGCCGTTGCACGCAAGCTGCTGCTGAACCTGTCAAAACCTTACAAGGTCGAGGGGTTCGAAATGAATCCATCGGCGTCCATCGGAATTTCCATTTTCCCCGACGATGCGCAGAGCACGGAAACCCTGATGCGCTACGCCGACCTGGCCATGTACAGGGCCAAGACGCAGGGACGGAATTCATACGCGCTGTACGACGTGCAGATGGGGCTGCAGATTCAAGAGAAGATGCACGTGCGGGATCGCCTCAAGATCGCGCTGCTCACCGAAGGCGCACTGCGTCTCGAATACCAGCCCCAGGTCGATGTGGCCAGCGGCGCCATGAGAGGCGTTGAAGCGCTGCTGCGCTGGCAGGACCAGGAACTCGGCAACGTTCCGCCCGACAAGTTCATTCCCATTGCCGAAGTGACCGGGCTCATTCATCCACTGGGAGACTGGGTGCTCGAGCAGGCCTGCCAGCAGTTGCTGGCCTGGCGGCTTGAAGGCATAGACCTGGCCGTTTCCGTCAATATTTCAGCCTTGCAGTTCCGGCGCGACGACCTGGACCGGTTTCTGAAGAGCCTGCTCGAACGCTACGACATCGATCCGCGACACCTGGAGCTGGAGATCACCGAAACCGTTGCCATGGCCGACCCTGAACGCACGCGAGAAGTGCTGCTGCAGCTTTGCGCCCTGGGTGTCTCGGTGGCGCTGGACGACTTTGGCACCGGGTATTCGGCGCTATCGTATTTGCGCCACCTGCCTGTCAAACGGATCAAGATCGACCGGACCTTCATGCGCGCCGTGCCGTTTGACAAGGAGCAGACCATCCTCGTCCAAGCCATTCTCAGCCTGGCGCACACCTTGGATCTGCATGTCGTCGCCGAGGGTGTCGAGACCCAGGAGCAACTACAATTTCTCGCCCAACATCGCTGCAGCACCTATCAGGGATGGCTGTACGCCAAGGCCCTTCCAGCGGCTCGCGCCAAGCAGCTCTGGCTTGAAAATCGCCAGCGCGCCCCCTGACCCTCCCGCAAAGGGTTGCCCGCACTGCAACCCAGGCCACTCATTCACTGGTATTTATTTTGAAGATCTGCAAAGAATGCGTCACCAGAAAGCGCTGCGCACTTGCCGCGCTCTCTGCTGGCAACACCGCCATTTCCAATGCGGCCCGTGAACGCAAGATTTCAAAAGACGAAGTGCTGCAGCAGCAGGGCTCTCTCTCAAGAGCGATGATGGTCCTCAAGGTGGGCCAGGTGACCTGCAACCGCATTGGCATCGATGGACGAGACCGCCCCCTGGGGCTGCTGAGCCAGGGCATTTCATTTGGAAAACTGTCCCTGCTGGGACTGGCCAATACCTTCACCTTTGTCTCGAACGATTGGGGGCGGGTGTGCGAGATTCCCATCGACGTGCTCAGGCGCCATTTGCCCTCGCATCTCGATGCGGTTCGTCTGTTGGCCCTGGAGCAAGTACGCACCGCTGAACTCATTGCAGACTGGGCGCAGGTGATGCAGTTCCACAATGTCCAGGCCAAGGTGGCCAGTACATTCCTGCTGCTGGCCAAGCTGCAGGGCAACCCGACCATCAAGATCCCCACGCAAGCGAGTCTTTCGCACATCCTGGGCATTCGCCGCGAGTCCATTCAAAGGGCCATGAAAGACATGGAACTGAATGCGGAAATCATGCATGTGGGCCGGTCCACCTATGTCATCGATCGATCCGTCCTGATCGCCCATCTACAGAGTTAGCCCTTCGACATCTCCTCGTGGAGCGCCTTGGCATGCCCTGCGGGACTGCGCCGCACGCGCGCATACACCTCGTCGATGCGAGGCGCGAAGCGCTCCAGCAACTGTCGCCGCTTGAGCTTCAAGGTCGGCGTCAGCAAGCCGTTTTCCAGCGTCCAGGGTTCCAGGCTCACGACCACCGCACGCGGTTGCGCGTAATAGGGCAGGCCGCTGGTCAAGGCACGGATGCGCTCCAGCAGCTGGCGCTGCAGCGGCTCCTGGTCCAGCAGGCTTGCATCCGCGGTGTCTAGCCCGTGCCGGGCTGCCAGCTGCTCCCAGGCCACCGCGCTCGGCACCACCACGGCGCCTATGAATGGACGCTGCTCGCCGAAGGCAAAGGCCTGCGCAAAATCAGGATCGGCGGTGATCGCCTGCTCCACATCGGCGGGCGACACCTTTTCGCCGGTGGACGTGACGATGATTTCCTTCAGCCGGCCGACGATGCGCAAGCGCCCGTCCTCGGTCCGCGCCAGATCGCCCGTATGCAGCCAGCCGCCCGCCAGGGCGCGCTCGGTATCGGCCTCGCGCCGCCAGTAGCCCTTCATCACGCTGGGGCCGCGGACCAGCAGCTCGCCGGTCTCGGCCAGCTGCAGCTGCACGCCGGGCAAGGGCCGGCCCACGGTGTCGGGCTGGTTGTCGTCCGGCGTGTTCGCGGCCACGACCGGCGAGGCCTCCGTCATGCCGTAGCCCTGTACCACCGGCACGCCGAACGCGAGCAAGGTCGTCGAGACCTCGACCGGAAGGGGCGCGCCGCCGCTGACGCTGACACGCAGGCGTCCGCCGAACAGCGCGCGCAGCCTCACCCCGATCACGCGCTCGGCGAGCCGCACCCACGAACCCGCGGCGCCCGCGCCCGTCGCCTGCGCGCCGCCGTTCAACCCCATCCGACTGGCGGCGGCACGGCGGGCGTCGCGATAAAGCCGTTCCAGCCAGCCGTACTGCGCCATCTTCGCTTCGAACCCGGCGACCAGCCGTTCGTGAATGCGCGGCACCGTGATCATCACCGTGGGGCGTATCGCGCGGAGGTCCTGCAGCAGCAACTGAGTCGACCGGCAGAACGCCACGCTGGCGCCGAATGCCATCGGCGTGTAATAGCCCGTGGTCCGCTCGAAGGTATGCGACAGCGGCAGCATCGAGAGCAGGAGATCGTCGGGCCGCATCGGCAGGTGCCGCGCGATCGCCTTGACGTTAGACACCACGTTGCGATGCGTGAGCATCACGCCCTTCGGTCGCCCGGTGGTGCCCGAGGTGTAGACGATGGCGGCCAGGTCTTCGCCGGAGGGCTCGCGCGCCGCGCGCCTGGAAGCGCCGGTGATCAGCGCCACCCACGCGTCAAAGTGCATGACGGACGGCCCGCCCACGGCCGGCAGCGGCTCGGAATCGGCGAGCACCACGACCTGCTTCAACGCCGGCAGGTCAGGCGCTCTTTTCGCAATGTCCAGCCATTGCGAGACCTTCTCGACGAAGAGCAGCGACACCTCGCAATCGCCAAGAACGAAGCCAATGCTTTCCGGGTTGTCGAGCGCGTGGATCGGCACCGGCACGGCGCCGACCGACAGCACCGCCAGGTCCAGCGTGACGGCCAGGATGCCGCTGGGCAGCAGCAGTCCCACGCGGGCGCCCCGGGGCATGTCCAGTTGCGCGAGCCGGCCGGCAATGCGGTCGACCGCCTGCTTGACTTGCGCCCAATTGAAACTGCGCCAGCGCTGGCTGCGCGCGTCGAAGGCCCGATAAGCCTCGCGCGTGGGAGACGCGGCCACGCGGGCCTGGAACAGCGCCGGCAGCGTGTCGATTGAAGTGAGGTCCATCATGTTTCCCGCGACTGGTCAGCGTTCGGCACCGGCTTGCGCAGCCGAGGCCAAGTGCGGCTGCAGCCGCGACTGCGGCGTTGCAGCCAAGCTGCCCGGTGCCTGGTAGCCGCCGCCCAGCGCGGCGACCAGGCTCACATGGGCGCGCCACTGGGCCGTCTGCAGCGCCACCGCGCGGCCTTGCTCCTGCAGCCACGGCAGCCGCGCGTCATCCGCGCTGGTCTTGTCGATCAGGCCCTGGCGCTGCTGCGCATCGGCCGCATCGACCTGGCGGCTCAGCGCCGCCAGCTTGTCGGCCTGCGCCTGCTGCTGCTGGCGCAGGCCGTCGATCTGCACGCTCACGTCCGCCACCTCGCGCACGCAGCGCAGCACCAGCTCGTTGTACTGGGCCATCAACACCTGGTTCTGCGCGCGCACGCCGGCCAGGTTGGCGTTGAGCCTGCCGCTGTCGAAGATGGGCAGGCTCAGGCCTGGAACCAAGTTGAGCTGCCGGCTGGACTGCTTGAGCAGGTCCTCCAGATGCAGCGCGTCATAGCCCAGGAAGGCCTTGATGTCGAAGCTGGGATAGAAGGCCGCCTTGGCCGCATCGATCTGGCTCATCGAGGCGCGCACCGAGGCCTGCAGCGCCTGCAGGTCGGGGCGGCGCGCCAGCAGCTCGAAACCCAGCTGCGGCGGCAGGTCGGCGCCGGGGCTGGCGAGCGGGCGCGGCGCCAGGGCCGGCAGCTCCTGCGGACCCAGCCCGCAGAGTTCGCGCAAACGCTCCTTCGCCTGCTTCACGGCCGCTTCGTTGGCGGCGAGCAGGCGGTGGAACTCCTGCTCGCGCGCGATCGGGCCGGCGACCGCGACCTGCATCTCCAGCCCTTGCCGCGCACGGGCCTGATGGTGCCGGACGGAGGCCGCGGCAATCTCCTGCGATTGGGCGATCAAGGCCTGCTCGGCCAGCAGACCCTGGAGATCGATATAGACATGGGCAATCTGGGCCGACAGCAGCAGCTCCGCCTGGCGCAGCTCGGCCTGGCGCGCCTGGGCCAGGCCCATCGCCGCCTCGACGTGCGCGCGGTTGCGGCCCCAGACATCGACCGTGTACTCCGCGCCCAGGCCCAGCGTGCCCGCCGTGTACCAGGGGCCCGTGGTGCCGAACGCCGGATTGGTGGTGCCGAAGAGGCCCAGGAAGCCGTGCTGGGACACCGACTGGCGATCCACATCGGCCTGCAGTCCCACGGCCAGGCCTTCGCTGGCTTCGCTCAGGCGCACCTGCTCATGGCTGAGCTTCAGGCGGGCCCGCGCCACGGCCAGCGACGGCGCCTGCTTCAAACCGGCGTCGATCAGCGCGTCGAGCTGCGGGTCGCCATAGCGGTGCCACCATTGCGGCTCGGGCCAGTCTCCGTGGCCCGCGCGCAGCTCGGCCGGCAGCTCGATGCGGTCGGCGCTCAGGCTGGCCTGCGTGTTGCCCGGGTCGTGGGGAATGGCGCAGGCGCTGAGCAAGGCTGCCAGCAGAACGGGCAGCAGCATGCGGGCGGGCGGCGTCTGCCGGCGGGTGGATTTGGACGGACTCATGTCATCCCCTCAGGAGGTTGCGCCCATGGCGCAGGTGTTCAACAAGGGCAGCAGGCAATCGAGCGCCTCGTGGGCGGCCCCGGCCAGGGGCTCCGGCAGCCCGGCATTCTGCAAGGCCTGGCGCCGCGCCGCCAGGCGCGGTGCATCGCCGATGACGGCAAACACGGCTTCAGCGGGTTCAGGCTCGCTGCCTTCCTCTTCCCATTGCTCGAGATACGCAGCCACCGCCTCGAGCTCCTCGTGGCACTCGGCCACGCAAGCCGCGATGGCCTGGCGCTGCGCGGGCTCCAGCGCCTGCTGGCGCTGCTCCATCTGCAGGCTCAGGTGGTGAAGCGCCATCAGCACGGCCTGCCCTTGGGCCAGCGCCGTGGTGAGCCGGCGGTTGACCGCGCCGTGGGCCTGCTCCAGACCCGGCTCCAGCGCCACCCGGGCCTGCAGCTCGCGGTTATCGCGCAGCAACGACCAGGCGCACAGGCGGGCCTGGTGCCCCGCCTGCGCGGACCCTGCGGGCCCTGCCGAGCTGGCGCCGACAGCGGCGGATCCGACCGCCGCAATGGCCCGCAGCAGCCGGGCCAGTTGGCCACGCAATTGCGCGCCCTCCCGCTCCGGCCACACCCAGACGAACATGGCCAGCGAAGCGGCAACGCCGACGACAATGCCCACCATGCGGTCGCGGAATTCGGTCAGGTCGGTGCCGGGACCGAAATGTCCGTACACACCCAGCGCAAACGCGAACATGATCTGCACGCCCAGGTAGCTGATGCGCGGCGAGCCCGCGGCGACCCAGCCGCTGAGCGCGACCACGGGCAGGCTGAGGGCCAGCAGCCCGACGATGCCGTCCAGGTGGGGCACGACAAACACCGTGGCGAGCAGGCCCAGCACCGAGCCGATGGCGCAGCCGAAGATCCGCAGCAAGCCCTTGTGCGAGGTCGCCCCCAGGCTGGGCAGGGCCATGATCAGGCAGGTCAGCATCGCCGTGTGGATGCCGGGCCAGGCCAGGGCCGTATAGAAGCAGTAGCAGATCAGCGCCGACAGCACCGACTTGAGCGCAAACTGGGCATAGCGCGGATTGTCAAAAGCGTCCGGCGCCAGCGCGGGTGCGGCGGCCGGCGCCACGCCAGGCTGCACGCCCTGATCAAGGTCCGCCTCGGCAAAATGCGCGAAGGCCTGCCCGATCTCCTGCAGCACGGGCTGGAGATGGGAGCCGGCTGAGCTCTCGTAGGTCGGCAGCTCGGCGCCGGCAAAGTTCCGCCCCTGTTCGATCGCGCCGATCAAGGCCTGGCAGGTCAGCTGCAGGGCCCGGCAGCGGGCGCGGTCCGCCTCGCTGAGAGCTTGCGCCGACAGTGCCAACTGCGCCGCCGCGGTGTGCAGGCGGTCGATGGCGGCGACGCGCATCAGCTGCCGCCCGCGCGTCGCTTCGATGCCGGCATCGTCCATGGCCGCGAAACCCAGGTGGCGATGCAGCGTCAACACACCCTGCTCGACCTGGTCGGGCGACATGGGGCGCAGCGGGCGCCCCTGCGCCGCGGCTTCGAGCTGCGCATGCACCTCACCGAGCTGGCGCAACTGCTCGTCGCGCAGCAGGCGCGCCGGATGCGCCGGCCGGAACAGCGCATTCACGCCCATGGTCAGCAGCGAGGGGTAGACGCAGGCCATCCAGAACCACAGCAGGCCGCGCAACAGCGCTTCGCTTGAATCGGTCAGGTCGACCAGGCTCTGGGCATATACCGTGGTCAGTGCCAACATAAAGCCCATGGCACCGAGGCGGCTGATGCGCAGGAAGTACATGCCGGCAAAGGCAATCACGCAAGCGCCCACGATGCGCCAGAGCGGGTAGTCGATGGTGAAGCGCAGCAGCACGATGGCCGCGCCCACGCCCAGCGTCGTGCCGATCACCATCACCTTGCCGAACAGACGCGACAGCACCGTGTTCTCCTGCACGACGAAGAACACCATGATCAGCGAGATTGCCAGAAAGGGCACCTGCAGCGCCATGGAAATCGTGATGACCAAGGCGCTGCTCACCACGTAGCGCCACATGGTGTCCATTCGGCCCGGGAAAGGCGCCAGCGCCTGCCGCAATTCGCTCAACATGTCAGGTCCGCCTCGGGTAGTCATCGGAAACACATCCGGTCAGCACACGGCTGGCGCTCAATGCGAGGACGATTCAGCCGCCGGGCGCATCTCCGCCACCGCCGAGGCCCCCAGGCGGAACAGTTCGGGATCCGGGTCCTTCACCAGCATCCGCACCGGGAAACGCTGCGCCACCCGAACCCAGTTGATCGAACGCGGCACCCGGGGCAAGCCAGCCACCTCGCCGCCGCCGTCGTCCGGGAACACGCCGATGCCCTTGGACTCGACCACCGCGTCGAAGCGGCGCGACTGGGTTCCCAGCACGTACACCCGGGCCGCCTCGCCGGTGCGGATGTGTTCGAGTTCGGTCTCGCGGAAATTGGCCACCACCCACCAGCGGCCGGTGTTGAGCAGCGTGAAGACAGGATGGCCGGCGGCCGCGAACTGGCCCGCCGTGGTCTTGAGGTTCAGCACCGTGCCGTCGAACGGCGCCTGCACCGAGGTGTAGTCCAGGTTCAAGCGGGCCAATGCGATCTCGGCCCGGATGACTTCGCGCCTGGCCACGAGCGCGTCCACCCCGCCGATGCCGGCGCTGGCCCGCGCCGCATCCAGCTGGGCCGCCTGCAATTGCGCCTGCGCCGAGCGGCGGGCGGTGCGCGCCTGATCCAACTGCTCGGCCGCGAGGTAGTCGCTGCCGCCCAGCGGCTCCAGGCGCTTCAAGGTGTCGGCGGCCTGATCGGCCGCCGCCTGCGCCTTCTCGACGGCGGCGTGGGCGCCCTTGGCGCCCAGGCGCTGCGCGTCGACGCTGCGCTGGGTCAGCATGATCTCCTCGTCCAGCGCATGCAGGCTGGCTTCGGCCTTCGCCAGACTGGCTTCGTAAGGCCGGGCATCGATGCGGAACAGCAGGTCGCCGCGACGGACGCTCTGGTTGTCGTGCACCGCCATCTCGACGATGCGCCCGCTGACCTCGGGCGCGACCTGCACCGTGTCGGCATACACATAGGCGTCGTCCGTGCGGGGCGCCTGGTCCAGGGTCCAGGTCAGGTAGACGGCGCTGCCCACGGCGACGGCACAGATCAACAGTGCCAGTCCCTTGGCCGCCATTTTGTTGCGCTTGGCTTGCTCACTCATGACCGTTTTCCTCTCAATTCTTGAACCACAGCAGCCAGCCCACCATGGCCAGCAGGGCAAATGCAGCGATGTTCAGCGCCAGCCGCCAGCGCGCGCCGAGGGCCTGCCCCCAGGCCGATCCGGCCAGGACCTGGGCGAGCGGCACCGTCACCAACAGCGAACCCAGGCCGCAGAACATCCAGTCGGGAAAAAAGGCGCCCAGCACGCTGATGGACGGCGCGGTGTCCGCCAGCGCGCGCAGCGGCTGCGCGACAAAGGCCAGACACATCAGTCCGGCTCGCAGTTCTTTCCTCATGGTTTTGCACTCCATGCATAAAATTGCCTAGGCAATATTGATGATAAAAAAATTCAGGCCCTGCGCATCATCTTATTCAGCAAGACCTCGAGCTGCCGCAATTCAGCCGGCTCAAAAGCGCCGAAATACCCGTCGATGACCCGGCCGGACGATGCCAGCATGGCCGGAAAGGCCGAGCGACCCTTTTCGGACAGTTCAAGCTTGGTCATCCGGCGGTTGTCCGGGAATTCCGTGCGGACGATCAGGCCCTTGTCTTCCAGCCGGTTGAGCATCCGCGTCATGGCGCCCGGGCTGTACGAGATCTCCTTGCAGATCTGCGCCGCGGTATCGGCGCGGCCCGAGGCCAGCGTCGACAGGATGGCGTACTGTGCCGCCGACAGATCAAAAGGCGCAAGCGCCTTGTCGAGCGAAGCGACCATCGCGGACTGCGCCTGGTGCACCAGCCGCGCGACATAGCGGCGATGCTCGAAACTGGCCTGATCGGACTTGGTGCTCATGGTTTCCATTCCTGGTTTGCCTGATTATAAGTTGCCTAGGCAATGTTTTGCAACATGATTTGTTCTACGTCAATGCCCTCGCGTCCGGACCGGCCGCGCGGCCCGCAATTTGGCGGGGGCCGCCGCGTGGATCCCATACACTGACTCGAAGGGGCCAGACGTCGAGTCGAACGCCTCCATATCTTCTCAGGAGTCGGTGATGTTCAAGACGACCTTGATGCTGGCGACGCGTCTGCGGCTGGCCGTGGTGTTGGTGGTGCTGGCCTTCGTGGCCGTGATCGCGCTGCTGACCTCGCGGGCCTCCGACAGCCTGCTCGCCGTCAAGATGCAGACCACGGTGGAGCAGCTCAAGGCGGCCGAAAAGATCGCGCAAGGCTATCTCGACAAGGCCAAGTCCGGCGAGCTCAGCGAGGCCGCCGCACGCGCCGCGGCAGCGGCCGAGATCGGCAAGATCCGCTACTCGGGCGACGAGTACATCTGGATCAACGACCTGCATCCGACCATGGTCATGCATCCGGTCAAGCCCGAGCTCAACGGCCAGGACCTGAGCGGCATCAAGGACCCCAAAGGCAAGGCCTTGTTCGTCGAGATGGCGCACACGGTGCGCGACAGCGGCTCCGGCTATGTGGACTACCTGTGGCCCAAGCCGGGTTCCAGCGAGCCCGAGCCCAAGCGCTCCTTCGTCACCGCGTTCAAGGCCTGGGGCTGGGTGATCGGCTCCGGCGTCTATGTCGACGACGTGGCCCGCCTGGCCCGCAGGGATGCCACGGTCACCCTGGTCCTGGTGGCGCTCGCGGGCGCGCTGGCCCTGCTCGGCGTGGAGCTGTTCGTGCGCGGGCTGCGGCGGCGGCTTGGCGCCATGCGCGAGGTCATCCATGCGGTCGCGTCCGGCGATCTGCGCGTCCCCATCGAGGCCGGCGCGCCCGACGAGATCGGCGTCGTGCTGCAGGAGGTGGTGAGCATGCAAGGGCGCCTGACCGAGCTCGTGCACGGCATACGCCAGGCCACCGAATCGATCACGCTGGCCTCCAGCGAAGTGGCGACGGGCAGCCAGGACCTGTCGGCCCGCACTGAAAAGGCGGCCTCGGATCTCCAGCAGACCTCGACCTCCATGCAGGAGCTGACCCGGCAGGTCGCGCAATCGGCCCAGGCCGCCCAGCAGACCCATGCGCTGGCCGATACCGCGGCCAGCCAGGCGCGCACGGGCGCGACCGTGATGAACGAGGTGGTCAGCACCATGGACGGCATTTCGGCGGCGAGCCGCAAGATTTCCGAGATCATCGCGGTGATCGACGGCGTGGCCTTCCAGACCAACATCCTGGCCCTGAACGCCGCCGTGGAAGCGGCCCGCGCGGGCGAACAGGGGCGGGGCTTCGCCGTGGTCGCGGCCGAAGTGCGCAGCCTGGCGCAGCGCTCGGCCCAGGCCGCCAAGGAGATCAAGACGCTGATCATGGATTCGGTCGAGCGCGTGAACGCCGGCACCCAGCAGGTCAACCGCGGCGGCCGGTCGATGGACGACATCCTCGCCGCCGTGCAGCGCGTCAGCACCACGGTCAGCGAAATCAGCAATGCCAGCGCGGGCCAGTCCGACGGCATCGGCCAGATCAACCAGGCCGTCGCCGACCTCGACGACATGACCCAGCAGAACGCGGCGCTGGTGGAACAGACCGCCGCCGCCGCCGAATCGCTCAAGCACCAGGCGGCGCTGCTCAACGACATGGTGGCCATCTTCAGGATCGCCCGCGCCTGACGCGGCGTGCGGCCTCCACAAACGGGATGGGAACAGCCTACTTCTCGGCCTGCGCGCGCCGGAGTACCATGTGCATGCAATTAACATTCAATTGCCATGCTGAGGATCCATGGAGCTCAAGACCGCCCGGTTGACGCTGCTGATCGATGCGAACAAGAAGGCTGCGTTCGAGCAGCTTTGCGCGCAGCTTGATATCACGCCTTCGCAGGTGGTGCGCCAGCTGATCCGCGATTTCCTGGCCTACCACGGCGTGAGTTATGTGCCCAGCGGCGCCGCAGACAAAGCGTCGCCCAAGGCGTCGTCCAAAAGCCCTGCAAATAGTCCGGCCAAGACGGCCCAGGGCAGGCGCGGACGCAGCGGCAAAAGAGGTTGACCCGTGAGCAGCCTGACGCCCCCGACCGACTGGCTTGCTCTGGATTGGATCCTTGTCCTGGTCGTCGGCTGGCTGGCCCTCGGCCTCATCGGCGTGGCGGCCTTGCAGCGGCTTCGCTTTGTGGCCCACGTTCTGTTCCCGGCGGGCGGATTGCTCGGGCTGGCATTGGCGGGCCTGGCGGCGGCGGGCCTGGCGGGCCGGCATGAGGTCGCCGTGCTGCCCATCGGCCTGCCCGGCTTGCACCTGCACCTGCGGCTGGACGAGTTGTCGGCCTACTTCCTGCTGGTCATCGGCGCGTCCTCGGCCGGCATTTCAAGCTTTGCCGCCGGCTATTTCCGCAAGGGCGAAGGCACGCCGCCGGGGCTCCTGTGCCTGGAATACCACGCCTTCCTGGCAAGCATGGTCGGCGTGGTGCTGGCCGACGATGCCTACGGCTTCATGGTGATGTGGGAGACCATGGCGCTGTCCTCGTATTTCCTGGTCACCGCCAACCACCGCCTGGCCGAGGTCCGCCATGCGGGCTACCTCTACATCACCATGGCCCGCATTGGCGCCATCGCCATCCTGATGTGCTTCGGGGTGCTGCAGGCCAGCAGCGGCGACTACACCTTCGCCAATATGCGCGCGCAGCAGTTGTCGGCCTTCTGGGCTTCGGCCGGCTTCCTGCTGGCCGTGTTCGGCTTCGGCGCCAAGGCCGGCATCCTGCCGCTGCACATCTGGCTGCCGGAGGCCCATCCGGCCGCGCCCTCGCCGGTCTCCGCGCTGATGAGCGGCGTGATGCTGAATACGGCGGTCTACGGCCTGCTGCGCGTGTCGCTGGACCTGTTGCACCTGCGCCTGTGGTGGTGGGGCGCGGTGCTGCTGGCGGCGGGCCTCGTGACCGCCTTGTACGGGGTGGTCTTTGCCGCGGTCCAGACCGACATGAAGCGGCTGCTGGCCTATTCGTCGATCGAGAACATGGGGCTGCTGTTCGTCGGCATGGGGCTCACGCTGATCTTCGCCAGCTACCGGATGCCGTCCATGGCCGCCCTGGCGCTGACCGCGACGCTCTACCACGTCGCCAGCCATGCGGTCTTCAAGAGCCTGCTGTTTCTCGGCGCGGGCAGCGTGCTGCATGCCACGGCCGAGCGCAGCCTGGGCAAGCTGGGCGGCCTGATCCGCTTCATGCCCTGGGTGGGCTGGCTGACGCTGGTCGGCGCGCTCACGAGCGCGGGTTTGCCGCCGCTGGGCGGCTTTGTCTCGGAATGGCTGCTGCTGCAAAGCTTCCTGTTCACGCCGGACCTGCCCGTCCCCCTGCTCACCATGCTGATTCCCGTGGTGGCGGCCCTGATCGCCCTCGTGGCCGCGCTGGCGGGCTACACAATGGTCAAGTTCTTCGGCGTGATCTTCCTGGGCTTGCCGCGCGAAGACAAGCTGGAGCACGCCCACGACGCCGGTGTCCGGGAGCGCCTGGGCATGGGCTGGCTGGCGGCAGGCTGCCTGGCGCTGGGCCTGCTGCCCGTGCCCTTCATCGCCCTGATCGATCCCGTGACCCGGCAGCTCACCGGCGCCAGCCTGGCCGGCCAGATGCCGGCCGGCGCGTGGCTGCTGGCGCCCAATAGCGTCGCGCAGGCCAGCTACAGCCCGACGATTTTCCTGCTCGGCATCCTGGCCAGCTTTGCGCTTGCGTACCTGCTCGTGCGAACGCGCTACCACGGCCGCACGCGGCGCGCCATCGCCTGGGCCTGCGGCCTGCCGTCGCGCACCGCCCGCATGCAGGACAGCGCGGAAGGATTCGGCCAGCCCATCCGCCAGATCTTCGAGCCCTTCTTCCAGATGCAGCGCGAGCTTCCCTCGCCTTTCGACGCCCGGCCCCGCTACAAGGTGAGCGTGGAAGACCATTTCTGGCGCTGGCTGTACCTGCCGGCGGCCCGCGCGGCCGAATGGATGGCCAGTCTGGTCGGCCTGCTGCAGCAGGGCCGCATTGCCGTCTACCTGCTCTACAGCTTCGTCACGCTGGCGGCCACGCTGCTGGTGGTGATGCAGTGAGTCCGGCATGAGCATCGGCGGCCTGATCTCCCAAGTCCTGGCGCTGGTCGTGGCCGTCACGCTGGCGCCGCTGCTGACCGGCTGGATCAGCCAATGGCGGGCCTGGTTGCAGAACAAGTCCGCGCCCAGCATCTGGCAGCCCTACCGGGCGCTGCACAAGCTGTTCAACAAGGAGGCCGTCGTGGCGGACCAGGCCTCGCGCCTGTTCCGCGTCGCGCCCTACCTGATCTTCGGCTGCATGGTGCTGGCGAGCGCCATCGTGCCGACCCTGTCCACCGACCTGCCGCTGGCCAGCGCCGCCGACGCCATCGCGCTCGTGGGCCTGTTCGCGCTGGCCCGCGTGTTCATGTCGCTGGCGGCCATGGACATCGGCACGGCATTCGGCACCTTGGGAGCCCGGCGCGAGATGCTGGTCGGCTTCCTGGCCGAACCGGCACTGCTGATGGTGTTGTTCTCGGCCTCGCTGATCTCGCAGTCGACCTCGCTGGCCACCATCGTCGAAACACTGGCGCACCGCCAACTGGCGATCTATCCGGGCCTGGCCTTCGCTGGCGTCGCGTTCACCATGGTCTCGCTGGCGGAAAACGCCCGCATCCCCGTCGACAACCCGGCCACCCACCTCGAACTGACGATGATCCACGAGGCCATGCTGCTCGAATACTCGGGCCGCCACCTGGCACTGCTCGAATGGGCTGCGAGCCTGAAGCTGTTCACCTATTCGTGCATCGGACTGGCGTTGTTCTTCCCCTGGGGCGTGGCCGAGGCGCAGGCGCCGGCGGTCATGCTGCTGGCGTTGCCGGTGCTGGTGCTGAAGCTCGCGATCGGCGGCTTCCTGCTGGCCTTGCTCGAAACCCAGCTGGCCAAGATGCGCATCTTCCGGGTGCCTGAATTCCTCGCCACGGCCTTTCTGCTGGCGGTCATCGGCATGCTGATCCACCTGCTGCTGGCCCGCTGACCTGAAGCGATGCGATGAACACCCTGCTCGCCCAATTCGTCAACCTGCTCGGCGCGGTGCTGCTGATCCTGGCATTCGCGATGATCTCGCAGCGCCGCATCCTGTCCCTGATTCACCTGTTCACGCTGCAAGGCGCGACGCTCGCCCTGGCGACCAGCGTGGTCGGCTACGTGACCCACCAGCCCCACCTCTACCTTTCCGCCGGACTCACCCTAGTGCTGAAGGTGCTGCTGATTCCCTGGCTGCTGCATCGCGTGATCAACCGCCTCAACATCCGCTGGGACATCGAGACCCTGATCAACATTCCCACGACCATGCTGATCGGCATCCTGGTGGTGATCTTTGCGTTCAATCTCGCCATCCCGATCTCGCGCCTGTCGTCGACGCTGACCGGCGGCACCCTGGGCATCGCGCTGGCCTGCGTGCTGCTGTCGTTCCTGATGATGATCACGCGCGCCAAGGCGGTGCCGCAGGTGATCGGCTTTCTGGCGATGGAGAACGGCCTGTTCTTCGCTGCCACGTCCGCGACCTACGGGATGCCGATGGTGGTGGAGTTCGGCATCGCGCTCGATGTGCTGATCGGCGTGCTGATCCTGGGCGTGTTCATGTTCCAGATCCGCGAGCAGTTCGACAGCCTGGACATCCACCACCTCGAAAAACTGAAGGAAGACTGATGTGACCGCACTGGCGCTGCTGCTTGGTTTTCCGCTGCTCGGCGGCCTGGTGCTGGGGCTGATAGGCCATCGCGGCTACGCGCGCGACCTCAATGTCGCCTTCAGCGCCGCCACCTTTAGCGCGGCGTGCGCGCTCACCGTCAAGGTGATCGACGACGGGGCCTTGCTGGCTTGGGACCGCGAGTTCTACATCGATGCGCTGAATGTCTTTCTCGTCGCGCTGACGGCCTTTGTCGGCCTGACGACCGCTATCTTCTCGCGCCCCTACATGCACATCGAGCGCGACCACGGCAAGATGACCCTGCCGCGGCTGCGCCTGTACCACAGCATGTACCAGCTGTTCAGCTTCACCATGCTGCTGGCCCTGACGACCAACAACCTCGGCATTGTCTGGGTGGCCATGGAGGCCGCCACGCTGACCACCGTGCTGCTGGTCAGCGTCTACCGCAGCGCGGCCAGCCTCGAAGCGGCATGGAAATATTTCATCCTCTGCGGCGTGGGCATCGCGCAAGCGCTGTTCGGCACCGTGCTGCTGTACATGGCAGCCGAAAAGGCCATAGGCGCCGCAGGCAGCGGCGCGCTGCTGTGGACCAACCTCGACGCCATCAAGGGGCAGCTGGATCCCAACATCATCATGCTGGCCTTCGCCTTCCTCTTCATCGGCTACGGCACCAAGGTGGGCTTGGTGCCGGTGCACAACTGGCTGCCCGATGCGCACGCCGAAGGTCCGACGCCGGTATCGGCCGTGCTCTCCGGCCTGCTGCTCAACGTGGCGCTGTACGCCGTGCTGCGATGCAAGGTGCTCACTGACGGCGCGCTACGGAGCCCGCTGACCGGCCAGCTCATGATGGGCTTCGGCCTGGTGTCGGTGGTGGCCGCGGTCTTCTTCATCATCCGCCAGAAAGACGTGAAGCGCATGTTTGCCTACTCGTCCATCGAGCACATGGGGATGATGACCTTTGCCTTCGGCATGGGCGGCCCCGTCGCCAACTTCGCCGGCCTGCTGCACATGACCGTTCATTCGCTGATCAAGTCCGGCATCTTCTTCGCGGTCGGACATGCCACCCAGAAGGCCGGCACGCAGATCATGGACGAGATTCGCGGGCTGATCCGCGTCAGCCCCACCGTCGGCTGGGGCCTGATGCTGGGCGCCCTGGCCATTCTCGGCATGCCGCCCTTCGGCGTGTTCGCCAGCGAGTTCCTGATCGTCACGACCGCCATGCGCGAACACGCCTGGGCCGCGCCCTTCCTGCTGATGGCGCTGGGCCTGGCCTTCGCATCGGTCTTCAGCCGCGTGCAGCCCATGGTGTTCGGCGACACCACGCTCAAGCCGCTGGCCCATCCGCCGGCGCTGATCCCCGTCTTCGTGCACCTGGGATTCGGGCTCATGCTCGGGCTTTACGTGCCGCCCTATCTAGATGGCTGGTACCGCCAGGCGGCGGCCATGATAGGCGGCGGAGGCTGACGCGATGTCGATGCTGGTTCCGCTGGCTTCTCCCGTGCCCATCCGCCACGGCGTGGTCGACCGTGAAGGCTGGCTGGCGATTGCCCAGGATGTGCGTGCCAGCGGCGGCCGGCTGGTGGCGCTTTGGGGCTCGCCCCGACCTACCGGCAAGGCGGCCTGCGCAGCCTACGCGTTCTCGTTCGAAGCCGGGCTGGCCTGGATCGAATTGCCGCTGGCCGAAGACCAAGCCTATCCCGACCTCAGCGGATTGTTTCCTTCGGCCGTCCGCATGCAGCGCGCAGCCCGTGATCTGGACGGCGTGCAGGCCGAGGACGCAGCCGACCAGCGGCCCTGGCTGGACCATGGCCTCTGGGCCGGCCAGGCCCAGCCCGCGCCCTACGACTTTGTTCGCGTCGACGGCGAGGGCGTTCACGAGATCGGCGTCGGCCCTGTGCACGCCGGCATCATCGAGCCCGGGCATTTCCGCTTCTCCGTGGTCGGCGAAAAAGTGCTGCGGCTCGAGCAGCGGCTGGGCTATGTACACAAAGGCATCGCCCGCCGCTTCACCGAACTCGCGCCGCTGGACGCCTACCGCCTGGCCGGCCGCGTCTCGGGCGACTCCACCGTCGCCTACGCCTGGGCCTATTGCATGGCGCTCGAAGCCACCGCGAATGGCGCCGTTCCCGAGCGCGCGCAGTGGCTGCGCGCCGTGCTGCTCGAACGCGAGCGCGTGGCCAGCCACCTCGCCGATCTGGGCGCCCTGGGCAACGACGCGGGCTTCGCCTTCGGTCTGGCGCAGTTCTCGCGCCTGCGCGAGGAATGGCTGCGGCTGTCGGCGCTGCTGTTCGGCCACCGCCTGATGATGGATCGCATCGTGCCGGGCGGCGTGGCGATCGACCTCGATGCCGAAGGCTGCCGCCAGCTGATCGAGCAATGCGATGCGCTCGATCCCGTCCTGCGCCGGCTTCACACGATCTACGACGAGCATGCCGGCGTGCAGGACCGCTTTCTGACCACGGGACGGGTGTCGCCCCAGTTGGCGGCGCGACTTGGCCTGACCGGCCTGGCCGGCCGCGCCAGCGCGCAGACCTGGGATCTGCGCTGCAATCCGTCCATGCCGCCCTACGACCAGCTCGACGTGACGATGGCCACCCACCTCAACGGCGACGTCGCTGCACGGGTGACGGTACGCTTCGACGAAGTGATGGAATCCTTGCGCCTGCTGCGCGAACTGTGCCGGCGGCTACCGGCTGGACCGCTGCGCGCCGAACTGACCCCTGGTGCCGGCGGGCCTGTCGGCGCCGGATGGATCGAGGGCTGGCGCGGCGAGATCTTCGTCGGACTGGAGCTGGACGAATCGGGCCGGACGATTCAGCGCTGCCATTGCCACGATCCCTCCTGGCAGAACTGGCCCGTGCTCGAGCACGCGATCATCGGCAACATCGTTCCCGATTTTCCGTTGATCAACAAATCGTTCAACCTCAGCTATTCCGGACATGACCTCTGAACACGAGCACTAGCCATGTGGAAAATCCTGCACCAGATCGCCCGCACCGGCGTCGTGACCGAGACGCCTCCGGCGCTCGCCGAGCCGGTCCAAGCCGAGTCAGGCCGCATCCAGGCCGAGCTGCTCGCCATCCTCGGGCAAGCCCTGGCCATCCGGCAGGTCGACGCGGGTTCTTGCAATGCCTGCGAGCTGGAAATCCACGCGCTCAACAACCCTTACTACAACATCGAAGGCCTGGGCATCAAGTTCGTGGCCAGCCCCCGCCACGCCGACCTGCTGCTGGTGACCGGCCCGGTCTCGCGCCACATGAAGGAGGCGCTGCTGCGCACCTACGAAGCCACCCCCGAACCCCGGCTGGTGCTGGCCGTCGGCGATTGCGGCTGCGACGGCGGCATCTTCGGCGAAGGCCATGCATCGTGCGGCCGCGTGGCGAACGTGATTCCGGTCGATCTTGCCATGGCGGGTTGCCCGCCCGCACCGATCGATATTCTGCGCGGCATCCTCGCCGTGGTCCGGCGACAGGCTGCCGGCTCGCAGCCTCAAGGCACGCCGGCCGCGCCAGCCAGGCGCGCCAGCACCGACTGAAGCAGCTCGCGCTTCAGGACCTTGTTCGACGCATTCAGCGGAAACGCGTCGAACTGCAGCATGCGGCGCGGCACCTTGTAGTTGGCCATGCGTGAGCGAGCCCAACTGATCAATGCTTCTTCCGACAGCGTCGAGTCCGGCTTCAGCACCACACAGGCGCACCCGACCTCCCCCATGCGCTCCTCGGGTATGCCGACCACCGCGACCTGTGCAATCGCAGGGTGCTCGACCAGCATTCTTTCGATCTCGGCCGGGTAGCAATTGAAGCCCCCGACGATGAACATGTCCTTGAGGCGGTCGGTGATTCTCAAGTAGCCGCGCTCGTCCATCACCCCGACATCGCCCGTGTGCAGCCAGCCCTCTGCATCGATCGCCTCGGCGGTGGCCTTGGGGTCCTCGAAATAACCCTGCATCACGTGATAGCCCCGCAGGCACACCTCGCCGGCCCTGCCCGGAGCGACCGCCTGCCCCAGTTCGTCGACGCAGCGGACCTCGGTGCCCGGCAGCGCGCGACCGCAGGTGCCGGCCACCGTATCGACGCTATCCTGAGGATCGCAGATGGTTGCGCAGCCGCCGCATTCGGTCAGGCCGTAGGCGGTGGTCACCCTGGCAATGCCCAGGTCGTTGCGCATGCGGCCGATCAGGATCGGCGGCACGGTGGCCGCACCGGTCACCGTGGCGCGCAACGATGAGATGTCGAACGAATCGAGCCTGGGGTGCGCCAGCATGGAAAGGAACAGCGTGGGTGGTCCGGGAAGGAAATTGATGCGATCGCGTTCGATGCGGGCCAGCACCTTTTCCGCATCGAACACCTGTTCGGGGTAGACCGTGGCGCCGGCGATGAAGGCCGCAACCCAGCCCGCCTTGTAGCCAAAGGCATGGAAGAAAGGATTGACGATCAGGTAATGGTCGCCCTCCTCGAGCCCCACCACCCGGGTCCATTCACGAAAGGCGCGAATCGTCGGAGCATGGGCGGCCATGACGCCCTTGGGGCGGCCCGTCGTGCCCGAGGTGAACATCAGGTCGGCGGTGCTTTCACCGCTCAGGCCCACTTCGCGGACCAGCACGCTGGCCGTGTCAACGGCATCCCCTCCCTGCAGGAATTCGTCCCAGCTCAGGTCCCTGGCTGAACACACACCCGGTCGAACCTCTCCGCGCAGAACCACGATCACTTCCAGCGTGGCGGGACGATGCTCGCGGAGCAACTCGGGGTAGTAATGGTCGAGAAAAGTCCCGATGCAGAACAGCAGCCGGGTGCCGCTGCGCGCCAGGATGTCCGCCGCTTCAGCGCCCTTCATGCGCGTGTTGAGCGGCACCAGCACCGCGCCCGCGGCATGCACGCCGCAGGCCGCCAGAATCCATTCGTGGATGTTGGGCGCCCAGACCGCCACGCGATCGCCGGACTGGATACCGCGGGCGATGAGTGCGCGCGCGACCTGCTGGCTGCGCGCCAGCAATTCGGCGTAGCTGATGCGGTACGTCTCGTCGACGATGGCCGGGCGCTGCGGAAAACGTGCCGCGGCCTGCCTGATCAGCGCGGGCAATGTCAGAGGTAAATGGGCATTCATTGGGCATTCATCGCAAGCTACTCCGGGAACTTGACGTGCACCAGCGGACTGGTCGGCACGGCCTGGCACGCCAGCACCCAGCCCTTGGCCAGGTCCTTCTTGTCCAGGGCTTCGTTGTGGCGCATGTGCACGCTGCCTTCGACGACCCGGCACATGCATGACGCGCAAAGTCCGGCCTGACACGAATAAGGCACGCTCAACCCAGCGTCGAGCGCGGCCTCCAGCACCGTCTTG
>JAFALA010000118.1 GCA_019234815.1 Burkholderiaceae bacterium | reverse complement strand
CCAACGTGCGTCGCGCCATCGAGCGCAAAGTGGCCGGCATCGTGATCTCCCCGACCAACAGCAGCTCGGCCGAAGCGGCGCTGGCACTGGCGAACAAGGCCAAAATCCCCGTGGCGATCGCCGATATCGGCACGAATGGCGGCGATTACGTCAGCTTCGTCAAGTCCGACAACTACCGCGGATCCTACGATGTCGGCGCCGAACTCGCGTCGGCACTCAAGGCCAAAGGATTGAACAGGGCAAGCTATGGGCTCGTCACGATCGAGCTGACGCGCAAGAACGGCCAGGACCGTACTGCCGGGTTTCGCGACGCCATGCAGGACGCCGGATTTGCCGCGGAGGCGGTCTTGCGCCAGATGAAGGACTATTCCGCTGACGAGACCTATCGCTATGTCCGCGAGATTCTGGTTTCGCGTCCCCAACTGAGCGGCCTCTTCGTGGAGACGGATCAGCCCGTGGATGGCGCCCTGCGAGCGATCAGTGAGGCCGGCAAAGGCAAGCAGGTCCTGCTCGTCTCCTTCGATGCCATGCCCGGGATCACACGCTTGCTGAAAGGCGGCGACCTGGTCGCCGTGGGGATGCAGCAGCCTTTCCTGATGGGCGACTCCGCGGCGGAAGCCTTGGTCTCGTACCTGCACGGGCGCACGCCGGCGAAGGAAATCCTGGTGCCGATTCTGGTGGCGACCGGTCGCAACATCGACCAGTTGATGCCGATCGCCGCCAAGACTGTTTTTGGCAGGGCAGCCCAATGACCGGACTCGCCGCTAAGGCGTCATGCGAGTCATTTCGCCGTTCTCGATCAGGAATCGAATCGTCTCGTTGAACGATTGCTGCAGGGCCTTGGCGTCCGGCATTGACTTGTTGAATTCAAAATGGAGGCCGCTTGCCGTGTCTCCCGGGAGATCAAGTCGCCGGATGCCTGAGGAATTGAACAGATCGAGCAGCTTGGCGTCATGCGCGAACCGACTGTCAAGTACCTCACGGAACTCGATGAAGATGTCGCAGCGTCCCGTGGCGACCTTGATGATGGCGCTGCGCTCGTTCATCGCGCCAGTGTCTTGATGGTCGCGCTCGATCCCGAATGCATCGAGGCGGCTTCCAGCGAGGGCGCATACACGGTACCGCCTCAGATCGGCCAGCGAGCGCAATGGCGGCGCGCTCGGAAATTCCTTGGGTGAATAGAAATACACGTGGTGCACCTCGGCGAACGCGTCCGTGGCGACAAGGCGCTTGGCATCGAGATCCTGTGTGGGTACGGCCATCGCGATCTGGATCTGGCCATTCGCCACGGATTCCCGGCACCGGCGCCAAGGCAGTCGCTCGATGACGGCTGGCTCCCGGCCAGAACGGCGCAATGCACGCTGCAGTACGTTGACCGCGAGGCCCGTGTTCTGGTTCCCGCTGGCAAAGCCGGAGCTGGATGTCAGCACAAAGGGTGGAAAGTCGAGGTCGGACGCACAGGCGCGCAAGGGCTCCCCCCAGGCCGCGCAGGTCGTCGTCGCGAGAACCGCCAGCACGACACCTCTGAATGACCATCCAATGCTTTTGATCTTGGGCGTAACCCGCATCCCGACTCTCGCGTTCCTTCCAAAATCCGAAGTGGAAGCGATACGCCTCGACTTTTGCTCGTGCAAGCCATCGTAGCATTCAGGGGCCCCAGTACGCCCATTGACCCATTGGTCAGCGCATTCATGGAACTGGCGGCTCGCCTCGGTCAATAAGCCAGCACCGTGTACAGCGAAATGGCGTACCTCTGGTACGACGAATTGGGCAGCAAGGCGTTTTGTGCCCCCTGTGCTCTCGACGACCATCAATTGCGTCATCCAGACCGGCTGGGGCCTGACCAACACCGGACCGTTTCAGAACCTCTACAGCACCTACGACTGGAGCGGGACTGCGTTCGCACCGGTGAGTGGCGACGCATGGTTCTTCAATGTTGCCGATGGCGGCCAGGGAGCCGCTAGCGGCAATAACGAATTTCTCGCCATGGCTGTGCGCGACGGAGACGTGGCCGCCGGCACGCAGACGGTGCCGGAGTCGACCACTCTGGCTCTGGTGGGACTCTCGTTGGCAGGGATCGGCGCCGTACGCCGACGAGTTCTGTCGCGTTAAGGAATCGTGTTAAGGAAGTCTGGGCGCTCACTGCCAGCGAGTCAAACTGTCGCGCTGCGGATGAGGGGTGGCTGAACGCGTCGTCCGCGATCGGACTCAGTCGGTACTGCATTTTCGCCACTGCGTTGGCGACATCTCGTACCTTCCCTTGAATGCCCGGCTGAACGCTGCTTCGGACTTGTAGCCCACGCGATCCGCGACGTTGGAGATGGGCGCGCGGCTGTAGCGCAGCAACTCAGCGGCCCGGTCCAGACGCCACGCCGTCAGGTAGCTCAGCGGCGCCTGTCCCACGACGCGTTGGAATCGATCGGCAAAAGCCGACCTGGAGAGATTCGTCAAATCGGCGAGTTCACTGACTGTCCATGCGCGCTGGGGGCAGGCGTGGATGGCAGAGATCGCCGGGTTGATGCGGGCATCGATCGCCCCTGAGAGCCAACCCAGGCCGACGGCACCGTTGGTGGCCCAGGTGCGCAAGAGCTGGACGAAGATCACGTCAAGCAGGCGGGATATCATGGCAGCGGCGCCCGCGCGCGGATTCAGCGCCTCATCGAGAATGAAATGGCAACTCAGGTCCAGCCATTCGAAAGGCCGCTCCCGCAAGCCCTTCAAGATCAAGACCGGCGGCAGCATGGACAGCAGACGTTGCGACAGCACGCCGTCGAATCCGAAATCACCGCACAGCCAGCTGGTGTCTCCCGCCCCGAGCGTCAAACGCTTGCGGTCAAAGTGCTGGCGCGCAAGGTCGCTCAGAAGGCTGGCCGGGCGCCCCGGCCGGTCCGATATGATATGACCGTGACCATGCATCAGCATGATCAGATCGCCTTGGGACGCTTGGTACTGCTCCTGCAGGCCTTCCACCTCGATCGAAACGTTCCCGCTCCTGACAATGTGCAAGCGGCATTTGCCGGCAGGAAATTGCATGCCGAAGGGAGGTGACGCGGCGCAGGTGAAGACCGTGTTGCCGCGCACACGAATCAGCTCCAGCACGTCCGAGAAAGCGTCGCGGCGGAAGGCAAACGGATCTGACTCACCATCCGAATCCATCGGCGTTTCGGCAAAGAAATCCGGATTTTGTGTCATGTCTTGTCTTCGCTTCATCCATATGATGGACGCATCATTTGCGCGGATCGCTGGGCTTGTCAAAGATAATTTTCAGACCCCGTCGATGCGTCGCTTTTTTCAAAGGTGATGTCATGTTCGTTTTCAATCGAGGTCGGGTCGGGATGCGAGTTTCGAAATTTCTTTGCGCGGCGCCGATGCTGTTTGGCCTGATCACGGCCGGTCCGGCTTGCGCTCAGTCTGGTGGTTTGGGTGGTTCGCCAGATGCAAGCGCCAACACGGTTGCATCGTCCAATTCGGGTGCTCAACCCGGGGCTCATGCCAAGACCATCGTGTTCATCCACGGCATGTTCATGACGCCGAAGTCGTGGGACAAGTGGCAGACGTATTTCCAGCAGCAGGGCTACACGACGATCGCGCCGGCGTGGCCGCTGCACGGTGGTCCGGTCAAGCAGCAATGGACGCCGGAAGCCGCAGCCGAACTGGGCAATCTGACGCTGGATCGGGTCATCGAGAGCTATCGGGAGGTGCTGCGCAAGCTGCCCGAAAAGCCCATCGTGATCGGCCATTCCATGGGCGGCCTGATTGTGCAGAAGCTGCTGTCGGAAGGGCTGGTCGCGAAGGCCGTGGCGATCGATTCGGCGCCTCCTTCGGGCTTGATCGTATTGAAGTGGTCCTTCATCAAGAGCAACTGGCCGGTGATCAGCCCGTTCGAGGATGTTGCCCAACCGTTTGCCCCCTCGTTCAGCGACTTCCAATATGCCTTCGCCAATTGCTTGCCGGAGGACGAGGCGCAGGCGCTTTATTCGGAATATGCGGTGCCGGAGTCCCGCAGGGTGGGGCGTGGAACCAGCTCGGACGTCGCGAAGATCGATTTCAGCAAGCCCCATGCGCCGCTGCTGATCATTGCTGGCGAGGATGACGACATCATCCCGGCCGCGCTCAATCTCAAGAACTTCAAGCAATATGGCGATTCGTCCTCGGCGACGGATTTCCATCAGTTTCCGGGGCAGTGCCATGCGCTGACCGTGGACAGGAATTGGCAGGACGTGGCCAGTTACGTCAAGGACTGGCTTGGAACCCGTTGAGCGGCTTCAATTCGGTTTTCGCCAGAGTCCGGCGCGGTACAGGTCCTGAGTGGCGCGTTTGATCAACTGGTCTCGGCTCTCTCCGCCTTGGCTCACCGCGCAGCCCAGGCTGCAGGACAGGAGGATGGCGGCGCCCTTGATTTGCACGTTCATCTTTGACACGGCACGGCGGATGGCCTCGACCTGAAAGGTCATGTTCTTGCCCGTCAAGCCTGGCAGGACGGCCATGAATTGGTTGTCGGCGTAGCGGCCCAATGAATCCGTGGATTTCAAGTAGGCGCGCAACTGGATGGCGGTCATGAGCAGGAATTCATCTGCAGCGGCACGGCCGTATTTTTCGGCGAGGCCGCCGAAATGGTCGATTTCGGCCATCAGAAGCCCAATGGGCTCGCTGCCGGCCAAAGTACCGCGGAATTCCTGTGTCAGCAGCTCCATGATCGCGTTTCTATTCCAGCCGTGGGTTGCCAGATCGATACGGGCGCTCATATCGAGCTCGTCGCCGGTGCCGGCCAGCGCGATTTGGGAATTCGAAAGTTTGACGGAACGAAGTTCGCGTTCCGCATCCGAGGCCAGATCGCGCAGCGCTTTCAGTTTCTCGGGACTCAGGTCGCGTGCCTTGCTGTCGCCCACGCAGAGCACGCCGACCTGCTGATTCTCGAAGCGCAACGGAACGCCGGCGTAGAAGACCCAGATCTGGGCCAGTTTGCTGTCAAACACCCGGGGGTCGGTGCGGGCGTCACGGATCACGCAAATCTCGTTGCCCAGCACGGTGTGGTGGCAATACGAATCCTTGCGCAAGCCTTCTATGCCGTGGAAGCCGTAGACGCTTTTCAGCCAGGCCAACTTTTCGCCGACGAGGTCCAGGGCCGCCATCGGCATATCGGTGATCTCTGCGGCACAACGCGTGATTTTGTCGAAGCGCGCTTCGGCGGGCGTTCCCATCAGCTTGGCCTTGCGGACGGCGGCCAGTCTTTGACGTTCATTTGACGATGGGGCTGCTGCGGGCATGGTTTCTCCCTTCGGATGCCGTCAAACTGTTCATGCGTGCCTGCGCGTCCATCCATGCCAAGGACCTGCGTGGGGCGCAGCGCAAGGCGCATGGAGAGCAAGAAATAATGTCCAGTCGACTGTGATTTTCCCTTTTCGCCGCCTGTCCTTTGTCTTTTGTGAATGCCGATGGCCGGCGTTCCGTACGTAGTCTGAATGACTGCACGGAGCAGGCCTGCGGAGCTGGCAGTGAAGGCCCGCGCGTTGGAGAATCCGAGATCAGGCATTCAATAGAAATGTTGATCCAGCCGCCTCAGAGTCTTTGATGACTCGATGGAGGGAGAGTTCCATGGACAGGGCATTCAGGAATCGTGTCGACGCCGGGCAGCGCCTGGCCAAGCGATTGATCGAACTGGGCCTTGAAAATCCGGTCGTGCTGGCCTTGCCGCGCGGCGGTGTTCCCGTGGCGGCCGAGGTCGCGCGGGCGCTGGGGGCACCGCTGGATTTGCTGCTGGTGCGCAAGATCGGCGCCCCGATTCAGCCGGAGCTGGCGGTGGCTGCCGTGTCCGATGGGGCCGAACCCGTATTGGTGGTCGATGAGGCTTCGCTGGCAGCAAGCGGCACCTCGCTGGCCTATGTGATGGGCGAGGCGCCGCGGCATTTGCAGGAGATCGAGCGGCGCCGTCGTTTGTATTTGAACGACCGAGCGCCGATGGACCTGCAAGGCGCCACGGCCGTCCTGGTCGACGACGGCATTGCAACCGGCACGACGGCGCGGGCGGCGCTGCAAGTTTTGCGCCGCCGCAATCCCCGCTGCATGGTGCTTGCCGTGCCGGTGGCGCCGGCGGCAGAGTTGCCGGCGCTGCGTGCCTTGGTGGATCGGCTGATCTGCCTCGAAGCGCCTGAAGTCTTCGGTGCTGTCGGCGAGCATTACCTTGATTTCGCTCAGGTTGAAGACGATGAGGTCGTGGCACTGATGGGAGCGAGCGGGCCTGGCGCGCGTGACATTCAACAGCGTCGTCGACAGGGCAGTGATTGACCTGCAACGCAACTGCAAAGCGGCGTGGCAAATGTTCGCGCGCTAACAACCACTGCCAGCAGGTTTGCCGGCAAACCTGTCCCTGATCCATTCCAATTGGTCCGGCGCCGATTGCTCCATGACGGGATCGTGGTCGAGTCCTGGATAGGTCCGCAGGGTGACATTCAGTCCATGCTGGCAGGCCTTGGCGGCGGCGCTGCGCACCGACTCGATCGGTACCGAGTGATCCGCCTCGCCGGCGATCACCAGCATCGGCCCCTGGGTCGGTTGGTCTCCCACCCGGTTGTCGCGCTTGAAACGCTCGACCCATGGGTTGCGCTCCCAGCCCTTTTTCAGCATGTCGCCGGCCGGGGCGTCTGCGAAACTGCCGTAGCCATACAGCCAGCAGCCGTGCGCGGTGACGTCCTCATAGCGCTCGAGCGCCGCGCCGGCCAGCATGTCATGCGGATCGAATGCGGGCGAGCGGGCGTGTATGCCGAAGGCCATGAAGGGCAGGTAGAAGCCGATCTCCTTGACGCCGTTGATACCCTGGAGCAGATGATCGATGTCGATGGCACCCGCCACCGACACCGCGCCGAGGTAGCCGGGGTCCTTGAGGCGGGCCTCGAACTCCGCCACAGCCCATGCCGCAAGGCCTCCCTGCGAATGGCCATCGACCACCCAGCGTCGGCCCAGGCTGGGATCGGCCGCGCGCGCCGCATCCACGGCGTAGATCACGTCCTGAGCCTGGGCGGTCTTGTTGATGTACTGGTGCCGGCCGGACGTGCCGAGACCGTGGTAGTCGCTGGCGACGACCGCGAACCCGGCGCGCACCATCGGCATCAGACCTTCTTCTCCGTAGTACACGTCCTTCATCAGCGACGGCGCGCAGGCGCGATTGACCCCGCTGGTGCCGTGTGCCCAGGCGATCACCGGCCATCCGTCCTTGGGCGGCGTACCGCCAGGCACCAGGATGACGCCCGACGTGGCGACAGGATGCCCGTCGGCATCGAGCGAACGATAAAGAATACGCACCGCGCGCGACCCGGCCGGAAGCGCGTAGCCATCGGCGTTCTCGCGGTTCAGCAGGGTTCCCGGTTTTGCGGCCCGGAGATTGGCTGGGGTTTTGTAGAACGAGGTCATGGGCAGGGCGTTCTCCCGCTCCATGGCTGCGCCTTGTGCAGCGGAATGCGGCAAGTCATCGGCCATTGCCAGGACGCTGACACTCGCCGCTAGCGCGGCAGCCAGATAGTTTTTTAACCCAGTTGACGCCCTTGCTTTCGAAGGCCGTCCGCAAGACGCCAGCCCATTCCCGCACCAGATTTCTTCCCCGCCACCGGTCGCCAAGGCGCATTGCACGTTGTTCTTCACGCTCCAACCTCTCATCCATGCCCGCGACGCCAAGGTGTTTCGCGATGCGTTCAAGCTCCAGGGCAATCCCTTTGTCCAAGCGAATGCGCCCCTGTATGGATTAAACATGACCAAATATTCATATTCGTATGGTGATAACACCTAGCAGGAAGCGCTCGCCAAGTACGACGAGGCGCTGAAATGGGCGCCGGCCTGGGCGCAGTTGAAGCAGGCGCGCGAGGCCGTGGCGGCGAGGGCGCCTCATGTTCAAGATCGCGGACCTTGAAGTCCCGTTATTGAACGGCCGGAGTGGCTGGCGTCATCATTTTTCAGAGATCCCACAGGCATCTATTTGGCGAGCAAAGGTCGCCCAAACACGGACGGCAGGAAATCGTCCATGAAAAACAGCAATTGCACCTGAGCGCCGACACCCCGGCCTGACTCACGATTCAGTGGGAGTACTGCTTCTGCCGCAAATTGCCAAGTATCCTTGACGTAGGCAATGCCAGGGTTGGCGGTCCCCGTGGTTTTTTGGCCTCGCAGCGAATCAAACGCAAATTCGACCAGAGGTACAAACTGGTGCAGAGGTTCTTCCTTAGGCAAGACACCTGGCTGGAAGCGCTCAGTCAAATACAAAGTGCTGTACTCGATCGCAAAGCCCCAATGCACCGCCGCGACCGCAGGCGTTTGCACATCCACATACTGCTTGAGCGCAAGGTTGTATTTCAAGTTGCTCGAACTTCCGCTTGTTGGTACGGCCACGCTGACGCCTCCTGTGATTCCAAAAGGACGCAACCATGCAAGCGATTCCGGCAACGCGCCAAAGCCTTGCCCCACGTACAAGCTGGGTCCAAGACTCGAGGGTGTGTTGGCGCCAATCTGCCGAGAGCCGCTACCCGCAAATGTGTAAGCAAGGGATCCGGCAACAAGCGTTTCGTTTTGATCATCCTCATACAAACGGGTTTTGAGCACAAGGTCCGTTCCTGTCGCTCCCGACTGATGGACCCCGTTCCAGTTGCGCCTTAGATAGCCCGTGTCGATGCCGATCGAAATCGTCGGAGTCAGCAAACGTACCACCGACAGGGTGGAGGCATTGTTTGTTGCGTAAAGCCCATCGACAGCATTTTCGGCAACACCCGTGGTGATGGAGAACTCGTCAGCGACTGCCGGATCGTCAAAGGTCAGCGTGCCTGGAAAGAAGCGATTGCCGGCAATGCCATGCGCATATGCAGGCATCAGATTTGCTGCGGTAAGCAGGCATACGAGAGTGCACGCTCGAAACGTGGCCTTGAGGGAGTAAAGAAATGTCATGGTGTTGCTCAATTCAAGGGATTGAGCGTATTTCACACCCTGTAGCTACTACAAGGTCAACTTCATAATTTTTACAAGCCAAAGAATGAGGCAGAGGCAAGATGCGTTTTGGCATGTCGCGGCACATCAGCGTTTGCCTTCGTGACGACGGGAGGCCGCACGGCGCGAGCGCTGAGGGGATCCCGGCGACGGCTCGGTGCCTTTTGACCCAGCCCCTTGCCGGGAGCGCCGGATGTCGATTGGCAACAAAGGGCTCGCGGAGTTTGCGGCTTCCTGCAACAAATTCACGGGTTGGCTGCATTTGTGAGAGGCCGCGATTGCCTAAGTATTAACCCTCATCAATACTCGCCGCCGATTGCAGTGCTAGTAGTTCGGCACGCGAGGGCTGCCGCATGCCGTGCGGGAGCTTGTGTACAACTCTCCATCCCGCCGCACGGCTCCATCCAAATGCTCCAGACCATCAAAGGCCGCTTGATCGCCATTTGCATGCTGATCGTCGTTGCGGCTGTCGGCATCGCGACGCTTGCCAGCTACATGACGGTGAGCCGTCTCACCCATCAGCAGGTCAGCCGCCAGCTTGCCGAATTGGGCAAGGCGCAGGCCGACACCATGGGTGCCTGGGTGCGCAAAGAGCAGGACATTGTTTCGGCGCTGGCGGCTTTGGCCCCGGCGGACAGCCCGCAGGCCGCGTTGACGCAGGCGCTGCCGTCAGGCCGGCTGGATCTGGCCTATGTCGGTACCTCGGATCGCAAGATGGCCTCCATCCCCGATCGCCAGCGCGCATCCGATTACGACCCGACGGAGCGTCCCTGGTACAAGCTGGCCCAAAGCCAGCCGGACAAGGCCGTGTTGACGGCGCCCTATGTTGCGGCGTCGACTCGCAAGCTGGTCGTCAGCTTTGCGCGCGCCTATGCATCCAAGCAGGCAGTGGCGGGTATCGACGTGGCGCTGGACGACGTCATCGCCACCCTCAAGTCGATCAAGCCGACGCCCAGCGGCCTGGCCTTTTTGCTCGACAAGAGCGGCAACATCATTGCCCACCCGGATGCCGCGCTGACCCTCAAGCCGATGGCGGACCTGTCGG
>JAFALA010000095.1 GCA_019234815.1 Burkholderiaceae bacterium | reverse complement strand
CTTGAAGCGCTGGTTGTCGACATGGGGGTCCTGGTACAGGTGGTCCACACGGTCGGTGTTGAACAGCGAGGCGCGGCGCTTGATGCCGTGCACCTCGTAGCCCTTGGACAACAACAACTCCGCCAGATAGGCGCCGTCCTGGCCGGTGACGCCGGTGATGAGGGCCTTTTTGATTACGTTCATGAAAAGATTATCTGAATGAAAGAAAGGACAGTGTTTTAAGAATGCAATTCGCTTTTGTATAGAGAATTACTAATTCGGTTGTTTGGCTTGGCGAAGTTGACGGATGGTGAAAAGACTGCTGGAAATAAATCCTGCTAGCAGAGTGGCTGCCAAGGCTGTAGTTCCTCGCTTGGGCTTGCTTCTGCGTTCGGGTGGAGTTCCTGCATCTACAACTTGCAGGAGTGTGCCCTCCCGGCTTTCATCTAATTTTGCAACCTCGAACTGCTTCGCAAAGATTTCGAACAGTGCTTCCTGATATTTGAAATCGCGATAGGCGTTGATGTAATCAACGCTGCCGGGGTTGGCTTCAGGCTGCTCAATTCGAGACAACTGGTCGCGTAATGCATTCAGAGTGGCCAGTTGCTGTTGAATCTCTGGTGCGTTTTCCGTGAGCGTGTTTCTGAGTGTACGCAGGCGAACTTCGCCGCCCGCGATTTCAGCTTTGACCTTGGCGTACGATTCCACAGCCGCTTTGGGTTCGGTTTTGATAGAGCCTTGATTGACGCCCGCCTTTTGAACTGCCAACTGTGCCGACGCTAGGTTGTCGCGGGTTTGGCGCAGTTGCTGTTCAAAAAACATGCGGCGCTGCTGGGCTTCGGAGAGAGCGAGGCCGTTCGACAATTGCTTCAGCTCTTGCACGTAGGCATTGGCCATGTCTGCCGCTTGCTGGGGGGAATGATCATCCACCTCGACGGTGATGAGGCTGTCTTTCTTCCCCGCGCTGATGCGGACGTTGCTTGCCAACTCCTTTCGGGCATCTACCTTGAATTTGGCTTTGTAAGCGTCCATCAGCTTGAACCGATCGATGATGTGATCGGAAACGGTGACGCTTTGCATCAGGGCGATATATTGATCGGCCGGGTTTTTCACGGCGCCACTCAAACCGGCGAGTCCTCCCAGCGCGCCCAACGAGGCGAGTGCTGCAGCAGCCGAGTTTTGCTGTTGTTGCGGGCTGATGAAGGTGGTTTGCGCCGTGTAGGTAGGCGGAATCAGGTAGGTGCCGGCGTAGGTCAGGATGCCAGCGCCGAGCGACAGGCCCAGCACTTTTTTCCAATGGGGTTTGAGCGCTGCAGTAATTTCGGCGAGGTTGATGCCTTCCTCGTTCAAGTCTTGAGCGCTCACGGCTTGCGTGTTCGATGCATTGACAGTATTCACGTCGGGTAGCCTAGTTGTTCTTTGATTACAGCCCCAGCGTCTTGAACGCCGCCACACTCAAGCCAAAGTTAGCCAGGATCTGTGTCCAGTCCTTGACGTCCTGGATCCACAGGGTCTTGTTCATTTCCTCGGGCACGTAGATGGTGTCGCCGGGCAGGGCAGTCGCTTGGCTGATGCTGTCGCCAGACATCAGCCAGCCGCTGTAATTCTGGCGGGCGCTGATGACGCTGCCGTTGGCGCGCAGCACGAAGATGCTCTTGGCGTCCGCGCCTTTGGTGGGGCCGCCGGCGAGCTTCAGAATCTCGCCCACCGAGGTCTGGTTGGCATACAGGTAGCTGCCGGTGTTGTAGACGCTGCCAAACACGCTCACCGTATTGGGGCGGGCAGGGATGGTGATGCGGTCGGCGTTTTCGACGCTCAGGTCAGGCAGGGTGCTGGTGGTGGTGGGCAGTTCCAGCACCACGCGGCCCGTGGGGCGGATCTTGCGCAGGCGTTCGATCAGGCTGGTGATGCTTTGTGTCTTGGCTTGCTGGCCTGCGGCTTCGTCGGCGGTCGACGTGCGCGAGCCTGAGGCGGTGAGCGCCAACTGCGTTTCCATGTCTTGCAAGGCGCGGTCGTAGCTCTTGTCCTGCTGCAGGCGAACGCTTTCGCGGTCGAGCTCGGTGCCGAATACATAGGCCTTGCCGGTCAGGCCGCCCGCGGCCTTGATGGCGTCGTTGAGGGTGCTATTGGGCGGCAGCACGTATTCGCCGGGCTTGAGCACTTCGCCTTCTACCAGCACTCGCTTGTTCTGTTTGTCGAGCGGAAGAATGGCTTCCACGGCGCTGAAGGCGCGGACCACGTCGCCGTTGCGGGGTTTTTGTCCGGCATCTGCAGGCAGGGTGATTTGCAATATGCGCTCTTCATTGCGGGCGTCGAGGTGTTCCACGCTGAGGCGGTGGCGGTCGGCCACCGAGGTGAAACCGCCGGCCATGGCCAGCACATCCTCAACGGTCTCGCTGCCTTTGAGCTCGAAGATGGCCGGCTTGTTGATGCTGCCCAGCAGGGCCACTTCGGGGCCCACGGGGCCGATGTGGATCACGTCTTCGGCTTGCAGGGTGACGTCGGTGCTCTTGTCGCCATGCATCAGCAGGTCGTAGAAGTCGAAGTGCGTCACCACTTTGCCGCTGCGCTTGAGCTCGATGTTGCGGAAGCTGCCGGCGGCCGAGGGGCCGCCGGCGCGCATCAGTGCGTTCACGAGCGTGGCCAGGCTGCTGACGGTATACGCACCGGGGCGCTGCGTAAAGCCGGTGACGTACACGCGAATGCTGCGCAGCCGGCCCAGCGAAGTGCTGAGCTTGTAGTTCTTGAAGACTTGGGCGACGCGCTGATCGAAGGCCGCATTGAGGTCGGCATAACGCACGCCGGCCACCAGCACGGGGCCGACACGGGGCAGGGTGACGCGGCCGGTGCGATCGACGGTGAGGCGCAGGTCGGCATCGACCGAACCCCAGAGCGTGACTTGGATCTCGTCGCCCACGCCAATGGTGTAGTCGGATGGGATCTGCGTTGCCGCTTCCTGCGTGAGCGGGCCGGCAACCGGGGCCATTAACTCGGCGCCGAGGCGCCGGATCGTGGGCTCGTTGCCTTGCAGCTTTTGCACGTAGCGTTCGAATTCGCTGGGGAGGTAAGGCTGCGTGCGTGGATTGATCTCGCCCTGTGCAGCGCTGCTGTCACCCGCGCCGGCATTGCGCGATGCAGGACTGTTGAGCCGGACAGGGCCGCTGGCGCTGTCGTTGGAGCTTGTCGCATAGTTGGACGCAGCTGCTTGCGATCCGTCGTCCGGTGCTTGCGCTTGGTTTGCCGCGCTGCCAACTTGCGGCAGCGCCAGGAGGGACAGCAGGCCCGCAGCGGTCAGCCATTGCTTCGCGCTGCAATGGGCGTCGTGCTTGGCAAGGGATGGGCTGGTCAGGGAACGGGCGTGGGGTCTGGATCGCATGCAATCTCGCTGAAAGACTCTGAAAGGCTGGTAGGCGCTGGCGTATTTTTGCGAGGTATCGAGCACGAGTGCGTCGACCCCACGGACAAACGCAGCATTCTAATGGCGTGAAGCCATGAGTTTGTTGCCAAGTCCGTATCCCCTTGATGGGTGGATCTGCGGCAAAGTGTGACATTTTGTTGCGTATGCTGACGGGCTTCGGCCGGGCGCTGACTACACTCGCGCTCATGCTGAATTTGCTGCTTCCATTCTTTGTTTCCGCGCTGGTGACGCTTTTGGTGATCCATTCCGAGGCCGTGCATGGCCATTTGTCGGCCGATGGCGATCTGTCCGGCCCGCAGAAGTTCCATGCCAAGGCCGTCCCCAGGGTGGGCGGTCTGGGCATGTTTTCGGGCCTGCTCGTGATGGCGGTGGTGGCGGGCTTGCAGGGGCAGGCGCAGGCGCGCATGGGCTTCCTGCTGCTGCTGTGCAGCCTGCCTGCCTTCCTGGCGGGGACCTGGGAAGACTTGACCAAGCGGGTGTCGCCGCGCGAGAGGCTGATTGCCACGGCGGTGTCTGCGGCGATGGCTGCATGGCTGCTCAATGCAGAAATCGTGCGCACCGACATTCCCGGTCTGGATTGGGTGGTGGGTACCAGCGCGGGGGCCTTGCTGGTCACGCTGTTTGCGGTGGCTGGCGTGGCCAATGCGGTGAACATCATCGACGGGTTCAATGGCTTGTCGTCCATGTGCGTGTCGCTGATGCTGCTGGCTTTTGCCTATGTGGCCTTCCAAGTGGGCGACATGAGTTTGATGATCTGGGCTTTGGCTGGCGTTGGTGCAGTGCTCGGCTTCTTTGTCTGGAACTATCCGGCCGGGATGATCTTTTTGGGGGATGGCGGGGCCTACTTTCTGGGCTTTTACGTTGCCGAGATCGGCATCATGCTGATTGCAAGGCACCATGAGGTGTCGCCGCTGTTTGCCTTGATGGTGTGCATCTACCCGGTTTTTGAGACCGTGTTCACCATTTACCGGCGCAAGTTCATCCGTGCCGCGCCGCCTGACCAGCCGGACGGCATTCACCTGCACTCGTTGATCTACCGTCGCGTGCTGCGCTGGGCCATAGGGGCGAAAGATGCCCGCGTCAAGACGCAGCGCAACTCGATGACGGCTCCGTACCTGTGGATGTTGTGCATCACGTCGCTGACGCCGGCGCTGCTGTTCTGGGATTCCACGCCCATGATCGTGCTGTGCATTGCCGTGTTCAGCACTCTGTATGTGGGGCTTTACTGGCGCATTGTGCGGTTCAAGACACCCAAGTGGATGGTGTTCAAGGGGCCGCAGGACAAGGGCACGACGGACACGGTGAAGTGATTGAGGCTTGGATTGCCTGGGTGATGGGGGCGGGGGCGCGGAATTTCTGCGAATAGCGGATAATCAAAGGTTATGACCGAATCCACCACGACTGAATCCGCCGTCGATTCTAAAAATCAAGCTGCGCCTGCGCCGGCCCGTTTTGACACCTTGCCATTGGACGCGAAACTGCTTCGCGCTGTCGACGACCAAGGCTACGCGGTGATGACGCCCATTCAGGCCAAGGCGATTCCCATCGTCCTGCAGGGGCGCGATGTGATGGGGGCGGCGCAAACCGGCACGGGCAAGACGGCCGCGTTCTCCATTCCGCTGCTGCAGCGCATGATCAAGCACGAGACCAACAGCGTCTCGCCGGCTCGCCATCCGGTGCGTGCGCTGGTGATCGCGCCGACGCGCGAACTGGCCGACCAGGTGGCCAACAACGTCAAGGCCTACGCCAAGCACACGAGCTTGCGCTCGGCTTGCGTGTTCGGCGGCGTCGACATGAAGCCGCAGACGGCGCAGTTGAAGGCGGGCGTGGAAGTGTTGATTGCCACTCCGGGTCGCTTGCTCGACCACATCGAGGCCAAGAACTGCGTGCTGAACCAGGTGGAGTATGTGGTGCTCGACGAGGCCGACCGCATGCTGGACATCGGCTTCCTGCCCGATCTGCAGCGCATCCTGAGCTACCTGCCCAAGCAGCGCCAGACGCTGCTGTTTTCGGCCACTTTCTCGCCCGAGATCAAGAAACTGGCGCAGAGCTATTTGCAGAATCCCGAGCTCGTCGAAGTGGCGCGGCCCAATGCCACGGCGTCGACGGTGGAGCAGGTCTTCGTCAGCGTGACCGACGAGGAAAAGCGCCCGGCCATCCGGCAGATCCTGCGCGAGCGCGGCATCAAGCAGGCAATCATTTTCGTGAACTCCAAGCTGGGTGCGGCGCGTCTGGCGCGTGCGTTCGAGCGTGACGGCTTGCGCACGGCCGCGCTGCATGGCGACAAGTCCCAGGACGAGCGCTTGAAGTCGCTGGACGCCTTCAAGCGCGGTGAGGTCGATCTGCTGGTGGCGACGGACGTTGCGGCACGAGGCCTGGACATCGCCGACCTGCCTGCGGTGTTCAATTTCGACGTGCCGTTCAATGCCGAAGACTATGTGCACCGCATCGGCCGCACGGGTCGTGCAGGTGCGTCGGGCGTGGCGGTGACCCTGGTCACCAAGGCTGATGCGCGTCTGACAGCTGACATCGAGAAGCTCATCAAGCGCAAGATCGAACTGTCCCCCATCGAGCTGGACAACGAGCGCCCCCAGCGCTTTGCCCGGCCGCGCCGCGACTGGGACGATGGCGATGCGCCTCAGCGCGAAGCCGCGCCTTCGCGGAGCAGCTATCGGGCGCCTGCAGCTCCGCGCGATCCCTTCTTTGATAAACCCTACGAGGCGGCGACTTCCGACGAGCCCGCGGCTTGGGAGCGCAGTACTGCGACGGCCGCCCCCAAGAGCGGCCTGTCGAGCTATATCAAGCCCAAGAAGAAGGTCGCAGCTCTGTTCGGTGCCAAGAGGGTGATATCGAGTCTGGAAGGGTGAGCGTAGGCGTGTGAAAGGCTGGGTGCCCGATTCAGGCGCCCAGAATTGCAAACACCGCCGGCACCTTGTCCGGTACGCTCTGAGGCTTGCCGCGCCAGTCGGCCACCGAGGCGCTGCGCGTCCATCCGTTTTCCAGGCTCAGGCCGCAGCTGATCGATAGTCGCGTACCGCCCTTGAGGTGCGTCAGCAAGGCATCGAGCAGGGCGGCGTTGCGATAGGGCGTTTCGATCATCAGCTGGGTCTGCTGGTGGCGCAGCGACCAGGCCTCCAGCTCCTTGATGCGCGCGCTGCGGGCGTGTGCGTCTACCGGCAGATAGCCCACGAAGGCAAAGCTCTGGCCGTTCAGGCCGCTGGCGGCCAGCGCCATCAACAGCGAGCTGGGGCCGCTCAAGGGGATGACTTCAATGCCGGCCGCATGCGCGGCGGCAACGAGCTGGGCGCCCGGGTCGGCGATGGCGGGCAGGCCGGCTTCGGAGATCAGGCCGATGTCGTGGCCGTCCAGGGCCGGGGCGAGCAGTTGCAGCCAGGCCCGGGCGTCAGACGCGCTGGCCGCGCCCGGCTTGTCTTGCTGGCCTTTGGCGGGGCGGGGCAGTTCCTGGATATCGAGCTGTTGAAGCGGCTGGGCCAGGGGGGCCAGGGCGTCGACGCGCTTGAGGAAGGCGCGCGTGGTCTTGGCGTTTTCAGCTGCCCAATGACCGAGGCGTGCGGCAATTTCCAACACCTGGGCGGGGATGATACTGCGCAAATCGACCTGCGCGCCCTCCACGCCGAAGTCCAGGGTGTTGGGGATCAGGTAGAGCCGACCTTTGTGGGCGGCATTGCGGGCAGCCTTGTTCATGTGTGCAGCCCCTGCAGCAGCGAGTCCAGGCCCGCCTGGCGCAGCATGCGTGCGGTTCGGATCAGCGGCAGGCCGATCAAGGCGGTGGGGTCGTCCGACTCGATGGCGCTGAGCAGGCAGATGCCCAGGCCTTCCGACTTGGCGCTGCCGGCGCAGTCGTAAGGCTGTTCGGCGAGCAGGTAATTCTCGATTTCGACATCGCTCAGCGGCCTGAATTTGACCCGCACCGGCGCCAGGTCCTGCAAGGCGATGCTGCGTGCCGCGCAGACCACGGCCACGGCGGTCTGGAACACCACGGTCTTGCCGCTCATGGTCCGCAACTGGGCGCGAGCCTTTTCGTGCGTGCCGGGCTTGCCTATGCTCTCGCCTTGCAGGTCGGCGACCTGGTCGGAGCCGATGACGATGGCGTCCGGGTGTTCGGCCGCCACCGCCTGCGCCTTGGCCAGAGCCAGGCGTTGCGCCAGGGCGGCTGGAAATTCGCCCGGCAACGGCGTTTCGTCCACCTTGGGGGCGCAGACCTCGAAAGGGATGCGCAAGCGCTCCAGCAGTTCGCGTCGGTAGCGTGAGGTGGAGCCCAGGATGAGTTTGGGGGGAGGTGGGATTTTGCTCATGCGTGAATTGTCACATCGCATGCGGCCGCGGCGATACGGCGCGCCCCGTACACTTGCATCCTATGAGAACACGCGTGTTGAATCCCTTGAAGCTGGACGTGGCGGCCCTGGCGGCCGACGCGGGATCGTTGGACGGGGTGTGGCCGGCCGCCTCGCTGGAGCGCCTGGCCGATCTGGCCGCCGCCGACAAGCCGCTCGCGAGCTGGCCCGACCTGCGCTGGTCATGCCAGGCCGAAATCCGCAAGCCGCGTGCGGCCGAACCGCAGGTGTGGATGCGGGTGCAGGCGCAGGGCGCGGCGTTTCTGACCTGCCAGCGCTGCCTCAAGGCAGTGAAAGTGCCGCTGAACCTGTCGGCCTGGTTCCGTTTTGCGCGCGACGAGGCGACTGCGGCGGACATCGACGCAGAAAGCGAGGAAGACGTGCTGGTGCTGGCCCGTCACATGGACCTGCGCGAGCTGATCGAGGACGAACTGCTGCTGGCCTTGCCCATCGTGCCCCGGCACGATGAATGCCCGGAGCCGCTGCCCATGTCGCACGGCGACGAGGAGGTGGTCGAAGATGACGCGGAAAACCGACCCACCCCCTTTGCGGCGCTGGCGGCCTTGAAGGGGACGGGATGCAAGCAGTGAGCGTCTGAAATTGAATTTGGTGGGTTGACGCTTTTTGTGCTAGACTCATCGGCTTTTCCGGTCGTTCGATCTCATTCGATCAGAGGCCGAAGATTTAGTTTCAAGCCGTTTAACAAGCAGTTCAAGTTCAGACTGAGCAGATTCTGAGTAAATTCATGGATTGAGCTTGGTCGCAGCCTTAGCGCGTAGGCATACGCGTTAGCGTAGCCTCAGGAGAAATATCATGGCCGTTCAGCAAAACAAGAAGTCGCCCTCCAAGCGCGGCATGCACCGTTCCCACAATGCGCTGGTGACCCCGGGCACCGCCATCGAGCCGACCACCGGCGAAGTGCATCTGCGCCACCACATCAGCCCGACCGGTTTCTATCGCGGTCGCAAGGTCCTGAAGACCAAGGCTGACGCTGCCTGATTTCCTTTTGCACGAAACGGCCGGTCGGCCGTCTCGCGCAGGGTTTTAAGGTTTCTGTAGGTCTCTATCGAGCCCGGCATGTCGCATACGCGTGGCCGGGCTTTGTGCGTTGGTGGTTTGGATGGCTTCTGATGCCATGTTTGTGGGTACGACAATGACCAATTCAGCAGTACGGGGCGTGGTTCGTTTGGCGGTGGACTGCATGGGTGGGGACCACGGACCATCGGTCACGCTGGCGGCTTGCCAGGCCTTTCTGGAGGCGCATCCTGACGCGGAGCTGCTGCTGGTGGGGCGCCCCGACGCGCTGGCCGAGGCGGCCGCCTGGCCGCGTTGCACCATCGTGCCGGCCTCCGAGGTGGTCGCCATGGACGATCCGGTGGAAGTGGCGCTGCGTCGAAAGAAGGACTCCAGCATGCGCGTGGCCATCCAGCAGCTGAAGGTGGCCAATGGGGCCGCTGAAGGCGAAGCGCCGGCCCATGCCTGCGTGTCTGCCGGCAACACGGGCGCCCTGATGGCCGTGGCGCGCTACCTGCTCAAGACACTCGAAGGCATCGACCGTCCGGCCATCGCCAGCGTGATGCCGAACCAGTTGGGCGGCTTCACCACCGTGCTGGATCTGGGTGCCAATGTGGACTGCACGGCCGAACACTTGCTGCAGTTCGCGGTCATGGGCAGCGCCCTGGTTACGGCCGTGGACGGCAGGAATGAGCCGCGCGTGGGCCTGCTCAACATTGGCGAAGAGGTCATCAAGGGCAACGAAACCATCAAGCGCGCCGGCGAGCTGCTGCGCGCGGCGGCCGCTGCCAACCATCTGAACTTCCATGGCAATGTGGAAGGCAACGACATCTTCAAGGGCGTGGTGGACGTGGTGGTGTGCGACGGATTCGTGGGCAATGTCGCCCTGAAGACGGCAGAAGGCCTCGCCACGATGATGACCACCTTCATCCGCCAGGAGTTCGGCCGCAACCTGCTGACCAAGCTGGCGGCGCTGGTGGCCTTGCCGGTGCTGCACCAGTTCAAGAAACGTGTCGACCACCGTCGCCTGAATGGCGCGGCGCTGCTGGGTCTGCGCGGCCTGGTGTTCAAGAGCCACGGCTCTGCGGATGCCTTTGCATTCGAGCAGGCTTTGCGACGGGCGTATGATGCTGCCCGCAACCGGTTACTGGACCGGGTTCACGACCAAATCATCGCGACGCTTCAGGCCATGCCCGGTTCTGCCAGTCAGGACCCTTCGCAAGGCCAACCTGGCGTCTGCGGTGCTGGAGACGCGGTGGCGACGGCCGCCGCAACAGTTGCATGACGACATCCACACCATCACGCATTACCACTTTGCCTCGCTTTGCCCGCATTCTTGGAACGGGCAGCTACCTCCCCCCGAAACGCCTCAGCAACGCCGAACTGGCCGCCCAACTGGCCAAGGACGGCATTGAAACCTCGGACGAATGGATCGTCGAGCGGACTGGCATCAAGGCGCGCCACTTTGCCGAGCCTGACGTCGCCAGCAGCGACCTGGCCCTGCCCGCGGCGCGCGCCGCGCTCGACGCGGCCGGCCTGGATGCCAGCGAGATCGACCTGATCATCGTCGCCACCTCCACGCCCGACATGGTGTTCCCGTCCACCGCCTGCCTGCTGCAGCAGAAGCTCGGCATCCATGGCGGCCCGGCGTTTGACCTGCAGGCGGTCTGCTCCGGCTTTGTCTATGCGCTGACCGTGGCCGACTCGATGATCCGCGGCGGCGCCGCGACCAAGGCGCTGGTGGTGGGGGCGGAGGTGTTTTCGCGCATCCTTGATTTCAAGAACCGGACCACTTGCGTGCTGTTCGGCGACGGCGCCGGCGCCGTGGTGCTGGGCGCCAGCGACACGCCTGGCATCCTGGCCAGCGAGCTGCATGCCGACGGCCGCCACGCCAATATCCTGAACACGCCGGGCACGGTGTCGGGCGGCAAGGTGCTGGGGTCGCCCCTGCTGCACATGGACGGCCAGGCCGTCTTCAAGCTCGCGGTCAGCGTGCTCGACAAGGTCGCCCATGGCGTGCT
>JAFALA010000081.1 GCA_019234815.1 Burkholderiaceae bacterium | reverse complement strand
CTAGGAGTCTGGGCGGCAGAAGATTTGAGCCCGTATGACACATCAGGGTTGATGCTGTCGTAGCGCTTCGCAGGCTTGTGTGGAGTGGCTCGGAGCTCCATAGAGCGCCCAGCCTGAGGATGTGCGCTCGCCAAGCGGCGTTCGGGCTCGCTGCGAGCCCCTCTTGCGGCCTACATCACCGCCATTCTTCTCAGATTCAGCGCCAGGCACACGAGCTTCCACTCCGCTTGAACGCGGTGCAGCCCGCGCAGGCTGAACTGGCGGAACCCGAGCACGTTCTTGATCCAGCCGTTCGGAGGTTCCGCGATCCACTTGCGGCGCCTGTACGCCGCCTTGCCTTCGTCGGTTTGCAGCTTGGCCGCCATCGCCGCCGTGTGCGGTAAGCGCTGCGGGTCGAAGCGCAGCGCCTGCTTGCCTTCGCGCCCCAGTGCCACCACCAGATCGCAACCACTGTCAGCCCATGCCTCGAACACTGCCTCTGCCTTGTACCCCGTGTCCGCCAGGGCCTGCTTGGGCAGGGCTCCCAGGTTGTCCTTCACGGCCTGCAGCATCGTGGGCAGCTCGCCCGCGTCGCTGCCACAGTTGGTCAGCTCCGCGGCCACGATGATGTGTGCCGCATCGTCCACTGCCGTCTGAGCGTTGTAGCTGGCGTCGAAGCCTCCGCCGGCACGCTTCATGACGCGGCTGTCGGGATCGGTGAAGTTGTCCTGCGCCTTGTCCTCGGGCACGCCGAACTCGCGCTTGTAGCGGCCACCGCGCGGCTTATCGTCGGGGTCGCGTCCGCGCGCCAGCTCCGCCTCGCGCTGGCGCTGCTCCAGGCGTTGACGCGCCTGGCTGATGGCCGCCAGCCGTGCTTCGCGCCGCGCGATCTCGGCTGGGATGTCCAGCTCGGGCTCATTCTTCTCGGCCTCGTCGGCCTGCTGCGCGCGCTTGAGCAGCGCATCGATCTGCGCCTTGAGCTCCGCCTCGGCCTTGAGCATGTAGCCATAGCTCATCGCCTTGTGGCGGCTCGCGTTGGCCTTGAGCTTGGTGCCGTCCACGGCGATGGTGCCCAGCTTGACCAAGCCCATCTCGCGAGCCAGGCGCACCACCTGCACGAACAACTCGCTCAACTCCTTCAGGTGCAAAGCCCGGAAGTCGCGGATCGTGCGGTGCGCTGGGAAGTTGCCGGCCGCCAGCACCCTGAAGGCCACATCCTCGTGCAGCTTCCTGGCGATCTTGCGCGAGCTGAAGACACCCGTGGCGTAGCCGTACACCAGCACCTTGACCATCATCGCCGGGTGGAAGGGCTGATTGCGCGGGCCGCCCTTGTCGTAGCGGGCATGGAACGCGCTCAGGTCCAGCAAGTCCACGGTGTCGCTGACGAAGTGCGCGACGTGTCCTTCAGGCAGCCAGTCCTGGATCGCTTCGGGTAGCAGCAGCATCTGCTGCGGCTCGTAGGGGAGGTAGTTCGCGGCCATGGCCACGAAACGTACCTCATCCGTCAACAGCTGTCAGGGACTTCCCTTCTGCCGCCCACACTCCTAGCTCGCGGACTCGAAGCGCAGTGCCATCAGGTCACGCAAGGCCATCACGATGTTCTGCCGAACGGCGCTCTCGTTGGACATGCGCATGCGATCGGGCTGCGAGAGCATCGCGTCGGTGAAATCGGTCGTGGCGCGGGTGCGGACGTCGCGCTCGTAGAGCACCTTGCCGTCGGACTTCTGCACGAGCTGGTAGCGGATCGTCACCGTCACCGTCGTGTCCGCCGCGACGATCGGCTGGACGAGGCTGACCATCTCGGTGCGCAGCTGGAAGCGCGCCGGCGTGGCCGGGCTGACCGGCAGCATGCCGACCGAGCGCAGCGAATCCTCCAGCGCCTGCTCCAGCGCCATGCCGCTGACGCGCGAGCCCCACCAGCGGTTGGTCGGGTCGCCGCCCTTGACGTGGTCGAGCTCGACGTTGAACTTCAGTGCGTCGGGCACCCAGGTGCGCAGCTGCAGCGCGTCGCCCTGCGTGATGTTCATGCCCATCGACTGCGAGGGCGTGCCGCAGCCGCCGAGCGCGGCGCCCAGCGCGAGCGCTGCGAGGACGAGATGGAACTTCGCCATGATGGGGCGCAGTGTGGCGCAGCGGGGGCGCTCCGAACGGCCGATTACGACGATCGGCAGTGGGCTATTTCGAGCATTGGACTTGCCGCCATCCTTGCCGGGCCGGGCCGGGCCGAGCGTGCAGCGCTGCGGCGCGGGGCGGTGCGGGACTCTGCGGGAGCGGTCCCGCAGGCTGACGAGCACCGAGGGGAGTCGGCCCATGGCCGACCGGCGCGGCTGTACCCGGCAGCCTGCAGGGCCGCTCTCGCCGCTCGCTCGTCAACGCGCCTTAGGCCACCGCCTCCGTCCGCTCCATCAGCCACGCCAGCGCCGCGCCAGACAGCTTCGGCGCAAGGCGCTCCCGAACAACGGCGTGGTAGTCATCCAGCCACGCGATCTCGTC
>JAFALA010000061.1 GCA_019234815.1 Burkholderiaceae bacterium | reverse complement strand
CGTCGAATCGGTCAGGTCGCGCTGCCAGCGGCTGATCGGCAGCTTCTGGCTCAGGTGCGTCAGCACCGCGTTGGCCAGGCCGAAATTGCCTTCGGCGTTCTCGAAGTCGATCGGGTTGACCTTGTGCGGCATGGTCGACGAGCCGATTTCGCCGGCCTTGGTGCGTTGCTTGAAATAACCCAGCGACACATAGCCCCAGACGTCGCGCGACCAGTCGATCAGGATGGTGTTGGCGCGCGTCACCGCGTCGAACAGCTCGGCCATGTAGTCGTGCGGCTCGATCTGGATGGTGTAGGGGTTGAACACCAGGCCCAGCTGCTGCTCGATGACGCGCTGCGAGAAGGCCTCCCAATCGAATTCGGGCCAGGCCGACAGGTGGGCGTTGAAATTGCCGACCGCGCCGTTCATCTTGGCCAGCAGCCGGACGTCGGCAATGCGGGCACGGGCGCCGCGCAGGCGCGCCACCACATTGGCGATCTCCTTGCCCACGGTGGTGGGGCTGGCGGTCTGGCCGTGCGTGCGGCTCAGCATGGGCACATCGGCCAGAGTATGGGCCATGTCGCCGAGCTTGGCGACGAGGCGGTCCAGCGTGGGCAACAGCACGGCGTCGCGGGCGGCCTTGAGCATCAGGCCATGGCTGGTGTTGTTGATGTCCTCGCTGGTGCAGGCGAAATGGACGAACTCGCCGGCCGCCTTCAGCTCGACCTGGGCCGGCGCCGCGCCGTCGAAGCGCGACTTGATCCAATACTCCACCGCCTTGACGTCGTGGTTGGTGGTCTTCTCGATGTCCTTGATGGCCTGGGCGTCGGCCTCGCTGAACCCGCTCACCAGGCCGCGCAGGAGCTGGCGCGCGGCGTCCGACAGCGGCTTGAATTCGGCAAAGCCCGCATCCGACAAGGCGATGAACCACTCCACCTCGACCTGCACGCGCCGGTGCATCAGCCCGTATTCGGACAGGAGGGCACGCAAAGGCGCCACGCGCGAGGCGTAGCGGCCATCCAGGGGCGACAGGGCGGTCAGGGCGGAAAGGTTCATGGGTGGGGCGCGGCTTCAGGCGCCGCGTTCAGGTGGAGGCAGGGTAGGGGCAAACCCCGCAAGTTTAACGGTCCAGCCCGCGCCATCTCTCCCACCAGCCCCCGTCAGCGCGGTTTACTGCTCAAAGTTGCCCGTTTTCCTGCACCAGATTGCTGATTTTGTACAGTCTGTAACGCAACAAACGCTTCGCTAGAATCGCCCCTCGAACCGGACCTTGAACCGGACCTTACCTTAGAAGACCTGGGTCCTCGTCTCCGCCACTATGAAGCTCATCGGATCCCTCACCAGCCCCTACGTCAGAAAAGTCCGCATCGTGATGGCGGAAAAGAAGCTCGACTACCAGTTCCTGCTGGAAGACGTCTGGGCCAGCGATGCCATCATGAAGCTCAATCCCCTGGGCAAGGTGCCTTGCCTGGTGATGGAAGGACAGGACTCGATCTCGGGCGCCGTGTTCGACTCGCGCGTCATCGTTGAATATGTGGACACGCTGTCGCCGGTGGGCAAGCTGATCCCGGAACGTGGCCGCGAGCGCACCGAGGTGCGGACCTGGGAGGCGCTGGCCGACGGCCTGCTCGACGCTGCCATCCTGGTCCGGCTCGAAAACACCTGGACCGGCCGCAAGGCCGGCGAACGCAGCGCCGCCTGGATCGAACGCCAGCTGGAGAAGGTCACCGCGTCGCTGAAAGCCATGGGCCTGGGGCTGGGCGAAAAGCCCTGGTGCGCCGGCAACCATTTCACGCTGGCCGACATCGCCACCGGCTGCGCCCTGGGCTGGCTGGACTTCCGCTTCCCGGACATCGACTGGCGCGGCGAGCACCCCAATCTGGCCCGCCATTACGACAAGCTCAAGGTGCGCCAGAGCTTCATCGAGACGCAACCGCCTGCGGCTTGATCGCGGGGTTTTAACGAAGCCCGATCGCCTGCGGCTTGTATGCCAGGCTTTAGCGAAATCCTGCAGCCTGCGGCTTGCACGCAGTATTTTCAAGCGCCAGGTCGGCGTCGTGTTGGGCTTGCAGCAGGAGGTAGAGCAGTGCGATGCGCTGCTCGATGGCCTCCACCGGCAGTTGCCACGAGTGGGCAATCTCCGCCGACAGCCACCCCGCACAAACCAGGCTGAGCAGGTGCAGGTCGCAATGCCGCAAGCGATGGCTCGATGCGAGCGGGCGCACATCGTGGGCCGCCAGCACGGTCTGCGCCAAGGCCGCGGGCCGACGGCTCAAGCCAAAAAACGCCAGGCAGGAACGGGCCAGATCGGGCGACATGGCCGCGCGCCCCTGCATCAGGCGATCCAGCACCGGCACGCAGACCGAGGCCTGGCCCAGGTCGGGCAGGTAGGCATGCGCGCCAGCCCGCAGGCACTCGAACAGCAAACGCTCGTCCCCAGGCAAGCGGTACAGCAGGACGCGCGGCGGCGGAATACGGGCCGGGCCCATGGGGACCGCATCGCAAAAGCCAAGACCGGTCCGCGTTCCCAGGAATTTCGACGGCGCCGGGGGCGCTGCCTCATCGCGATGTAATTCGGCCAGCAGCTCGGTCACGGGGCCATCCGAGAGGCGCAGATCGGCCAGCAGCACGTCGGGCCGCACTTGGCGCAGGGCGGCCAGGGCGTCTTCCAAGGTTTGCGCCGTACCCACGCAGGTCCAGCCGGACTGCTGGGCAAGTTCGGCCTCGGTGCGCCGGATCGACAGGGCGCTGTGACGTAGCAAAAATACGGTAGACATGGAAGCGGCGAATTCAGGCTTCACATTGTCATTCGCACGTCTGATCTGAATACCCCGCGAATGCGGGTCCCTCCCCCTGGTCGGGGGAGGGCTTAAAAATGCAGCGGCGCGAAGCTGTGCGGGTTGGCCAGGGGCCAGTAGAGCTTGAACACCGCATGCGGTAATTCGCCGCGCAGCAACGCGCCTTTTTCGAGGAAAGGCAGCATGTTCGACAACAGCCGGACCTCGTGCCTGCTGATGCGGTGAACGATGTGGTGCGCGGTGATCTCGCCTGGGTGCTTCAAGCCAGCCGCCTGCACGAGCTCCTGCAGCGCATGCAGGGTGTTGTGGTGGAAACGCAGCACGCGCTCCGCCTTGTCGGGCACCACCAGCGCGCGCTGGCGCAAATGGTCCTGGGTCGTCACGCCGGTCGGGCACTGGCCGGAATGGCAATGCTGCGCCTGGATGCAGCCGAGCGCGAACATGAAGCCGCGCGCCGCATTGCACCAGTCGGCCCCCAAGGCCATCATGCGCGCGATGTCGAAGGCGCTGATGACCTTGCCGGCGCAGCCCAGCCGCACCTTGTCCCGCAAGTTCAGGCCCACCAAGGTGTTGTGCACCAGCAGCAGGCCTTCCTGGATCGGCGCGCCCACGTGGTCGGTGAACTCCAGCGGCGCCGCGCCGGTCCCGCCTTCGGCGCCATCGACGACGATGAAATCCGGTGTCACGCCGCTTTCCAGCATCGCCTTGGCGACCGCGAACCACTCCCAGGGGTGGCCGATGCACAGCTTGAAGCCAACCGGCTTGTCGCCCGAGAGCTCGCGCAGGCGGACGATGAAATCCATCAGCTCCATGGGCGTCGTGAAGGCGCTGTGCGCCGCCGGCGAATTGCAGTCCTTGCCCTGCGGCACGCCCCGCGCTGCGGCAATCTCGGCCGTGACCTTGGCGCCGGGCAGCACCCCGCCATGGCCGGGCTTGGCTCCCTGGCTGAGCTTGATCTCGATCATCTTGACCTGGGGGTCGCGCGCGTTGGCGCTGAATTTCTCGGCATTGAAGCTGCCGTCCTCATTGCGGCAGCCAAAGTAGCCGGAGCCGATCTCCCAGATCAGGTCGCCGCCGTTGACGCGGTGATGCACGCTGATCGAGCCCTCTCCCGTGTTGTGTGCGAACCGGCCCAGCATCGCGCCCTTGTTCAAGGCCAGGATGGCATTGGCGCTGAGCGCGCCAAAACTCATGGCCGAGATATTGAAGACGCTGGCCGAATAGGGTTGCGCGCGCTCCGGCCCGATGCAGATGCGAAAGTCGTGGCCGGACAGCTGCGTCGGCTGGATCGAATGGTTGATCCATTCATAGCCGGTGTCGTAGACGTCGAGCTGGGTCCCGTAGGGCCGCTTGTCGGGATCACCCTTGGCGCGCTGGTAGACGATGGAGCGCTGCTGGCGCGAAAACGGCGCCGCCTCGTTGTCGCCCTCGATGAAGTATTGGCGCATTTCCGGCCGGATGAACTCCAGCAGGAAGCGCAGGTGGCCGATGACCGGGTAGTTGCGCAGGATCGAGTGCCGCGTCTGCATCAGGTCGCGCACGCCCAGCAGCCCCAGGCCCAGGAAAGCCAGCAGCAGCAGCCAGGCCCAGTTGTGGCGCCCCAGCTCCGAGACCGACCATGCGGCCAGGAACCAGCACAGCAGCCAGGCGCTGTAGCGAATGTGAAAGCGCCTGTTGAGCGTTTGCAACCAGACCGGCATGGGCTGCTCCCAAGACAAAGTGAACATGCATGCTGCGCCGAACCCACGTTCCTGTGCGACGGCACTTACCCCAGCCCCGGAAGCTTATCTCCAGACCCGTGCGCACAGACATCTGTCAAACGCTTGCTGCACAATCATTCCACAACACACAGTGAGGAACCCGCATGAGCATCAAGACCCTGTTCTCGCCCCTGTGGTGGCTGGTCCGCAAGGCCTGGAACATCCTGGACGCCGGCCGCCGCGCCCTGTTCAACCTCTTGCTGCTGGCCCTGCTGGTGACTTTCGTGGCCGCGCTCCTGAACCACGGCCCCAAGCCGCTCAAGGACAAGACCACCCTGGTGTTGAACCTGCAAGGCACCCTGGTCGAGCAGTTTTCGGGCTCTCCGCGCGAACAGGCGATGGCGGAATTGCAAGGCCAGCAGCAGCGCCAGACGCGGCTGCGCGACGTGCTGCGCGTGCTCGACGCCGCCGCCAAGGACAGCAAGATCACGACCCTGGCGCTGGAGCTGGACGATTTCAGCGGCGCCGGCATGGCCGGGCTGCACGAGGTGGCCGACGCGCTGGCGCGTTTCAAGGCCAGCGGCAAGTCCATCGTGGCCTATGGCGACAGCTACTCGCAGCGCGCCTACCTGCTCGCCGCGCAGGCGAACGAAATCTACCTGAACCCCTTGGGGATGGTCATGATTGAGGGCTTCGGCCGCCAGCGCGCCTATTACAAGGACGCACTCGACCGCCTGGGGATCACGGTCAACCTGCTGCGCGTGGGCACCTTCAAGAGCTATGGCGAGCCCTATGTGGCCAACGGCCCCTCCAAGGCCGCACTGGAGGCCGACAGCTACCTCTACGACGACCTCTGGGCCCGCTATACCCGTACCATCGAGCAGGCCCGCAAGCTCGACCAAGGCGCCATCAACGCCGACATCAACCAGCTGCCGCAGACCCTGGCGGCGCTCAAGGGCAACACCGCGCAGATGGCGCTGCAGGAGAAGCTGATCGACGGCATCAAGACGCGCGACGAGGTGCGCGCCCTGCTGATCAAGAAGGGCGCGCCCGACGACAAGGGCCACAGCTACCGCCGAATCACCTTCAATGACTACCTCGCCAACCTCAAGCCGAGGCCCGAGCAGGGCCCCGCCGTCGGCGTGGTGGTGGCCGAGGGCGACATCGTCGACGGCGACGCCTCGCCCGGGCGCATCGGCGGCGATTCGACCGCGCAGCTGATCCGACAGGCCCGCGAGGACGAGCAGACCAAGGCCATCGTGCTGCGCGTCAACTCGCCGGGCGGCAGCGCCTTCGCCTCGGAGATCGTGCGCCGCGAGCTGGAGCTGACACGCCAGGCCGGCAAGCCCGTGGTGGTGTCGATGGGCGACGTGGCGGCCTCCGGCGGGTACTGGATTTCGATGGCCTCGGACGAGGTGATCGCCGACCCGGCCACCGTCACCGGCTCGATCGGCGTGTTCGGCATCCTCCCCACCGGCGAAAAACTGATGGACAAGCTGTCCATCCACACCGGCGGCTACCAGACCACCTGGCTGGCCGGCGGCTTCGACCCGCGGCGTGCGCTGGACCCGCGCCTGGCCGCCTCGGTGCAGGCCGCCATCCAGCATATATATGACGAATTCACCGGCAAGGCCGCCGGCGCGCGCAAGAAAACGGTCACCGAGATCGATGCCGTGGCGCAGGGCCGGGTCTGGAGCGGCCAGCAGGCGCTGGACCGCGGCCTGGTGGACCGCCTGGGCAGCCTGGACGACGCCATCCACGCCGCGGCCACGCGCGCCAAGCTCGAGGGCACGCCGCGCGTCCACTACGTCGAGAAGGAGCTCGGCCGCTGGGAGCGCGTGATCGAAGGCCTGCAGAACTCGGCCGTCGACGCCCTGGCCGCACCCGTCGCGCAGGCGCTGCGCGCCGCCATCGGGATTTCCATCCCGCCCGCGCTGCAGCAAGCCCAGGCCGACCTGGCCTTTGCCGCCGAGTTGGGCCAGGACCACAAACCATATGCTGCAGTCGTGCATTGCCTGTGCGCCGCGCCCTGAATTGGGCACACTTCAGCGATCCCCCAACCCCGCAAAGGAGCGCCCATGAAAGTTCTCGCTTTGTCAGTCCTGATGTTCGCCAGTGCAGCCTGGGCTGACGCCGCCACGGTGTCCATGGACCTGGTCGATGCCAAGGGCGTGCTCGCCTCCGCCGGCACGGTGCAGATCTCCGAGACCCGCTACGGCCTGGTGTTCACGCCCTCGCTGTCCGGGCTGCCGCCCGGCCTGCACGGCTTCCACGTGCATGAAAACGCCAGCTGCGCCCCGGCCGACAAGGACGGTGCGCCGGTGGCCGCGCTGGCCGCCGGCGGCCACTTCGACCCGCTGTCCAGCAAGCACCATGACACGCCCTGGGGCGACGGCCACCTGGGCGACCTGCCGGCCCTGTATGTCGATGCGCAAGGCCATGCCGGCGATCCCGTGCTGGCGCCGCGCCTGAAGCTGAGCGATCTGCCCGGCCATGCCCTGATGGTGCATGCCGGCGGCGACAACCATTCGGACCACCCCATGCCGCTGGGCGGCGGCGGCGCGCGCGTGGCCTGCGGCGTGGTGCACTGAATGCAGCCCCTATAATTTCCGCTCATGGCGCCGATTTGTTCCGGATTGCGGGCGCCTTATAAATACCGCTAAAGAGGGACGCTCCAAGCCGGCGTCCGCACTCTGATCAGCGGCGCCGGTTTTTGTTTTTGGAGCGAACCATGGTCAGTTCGGTCGGCGAGGTCTCGCCGCAACGCATGCATTTTTCGACCCCGCTGCCGCTGCGCAGCGGCGCCAGCCTGCGCGACTACGAGCTGGTCTACGAGACCTATGGCCAGCTCAATGCCGACAGGTCCAACGCGGTGCTGGTCTGCCACGCCCTGAACGCCAGCCACCACCTGGCCGGCACCTACGCGGGCCAGGACCGGAGCGAGGGCTGGTGGGACAACCTGATCGGGCCCGGCAAGCCGCTGGACACCGAGCGCTTCTTCGTCATCGGCATCAACAACCCGGGCTCCTGTTTCGGCTCGACCGGGCCCATGCACCCCAACCCCGACACCGGGCGCATCTACGGCGCGGACTTTCCCGTCGTCACCGTGCAGGACTGGGTCGATGCGCAGGCCCGCGTGCTCGACGCCCTGGGCATCACGCAGCTGGCCGCGGTGCTGGGCGGCTCGCTGGGCGGCATGCAGGCGCTGGACTGGTCGCTGCGCTATCCGGACCGCCTGCGGCACTGCATCGCCATCGCCACCGCGCCCTGCCTGTCGGCGCAGAACATCGCCTTCAACGAGGTGGCGCGCCGCGCCATCATCACCGACCCGGACTTCCACGGCGGCCACTTCTACGAGCACGGCGTGATGCCCAAGCGCGGCCTGCGCGTGGCGCGCATGATCGGCCACATCACCTACCTGTCGGACGACGTGATGGAGCAGAAGTTCGGCCGCGAGCTGCGCGCCGCCGAGCTCGGCTACTCGACCCAGGACATCGAATTCCAGATCGAGAGCTACCTGCGCCACCAGGGCGACAAGTTCAGCGAGTATTTCGACGCCAACACCTACCTGCTGATCACCCGCGCGCTCGACTACTTCGACCCCGCCAAGGCCTTTGGCGGCGACCTCTCGCGCACCTTCCGGTCGGCCCGCTGCGACTACCTGCTGGCCAGCTTCAGCACCGACTGGCGCTTCTCACCGGCGCGCTCGCGCGAGATCGTCAAGGCCCTGCTCGACAACAAGCTCAATGTGTCCTACGCGGAGATCGATGCGCCGCATGGCCACGACGCCTTCCTGCTCGAAGACCCGCGCTACCACGGCGTGCTGCGCGCCTATTTCAACCGCATCGCCCATGCATTGCCGGGAGCCTGAGTTGAGCACCGAATCCATACTCCAGACCATTGCCGCATTGGTGCCGGTAGGCTCGCGCGTGCTCGACCTCGGCTGCGGCACCGGCGAGCTGCTGGCCTACCTGAAGGCGCAGCGCGGCTGCAGCGGCTACGGCGTGGAGCTGGACGACGCCAACCTGCTCGCCTGCGTCAAGCGCGGCGTCAACGCCATCCAGCTCAACCTCGAAGAAGGCCTGTCGATCTTCGAGGACCAGAGCTTCGACGTGGTGCTGCAACTCGAAACCCTGCAGCACCTGCGCAATACCGAGGCCATGCTGCGGGAAACGGCGCGCGTGGGCCGCATCGGCATCGTCAGCTTCCCCAATTTCGCGCACTGGCCCAACCGCATGCAGGTGATGCTGGGCCGCATGCCGGTGACCCGGGTGCTGCCCTACGAGTGGTACGACACGCCCAACATCCGCGTCGGCACCTACGCCGACTTCGAAGTGCTGGCGCAGAAGAACCGCCTGCGCGTGCTCGACAGCTTCGGCATCCAGAACGGCCGCACCGTGCGCACGCGGCCCAATTTGCTTGCCAGCATGGCGGTGTTCAAGTTCGATCGCGGCTGAATGGAGCCCCCCGCCCGCGAGTACACAAGCGGCCCCCCACGGGGGCCAAGCCATTCTTGGGAGCGGCCCGGCGAATGGCTTGTGAGTCGCTTCGCAGCAAACCAGGCGCTCACTCGTCGCCTTTGCGGATCAGCACGCCGTCCTCGCCGCGCTCATCGTTGACAAACTCGCCTTCCCAGCGGTCGCCATTGGCCCAGTGAAAGGTGCCCTGGCCCTGCTTGAGCCCGGCCTTCCAGGCGCCCACATATTTCTCGCCGGTCTTCCAGAGGTAGCTGCCCTGGCCCTCGGGCTTGCCCTGAGTGAAGTCGCCTTCGTAGATGTCGCCCGAGGCGAACTGCAGGCGCCCTTTGCCCTGCGGCACGCCGGCCACCACCGGGCCTTCGTAGAGGTTGCCGTTGGCAAAGCGCAGCGCGCCGCGGCCCTGCGGCACCTCATGCACCCAGTCGCCATCGAAGCGCTGGCCGTTGGCCCAGGTGTAGACGCCGCGGCCATGCGGCACGCCATGGTCCATCTCGCCCTGGTAGACATCGCCCGAGGCGTACTTCATCAGGCCCGACCCCTGCGGCTGCCCCTCGACCACGGCGCCCTCGTATTGATTGCCGTTGACGAAGTGCACCGAGGCATGGCCGGTGGGGTGGTCCATGACCCAGTCGCCCTTGTAGCGTTGTCCGTTGGGCCAGATGAACTCGCCCTGCCCATGCCGCTGGCTGTGCAGCAACTGCCCGACATAGACCTCGCCCGAGGCCCATTCGACACGTCCCGTGCCCGAGACCACCTGCCCCTCCTCGCGCACGAACTGGCCGCGGTAATGCGTGTCGCCGGCCTGCACATCCAACTCCTTGGGTGCCGGGGCCGCTGCCGCAGTCAGATCGGGTGCAGCCGGTGTTGTCGGCGCCGCCGGAACATTCTTGGGTGCGGGCACAGGCGTCGCGGCAGTCTTGGCGGCGCTGCCGGCGGCCACATTGACCGCTGCTGCCGTGGCCAGGGCCGCGGTGGTCTGCGGCACCGCGGCCACGCCGACCACGCGCGCGGGAGCCTGGACGCTCGCCGATTGCGGCAGCTCGGTCGCCACCCAGGGCGTACCGCGCTCGCGCGCCAGCGCCTGCGCATTGTTGCCGGCAAGGTCGACCGCCCCCCCCTTGCACTGCGCCTGCGTCTTGCGCCACAGGGTCTCCGCCATCTGCGACTGCTGCTGCTTCTCGGCCAGCGCCAGGCCGGCCGCGGCGTTGCGGAACTTTTGCGTGAACTCGCGCGCCTGATCGAACAGCGGCGCGCAGAACTCGGCGTTGTGCCCGTCGATTTCGGTCTGCTCGCGCCGCTTGACGGCCAGCTCCTGCTGGCTGCCTGTGCAGGACTCCACGGCGAAATCCCACATCGACGCCGACTTGCGGTACAGCGCGCCGGCCTGCTCCCAGCGCCGCTCGCCAAAGGCCTGGTGGGCCAGCTCCTGCAAGGACGCCGCGTCGCGATGCGCGACCTCGCACTCGGCCCCGGCGGATTGGCGCTCGGCCAGCGCGTCGCGCTGCTTCTGGTTGTCCAGCAGATTGTGCTCTGCCCTCTCCTTGGCGCGACCCTCGCATCGCTCCGCCGCCGCACGCCAGGCCTGGATGGACGCGTCATACAGAGCCAGCAGATTGCTCAGCGGCTGGTTCTGCGACTGCGCGGTCACGGCCGCCAGATCCGACTTCATGGCGTGGCCGCTCAGTTGCGAGCAGCTGGGTGGGGACGGCGGCGGCGGCGATGTTGTCATCGGTGCAGGCATGGGCGCCGACGCTGCGGACAAGGGCGGCTCCGCATCGCCGACCGGCTGCGCAGCCTCCTGCGCCCGTGCCAGCGTGCAAACGCTCAGGATCAAGGCCAGGCCCAGGGCTGCGATGGAGGTTTTCACGGCCGCGCTGCTCATCGATGTACTGCCGACTCGGCCGGCATGTCCAGCATGGCATCGACCAATCCGCGCGCGAATGGCTGGCTGCCCGGGTCGTCCGCGCTCTCGAAGGAGAAAGCCGTGGGCGCCGAGGCCAGCGGCATGGCGCCCATGGCGGTCTGCAGCTCGTCGGGCTTGAAACCGCCCAGGATGGCCTGCACCTCGCCTTCCATCCCCTTGGCCTTGGCGACCTTGTTGATGGCCACCAGGCGGTCGACATCCAGCGCAAACGCATTGGCCGTCAGCTTGCGCTCCAGCATTTTCTGGCTCAGCATGACGCCGGCCAGCGGATTGCCGCCGACCTTGGCCACGCGCTCGAAGGTCCATTGGTCGGCGCGCTCGAAGACCGTGGCGGCGATGCGCGACACCCCCGACAGGTTGCCGCGGTTGACGGCCGCCGCCTGCATGCCGTCCATCATGCCGGCGCGCCCCAGCTGGGCGCCGGCGTCCTGCATGCCCTGCCGCAGTTTGTCCGTGGCCAGCGCCTTGCCTTCTTCAATCACCTGCTGCTTGATGAGGTCGGTCACCATGGTGCTGGCCACCGACTTGGCCGCGTTGACAGCAGCTTCGGCGGCCATGGCCGCGCCCTTGATGCCCGTGGCCAGGGTGACCAGCTGGTACAGGGTGCCGACCACCTTGGAGCCGTAGTGGTAGGTCTTCATGCGCGCGCCGCCTTCCTCCGACAAGCCCTGCCCCCACATCACCACCCAGAGCGCTTCGTCTTCGCTCAGGTCGGCCCGGGTGATCTCCAGCGGATGCAGCTCCATCAGCCAGTGGTAGTCCTGCATCTTGGGCGTATTGGGCGGCGCCAGGCGGGCGTAGCCGCGGCAGACCTCGAAGGGCTCGATCTTGAGCTTGCGGCCGCTGGACAAGGTCAGGCCAATGGACTTGCCGCTGTCGCGCGCATCGGCCAGGTGCTCCAGCATGTCGTTGCCGTCTTCGCTGTGGTGGCCGTTGATTTCGGTGATCTTGTCGCCCAGGTTCAAGGGCGAGCGCGCACTCACCGCCACCACGGTCAGGCGCTCATCGACCCCCAGCGCCCGCACCCAGGCCACGCGGTCGCGTTCTTCCCAGCCATAGCTGGTGCTCACGGAGAAAGGCAGCTCCCATTGGCGGTCGCACTCGGCATCCTTCAGGTCCGCGCTGCGCTGGATGGCGGGACGCAAGGCCCGCTCGCCCTGGCCGTAGGCCTTGATATTGCCGAGCAGGGTCTCGTCGACCTTGCGGCCGTCGTCCACCGTGTACTTGGGGCCCGCGCAAGCGCAAAGCAGGCACACAGACACCAACGAAAGCAAGCGTGCTTGGATCATGGCGGGTACGACCGACCATCCGAACGGATGTAAAGCAGAAAAAACCGAGTGTAAAGGTGCCCCGGCGCGCCAGCGACGCCCAACATGGTCAAACCTGCAAATCGGCAGAATCCTGCCGGCAATTCGTGCAAATTCGATATTTCTGATGGGGTAGCCCCGGGGGTCTGGAGGCATGCGAGGTCCCTACACTGCGGGCCATGCGAACGATCAAATCAGACGACGGCGTGCCCCTGCATTGGCGGCAATGGAGCAAACCCGGCAGCGACCCCGCACGCGGCACCGTGCTCATCGTGCACGGCCTGGGCGAGCACATTGGCCGCTACGAGCATGTGGCGGCCAAGCTCAACAGCTGGGGCTGGCATGTGGTGGGCTACGACCAGCGCGGCCATGGCGCGTCGGGCGGCGCCCGGGGCGACATCCCCAATGAACACCGCCTGCTGCAAGACCTGGCCATGGTGATCGACACCGCGCGCGCCGACCCGGTGCTGGGCCGCAGCCCCCTGCTGCTGCTGGGCCACAGCATGGGCGGCCTGGTGGCCGCGCGCTTTGCGGCCGGCGGCCTGCTGGCCCACACCGGCGGCAGCCTGCCCGACTGGTACCGGCCGCTGGACGGCCTGGTGCTGAGCTCGCCGGCGCTGGACGTGGGCATGAACCTGATCCAGCGCGCCCTGCTGGCCTGCACCTACCCGCTGGTGCCCCACCTGGCGGTGGGCAACGGCCTCAAGCCCGCCTGGATCTCGCGCAGCGAGGCCGTGGTCCAGGCCTACCAGCAGGACCCGCTGGTGCACGACCGCATCACGCCGACGCTGGCGCGCATGTTCGCCGACGCCGGGCCCGAGGTGCTGGAGCTGGCCGAGCAATGGGTGCTGCCCACGCTGCTGATGTGGGCGGGGAGCGACCGCTGCGTCGCGCCCTCGGGCTCCAGCCGCTTTGCCGCCGCCGCCCCGAAGTCCGTGGTCCAGGCCCAGTGCTTCGAGCCGCTCTACCACGAAATCTTCAATGAGCCCGAGCAGGCCCAGGTGTTTGAGCGCCTGCGCCAGTGGCTGGCCCGCCAATTCCCCGGCACGGCCTAAAATCGCGTCTTCGAGCGGGCGCGACACCCGCAGGAGACCGCCATGAACGCACGTGATCCGCTGCTGCCGCTGCAGCCCGACGAAGCCAGCCAGCTGGGCGCCTTTGCCGCCCAGGTCTGGGACGAAGAGATCGTCCCCGCGCTGACCGATTACATCGCCATCCCGGCCAAGAGCCCGATGTTCGACGCCGACTGGGCGCAGAACGGCCATATCGAGACCGTGCTGCGCAATGCGGCGAGCTGGGTCGAGAGCAAGAAGGTCGCGGGCCTGACGCTGGAAGTGATACGCATCCCCGGCCGCACGCCAGTCATCTTCTTCGAGGTGCCCTCGACCAAGCCGGGCAGCGAAGACACCGTGCTGCTCTACGGCCACCTGGACAAGCAGCCCGAATTCAGCGGCTGGCGTTCCGACCTGGGGCCGTGGACGCCCAAGTACGAGGACGGCAAGCTCTACGGCCGCGGCGGCGCCGACGACGGCTACGCGATCTACGCCTCGCTGACCGCCATCATGGCGCTGGACCGCCAGGGCATTCCGCATCCGCGCTGCGTGGGCCTGATCGAGACCTGCGAGGAGTCCGGCTCCTACGACCTGCCCGCCTACATCGAGCTGCTGCAGCCGCGCCTGGGCAATGTCTCGCTGGTGGTCTGCCTGGACTCCGGCGCCGGCGACTACGACCGGCTGTGGCTCACGACCTCGCTGCGCGGCAACGTCACCGGCATGCTGAAGGTCGAGGTGCTGACCGAGGGCATCCACTCCGGCGACGCCTCGGGCGTCGTGCCCTCGTCCTTCCGCATCATGCGCCAGGTGCTGGACCGCCTGGAGGACAGCAAGACCGGCCGCCTGCTGCCCGAAAGCTTCCACTGCGACATCCCCGGCGCCCGCCTGGAGCAGGCCCGCGCGACC
>JAFALA010000047.1 GCA_019234815.1 Burkholderiaceae bacterium | reverse complement strand
CCCAAGCGCTTGGAGAAAGAGTTCACGTCCCGGATTCTCGGTGCGCCACCACAGCGCGTCGATGCAGGCGAACCCGGCCGTTTCGCAGGAGGAGTCCGCAGTGTGCGCAAAGGTCTCCCCGCCCTCGCCGCCCAAGTCTTAGCGCTGCCAGACCGGTCAGCGCCTTCTCGCGATGGCCGCGCTCACCGCGCATCACCGAGGCGTGCCAGATGAAAGGCGCAGGCCCTCTCGCCCGCAAAGCCCGTTCCCTGGTCGCGTTGACGAAAAGCGCCGGCGCCATGGCCGACGGCACGAACCTCGTCACGAACGGCCGCTTCGTCACGCGCAGCAGCAGCGGGAACAAGACACAAGCCTGATCGGCGGGCCGCACGCCCAAAGCAAACGGGGCCACGCTTGAACTGGCCCCGTTTGTGTTTGCGCTTGCTCTGGCTTCCTTCTTCAGCCAGAGCACGGCAACATCAGCGCTGCGCCGCCAAACGCTGCCAGGTCTCCACCACCGTGTCCGGGTTCAGCGACATCGAGGTGATACCTTCCTGCGCCAGCCAGTCGGCGAAGTCCGGATGATCGCTGGGGCCTTGGCCGCAGATGCCGATGTACTTGCCGGTGGCGCGGCAAGCCGCGATGGCGCGCGAGATCAAGGCCTTGACAGCAGGATCGCGCTCGTCGAAGTCGCCGGCCAGCTGCTCCAGTCCGGAGTCGCGATCCAGGCCCAGGGTCAGTTGGGTCAGGTCGTTGGAGCCGATCGACATGCCGTCGAAGTGCTCCAGGAACTGCTCGGCCAGGATCGCATTGCTGGGAACCTCGCACATCATGATGACGCGCAAGCCGTCCACGCCGCGCTTGAGGCCGCGCTCGCCCAGCATGTTGACCACGCGTTCGGCCTGCTTCACGGTGCGGACGAAGGGCACCATGATCTCGACATTGTTCAGGCCCATGTCGTTGCGCACGCGCTTGAGCGCCTCGCACTCCATGGCGAAGGCATCGCTGAAGTCGCCGCTGATGTAGCGCGAGGCGCCGCGGAAACCCAGCATGGGGTTTTCTTCATCCGGCTCATAGCGCGAGCCGCCGATCAGCTTGCGGTACTCGTTGCTCTTGAAGTCGGACAGACGCACGATCACCGGGCGGGGGAAGAAGGCCGCCGCGATGGTGGCAATGCCTTCCACCAGCTTGTCGACGTAGAACGCGCGCGGCGAGGCGTGGCCACGGGCCACCGACTCCACCGCCTTCTTCAGGTCGGCATCGATGTTCGGGTAGTCGAGGATGGCCTTGGGGTGCACGCCGATGTTGTTGTTGATGATGAACTCCAGCCGGGCCAGGCCCACGCCAGCGCCGGGCATCTGCGCAAAGTTGAAGGCCAGCTGCGGGTTGCCCACGTTCATCATGATCTTGACCGGGCAGTACGGCATTTCGCCGCGGTGCACCTCGGTCACTTCGGTTTCCAGCAGGCCGTCGTAGATGAAGCCGGTGTCGCCTTCCGAGCAGGCCACGGTCACCAACTGCCCGTCCTTGAGCCGTTCGGTCGCGTCGCCGCAGCCGACCACGGCGGGAATACCCAGCTCGCGCGCGATGATGGCGGCGTGGCAGGTGCGGCCGCCGCGGTTGGTGACGATGGCGCTGGCACGCTTCATCACCGGCTCCCAGTTGGGATCGGTCATGTCGGTCACCAGCACGTCGCCGGGCTGCACGCGCTCCATGTCGGCAATGTTGTCGACCAGGCGGACCGGACCGGTGCCGATCTTCTGGCCGATGGCACGGCCCTCGGCCAGCACGGCGCTGTGGCCCTTGAGCTTGTAGCGGTGTTCCAGCTGGCCTTCGGCCTGGCTCTTCACGGTCTCGGGGCGGGCCTGCAGGATGTAGAGCTTGCCGTCCAGGCCGTCGCGGCCCCATTCAATGTCCATCGGACGTTGGTAGTGCTGCTCGATGATGACGGCGTACTTGGCCAGCTCGATGACCTCGTCGTCGGTCAGCGAATAACGGTTGCGCTGCTCGGGCACGGTGTCGACCGTCTTGACCAGCTTGCCGCTGGCGGCCTTTTCTTCCGGCGTGGCGAACTCCATGCGGATCAGCTTGGAGCCCAGGTTGCGGCGGATCACCGGGAACCTGCCGCGCGCCAGCGCCAGCTTGTGCACATAGAACTCGTCGGGGTTGACGGCGCCCTGCACCACCGTCTCGCCCAGGCCGTAGCTGGAGGTGATGAACACCACGTCCTTGAAACCCGACTCGGTATCGATGGTGAACATCACGCCGGCCGAGCCCAGGTCGGAGCGCACCATGCGCTGCACGCCAGCCGACAGCGCCACCTCGCTGTGCGCAAAGCCCTTGTGCACGCGGTAGCTGATGGCGCGGTCGTTGTAGAGCGAGGCGAACACTTCCTTCATCTTGTGCAGCACGGACTCGATGCCGACCACGTTGAGGAAAGTCTCCTGCTGGCCGGCGAACGAGGCGTCAGGCAGGTCTTCGGCGGTCGCGGACGAGCGCACCGCAAACGAAGCTTCCGGGTTGCCCGCCGTCAACTCGGCGAAATGACTGCGGATCTGGGCTTCCAGGTCGGCCGGGAAGGGCTGCGCCTCCAGCCAGCCGCGGATTTCAGCCCCCGCCTCGGCGAGCGCGCGCACGTCGTCGGTGTTCAGGGTGGCCAGGCGCGCCTGGATGCGGGCGTCCAGGCCCTCGTGCTTGAGGAACTCACGGAAGGCATGCGCCGTGGTGGCAAAGCCGCCAGGCACGCGCACGCCGGACGCGGCGAGCTGCGAGATCATTTCGCCAAGGCTGGCGTTCTTGCCGCCAACGACCTCGACGTCGCTCATTCTCAGGTGCTCAAAAGGTACGACCAGGGCGGTCGGCTCATAGCGAGAAGACATGGGAAAACTCCGTGATGTTGAAAAACCGGCGCTTCCTTGCCAGGCCGCTGCCCAGGTGGCAGGCAACCCGCCCCGTCCATTGCGCAGACACGGCCCCGGCCAGGGTGGAGTTGTTGTTGGAAGGGCTGGCCGAACATGTCAAGCGGAGGTCGTCAAATCAACGAACTGGGACGAAGAGGAAAATTGAGCGCAATTCTACGGTGATGCACGTCCACTATGATGGAATTGCTACGCATAAAGGCCCTCAAATGAACGACCGCACCGTGTACTTCGTGTCCGACGGCACAGGCATCACCGCCGAGACCTTCGGTAATTCCATCATGGCCCAGTTCTCAGGCCGGACCCGCCACGTGCGCAAGCCCTTCATCGACTCGGCCGAGAAGGCCTACCAGGTCGTGCGCGAAATCAATGCCCTGTGCGAATCCGAAGGCCAGCGCGTGGTCGTTTTTGCAACGCTGGTCAATGAGGAGGCGCTCAGCGTGGTGCGCGAGCACTGCAAAGGCCTGGTGCTGGACATGTTCCGCACCTTCATCGAGCCCCTGGAGCAGGAATTCCAGATCAAGTCCAACCACCGCGTGGGCCGGTTCTCGGATGTGGCACGCAGCCAGGAGTACCACGACCGCATCGAAGCCATCAATTTCTCGCTGGCGCACGACGACGGCCAGTCGGCCAAGAACCTCGATGCCGCCGACGTCATCCTGGTCGGCGTGTCGCGCTGCGGCAAGACCCCGACTTCGCTGTACCTCGCCATGCAGCACGGAATCAAGGCTGCCAACTATCCCCTGATTCCGGAAGACTTCGAACGCAACAGGCTGCCGTCGTCGCTGGCCCCGCACAAGCGCAAGTGCTTCGGCCTGACCATCGATCCGGAGCGCCTCTCGCAGATCCGCAACGAGCGCCGCCCCGGCAGCAAGTACGCCGACCTGATGAACTGCCGCTACGAGATCAACGAAGCGGAGGGCATGATGAAGCGCGAAGGCATCTCGTGGCTGTCGTCAACGCACAAGTCCATCGAAGAGATCGCGACGACGATCCTGCGGGACATTCGGCCGGATCGCCTGGTGTATTGAAGCCGGGTCAGGGCGGGCTCAAGCGCTGCCGCGCCGACTCGTACAGACAGACGGCCGCCGCGCTGCCCACGTTGAGCGACTCTTCGCCGCCGGGCTGCGGAATGCCCACGGTCAAGGCGCAGCGCTGCATCAGCTCGGGCTGGACGCCCTGCCCTTCATGCCCCATCACCCATGCGCAGGGCGTAGGTAAGGTCACCACATGCAGCATTTGCTCCGCATGCGAGCTGGTGGCCACCAGAGGCACCTGCAGGGCGTCCAGATCGGCCGGATTCAAGCCCTCGACCAAATGCAGCCCGAAATGCGCGCCCATGCCGGCACGCAAGACCTTGGGCGACCAGAGCGCCGCCGTGCCCTTGAGCGCGGCAATCTGGCGAAAGTCCATGGCCGCAGCACTGCGCAGGATGGTGCCGACATTGCCGGCATCCTGCAGGCGGTCGAGAACGACGGTGTCCACGCCAGCGCGCAAGGCCGCATGGCCATCGTGCGGCATCTCGAAACCGATCTGCGCTGGCGACTCCAGGCCGCTGAGGCCTTTGAACAGGACCTCCGGCACGACCAGCACGCGCGGCGCCGCGTCCGCGAGCTGCTGCAGGACCGGATCGGCATAGCCGCTCTCGGTGACCACGGCCAGCGTCGGCGCATACCCGCGCTGCAAGGCGGCGCGGGCCAGGTGGTCGCCCTCCAGCCAGACGCTGCCGGTCTTGCGATAGGCATGGCTGTCGCTTGAGAGCTTGCGCAGGCGCAGCAGCGCGGGGTTGTCACGCGAGGTGATGTGCAGGACCTGATTCATGGCATGTTCCGGTTCAAATACCCGCCCGATCCATGCCCGGACTCGCGCACCGGCGCAAAACTGCGGCGATGCCAAGGCGACGGCCCCAGCGCACGCAAGGCCGCCAGATGCTCTTGCGTGCCGTAGCCCTTGTGGGTGGCGAAACCGTAGCCAGGGTACGCGTCGTCCATGGTCTGGCACAAGCGGTCGCGGTGCACCTTGGCGAGTATGGACGCCGCTGAAATGGCCGGCACCTTGGCGTCGCCCTTGACGATGGCCTCGGCCGGCACCTTCAGGATGGGCAGGCGGTTGCCGTCGACCAGCACCTTGGCCGGTTTCAGGCGCAGGCCTTCAACCGCACGACGCATGGCCAGCAGGGTCGCCTGCAAGATGTTCAGGCGGTCTATCTCCTCGACCGTCGCCTCGGCAATGCAGCAGCACAAGGCCTTGGCGCGGATCTCGTCGAACAAGCGCTCGCGCTTTTTCTCGCTGATGACCTTGGAGTCGGCCAGGCCTGCGATCGGATGTTCGTCGTCGAGGATCACGGCGGCGGCCACCACCGGCCCGGCCAGAGGGCCGCGCCCGGCCTCGTCCACGCCGGCCATCAGTCCGGGACCGTCCCACGACAGGCCCAGCTGGGTGGGATTTGCATCAGGCCGCATCGACGACCTTCTTGATGACTTCGACGGCCAATTGCGCGGTATTGCGGCGCAGGAGCAGGTGCTGCTCTGCAAAGCGCGCCTGCACGCGGGCATAGCGCTCGGGGTCGTCCAGCCAGGCCAGGCCTTGCTCGGCCAGGGCCTGCGCCGTGCAGGCATCCTGGATCAATTCCGGCACCAGAAGTTCGCCGGCCAGTACATTGGGCAAGCCCACCCAGGGCAGATAGCTCTTGTTGCGCATGCGCAGCCAGTTCAGAACGTGCATGCGGTAGGCAATCACCATCGGCCTCTTGAAAAGCGCAGCCTCCAGCGTGGCCGTGCCGCTGGCCACCAGCGTCACGTCGCAGGCGGCCAGGGCCTCGTGCGAACGGCCATCGAGCAGCTGCAAGGGCAGATCCGGCGCGGCGCGCGCCTTCAGCGCCTCTGCCATGGGCCGCAAGCCGGGCACCACGGGCAGCACAAAGCGCAAGCCCGGTTTGGCTTGCAGCATCAGCATGGCTGCGCGCAGCATGGGCTCGGCGATGTACTTGATCTCGCTGCGCCGGCTGCCCGGCAGCAAGGCGACCACCTGCGACCGCTCATCGATTCCAAGCGCCGCGCGGGCCGCCTGCCGCGGCGGCTGCAGCGGAATGGCATCGGCCAGCGGATGGCCCACATAGGTGGCCGCGATGCCCTGCTTGTGCAGGAGCTCGGGCTCGAAGGGAAACAGGCACAGCACGTGGTCGGCGGCGCGACGGATCTTCTCCACTCGCTCGGCGCGCCAGGCCCAGATGGACGGGCAGACAAAATGCACGGTCTTGACGCCGCCTGTGCGCAAACGCTGCTCAAGTCCGAAATTGAAATCGGGGGCGTCGACCCCGATGAAGACATCGGGCCGCTCGGCCAGCAAGCGGTCGCCCAGTTGCTTGCGAATCGACAACAGCTCGCGCAGGTGCATCAAGGCGTCGACATAGCCAAAAATGGAGAGCTTGTGGCTGGGCCACCAGGCTTCGAAGCCTTGCGCCGCCATCTGCGGCCCGCCTATCCCCTGGGCCAGCAATTGGGGCCAGCGCTCGCGCAGCCCCGCCAGCATCAGGCTGGACAGCAGGTCGCCCGACGCTTCGCCGGCCACCATGCCGATGTGCATGGTCCGCATGGCTGGCCCGCCTTCAGCGCACAATGCCGCGCGTCGAGGCGGCGAGGAATTCGAGCAGCGTCTCGATGTCGGCGTCGCCGCCCTCGACCGTGCCGCGCAGCGCAGCGATTTCAGTCTGCGCCTGCTCCAGCGACAGGCCGCTGCGGTAGAGCAGCTTGTGCATCTGACGGATCTGGCCGATCCGCTCGGTGGAAAAGTCGCGGCGCTTCAAGCCAGTCGTGTTGACCGCACGCACGCTCAGCGGATGGCCGTCCACAGTCATGAAGGGGGGCACGTCCTGCGCCACGTGGCCCTGGAAGCCGATCATCGCGTGGGCGCCAATCTTGACGAACTGGTGCACGCCGGAGAGCCCGCCGATGGTGGCCCAGTCGCCCACGCGCACATGCCCGGCCAGCGTGGCGTTGTTGGCCAGCACGCAGCGGCTGCCCAATTGCACGTCATGCGCCAGGTGGACGTAGGCCATGATCCAGTTGTCGTCGCCCACGCGGGTGACGCCCTCTTCCTTGAAGGTGCCGGTGTTGAAGGTGCAGAACTCCCGCACCGTGTTGCGGTCGCCGATGACCAGCTCGGTGACTTCGCCGCCGTGGCTCATGTCCTGCGGCATGGCGCCGATGGAGCTGAATTGATAGAAGCGGTTGTCGCGCCCGATGGTGGTCTTGCCTTCGATCACGCAATGCGGACCGATGCGCGTCCCCGCACCAATGCGCACCTGCGGGCCGATCACCGCGTAAGGGCCTACGCTGACACTCGAATCGAGCTCAGCCTTCGGATCAACAATCGCCGTCGAATGAATCGCTGTCATTTTGTTTCTCAACCGAGACGCCCTCGACACGCCAACACCCCCATCCAGCGACGCCCGAGGATCCGGCTCCGCCGGTCCTTCAGGCGTGCCCCTTTGAAGGGGCGCGCGAAGCTTAGGGGGTGGTTCACTCAATCCTGCGCATCGTGCACATCAACTCGGCTTCGCAGGCCAATTCCTCGCCGACATAGGCCTTGGCGGTGAACTTGTAGATGCTGGCCTTTGCACGGTCCAGCGTGATCTCCATCACCAACTGATCACCCGGCTCGACCGGGCGCTTGAAGCGCGCGCCGTCGATGCCGGCAAAATAACAAATGGTCTGATCGTCCAGTTGCGTGTCCCCGGAGATCAGGGCAAGGATGCTGGCAGCCTGCGCCATCGTCTCCAGGATCAGCACGCCCGGCATCACCGGACGATGCGGGAAATGCCCGGTGAAATGCGGCTCGTTGATGGCGACGTTCTTGAGCGCCCGGATGCGCTTGCCCTTTTCCAGCTCCAGCACCCGGTCCACCAGCAGAAACGGATAGCGGTGCGGCAGGGTCTTCAGGATCTGGTGGATGTCCATCGTGTTCATGATTCGTTTTTCCAGCTGGCTTCTCAGCTTATTTTTCAGAGTTTTGTTTTTCAAGCGCGCGGATGCGGGTCCGCAGGACGTTCAGCTGCCTCAGGCTGGCCGCGTTCTTTTCCCACACGGCATGCTCGTCGAACGGGTACATGCCGCTGTAGATGCCCGGCTTGGTGATGGAGCGGGTGATCACGGTCGCGCCCATCACGTGCACGTGGTCGCAAATCTCAATGTGGCCGACCAGATTGGCCGCGCCCGCCAGCGTGCAATGCTTGCCGATCTTGCTGCTGCCCGCCACGCCGCTGCACCCAGCCAGGGCCGAATGCGCACCGACATGGACGTTATGCGCGATCTGGACCAGATTATCGATCTTCACGCCCTCTTCAATGACGGTGTCGCCCAGGGCGCCACGGTCTATGCAGGTGTTGGCGCCGATTTCGACGTCATCACCAATGCGGACGGCACCGAGCTGCTCGATCTTCTCGAAGCGCCCCTGCGTGGGCGCAAAGCCGAAGCCATCGGCCCCGATCACCGTGCCACTGTGGATCAGGCAGCGCGCGCCAATGCTGCAATCGTGGCCGATGGTGACGTGCGGGGCCAGGCGCGTACCCGCGCCGATCACCGCCTGGCGTTCGACCACGCAATGCGGCCCGATCCGGGCACCCGCTTCAATGCGAGCGCCGGCTTCGATCACCGCCAGCGGACCGATATCGACCTCGGGCCCGAGCACCGCAGCAGGGTCGATCACGGCGCTGGGGTGGATGCGCGCTGGCGCGCTGGGGCGGAACCGCTTGGTCCACCACTGCGTCAACCGCGCAAAGTAAAGATAGGGATCCGGGGTGACGATGCAGGCGGCGCCTGACGCGCGCGCCGCTGCCGCTTCGGCCATCGCAGGGGCCACGATCACGCAAGCCGCCTGCGTCGATGCCAATTGCGCCTGGTAGCGCGGATTGGCGAGGAAGGCGATCGTCTGCGCATCGGCTTCGGCGAGGCTCGCGATGCGGGAAATACTCAGATCGGACGCACCAACAAGATCGCCGCCCAAGGCGGCGATCAGTTCAGCCAAAGAGACGGAACTCACCGATCACTTCTGCGCGTTGAGCGCGTCGATCACCTTCTTGGTGATGTCCACGCGGGCACTGGCGTGCAAGGCGTCCTGCACGATCAGGTCGTACTTGTCAGTTTCGAAAATCTGCTTGATGACGCGGTTGGCACGCTCCACCAGTTGCTGGGTTTCTTCGCCCTTGCGCTGCTGCAGATCTTCCTGGAATTCGCGGCGCTTGCGCTGCAGGTCACGGTCTTGCTCGACCAGATCGCGCTGGCGGCGGCCACGTTCGGCTTCCGGCAGCATGGGCGCATCCTTTTCCAGTTTCTCGGCGGCGGCGCGCAGCTTCTGCTCGGTGTCCTTCAGCTCCTTGTCGCGCTTGCCGAACTCGGCTTCCAGTTTGAGCTGGGCAGCCTTGGCAAGATTGGTTTCCCTGAGCACCCGCTCACTGTTGACATAGCCGATCTTGATGGCGTCGTCAGCATGCGCGGCCAAGCTAGGCATTGCCAGCACTGCGGCCAGGGTCAACGAATTCAACAGCTTGCTCTTCATCAGAATGCAGTCCCGATCTGGAATTGGAATTTCTCGATTCTATCCGTAGGCGCTTGCCGAACCGAATTGCCGTAGCTCAATTTAAGCGGCCCCATGGGAGACAGCCAGCTCAAACCCACACCTGCCGACATCCGGACGCTGCCCCAGGTGACCGGATCCAGCGACGAGGTGGTGTTCCACACGTTGCCGGCATCGAAGAAGCCGAAGATGCGGAAGCTCTTGTCGTTGCCGGAGCCTGGCACCGGCAGGTACAGCTCGGCATTGGCATTGGCCTTGAAGTTGCCGCCCATGTAGGAGCCGGTGACGTCGACCGGACCCAGCGAACCCGCCGTGAACACGCGCACGGAGCCCAGGCCGCCGGCATAGAAGTTCTTGAAGATCGGATAGGGCTTGCCGTCCAGTCCAGTGCCGTAGGCCGCCTCGGCGTTGAGCATCAAGGTGAACTTGCTGGTCAGCGGGAAGTACTGCTGCACCTGCCCGTTCATCTTGGCGTATTGGGCATCGCCGGCCGGGCTGACTTCAAGATTGAAGCGACGATACAGGCCGCGCGTCGGCGACACCACGCTGTCGCGTCCGTCGCGCTGCCAACCCACCGTCAGCGGCACCGACAGGCTGGACGAGCCGAATTCCTTTTCGTACAGGAAGTAGCTGTTCGGCACGCCCTGGGTGTTGCTGATGTGGGTGATTTCAGCGCCCGCGCCGAAGAACACCGTGTCCAGTTCGGAGAACGGCACGCCAAACCGAATCGCGCCGCCATAGGTCGAGAATTCGTAGACATTGCCCAGGCTGTTGTACGGGCGGTTGGTGCGGAAAAAGACGTCCAGGGCGCGCGACACGCCGTCCACCGTGAAGTAAGGGTCCACCGTGGAGACGGAGATGGCCCGGCCGGTGGCCGCGGTGTTGAGTTCCAGGCCCAGGTAATTGCCCGAGCCGAACACATTGTCCTGGCGGATCGAGCCCGAGAAGGAGATACCCTGCTGGCTCGAATAGCCCGCGCCCACCATGATGTTGCCGGTGGGACGCTCGGTCACGGTCAGCGTCACGTCAACCTGGTCGGGCGAGCCCGGCACTTCGGCCGTGTCGATGGTGACGTCCTTGAAATAGCCGAGGCGCTCGACGCGATCGCGCGAGGCCTTGATGCGCTGGCCGTCGTACCAAGCCGACTCGAACTGGCGGAACTCGCGGCGGATGACCTCGTCGCGGGTGCGCGTGTTGCCCGACACCAGCACGCGGCGGACATAGACGCGGCGCTGCGGATCGGCATTGAACACCACCACCACCTGGCCGGTGGCGCGGTCGATCTCGGGCCGGCTGTCGACACGCGCAAACGCGTAGCCGAACGCGCCAAAGAAATCGCTGAAGGCGCGCGTGGTCTGCGACACGGTTTCAGCTTGATACGCCTCGCCAGGCTTGACCCCGATCAGGCGCTTGAACTCCTCCTCGCGCCCCAGGTAGTCGCCCTCCAGCTTGACGGCGGTCACGGTATAGGGCTGCCCCTCATGCACGGTGATCGCCAGGCTGATGCTCTGCTTGTCGGGCGAGATCGTCACCTGGGTGCTCTCGATGCTGAATTCGAGATAGCCGCGGTTCAGGTAGTACGAGCGCAGCGTTTCCAGGTCAGCGTTGAGCTTGGTGCGGGAATAGCGGTCGGTCTTGGTGTACCAGGTCAGCCAGCCGCTGGTGGTTTCCTCCAACTGGCTCAGCAGCGTGCCTTCCGAAAACACCTTGCTGCCCAGGATGCGGATGTCCTTGATCTTGGCCGGCTCGCCTTCGGTCACGGTGAAGCTCACGTTGACGCGATTGCGCTCCAGCGGCGTGATGGTGGTCGTGACTTCGGCGCCATACAGGCTGCGGGTCAGGTATTGACGCTTGAGCTCCTGCTCGGCGCGATCGGCCAGGGCCTTGTCGAAAGGTTTGCCTTCGCCGATGCCGACGTCCTTCAGCGACTTGGAAAGCGCCTCGGTGTCGAACTCCTTCAGGCCCACGAAGCTCACGTTCGCGATGATGGGCCGCTCCTCGATCACCACGACCAGCGTCGTACCGTCGATGTTCAGCCGCACGTCCTTGAAGATGCCGGTGGCGAACAGGGCGCGGATGGCCGCTGCGCCCTTGTCGTCGTTGAAGGTGTCACCGATGCGGAAAGGCAGGCTTGCGAACACGGTACCGGGGTCGGTCCGCTGCAGGCCCTCGACACGAATGTCCTTGAGCACGAAGGGGTCGACCGCCCAGGCGGCACCCGATTGCAAGGCGGCGACCAGCGCCAAGAACTTGAAGGACTGGCGCATACGTGGACGCTGAGACAAAAAAGATGACATGCAGAAGGATTCAGTGCGGACCCAGCAAGCGGGTCAGATCATTGGAAAGGGCCAGAGCCATCAGCAGCAGCATCAGCATGGCGCCAGCGCGCTGAAGCTGCTTGAGCCACCAGTCCGAAACAGGACGGCCACTCAGACCCTCGAAAAGATAATATATCAGGTGTCCGCCATCCAACATCGGCAGCGGCAGCAGGTTGAGCACGCCGAGGCTCACGCTGACGTAGGCCAGAAAGTTCAAAAAGGGCGCAATGCCTGTGCGCGCGGACTGCCCGGCGTAGTCAGCGATGGTGATCGGGCCACTGAGATTCTTCAGCGAGGCCTGGCCCACCAGCATGCGGCCGAACACCTGCAAGGTCAAAGTCGCGTTGCTCCAGGTGCGCTCCACACCCATTTGCAGCGAGACCGTCAGCCCATGGCTGACGCTCACCATCTGCGGCTGCCCGCCAATCATGACGTCGATACGACCTACCGCCTGCCCGGCGTCCTCGGCCGCGCGCGGCCGCACATCCAGCGTCCGCTCTTGCCCCTTACGCAGAACCCGCCAGCTCATGCTGCGGCCCACGCCATGGTCCAGCGCAGCGCGTATGCGGTCCCGCAGCGCCCCGGCATCGCTGACCGGCTCGCCGTCGACAGCCAGCACGTGATCGCCCGATTGCAAGCCAGCCTGGGCGCCGGGCCCCTCAGGCATCACCCGACCCAACACGGGCTCGCTGAAAGCCGCACCCAGCCCCAGGCGTACCCAGGTCTGAGCGTCCAGGTCCGGCGAGCCCAGCCGTTCGGTATCGAGACGGACCGGATGCCGGCCGCGGCCTTCGGCATCGCTGACCAGCAGATGCAGCACTCTTTGTGTGGCCATGGCCTCGGCAAGTTGCTCGCGCAGCTCCGGCAGTGAAGCGACATCGTTCCAGGCATTGCCATCCCAGGACCAAGCCTGCACCCAGTCGCCGGCGCGCATGCCAGCGGCTTCGGCGATGCTGCCCGCCCTGGGCGCACCCAGCAGGGCCTTGGGTTCGTCCTGGCCGATCCAGCTTGCCGCCGCGAACAAGAGCATGGCCAGCAGGAAATTGGCCAAGGGGCCTGCCGCCACGACGGCCGCGCGCTGCAGCAGCGGACGCCGATTGAAGGCCCTGTGCTGCTCGGCCGGATCGACCGGCCCTTCACGTTCGTCGAGCATGCGCACATAGCCGCCCAAGGGCCAGGCCGAGAGCACAAACTCGGTCGAATCCGGCGTGCGTTGATGCCGCCACAGCACGCGGCCGAACCCCACCGAAAAGCGCAGCACCTTGACGCCACAGGCCACGGCAACGCGATAGTGTCCATATTCGTGCACCACCACCAGCACCGCCAGCGTGAGCACGAAGGCCAGCACCGAGCTGATCATGCGCGCAACCTCGCGATCAGCTGCCGAGCATGGCGGCGCGCGCGCGCATCAAGCGCCAGCAAAGCCTCCGTAGAGGCCGTGTCGCCGGCTTCGGGCTGCACCTGGTCCAGGCATTCGCGGTTGACCTGGCAGATCTGGTCGAAGCGCAGGCCCGAACCCAGGAAGGCCGCAACGGCCTCTTCGTTGGCTGCATTCAGGACCGCCGTCGCTCCTTCACGACCACGCAAAGCCTGCCAGGACAGGAACAAGCCGGGGAAACGCCGCTCGTCGGGTTCCTCGAAACTCAGACTCGGTACCTTCAGCAAATCGAGCATGCTCGCACCCGACGTGATGCGCTCGGGGAAAGACAGGCCGTAGGCGATGGGCACCCGCATGTCTGGCGTGCCCAGTTGGGCCAGCACCGAACGGTCGGTGCACACCACCATCGAATGGACAATGCTTTGTGGATGGATCAGCACCTTGATCTGCTCGGGCATGAGGCCGAACAGCCAACGCGCTTCGATCACCTCCAGCGCCTTGTTCATCATCGTCGCCGAGTCGACCGAGATCTTGCGGCCCATGACCCAATTGGGATGGGCGCAGGCCTGGTCCGGGGTTACGGCATGCAAGGTCTGAGGATCGCGCTGCCGGAACGGTCCGCCCGAAGCGGTCAGGATGATGTGGTCGACGCGCGCCGCCCAGGTGCTGCGATCTTCAGGCAGACATTGGAAGATGGCCGAATGCTCGGAATCGATCGGCAGCAAGGTCGCCCCGCCCTCTTCCACTGCCTGCATGAACAATGCGCCGCCGACGACAATGGCTTCCTTGTTGGCCAGCAACAGGCGCTTGCCGGCGCGTGCCGCGGCCAGGCACGGTGCCAGACCCGCGGCACCGACGATGGCCGCCATCACGACATCGACATCCGGGTGCGCAGCCACCTCGGCCAAGGCGGCCTCGCCCTCCAGCACCTCCACGCGTTCGCCGGCCTCGCGCAGGCGCCGGCGCAATTCGGCCGCAGCTTGCGCGCCCGGCATGACCGCGAAGCGCGGCTTGAACTGCAGGCATTGCGCCAGCAATTCGTCCACCCGGTTCATCGCGCTCAGCGCAAACACTTCATAACGCTCGGGATGGCGCGCCAACACATCGAGCGTGTTGCCGCCGATCGAGCCCGTGGAGCCCAGAACACAAACAGTTTGTCGACGTTGCACCGCTTTATCCATCAGGTCAGAGAAGTCAACGCCATGGCCAAGGGGAACACCGGCAGCAGCGCATCGACACGATCGAGCACGCCGCCATGTCCGGGCAGCAACTGGCTGCTGTCCTTGGCGCCGACGGCGCGCTTGATCAGCGATTCAAAAAGGTCGCCTACCACGCTCATGCTGCTCAAAAACACCAGCGCAGGCACACCGCGCAGCAGGCCCAGCGCCATGTCGGCATGGGGGTTGATCAACAAGAGCGAATAGACGCTAGGCGAATCGACGGCCAGCCGCACGTCGATCACATAAGCCCATGCCAGGCCGAGCGCCAGCACGCCGGCCATGCCGCTCCAGACACCTTCCCAGCTCTTGCCCGGACTGATGGCGGGCGCCAGCTTGCGGCGGCCAAAGGCACGGCCGCCAAAATACGCCGCCACGTCGGCCATCCAAACCAGGCAGAAAACCGACAACATGAAATTGACGCCGCGCGCCTTGGCCTCGGCCAGGGCCAGCCAGGCGGCCCACAGGGCCAGCGCCCCCAGCAGCAGGCGCAAGCCCGGCGCAAGGCGCGGCCAGCCTGCCGGCCCCGCGCGCAAAGCCTGGCAGCCCCCCAGCACCCAGATCAGGCCCACCAGCCACCACAAGGCGGGCGGCGGCGCCGACTGCAGACCCAGGCTGATCAGGGTGAAGGTACACAAACCGGCCAGGGCCACCCCGAAGATCACGGCCCGCACGCCCGGCGCGCCGTTCAGGCGCGACCACTCCCAGCCGGCGGCACCGATCAGCACCAGGGTCAGCACCGCAAACGGCACGGGGCTGGCGGCAAACATGGCCGGCAGCAGAAAGGCCAGCAGGATCAAGGCCGTCACGATGCGGGTCTTGAGCATTCAGCCCTCCACAGGCGCGGCAACATCCTTGACACCGCCAAAGCGGCGGTCGCGCTCGCGGAAGGCCGCAATGGCGGCATCCAGCTGCGCTTCGCCGAACTCGGGCCAAAGGCAATCGGAAAACACGAATTCGGTGTACGCGATTTGCCACAGCAGGAAATTGCTGATGCGGACCTCGCCACCCGTGCGGATGAACAGGTCCGGGTCCGGCGCATAGCTCATGGCCATGAACTCGGACAGCCGTGCCTCGTCGAGCTCGTCGGGGCTGACGCCGGCCCGCATGGCGCCCTTGCAGGCCTGCACCACGTCCCAGCGGCCGCCGTAGTTGAAGGCGACCGACAAGGTCAGCTTGCTGTTGTGGGCCGTTGCGGCTTCGGCCTCGTTCCAGGCCGCACGCAGCTTGTCCGACACCGCATCGCGATCGCCGACGATACGGATGCGCACGCCCATATTGCCCATGCGGGCCAGGTAGCGCGACACGGCCGCCAGCACCAGGCCCATCAGGCCGGACACCTCGTCGCTGGGACGCTTCCAGTTTTCGCTGGAGAAGGCGAACACCGTCAGGTATTCGATCTCGCGGTCTATACAGGCCTGCACCACGCGCACCAAGGCGTCGACGCCTTGCTTGTGCCCGAAGAAACGCGGCAGAAACCGCTTCTTGGCCCAGCGCCCGTTGCCGTCCATCACGACGGCCACATGGCGCGGCACGGCCTGACTTTCGCTGTTCTGGCTGTTCACGCCGGACACGCTCAAACCGCCATGACTTCGGCTTCCTTGGCCGAAACCAGCTTGTCGATCTCGACGACGGTGCGGTCGGTCAGCTTCTGCACCTCGTCCAGGCTGCGGCGCTCGTCGTCCTCGGAGATTTCCTTGTCCTTGAGCAGCTTCTTGGCCTGTTCGTTGGCATCGCGGCGCAGGTTGCGCACGGCGACCTTGGCGTCTTCGCCGGCATTGCGGACCACCTTGGTCAGCTCACGGCGGCGTTCTTCAGTCAGCGGCGGCATGGGCACGCGGATCAGCTCGCCCTGCGTGGACGGGTTCAGGCCCAGGTCCGATTCGCGGATCGCCTTTTCAATCTTGGCGCCCATGCCCTTTTCCCAAGGCTGGACGCTGATGGTGCGCGCGTCGAGCAAGGTGACGTTGGCGACCTGGGAGATCGGCACTTCCGAGCCGTAGTAGTCGACGCTGACCTGGTCCAGGATGCCCGGATGGGCGCGCCCCGTGCGGATTTTGTGCAATTCATTCTTGAGTGCTTCGACGGACTTGGCCATCTTGGCTTCCGCATTTTTCTTGATGTCTGCAATGCTCATGATTCTCGACCTTGCTTGATTCTTTCCCTGCGCGGCGCACTCAGACGTGCACCAGCGTACCTTCGTCTTCGCCCATCACCACGCGCTTGAGCGCGCCGGGCTTGAAAATGCTGAACACGCGGATCGGCAGCTTCTGGTCGCGGCACAGCGCAAACGCGGTCGCATCCAGCACCTGCAGATTGCGGGTGATGGCTTCGTCGAAGCTGATGCGCGAATAACGCGTTGCCTCCGGGTCCTTGTTGGGATCGGCGCTGTAGACGCCATCGACCTTGGTGGCCTTGAGCACGATTTCGGCACCGATCTCGGCGCCGCGCAGCGCGGCGGCCGTGTCGGTGGTGAAGAAGGGATTGCCCGTGCCTGCGGCGAACACCACCACCTTGCCCTCTTCGAGGTACTGCAAGGCCTTGGGGCGCACATAGGGCTCGACTACCTGCTCGATGGCGATGGCCGACATCACACGGGCCGTCATTCCCTCCTGGCGCATGGTGTCGGCCAGCGCCAGCGAGTTCATCACCGTGGCCAGCATGCCCATGTAGTCGGCGGTCGCGCGGTCCATGCCGACCGAGCCGCCCGCCACGCCGCGGAAGATGTTGCCGCCGCCAATGACGACCGCCACCTCCACACCCAGCTGCGTGACTTCCTGGATTTCACGCACCATGCGCACGATGGTGGCGCGGTTGATGCCATAGGCGTCGTCGCCCATCAGGGCCTCGCCGGAAAGTTTGAGCAGGATGCGTTTGAGCGCGGGCATTCTTACCTCGTCTGATCTATTGGATGGTGGCTTGGGCCAGCCTGGCCTTGTGAGTCCGGCGGCAAACCACAAGTGTAAAGGGCGCCAAAGGCGCCCTCGTGTTTCTTATTGTGTTTCGTACCGTGCTTTCTGCCGGCCTCGGGTTTACTGGCCCTTGGCGGCAGCGACCTGGGCGGCCACTTCGGCAGCAAAGTCGTCGACCTTCTTCTCGATGCCTTCGCCGACCACGTAAAGGGTGAAGCCCTTCACTGCGGTGGCCTTTTCCTTCAGCATCTGCTCGACGGTCTGCTTGTCGTTCTTCACGAAACTCTGGTTCAGCAACGAGACTTCCTTCAGGAACTTCTGCACCGAACCCTCGACCATCTTGGCGACGATCTCGGCAGGCTTGCCGGACTCGGCGGCCTTTTCCTCAGCGATCTTGCGCTCCTTGGCGACCAGATCAGCCGGCACTTCGGCGCTGGACAGCGCTGCCGGCTTCATGGCGGCCACGTGCATGGCGACGTCCTTGGCAGCGATTTCGTCACCTTCGAACTCGACCATCACGCCGATGCGGGTGCCGTGCAGGTAGGACGCCAGCTTGGCGCCTTCAAAGCGCTTAAAGCGACGGATGCTCATGTTCTCGCCGATCTTGCCGATCAGGCCCTTGCGAACGTCTTCCACCGTCGGGCCGAAGCCTTCCTGCGACAGGGGCAGAGCTGCCAGCGCGTCGACATCTGCCGGCGCCTTCTCGGCCACCAGGCCGGCCAGGGCGTTGACAAAGGCCAGGAAGGCGTCGTTCTTGGACACGAAGTCGGTTTCGCAGTTGACTTCGATCAGCGCGCCGGCGCCGCCGACCACGGCCGTCGCCACCACGCCTTCGGCGGTCACGCGCGAAGCGGCCTTGCCGGCCTTGTTGCCCAGCTTGACACGCAGGATTTCCTCCGCACGACCCAGGTCGCCGTCGGCTTCAGTCAGTGCCTTCTTGCACTCCATCATGGGGGCATCGGTGCGGGCGCGCAGCTCGGCGACCATGCTTGCGGTAACAGCAGCCATTTCAATCTCCGTGTTTCGAAAAGGATCGAACAACCGATCCTCTATTTCAATTTCAGCTTAAAAAAAGGGGCTGAATCAGCCCCCTCTTACCTGGTCTAGCCTGGATTCAAACCGGCGTCAGGCGCCAGCGTTGACTTCCACGAACTCGTCGCCAGCGGGAGCCACGGCCTGCACCACTTCGTTGGTGGCGTTGGCGCGGCCTTCCAGCACGGCGTCAGCCACGGCCTTGGCGTACAGGGCCACGGCCTTGGCAGAGTCGTCGTTGCCGGGGATCACGTAGTCGATGCCTTCGGGCGAGTGGTTGGTGTCGACCACGCCGATCACGGGGATGCCCAGCTTCTTGGCTTCGGCCACGGCAATCTTGTGGTAGCCGACGTCGATCACGAACAGCGCGTCAGGCAGGACAGCCATGTCCTGGATGCCGCCGATGTTCTTTTCCAGCTTGGTCAGGTCGCGCTGAAACATCAGCGCTTCCTTCTTGATGGCGGGCTGGGTACCGGCCTCGATCTGAGCCTGCATGTCCTTGAGGTTCTTCAGCGAACCCTTGACCGTCTTGAAGTTGGTCAGCATGCCGCCCAGCCACCGCTGGTCGACGTAGGGCACGCCAGCGCGCTGCGCTTCGGCAGCCACCACTTCGCGGGCCTGGCGCTTGGTGCCGATCATCAGGATGTTGCCGCGCTTGGCCGACAGCTGACGAACGAACTTCATCGCCTCTTCGAACGCGGGCAGCGTCTTCTCGAGGTTGATGATGTGAATCTTGTTGCGATGGCCGTAGATATACGGGGCCATCTTGGGGTTCCAGAAGCGGGTTTGGTGACCAAAGTGGACGCCGGCTTCCAGCATCTCGCGCATCGTAACGGACATGAAATTACTCCGAAGGTTGTGTCTTGAACCCGGCAAGAATCACATCGCCCCAAGGAATGCCAGAGGACGGCGCAACACCTGTCGATTGCCGGATTTGTGAATTTGGCCGAACGGCTCCACTGCAGTTTCCCCACAGAAGATCCAGCCAGCCGCTTTGCCAGTACCCATGAACAGCGGCCACCGAGCAAAGCCTAAAGAGTATAGCATGATGCGCCGTCCCTGTCAGCATGCCTGCGGCCCCCTGAGCAAGGCGGCGGCGAAACTGTGCAGGCGTCTCAGAGGGTCTGGCCTCCCTGCCCTGATAATTGCGGCCCAAGAGCGGCGATTGTCGGGCACGGGCCTGGCGCGCTCCCCAGGATGACCGCCGAAGCGGCTGCACGAGAAAGTACGAGATGCGGATTGGAATCGTTGGCGCCGGCATGGTGGGCGTCGCAACAGCGCTGGAGCTGGCATTGGACGGGCATGAGGTGCGCGTGTTTGATCGACATGGCGGCGTGGCGTCGGAGTCCAGCTTCGCGCACGCCGGCATTGTCAGCGCCGCGTTGCAGGCGCCTGGCGGCGGCTTGACACCCCTGAGCCCGCACCAGGGCCTGGGGCACAGCGCCACGCAGCGCTGGACGCCCCGGCATCTCGGATGGCTGCTCAACGCCCGGCGCGTCCGGCGCCTCGGCAATCTGGAGCAGGCCGCGCGGGACATGCAGGCCCTGACCCATCTCAGCCAGGAACGCATGCGCAGCCTGCGGCATCAATTTCAACTGGACCATGAACGCACCGAAGGCCTGCTGGTGCTGCTGCGCACCCCGGCCGAATTGAAAGCCGTGGAGCACGCCCTGAGCGGCATGGATCCGGCTTCGCCCGTGCAGCATCGCCTGATGGATGCGCAGACCTGCCTGAGCATCGAACCCGGCTTGAATCCGGACATTCCGCTGGAAGCGGGCATCCACCTGCCGCAGGCCGAAGTCGGCAATGCGCGCGAATTCGCGCTCCTGCTGAAAAACGAGGCGCAACGCCTGGGCGTGCAGTTCCGCTTCCACACCACGGTGTCGCACATCGAAGCCGGCTCGCGGCCCAGCCTGCTGCACAGCTACAGCCCGCCGGAGCAGGGCCACGCCACCCATGCGGCCTCGCGCGCCGACGATTCGCGCAGCGCCGAGGGCCCGAGTACCACGCCGTACTCCCACGAACCTGAACGCGAGAGCTTTGACGCCATCGTCGTCTGCGCGGCGCAGCAATCGGCACCCCTGCTCAAACCGCTGGGCCTGTCGCTGGACCTGTACGCCCTCACCGGCTGCAGCATCACCGCCAACCTGCGCCAGCTGGAAGCCTTTCCGCATCTCGGCCCCCAGGCCGCCTTGATCGACCAGAAACATCAGGTCAGCATCAGCCGCATCGGCCAGCGCGTGCGAGTGGCCGGCGGCATGCAACTGGGCCCGCTTGGCGCGGCTCGCGAGGCCCGGCTGCTGGCCGCGCTGCACAAGGTCCTGCACGACTGGTTTCCGGGCGCCACGCAAGGCGGCGTGCAGCGCTGGCGCGGCGTGCGCAGCATCGTGCCCGACGGCCTGCCAGTGTTGGGCCGCAGCGCCGCCCCCGGCATCTGGCTCAACCTGGGTCACGGCAGCAGCGGCTGGGCGCAGGCCTGCGGCAGCGCCCGGATGCTGGCCGAGCAGATCGCCGGTGTATCCGATGCGCAGGCCTTGAGCAGCCTGAAGCCCGATCGAGCCAGCCTGCAATAGCGCCTGAAAGCACCGCCACCACGCTCCACTCGGGATTGCGCACCATGATCGACGCCCTCAACCATCCCGACGATCTGCCCCTGCATGACAGCGCGCACAGCCGCCTCATCGAGGCGGACGCGCTGAGCAAGCTGCCTCTGCACACCCTGATGGAAAAGGCCGGCCTGGCGCTGGCCAAGCTCGCGCTGGCGGTGGCGCCACAGGCGGGCCCCGTCTGGATTGCCTGCGGCCCCGGCAACAACGGCGGCGACGGCTGGGTGGCCGCCCGCTGGCTGCAGGCCCTGGGGCGCGACGTGCATGTCAGCCCTTTCGACGAGGGCAAGGCGCTGCCCGCCGATGCCAGCGCGGCCAGGCGCAAGGCGATGGATGCTGGTGTACGCATCCAAAGCAGCGCAACGGCGCCTCCTGACACCAGCCTGGTGATCGACGCCCTCCTTGGCCTGGGGTTGAATCGCGCGCCCAGTCCGCCGCTGAGGGCAGGCATCGAGGCGATCAACGGCGCCCGTCAGCAAGGCGCTTGCGTGCTGTCCGTCGACGCCCCCAGCGGACTGGACGCCGACCAGGGCACTCTGCCAGGTACGACAGCCGTTTGCGCCGATCACACGCTGAGCCTGCTGACGCTCAAGCCCGGCCTCTTCACCGGACATGGGCGCGATCACGCCGGCCGCGTCTGGTGGGACGACCTGGGCGTCGAGCCACGGCAGGCCAACCAGGCCTGGCTGCGAGGCCTGCAGCCGAACGCCGCATCCGCCCGGCGCCATGACAGCCACAAGGGCGGCCAGGGCAACGCACTCGTGATCGGCGGCGCGCCCGGCATGTGCGGCGCCGCCTGGCTGGCGGCCAGCGCCGCCCTGGGCGCAGGTGCCGGCCGCGTCTATGCCTGCCTGCTGGACGAATCGGCGCCAGCCCTGCTGCCCGAGCGGCTCGAATTGATGCACTGGAGCGCCAGACGCTTCGACCAGGTCGAAGCCTGGCAAGACCTGACCCTGATCTGCGGATGCGGCGGCGGCACCGCCGTGCAAGGCCTGCTGCCCCTGCTGCTGCCGCACGCCAAGCGCCTCGTATTGGACGCCGACGCGCTCAACGCTGTCGCCGCCGATCCAGCGCTGCAGGGTCTGCTGGGTGCGCGGGCAGCGCAATCCCTGTCCACCGTACTAACCCCTCACCCACTCGAGGCCGCACGGCTCGCGCAGCACCCCCATGCGAACGACATACAGCACCAGCGTTTGAACGCCGCCCAAGCGCTGGCGGAGCGCTTTCAATGCACCGTGGTGTTGAAGGGATCCGGCACGGTTTGCGCCGCGCCCGGCCGCACACCGATCGTCAACAAGACCGGCAATGGCGCCCTGGCCACAGCCGGCACCGGCGACGTGCTGGCCGGCTGGCTGGGCGGCCTGTGGGCACAGGCACCAGGCGCCGACCCGCACACCCTGGCGGCGCTGGCCGCCAGCTGGCACGGGTTGGCCGCCACCCAATTCGCGGCCCGGCAAGGCGGGCCGCTGCTGGCCATGGACCTGATCCAATCGCTGCGCAGCCTGCACCCTGCGCCGACGTCTTAACGGCGCTTGCGCCCGCGTGATTCGCTCGATTTGGCAGCGGCCTTGGCAGCCTTGCGCGCCGTGGTTCGCGCAGCCTTGACAGGATGTGCAACCACTTCGGCGCCGGGGCGCGCAGATTGCTTGCCCGCAACCTTGCCCGCGCTGCGGCCCGCCTTGGCTGCACGCCGCTCGGCCTGCAGTTCCCGATCGGCCCGAGTGACTTGGTCCAAGGCCTCCACCGCCGAGCGCGGCGCTTGCGGCACCGCCTGCGGACCAGCCGCGCGGTCGAGCTTCTCGGAGCGGTCGCGATGGCCGCGCGAACCGGGCCTGACCTCGTCGGCATCGCGCACCAGGCGGAAATCAATGCGGCGCCCGTCCAGATCGACGCGACTGACCTGCACCTGCACGCGCGCACCGGTGGCGTAGCGGATGCCGGTGCGCTCGCCTCGCAGTTCCTGGCGCACCTCGTCAAAACGGTAGTACTCGCCGCCCAGCTCAGTGATATGCACCAGCCCCTCGACGAACAGGGCGTCAAGCTGCACGAACAGGCCGAAGCTCGTCACCGCGCTGACCGTGCCCGAGAACTCCTCGCCCAGATGCTCGCGCATATAGCGGCATTTCAGCCAGGCCTCAACATCGCGCGAGGCCTCGTCGGCGCGCCGCTCGTTGGCGCTGCAATGCGCGCCAACGATCTCCCAGCGTTCCAGCTCGGTGCTGGCCTCGGCCGGATTCAAGGGCTTGCCCTTGCCGGGCCGCTTGGGCGGCGGCGGCACTTCCATCTTGGCGGCGTCCAACGTGTAGCGCTTGTGCGTCAGGATCGCCTTGATCACGCGGTGCACGAGCAGGTCCGGGTAGCGCCGGATCGGGCTGGTGAAGTGCGTATAGGCCGGATACGCCAGGCCGAAGTGGCCCGCGTTGGCGCCGGTGTAGATGGCCTGCTGCATGGAGCGCAGCAGCATGGTGTGGATCTGCGTGGCGTCCGGCCGCTCCTTGGTGGCCTGCGCGATGGCCTGGTATTCGCCGGGCGAAGGTTCGTCGCTGATCCCAAGACCCAGTCCCAGCGCCCGCAGGTAGGCCTGCAGCGCGATGCGCTTCTCGGGCGTGGGACCCTCGTGCACGCGGAACAGCGCGCTGTGCTTGGCCCCGGCGATGAAGTCCGCGGCGCAGACATTGGCCGCCAGCATGGCCTCCTCAATCAGGCGGTGCGCGTCATTGCGGGTGCGCGGCACGATTTTCTCGATGCGCCCGTTGTCGTCGCAGATGATCTGCGTCTCCACCGTATCGAAGTCCACGGCGCCGCGCTTTTGCCTGTCACCGAGCAAGGCCCGGTATACATCGTGCAGATGCAGCAGGTGCGGGATCAGCTCCTTGCGCTTGGACGCCTCGGGGCCGTGCGTGTTGGCCAGCACCGCCGCGACCTCGGTATAGGTCAGCCGTGCATGCGAGCAGATCACGGCCGGATAGAACTGGTAGGCCTGGGTGCTGCCGTCCTCGCTGACCAGCATGTCGCAGACCATGGCCAGCCGGTCCTGGCTCGGATTGAGCGAGCACAGGCCGTTGGAGAGCTTTTCCGGCAGCATCGGAATCACGCGACGCGGGAAATACACCGAGGTGGCGCGCTCGTAGGCATCCTCGTCGAGCGCCTCGCCCGGCTTGACGTAATGGCTCACGTCCGCAATCGCCACCAGCAGGCGCCAGCCCTTGAAGGCCGTCTTGCCGCGCCCTTGCTTGTGGGGCTCGCAATAGACGGCATCGTCGAAGTCGCGCGCGTCCTCGCCATCGATGGTGACCAGCGGTACGTCGCGCAGGTCAATGCGGTTCTTCAGGTCGAGGGCGCGCAGCCTGTCGGGCAGCTTGGCGGCCTGCGCCAGGGTCTCGGCGCTGAAGCGATGCGGCACATCGTATTTGCGCACCGCGATTTCGATTTCCATGCCGGGGTCGTCGATCTCGCCCAGCACCTCCACCACGCGGCCCACCGGCTGCGAATGCAGCGAAGGCGGCTCGGTCAGCTCCACGGCCACGACCTGCCCTGCCACCGCGTTGGCAATGCCGTTCTTGGGAATCAGGATGTCCTGGCCGTAACGCTTGTCTTCCGGCGCCACCAGCCAGACCCCCGATTCGAGCAGCAGACGGCCGATGATGGGCCGCTTCTTGCGCTCCAGGATTTCGAGCACGCGACCTTCGGGACGACCGCGCTTGTCAAAGCGCACGACCCGCACGCGCAGGCGGTCGCCATGCATCACCGCATGCATTTCCTGCGACGACAGGTAGATGTCGGGTTGCCCGTCGTCGGGCAGCAAGAAGCCGTGACCGTCACGATGGCCTTGCACCGTGCCTTCAATTTCGCTCAGCAATCCGCCCGAATTTTGCGGAGCACTTGTAGACTTGAATGTTTTGATGATAGAATCCTAGCTTTCCTGAAATGCCCAGGTGGCGGAATTGGTAGACGCACTAGTTTCAGGTACTAGCGGGTAACTCCGTGGAGGTTCGAGTCCTCTCCTGGGCACCAATAAGAATAATCAAATTGGAAAAATTTCAAAAAGGTCAACACTTTGTGTTGGCCTTTTTTCATGGGCAAATCACGTGAGCTGAGGCGCACGGGATGTCCCGTCGATGCCTCAGCCGTGGCACAACACCTGGCACGCCATTGTGCCCTTCATTGTGCCCGTGCAAACCGCTCAGACCACAAACTTCTTGGCCAACGCCTCGGGACGCAAGTCGTCGTACTCCTCGAAAGGCTGGTGGATCCAGGGGCTGGTTTCCAGCAGTTCGACGTGATAGTCGGGCACGAAGGTCGACACGCCCTTGGTCCAGATCACCGCCGAGCGCAGCTCGCTGATGGCGGGCATGCTGCGCAGCCGGTCCACCACCGCCTTGAGCGTGACGCCCGAATCGGCCAGGTCGTCGACCAGCAAGACCCGCCCCGCCAGCTCGCCCTTGGGCATGGTGATGTACTTGGCGATGTCCAGGCGCCCCTGGATGGTGCCGGCTTCGGCGCGGTAGGAACTCGTGGACATGATGCCCAGCGGCTTGTCGAACACACGCGACAGCACGTCGCCGGGCCGCATACCGCCGCGCGCCAGGCACAGGATCTGGTCGAACTCCCAGCCGGAGGCATGAACCTTCAGGGCCAGGCGCTCGATCAAAAGGTTGTATTCGTCCCAGGACACGTAAAGGTGCTTGCCGTCGTCGGTCAACATGGCGCTTGCTCCTGCTGCTGATTCTTGTGGATTGAAGCGAGATGAAAGTAAGGCGGATCAGGCCTTGTAGGGATGGCGCAAAAGAATCGTGTGCTCGCGGTCAGGGCCGGTCGACACCATCGCAATCGGTGCCCCCATCACTTCCTGGATGCGCTCCAGGTAGCGGCGCGCATTCAGGGGCAAGGCCTCCCAGGAAGTTGCGCCGAAGGTCGATTCGGTCCAGCCCGGAAAGGTTTCGTAGACGGGCTTGCAGGCGCTGATCTCGTCGCCGTCCAGGGGCAGGATGTCGAGCTTCTTGCCATCGAGCTCGTAGCCCACGCACATCTTGATCTCGCTCAGGCCGTCCAGCACGTCGAGCTTGGTCAGGCACAGGCCGGTGATGCCGTTGATGATGGTCGAGCGCTTGAGCGCGGCGGCGTCCAGCCAGCCGCAGCGGCGCGCGCGCCCCGTCACCGTGCCGCGCTCCTGGCCGACGGTGGCCAGGTGATGCCCCACGGTGCCGGGCACTTCCCATTCCAGCTCGGTCGGGAACGGACCCGAGCCCACGCGCGTGGTGTAGGCCTTGGTGATGCCGAGCATGTAGTGCAGCATCTGCGGCCCCACGCCGGCGCCGGCGGCGGCATTGCCGGCCACGCAGTTGCTGGAGGTCACGTAGGGATAGGTGCCGTGGTCGATGTCCAGCAAGGTGCCTTGCGCGCCCTCGAACAGGATGTTCTGGCCCGCCAGATGCGCCTTGTGCAGCATGTAGCCGACGTCGGCCATCATGGGCTTGAGCACCTCGGCCATCTTCATGGCCTGGTCGAAGATCGGCTGGAACTCCAGGGCCTGGCCCTTCAGGAAGCCGGTCAGAGCGAAATTGTGCAGCTCCAGCAACTCGCGCAGCTTCTTGGCAAAGCGCTCGGGGTGCTTCAGGTCCTGGACGCGCAGCGCGCGGCGCGCCACCTTGTCTTCATAGGCCGGGCCGATGCCCTTGCCGGTGGTGCCGATCTTGCCCGATCCGCTGCTTTCGCGCAGCGCCTCGCGGCCCTTGTCGACCTCCACGTGGAAAGGCAGGATCAGCGGGCAGGACTCGCTGACGAACAGGCGCGAGCGCACCTCGATGCCCGCTCTTTCCAGGCGCTCGATCTCGTTCAGCAAGTGCGTCGGGTCGACCACCACGCCATTGCCGATGTAGCAGGCCACGCCGTCGCGCATGATGCCCGAGGGAATCAATTGCAACGCCGTCTTGACGCCCTTGATCACCAAGGTGTGGCCGGCATTGTGGCCGCCCTGGAAGCGCACCACGGCCTCGGCGTGGTCGGTCAGCCAGTCGACCACCTTGCCCTTGCCCTCGTCGCCCCACTGGGTTCCAACCACGACCACGTTACGGCCGCGCGCGATGTCACTGTGCATGATGCTTGTCCAATGCTAAAGATGTGTCTGCGTTCAGTTGGACGCCGCAAGCGCCCGGACCACCCAATGGCCGCCTTGCAGGGCCAGTTCGCGATCGCAATTGAATTCGTCGTTCTCGTGCTCGTGGCCCGGCAGGGCACACACCACGGTTTCACCCTGCTCGCGCAAGGCGCGCACGGCGGCACGCAATGCGGCGTCCTGCCCCCAGGGTGCGCGCACGGCCGCACGCAGGGGTGTGGCTGGACACAGGGTCACCAAGGTCTTGAGGTCCAGGCTGAAACCGACCGCCGGACGGCGGCGACCAAACACCGCGCCGACCTCGTCGTAGCGTCCGCCGCGCAGCACCGCATCGCTGCAGCCGCTGGCATACAGCGCGAAACGCACGCCGCTGTAATAGGCATAGCCCGGCACGTCGGCCAGGTCGAAGCCCACGCGCAGCTCGGGGTGGCTGTCCTGCAAGGATTCGGCCAGGGATTGAAGATCGCTCAGGGCCGCGCGGATCAAGGTCGAATCGGGCAGCGCAGTGCGCGCCTGCGCCAGTACCTCCGTGCCGCCATAAAGCTTGAGCAGGGTCTGCAAACCCTGGGCGGCTCCGCGCGGCAGATCCGCGCTCAAGCGGGCCAGTTCGGCGGCGTCCTTGGTCGCCAGCGCAGCCACCAGCGCCTCGGTCAGGTCGGGGCTCAGGGTCGTACCCTCCAGCACGCCACGCACCAGCCTGGCGTCGCCCAGGTCCAGCGTGATGTCCTTCAAGCCGGCGCGCTGCAGGGTCGCAATGGCCAGCTCCTGCACCTCCAGGTCAGCCTCCAGGCCAGCATGGCCATAGATTTCGACGCCGAATTGCAGCGGTTCGCGGGTGCCGTGCAAGCCTTCAGGACGGGTGTGCAAGACCGGCCCGCAGTAGCACAGGCGGGTCACACCGTCGCGATTGAGCAGATGCGCGTCGATGCGCGCCACCTGCGGCGTGGTGTCGGCACGCAGCCCCAAGCTGCGGCCGGAAAGCTGGTCGACCAGCTTGAAGGTCTTCAGGTCGAGTTCGTGTCCCGTGCCAGACAAGAGCGATTCCAAATGCTCGAGCAGGGGCGGCATGACCAGCTCGCAACCATAGGTCCGGGCCATGTCCAGCAATTCGCGGCGCAATTCTTCGATGCGACGCGCTTGGGACGGGAGGACGTCAGCAATATGCTCAGGCAGCAGCCAAGCAGAGGACATGGACGGTTCTTGGGGGATTAAAAACGGCATTGTACCGGCGAGCGCCTTGCGTTCGCAAAAATGCCCGGGTACAAATTTGATCGGTGTGCAAAGCCTTGACAGGCCAGCGCGCGCCTGCAAGATCAGCCGAGGCGCGTCAGGGCCAGACGAGGTACAGCAGCAGCGACCCCGCCAGGATGCTGGACAGGCCGATGAAACGGATCTGCCCGTCCGTCATCGCGAGCACGCGCGCGAACACCTGGCGCCACATGACGGGATTGATGAAGGGCAGCAGGCCCTCCACCACCAGCATCAAGGCCAACGCACTCAGCAGCAGATCGCTCATCGATACCCCGACTTCAGCAGGCATGCTCGTTCAGCTCAAGATCGTTTCACTTGCGTGCAGGCGCCGGCGCGTCCGGGCCGCCGCCTCGCATGGCTTTGAAGAACTCGCTTTGCGGATCCAGCACCATCACGTCGGACTTGCTCTTGAAGGTGTTGCGATAGGCATCCAGCGAGCGGTAGAACTGGGCAAACTTGGGGTCGCGGCCAAAGGCGTCCGCATAGATGGAGGACGCCTTCGCATCGCCCTCGCCCATGATGGTCTGCGCCTCACGGTAGGCCTCCGACACGATCACTTCGCGCTGGCGGTCGGCATCGGCCTGGATCTTCTCGCTCTCGGCCGTGCCGGTGGAGCGCGCCTCGTTGGCCACGCGCTTGCGCTCGGACTCCATGCGGCGGTAGACCGAGTCGGTGATGTTGGCCGAGAAGTCGACGCGCTTGATGCGCACGTCCACCACCTCGATGCCGAACTGCTTAGCTTCCTCGACCAGGCGATGCTGCACGCCCTGCATGACCTTCTCACGGTCGGTGGCCAGCACTTCGCGCACGGTACGCTTGGTCACTTCCTCGTTCAGGGCCGCCTGCACGATGGGGCTCAGGCGGTTCTCGACGTTGCGCAGATCGACGCCGGTGTTGCGGATGAACTGGCGCGGGTCGCTGACGCGCCATTTCACCAGCCAGTCGATCACCAGGCTCTTCTTTTCCGCCGTGAAGATGGTGCGCGACTCGGGGCTATCCAGGGTCTGCATGCGGCGGTCCAGGAACACCACGTTCTGGAACGGCGGCGGCATCTTGAGCTTCAGGCCCGGTTCGGTCACCACTTCCTTGATTTCACCCAAGGCGTAAACGACCGCGAACTGACGCTGGTCCACGATGAACATCGTGGAACTCAGCAACAGGAAGGCGGCCAGCGCTGCTGCCACATAGGCGGCGATTCGATTCATTTCTATCTCCCTCGGGCTCAGCGGCTGTCGCGATCACGGCCACGCAGGCTGTCGCGCGAATGCAGGTCGGCGCCGGTGGCGGCGGGGGCGGTGTCGGCGGCGGGTCCCGCGGCCGGCTGCGTGGTCACGGACACGGGGGCGCCGGCTTGCTGCATCAGCTTGTCGAGCGGCAAATACAGCAGATTGGAGCCGGTGCGGGTGTCCACCATCACCTTGCTCACGTTGGAATAGATCTGCTGCATGGTGTCGATATACAGCCGGTCGCGCGTGACGGCCGGCGCCTTCTGGTACTCGGTCAGCACGCTCTTGAAGCGCTGCGCGTCGCCTTCGGCGCGCGCCACGATACGGGCGCGATAGCCTTCTGCCTCCTCGTGCAGGCGCGCCGCCGTGCCCTGCGCCTTGGGAATCACGTTGTTGGCGTAGGCTTCGCCTTCGTTCTTCAGGCGCTCGCGGTCAGCGCCGGCCTTGAAGGCATCGTCGAATGCGGCCTGCACCTGTTCGGGCGGCTGCACGTTCTGCACATTGACGTTCTTGATCTCGATGCCGGCCTTGAGCTTGTCGAGCTGCGCCTGCACGGACTTGGCCAGCTCGGCGGCAATAGCGTCGCGCTGCTCATACAGCACCGAGTCCATATTGCTCTTGCCGACGATCTCGCGCACGGCCGACTCGGCCGCCAGCACCACGGCCTCGTCAGGGTTGCGGTTCTCGAACAGGAAGTCGCGCGCATCCTTGAGCAGGTATTGCACGGTGAAGCGGATGTCGACGATGTTCTCGTCCTGCGTCAGCATCGAGGAGTCGCGCAGGCCGGTCGCGGCCACCACCGTGTTGCGGCCCACTTCGACCGAGCGCAGTTGCGTCACCGAGACGACTTCATCGGCCTGGAACGGATAGGGAAAGCGCCACTGGATACCGGCGCCCACCGTCTTGCTGTACTTGCCGAACGAGGTGATCACGCCCTGCTGGCCTTCCTGCACGATGAAGACACCGCTGCTCAGCCAGGCCAGCAGCACGACGCCGCCAATCAGGCTCATGCCGATGCTGGCGCTCTTCATGTCGGGCTGGAAGCCGCCGCCGTTGCCACCATTGCCACCATTGTTGCCACGGCCGCCGTCATTGCCCGGTCCGCCGGACTTGCCGCCGAACAGGTTGGAGAGCTTGCGATTGAAGTCGCGCCACAGCTCGTCCAGGTCCGGGGGGCCGTCATTGCGTCCATTGCTGGCATGGCGGCCGGCGCGCCAGCCGGCGGGGGTCAGCAGACGCGCCAGCAGGGCCCGCGCCGCCTGGGCCATCTCGCGAACGTGCGGCGCGGCGGCTGCGTTCTCAGAGGTATTCATGCTCATGCCTGTTTGTCCGAATTGGAAGTGCCGTCCTTGACAGCACGGGTATCGATGTTATCTGAGGGCTGCGGCAACGATTGCAAGCGGTCGCCGGTTTCGTCGTCTTGATGCGGGGCCGGGGACAGGCCTTGCATGCTCGCCACGATCTGGCGCCGCAGCACGTCCAGACCCTCCCCCGTCAGGGAACTGACGAACACGCGCGGCACCTTGACACCGCCCTCGCGCTCGATCAGGTCCTGCGGCATGCGCGGCCGCTGGCTGGGCTCCAACAGATCCTGCTTGTTGTAGACCAGGATCTGCGGAATCTGGCTGGCGCCGATTTCCTCCAGCACCTTCTCCACCTCGACCATCTGCTCGTCCAGCACGGGCGATGCGGCATCCACCACATGAAGGAGCAAATCGGCCTCTGCAGCCTCCTGCAGAGTGGCCTTGAAAGCGGCCACCAGCTTGTGCGGCAGGTCGCGGATGAATCCGACCGTGTCGGACAAGGACACGCTGCTGCCCGCCTCCTCGAGGTACAGCGAGCGCGTGGTGGTGTCGAGCGTGGCGAACAGCTGGTTGGCCGCGTAGGTCCGGGCCTTGACCAGCGCATTGAACAGCGTCGACTTGCCTGCATTGGTGTAGCCGACCAGCGAGACCCTGAACACCGCGTTGCGCTCACGGGCGCGGCGCTGCGTGCTGCGCTGGCGCTGCACCTTCTTGAGCCGCTCCTTGATGGTCTTGATGCGCTCGTCGATCATGCGGCGATCCAGCTCGATCTGCGCCTCGCCGGGGCCGCCGCGCATGCCGATGCCGCCGCTTTGCCGCTCCAGGTGGCTCCAGCGCCGCACCAGCCGCGTGGCAAGGTATTGCAGACGGGCCAGCTCCACCTGCAGCTTGCCTTCGTGGCTCTTGGCGCGGGCGGCGAAGATTTCCAGGATCAGCGCGGTGCGATCGGCCACGGGCACGCCCAGCAGGCGCTCCAGATTGCGCTGCTGCGCTGGCGAGATGGCCTGGTCGAACAGCACGGTATGGGCCTGGTGCATCTGCACCAGCAGCTTGATCTCGTCGGCCTTGCCCGACCCCACGAACAGGGCCGCATCAGGTGCCTGGCGGCGGCACACGATGCGCGCCACGGCCTGGTCGCCGGCGGATTCGGCCAGCAGCGCCAATTCGTCCAGCGTCGGATCAAAGGAGGCGCCTCGACCGAAGTCGACGCCCACAAGAATGGCACGCGCCGCCTCGGAGGGCGGCGGCGCAGAGGGAGATTCTTTGGAACTCAAGATGGATCTTGACGCGGTCTAGCGGCTCAAGAAGAGCACGACGACGAAGAGCGCGCCTACAACAGCACAGAAGGCTCGACTCAGGCGGCTTCCGGGGTGTCGTTGGCGTGGAAGTTCACGGCGCGGCCCGGCACGACCGTCGAGATGGCGTGCTTGTAGACCATCTGGGTCACGGTATTGCGGAGCAGCACCACATACTGGTCGAACGATTCGATATGGCCTTGCAGCTTGATGCCGTTGACGAGGTAGATGGACACCGGCACATGCTCCTTGCGCAGCAGGTTCAGGAAGGGATCTTGCAAGAGTTGGCCTTTATTGCTCACGATATGCTCCGTGTTGTGAGAGAAGAGTTGGAAAAGTGCACGTTAACACAGCCAGGGGTTTCCCCCGACCTGGCAGTCATTCGTCTTTGTCGTTAAATGGGTTCTTGGACGAGCGCATCTCGATCTTCAGCGGCGTTCCCACCAGCTTGAAATGGGTACGGATGCGGCCTTCCAGATAACGCTTGTAGGCGTCCGTCACCTGGTCCAGCGAATTGCCATGCACCACCACGATGGGCGGATTCATGCCGCCCTGGTGGGCATAGCGCATCTTGGGCCTGAAATGGCCGACACGCTTGGGCGTCTGATGCTGCACGGCTTCCTGCACCAGGCGCGTCAGCACCGGCGTCGTCATCTTCTTGAAGGCGGAGGCGTAGGCATCGGCCATGGAATTCCACAGCGGCCCCAGACCCTGGCGCTTGAGCGCCGAAATGTGGTGCAGCGGCGCGAATTTCAGGAAACCCAGGCGGGTCTCGATCGAGCGGGTCAGCGTTTCGCGCTGGTAAGAGTCAACGGCATCCCACTTATTGATGGCGACGACCACGGCGCGCCCGCTGTCCAGGATATAACCGGCGATATGCGCATCCTGGTCGGTCACGCCCTGCGTGGCGTCGATCAGCAGCAGCACGACGTTCGCGTCGGCGATGGCCTGCAGGGTCTTGACGACCGAGAACTTCTCGATGGCCTCGAAGACCTTGCCCTTGCGGCGCAGGCCGGCCGTGTCGATCAGTTCGAAGCGCTGGCCGTTGCGCTCGAAGGGCACACTGATGGCGTCGCGCGTGGTGCCCGGCATGTCAAAGGCCACCAGGCGCTCCTCACCGAGCCAGGTGTTGATCAAGGTGCTCTTGCCGACGTTCGGACGGCCCGCCACCGCCAGGCGGATGATGTCTTCTTGCTCCGGACCTTCGCCGAATTCTGAGGTGTCGTCGAAGCCCTCCAGTGCGGCTTCCAGCAGGCTGCGTATGCCCTGGCCATGGGCGGCCGAGATCGGGTGCGGCTCGCCCATGCCCAGCTCGTGGAACTCGGCCAGCAGCGGCGAGTCGCTCATGCCTTCGGCCTTGTTGACGGCCAGCAGCACGCGCTTGTTGGCCGTGCGCAGGTAGCGCGCGATGTCCTGATCCTGGCCGGACAGGCCGGTACGCACGTCGACAACAAACACCACGGCATCGGCCTCGGCCACGGCTTGGCGCGTCTGCTTGGCCATTTCCTTGACGATGCCGGTCGAGCTGTCAGGCTCGAAACCGCCGGTATCGACGACGATGAAATCGCGATCGCCCAGGCGCCCGTCGCCGTAATGCCGGTCGCGCGTCAGGCCCGCGAAATCGGCCACGATGGCGTCGCGGCTTTTGGTGAGCCGGTTGAAGAGCGTGGACTTGCCGACATTGGGGCGGCCCACCAGGGCGATCACGGGTTTCATGTTCTTGTTCTTGTGTTGAAAGACTGAAGATCAGTCGATATGAATGGCGAAGACGCCGCCATTGCGCGTCGCGACCACGACCTTGTCGCCGACCACCACGGGCGCCGCCATGATGGCCGAGCCATCGGTCGCGACGCGCCATTCGGTCTTGCCGGTCTTGTCCGACAGGAAGTGCACCATGCCCTCGCCGTCCGCCACCACGACGTGATGGTTCAGCACGGCCGGCGCGCTCAGCTTGCGGTTCAGGAACTGCTCGGCCGTCCAGAGCACGTCGCCGTTGCTGGTCTTCCAGGCCGTCAGGCGGTCAGAGGCATCGCCGCCGACCACCAGCTCCTTGTTGCCGCCCAGGCCGGCGAGGCCGCCGACATTGCGCGTCCAGGTCGTGCTGCCACGCTCGGCGTTGACACAGCCAACGGCCGCCTGGAAGCTGCGCGCGCACAGCATCTCATCGGCGCGCATCAGCGGCGCGACCAGGTCGGCCAGGCGCTCGACCTCGTTGGTGCCGCGCGGCGTTGCCACATTGGCTTCCCAGCGCAGGGTGCCGCGCAACGGGTCGACGCCGGCCATGCGGGCGCCCTGCCCGACCACCAGGGTGTCCTTGTAGGCGCCGATCACGCCGGATTCCAGCAGGGTCAGCGCGTCGCCGGGGCGGCGCAGATCCCAGAGCTTGCGGCCGTCGATGACGTCAAACGCCAGCACTTCGCGGTCGACGGTCAGCACGAACACGCGTTCGCCGGCCACCAGCGGCGCCGTCACCACCGGCACGGCCAGCGACTTGCGCCACAGGGTCTTGGCGCCATCCATTGCCACCAGCTCGTTGTTGCGCGTGACGACCGCGGCATAGCGGCCGTCGCTGCCCACGCCGGCGGCCAGCTTGTCGTGCAGGTCATTGCGCCATTGCAGTTGGCCATTTGCGGCCGAGAAAGCGCTGACCTGGCCGCTGCTGGTCGCAGTGACGAGCTGCTCGCCCCGCACCACCATGGCCAGCGGGAACAGTACGTCATCGGTACGGGCCTGCCAGACCACCTTGCCAGCGACCTTGCCGTCCAGCGTTTCAAGCGGCGCAATCTTGGGGGCGGTCGAGGAGCTGAAGAGCGAGCAGCCCGACACCAGGCTTGCGACGCAGACAGCGAACCCGGCCGCTTTCAAGGCCGGCGATTTCCAGATCTTCTTCACTTGGAAGCTCCCTCCTGGACGCTGAACTTCACTTCGGGCGCCGGCACGCCCAGGGACGCCAGCTTGGCCTCCACCAGACGGCGGTAGTCCAGATTCGCCTCCAGGGCCAGATAGGCCTTGACATATTCACCCTTGGCCACGTCGGGCTGGTTCTTCAGCACCGCGATATCGCCGCGCCGGTCCGCCACCAGGCCGGCAAACTCAAGCGCCTTGACTGCATCCAGCGCCTTGGCGGCGGCGTCGAGCTGCTTGGCGTCCATGAGCAGGCCCGCCAGGCGCAGCTGTGCCAGGTCGCGGTAAGGCGCCTCGCTGGCGTGCTCGGCGGTCCAGGCCAGGGTGGCGCGCGCGGCGTCGCCCTGCGATTTGCTCTCCTGCAGCTTGGCCGTCAGCAAGGCGCCCTGCGCCGCCACGGTGGTGCCGGGAAAACGGTCCTTGAGCACAGCGAAGGCGCTGTTGGCCTTGTCGAGCTCGCCCGCCTCGATGTCGCCCTGCAATTGTTCGTACAGGCCGGCCGCCTTGGCGGCCTGGTCGCGCTGCCACCAGTTCCAGCCGTTCCAGCCCGCCAGTGCCAGCAGCACCACGGTCACGGTCGCCGTGATGAGATTGCCGAACCGCGCCCAGAAAGCCTTGAGCTGTTCGAGTTGTTCTTGTTCTTCGAGATCGAGATGAGACGCCATGTCTTTGATCGTGCTGCGTGAAAGTTGTGTGCGGCTCCGCCCTGTGCAAACAAGGGGCGGCATCCAAAGGGCGATGTCCAGGCGGGCAAGGCACGCCTGGCTGCGAGATTCGAGATTATGCGTTAAGGAGCTCAGGCGCCCAGGAAGCGGCCTCGGCCAAGGCGCGCGTCATCTGAGGCTGGTCAGCGTCGCGCAGCGCCTTGATCGCGACCTCGCCCCGCGCCAGCTCGTCCTCGCCGAAGATCAACGCCAACCGCGCACCGCTGGCATCGGCCTTCTTGAACTGCGATTTCATGCTCGATTGACCGGGATGCATCAGCACCGTGACGCCTTCGGCGCGCAGCGTCTCCAGCGCCACCATCACCTGCGGCAAGCCGGCCGCCGAGGGCACGATCGCGTAGACATCGGGGGCCGGCGCGGCCGGGGCCACGCCCACCTCTTCCAGCAGCAACAGCATGCGCTCGATGCCCATGCCGAAACCGACCGCCGGCGCGGCCTTGCCGCCCAGCTGCTCGATCAGGCCGTCATAGCGGCCGCCGCCGCAGACCGTGCCTTGCGAACCCAGTTTCTCGGTGATCCACTCGAAGACGGTCAGGTTGTAATAGTCCAGCCCGCGGACCAGGCGCGGATTGATCGTGTAGCGGACGCCCGCGGCATCGAGAATGGCGCGCACGCCGTTGAAATGCGCCAGCGAGTCCTCGCCGAGGAAATCAAGCAACCGGGGCGCGCCGTTGGCCATATCCTGCAGCGCCGGATTCTTGGTATCGAGCACGCGCAGCGGATTGGTGTGCATGCGGCGCTGGCTGTCTTCGTCGAGCAAGGCCTTGTGCTGCTCCAGGTAGGCCACCAGGGCCTCGCGGTGGGCACGGCGCTCAGCCGGCGAACCCAGGCAATTCAGTTCCAGACGGAAATGATCGCCCTCCACCAAGCCCAGCTCCCGCAGCAGCCGGCTGCCCATGAGGATCACCTCGGCATCCACGTCAGGACCGGCAAAACCCAGCGCTTCGACACCCATCTGGTGGAACTGGCGGTAGCGGCCCTTTTGCGGCTTCTCACGACGGAACATCGGGCCGAAATAGTAGAGGCGCCGGCCCGAATCACGCAGGAAGGAATGCTCGGTCATCGCACGCACGACGCCAGCGGTCATCTCGGGCCGCAAGGCCAGGTGCTCGGCCTGGCCATGCTTGTCGGCACGGTCCTCGAAGGCGTACATCTCCTTCTCGACAATATCGGTGACCTCGCCGATGCCGCGTACAAACAGCGCGGTCGATTCAACGATGGGGGTGCGCACGTTCTGGTAGCCATAACGCTGCAGCACGCTGCGCATCTTGGCCTCCAGCCATTCCCAGCGCGCCGATTCCGGCGGCAGGATGTCGTTCATGCCCTTGACAGCCTGCAGGGCCTGTTTTTTTTGTTCAGTCATGTTTCAGATTCAGGCGACCTGGCTGGCCGAGTTCAGGCCAAAGCGCTTCTCGATATAGTTTTCGACCAGTTGCTGGAATTCAACCGCAATGCCCTCGCCGCGCAGCGTCAGGGCCTTTTCGCCGTCGATGAACACGGGCGCAGCCGGGGCCTCACCGGTGCCGGGCAGGCTGATACCGATGTCGGCATGCTTACTTTCGCCGGGACCGTTGACGATGCAGCCCATCACCGCCACCTTCATGTTCTCGACGCCCGGATACTTGGCGCGCCAGACCGGCATCTGCTCGCGCAGGAAATCGTCGATCTGCTTGGCCAGTTCCTGGAAAGTCGTGCTGGTGGTGCGGCCGCAGCCTGGGCAGGCCGTGACACTCGGGTTGAAGGCGCGCAGGCCCAGCGACTGCAGGATTTCCAGCGCCACCACGACCTCCTGGGTGCGCGACTCGCCGGGCTGCGGCGTGAGCGACACGCGGATGGTGTCGCCAATGCCTTCCTGCAGCAGGACAGACAGCGCCGCCGCCGAAGCCACCGTGCCCTTGGTGCCCATGCCGGCTTCGGTCAGGCCCAGGTGCAAGGCGTAGTCGCAGCGCTGGCTCAGGGCGCGATAGACCGAGATCAGATCCTGCACGCCGCTGACCTTGCAGCTGATGATGATGTTGTCCGGGTTCATGCCCAGCTCGCGCGCATAGTCGGCCGAGCTCAGGGCCGACTGCACCAGCGCCTGGTACATCACCTGCTGGGCGCTCCAAGGCTGCTCGCGATGGGCGTTGTCGTCCATCATCTGAGCCAGCAGCTCCTGGTCGAGACTGCCCCAGTTGACGCCGATGCGCACGACGTTGTCGTACTTGATCGCGGCTTCGATCATCTGAGCGAACTGACGGTCCTTCTTGTCACCCTTGCCCACGTTGCCCGGGTTGATGCGGTACTTGGACAGGGCCTGCGCCATGGCCGGGAACTCGGTCAGCAGGCGGTGGCCGTTGTAATGGAAGTCGCCGACCAGGGGCACGTCGATGCCCATGCGGTCGAGTTGCTCGCGGATGTGCGGCACGGCCTCGGCGGCCTCGGGCGTGTTGACGGTGATGCGCACCAGCTCGGAGCCGGCGATGGCCAGTTCCTTGATCTGGATGGCCGTGCCGATCACGTCGACCGTGTCGGTGTTGGTCATGGACTGCACGCGCACCGGCGCGTCGCCGCCTATCGTCACCACGCGATCGCCCCAGCGCACCTGGGCTTGGCGGCTGCGGCGCAGGGCAGGCTGGGCAGGCACGATGGCGACGGCTTGTTGGGTGAAATTCAGGTCTGACATGGAATTTCAGGATCCGCTTGTTGGTCCAACCGAGCGCCCGTCGAGAGCGATCGGCCGGTGGAAGATGTCATTGCAATTCGATGCGCGCGACATTGTTCTGGGCCCGGGCCGACAGGTCGACGATCTCGCCCCTCAAGCTCAGCTCGGTCCCCGACACATTGCCAACACGCAGCTTGATGGGCGCGAGTGCCTGCAGCTCGGCGACATCGCCGGGATGCATCAGCTTGGACAGCAGCACCTGCCCGTGCGCGTCGACCAGCTCGATCCAGGTCGTCTCGTTGGCACGCACCCGCACCGGAGACAGCTTGGCCAAGGCGTCCGCGGCGCCCTCGATGCGGCTGGCGGCCCGGATCGGAGCCGCAGAAGCAGGCTCGGAGACCGGTGTCGCAGCCGGCATCGTGCTCGTCTCGGGGGCTGGCGACACAGCAGCCGAGAGCACGGCGGATGCCGCCGCACCGGGCGGGCGACCCTGCACGTCTCCGGCCTGATCGGCAACCAGCACGAGGCCGGATTCAGCGCCGGACGCCGCGCTGGAGGCGGCCTCTCGCGCAGCGGACGCCGCCGGTGTCGCTGACGGCGCGGACGCCGCATTGAAGGCTTCCAGCTGGCTCGTCCAGCGCTCCACGGGCATCAGGTACACCGCCAAAGCGGCCAGCAAGATCAGCGCCACGCCCAGCACGGCAGGCCGGCGCAGCAGCTCGGGCGACACCCCAGGCGCCATCAACACACGGTTGCGGAAAGGCTGGTTCAAGCCGCGATTGACGCCTTCCAGCCGAGACACGTTGGCGGCAGGAAGCAAGGCCAGAATGGGCTCGGCGTCGAGCTTCAGCGCCCGGCAAACCGTCTTGGCCAGCGCGCGCACGAAGGTCGCGTCCGGCAGTTCGTCATAGCGGTCGGCTTCCAGCAGTTGCAGCTTGGACTGAGGCACCTTCAGCATCACGGCCAGGGCAGCGATGTGCAGGCCTTGGGCCTCGCGCGCGGCGCGCAGCAGCGCCCCGGCCGTACCGGCCTCGGCCTTGACGAAGGGCAGGCTGTGCGCGTCCTGCTCAGCCGGGTTCACGCGCTGCCCCTCATTCATCGAATCGACCTTCCTTCAGCAAAGTCGTCTCCTTCGCATCCGCATAGCGCTGGCGCATCTGCTGCCCCAGATCGTCGACACTGACGGTATTCCCGAGCCGGCGCTCGATGCGCAGCGCCAGCCAAAGGCTCTGTGCATTGACCAGTTCCGGCTTCTCGTTCACGCGGCGTGCATAGAAACGCGCGCGTTCGTACTGCCCCTGGCGATACAAAACCTCGGCCAGGTTCACCTGCACCGTCGGATTGCCGGGCTCCAACTCGAAGGCATGCGAGAGGCTGTGCTCGGCCTGCTTGAGATCCCCTTGGCGAGACTGGCAGACACCGCGCGCCAGCCAGGTCCGCACGATGCCGCGGTAGTTGGGCTGTGCCAGCGCCAGATCGAACTGGACATAGGCTTGCGCATATTGGCCTTGCTGGCAAAGGAACCAGCCGTAATTGCTGGCCACGTCGCCATCCTTGGGATTCAGGCTCAGCGCGCGGCGAAAGGACTCTTCGGCCAGGCCGGACTCGCCCATGGCGGCATACACCAGGGCACGCAAGCTGATGGCCTCGATCGAATCCGGTTTGGCCGCCTGGGCACGCTTGATTTCGTCCAGCGCCGTCGAATACTGACCGCGCTCGAAATATCCCTGCGCCAATTGCAGGCGGGTGGAAGCGCGCTTGTCTGCATCGGTCTTGTCGCTCTCGGTCTTGATGGCCTGACCCGCATGATCCGCGGGCGCCGCGCAGCCTTGCAGGCCGACCAGCCCCGCCAAGCCCAGGGTCAGCGCGCAGGCCCCGAGGACGTTGCAAACAGCAGCCCCAACAACGCCGCGTCGAATTGGTGTGTATGCCTTGTTCGTCATGGGGCGCTATTTTTCACTACAACGGGCGCCCGCACCATGCGTATATGCGCGCGGGTCCGATCCTGAACTTCGCCGGCCAACTGGCCGCACGCGGCATCGATGTCGTCGCCACGCGTCTTGCGCACAGTCGTCACAATACCGGACCGAATCAGGATCTCGGCGAAAGCCTGCACCCGCGCACGCGAACTGCGCTTCAAGCCCGACGCGGGGAAGGGATTGAAGGGAATCAGGTTGAGCTTGCAGTTGATCCGGCCGCGCAGCAGCTGTATCAGGGCCTGCGCCTGCTCGGGCTGGTCGTTGACCCCGTCGAGCATGCAGTATTCGAAGGTGATGAAATCGCGCGGCGCACATTCAAGGTAGCGCTCGCAGGCATCGAGCAGCTCGGCGATCGGGTATTTCTTGTTGATGGGCACCAATTGGTCGCGCAGCGCGTCATCGGGCGCGTGCAGCGAAACGGCCAACGCCACTGGACAGTCTTCGCGCAAGCGATCGATCATGGGCACGACGCCCGAGGTCGACACCGTCACGCGCCGGCGCGACAGGCCGTAGGCGTGGTCGTCGAGCATCACCCGCAGCGCCGGCACCAGGGCGCCATAGTTCTGCAAGGGTTCGCCCATGCCCATCATCACGACGTTGCTGATGACGCGCTCATCGGTATTGAAGCGCTTGCGCAGACTGTGCTCGGCATACCAGAGCTGCGCAACAATCTCCGAGGTTTCCAGATTGCGGCTGAAGCCCTGGTGGCCGGTCGAGCAGAACCGGCAGCCCACCGCGCAACCCGCCTGACTCGACACGCACAAGGTGCCGCGGTCGTCTTCGGGGATGAATACGGCTTCCACCGCATTGCCCTGCCCGACGTCGAACAGCCATTTGACCGTGCCGTCGGCAGATACATGTTCAGAAATGACGCTCAAGCCGGTGACGTGCGCACGTCCGGCGAGCTTTTCCCGCAAGGATTTTGCGAGATCGGACATCTGGGAAAACTCCCAGGCGCCCTTTTGATGGATCCAGCGGAACAGCTGCGTGGCGCGAAAGCGCTTCTCACCCAGCTGCTCGCAGTACGCGGCCAGGCCCTCCAGATCGAATCCAAGCAGGTTGACCGCGTCCATACAAATTTCTCTATCTTTCACCTCAAGGGTGCCGCAGGCGCCCTATCCAGTGGGTGCCACCGATCCGGCTCCGCCGGTCGATCGGCACCGCCCCCTCGAGGGGGCCGGCGCAGCCGGTAGGGGGTGGTCAGCGGGAATAAACGTTCATGCCGGGGAAGAAGAACGCCACTTCGACGGCAGCGGTTTCGGCAGCGTCGGAACCGTGCACGGCGTTGGCGTCGATGCTGTCGGCGAAGTCGGCGCGGATGGTGCCCTTCTCAGCCTTCTTCGGGTCGGTGGCGCCCATCAGGTCGCGGTGCTTCAGGATGGCGTTCTCGCCTTCCAGCGCCTGGATGATCACCGGGCCGGAGATCATGAAATTCACCAGGTCGTTGAAGAAGGGACGGGCCTTGTGCACGGCGTAGAAGGCTTCCGCTTCGCCACGCGACAGGTGCACCATCTTGGCGGCCACGATCTTCAGGCCGGCGGCCTCGAAACGGGCGTAGATCTGACCAATGACGTTCTTGGCAACAGCATCGGGCTTGATGATGGAAAGGGTGCGTTCGATAGCCATGTTTTTTCCTGAACTCTTAGTCGTGAATTGCTAAAAAAGATTCTTGAATGCCAAAGAAGTGGCAAAGCTCGTTATTGTAGCCTTTGATCGCATTCGATCTGGCTGGAAATCAGCGCTGCCGGCCTCCGCGCCCGCCACGTCCGCCACCGCCCCCCCCACCGCCGCCACCGCGACCGCCGCGACGCAGATAGGCATCGCCGCCGATGTAGCCGACCGAGGTCTGCATGGGATCAGGCTCGCGCTGACCGTTGCCGCCACGCTTGGCGCCGCCGCGCTGGCCACCACCGCCCCCCTCGCCACCATGCGAGGGGCCGCTGCCACCGCTGCCGAAACCGGCCGGGAAGCCGCGCGACTTGCCGGCAAAGCGGCGATCGAAGGTCTGCTCCAGCGGATTGATGTTGCGAGGGATGAAATCGTCGTCGTCCTCGTCGCCGCGGTCGCGCGGCGCCTCGTTGAAGCGCTGCTCCGCCATCGGGTTGCCACGCTCCGGCCGCTCCGGGCGGCTTGGACGCGGACCCACGCCCGGCTGGCGACCATCGGGACGGCGATTGCGCTGCTGCTGGCCTTCGCCACGTCCATCGCGCCCGCCGCGCGCCCCGCGTTCCTGCCGATTGTTGCGCTCCTCGCGCGGACCACCGGCCAGACGCCGGATCACGCGCACATCGGCCTCGTCGAGCTCCACGTAGACGCCGCGCTTGAGGCCGCGCGGCAGCACCACGGTGCCGTAGCGGATGCGGATCAGGCGGCTGACCGCCAGCCCCACCTTGTCGAACAGCTTGCGCACTTCGCGGTTGCGGCCTTCGGTGATGATGACGCGGTACCAGCGGTTGACCCCTTCGCCGCCGCCATCTTCAATGCTCTTGAAGCTGGCCTGCTGGCCTTCGATGTCCACGCCTTCCAGCAGCTTGGCGCGCTGCTCGTCATTCAGGCTGCCCAGCACACGCACGGCATATTCGCGCTCGACGCCGAAACGCGGGTGCATCAGCTGATTGGCCAGTTCGCCGGAATTGGTGAACAGCAGCAGGCCTTCGGTATTCAGGTCCAGGCGACCCACGGACTGCCACTTGCCCTGCTGGAGCTTCGGCAGGCGACGGAACACGGTCGGACGGCCTTCGGGGTCGTTGTACGTCACGACCTCGCCAACCGGCTTGTGATAGGCAATGATGCGCGGCGCAGGCGGAGAGATCCGCACCTTGATCGGCTTGCCCCCGACCGCCACGCGGTCGCCAAAGGAAATGCGCTGGCCGATGTGCGCGACCTCGCCGTTCACCGAAATCCGGCCCTCGGCAATCATGTCTTCGATGTCGCGGCGCGAACCCACGCCGGCCTGCGCCAGCACCTTCTGCAGCTTGGGCGCGTCCAGCTCGGGGGCCAGCACCCGTTTGATTTCCTGCTCAGGCTCGTCCGCAACAGGTGCAGGCGCCTCGGCATCGAACTCGCCCGTCAGCAACTCGGCAAAGCGCTCACCCACCTGGGCGCGCACCACTTCGGGTGCCGGCGCTTCAACCCGTTCGAACCGGGGCCTGTCGTCTTCAATTTCTTCACCCAGGCTGAACACGGCCGGAGCGTCCTCGCCGCCGACAGGGGCAGCTTCGTCACGACCGCGTCGGCCACGGCGGCGATCACGCGGGCCACGCGACTCGCGTTCGCCCAGCTCCACGCCTTGTTCGAGGCCAGAAGCCTGGATGCTCGTCCCGGAGTCCGCTTGTGCATTCTCAGCCTCCGCATGGGCCGGTTCGGTCTGCGCAGGCACCGCCTCGGCGGCACTTGCTTCGATCAAGGCGCCAGCATCCACCGACGCAGCTTCGACCGCTTCGTTGGCAGACTTGCTGGCGGACTTGCGGGCAGCACGCGGCTTGGCAGGCTTGGGCGGAACGTCCGACTCGGCAGCTCCGGCCAGGAGATCCATCTGCGCCCCGGCTGCCTCAGCCGCGATCGCCTTGGCAGCTGTCTTGCGCGGCGCACGCGGTTTGACGGGCTTGTCCGCGGCCGCCGCATTCGGTTCCACCGCCTGGTCGGTGGCCGCTGCAGCATCGGTCGCGGCGGCCTTGGCCGGCGCACGGCGGCGCTTCACGGCTGGCGCCTCGGCCTGAGCGGCATCGGGACTCATCAAGTCGCCGGAATCGGCCTTGGGTTCATTGTTGTTGGCATTCATGCGTTGAATTGCACCTTTTCGGTCAGGTCAGGGGCCGTCAAGTCAGGCCCTGTCGCGACCCCGTCTTCGGGCACGGAATCGCTGGATTCGGAAATGGATGCGGCAGGAGCCGCCTCTTGTATTGCTTCGATGCCGACGGTCAGGTCGGCCGCAACCTCGGTCGCATCGCCAGCCGGCGCCTGCGCCTCGTCCAGCAAGCCGGACTGAGCCTCCAGCGCAGCCGCCAGTTCAGCACCCGGCTCGCCGGCCTGCTGCAACTCCGGCAACTGCGCCAGGCTGGACAGGCCCAGGTCGTCCAGAAACTGCCGCGTCGTGCCATACAGGGCTGGCCGACCCGGAGCGTCACGGTGCCCGATCACGTCGATCCAGCCTCGATCCTCCAGTTGCTTGACGATCTGCGTGGACACCACGACGCCGCGGATGTCCTCGATATCGCCGCGCGTCACGGGCTGGCGGTAGGCGATGATGGCCAGCGTCTCCAGCACCGCACGCGAATAACGCTGCGGCTTCTCCGGATTGAGCCGATCCAGATACTCGCGCATCTCCGGCCGGCTCTGGAAGCGCCAGCCACTGGCAATGGCCGTCAACTCGACGCCGCGTTCACGCCAGTCCGTGCCCAGCTCGTCCAGCAACCCCTTCAAGGTGTCAGGCCCAATTTCGCCGGCAAACAGGCTGCGCAGATCCTTGAGCGTCAGCGGCTGCTGCGCGCAAATCAACGCTGTCTCAAGAACGCGCTTGGCATCCTGCGTGTTCATCTTCTATGCAGATCCACTCCGGCCCGCGGGCCTCGTCGAATTGATTTGGCAAAAATTGATTCGGCAAACTCAGTTGGCAAACTCAGTCAGCCAACTTGGTGAGGCCCATACGATTCGGCCCACTCGGATTGGTAAAGCCCGGCATCATGCGCCCAGACTCGTGCCGTCTTGACCACGCCCCTCACGGACATGGCGCTGAGTTCATCGTTCGGCACATGCATCATCTATCGCTGGACATTTTCCCGTATGCAACGCGCCAACTTGTTGAGTCGACACCATCGGGGGGCATATGCAGCAATTCGGCAAGCTGAATTATCGCTTGTCGTTTCGATATTGTAGCGCGAAGCGGCCCGCTTGCGCCGAAACGGCTGCAGATCTACGCCGGATCAAAATCCAGCGGCCCGCCAGGCGGCGTCCAAATCCGCCGGCAAGCCGGCCTCGAACACCAGGGGCTCGCCCAGGACAGGGTGGATGAAACTCAGGCGCGCGGCATGCAGGGCCTGGCGCGTCAGGCCCAGCGCCGGCGCGCCGCCATACAGGCTGTCGGACACCAGGGGGAAGCCTTTGAACGCCATGTGGACCCGGATCTGATGCGTTCGGCCGCTGTGCAGCACGCAGCGTACCCCGCTCAGATGCTCGCCACGCGCGAGCACGAACACATCGGTCCGCGAAGGCTTGCCGCCTGCCACCACGGCCATCTTGACGCGCGACTGCGGATCGCGGCGCAGCGGCGCGTCGATCTCCATCTCATCGGGCACGCGGCCATGCGCAATGGCACGGTATTCACGATGCACCTCGCGCGCCGCGATCATGCGCATCAAGGCGGTCACCGCAGGCAAGGTCTTGCCGACCACCATCAGTCCGGAGGTATCCTTGTCGAGCCGGTGCACGATGCCGGCCCGGGGCAGGCTGGCCGCACCGGCATGATGCGCCAGCAGGCCATTCATGACCGTTCTCGACCAATTGCCGGCCGCCGGATGCACGACCATGCCCGCCGCCTTGTTCAGCACCAGCAGATGCGCGTCCTCGAACACGATGTCCAAGGGCAAGGCCTCGGCGCGAAAGGCCCGGCTTTCCTCGGTAGGCTGCAGTTCCAGGCGCACCACCTGCCCGGCCCTGACCTTGCGCGACGCGGTATCCGCAACCTCGCCCTGCACCTGCACGCAGGACCGCTCGATTAGCGACTGCAAATGGCTGCGCGAAAACTCCGGCGCCATGCGCACCAGCACCTTGTCCAGCCGCTCCCCGTGCCAGGCCTGGTCGACTTCGCATTGGCGGATCTCGGGTGCCTCGCCGGCCAGATCCTCTGCCGAAACGTCATCCGCGTTGTCCGCCAGATCGGCCGTGGCATGAACCATATAATCTTTTCTCCATACTTCAGTCGGCAGCGCATGAGCGCCTGCCATCGTGACCATGATCGATTTCAGGGGAACGCGTCGCTCGACGCGTACAGACATTGCCGCCGGATCTCTTGTTCGGCGCCTGCCAGCGGGTCTGGCCTTGGGCGCGATGGCATTGATGCTGGCAGCATGTTCGTCCACCTTCAAGGACGATCCCAACTCACAGGCCAGCCTGGACAAATTGTACGCAGAGGCCAAGGAAGACCTCAGCAGCGGCAACTACGACCGCGCGATCAAGGGCCTGGAAAAAGTCGAGGGCCGCGCCGCCGGCACGCTGACGGCGCAGCAGGCGCAGCTCGACCTGGCCTGGGCGCAATACAAGACCGGCGAACGTGCGCAGGCCATCAGCGCACTGGACCGCTTCATCAAGCTCAATCCGTCCAGCCCCGCGATGGACTACGCGCTCTACATGAAGGGCATTGTCAACTTCAACGAAGACCTGGGCCTGTTCGGCCGCCTCGCCAACCAAGACATGGCCGAGCGCGACCAGCAGGCCTCGCGCGACGCCCTGGTGGCCTTCCGCCAGGTGGTCGAGCAGTTCCCGGACTCGATCTACGCGCCCGACGCCGCCGTACGGGTCGACTTCATCACCAACACCCTGGCCGCCTACGAAGTCCATGTGGCGCGCTACTACTACAACCGCGGTGCCTACGTCGCGGCGGCCAACCGCGCCCAGGCAGCCATCAAGGAATTCCAGAAGGCCCCTGCCATCGAGGAAGGCCTGTTCCTGATGATGGAGAGCTACGAGAAGCTCGGGCTGACGCCGCTGCGCGACGACGCCGAGCGCGTGCTGCGCAAGAACTTCCCCGACAGCGTGTACCTGGACGCCGACGTCAGCAAGCGCAAGAAGAAGCATCCGTGGTGGCAGGTCTGGGCTTGAGAAGGCCCGATCCACAAAAGGCCGGGCACGTCCCGGCCTTTTTCATGCGCCCGTGTGCGACGCCGCCAAGACCTGCAGCCAGTCCAGCGCCTCGCTCTCCTGCTCCACGCGCGTCATCGGCGGCAAGGCCTCGCGCAGGCGGCGGCCGTAGTTCATGCCCGCCATGCGTGGATCGCAGACCACCAGCAGGCCGCGGTCCTGCTCGGTGCGGATCAGGCGGCCGCCGCCCTGCTTGAGCGCGATCGCGGCCTCGGCGATGAAATAGTCGGCAAAGGCGTTGCGGCCGGCCTTCTCGAGGCGCTGCACGCGCGCCTCGACCAACGGATCGTTAGGCGGAGGGAATGGCAGCTTGTCGATCAGCACGCATTGCAAGGCATCGCCCGGCACATCGATCCCTTCCCAGAAACTGGCCGAGCCCACCAGCACCGCGCGAGGGTCCGCAACGAATTGCTGCAACATCTGCCGCTTCGGGGCCGATCCCTGTACCAGCACGCGTATGCCACCCTCGCCGGCATCCAGTTGCTCGCGCAAGGCCTCGCCAATGATCTTGAGCGCCCGCAAGGTGGTGGTCAGCACGAAACAGCGTCCGCCCAGCGCGGTCGCGCAGCGCGCCGCCAGGGCCGCCACTTCGAGCGGATGATCCGGCTCGGAGGGCTTGGGAAAGCGCCTCGGGATGTACAAGCGGGCGTGCTCGGGATAGTCGAAGGGGCTGCCCACGCGCAGCACGGTCGCGCCGTCCAGCCCCGCGCTTTCGGTGAACCAGCTCAGGCGTTCGTCGTCGCCCAAGGTGGCGGAAGTGAAGATCCAGGCCTTGGGCGCGGCCTTCAGGTGTTCCTGCATGGCCTGACGTATGTCGAGCGGCGACTCGACCAAGCGGGCCTGGTGCGGGCTGAGATCGATCCAGCGCACCTCGGCGTCCTGCGGCTCGCGCGAAAAGCCGGCGGCGATCTCGCCTAATTCGACGGCGCGCTGGTGCAGCCGCTGAAAATCCGGCGAACCGTCCTGCACGGCGTCCAGCGCCTGGGCGGCGTCATCGGCGGCACAGGCCACGTCGGCCAGCGCCGCGGCAAATTCATCCTGCGTGGCGCGCTCCTGCCAGCGCAGCTTCAACAAGCCGCGCACCTCGCGCAGGGGTCCGGCGCAAACCAGGCGCAGGGTGCGCGCGGCGCGCTCCAGGCCGGCATGCAGCGCCTGCCAGTCCTGCATGCCGGGCGCCTGCGACAGGCCCGTGCCCAGCGCGTCGCGGGCAAAGTCGAGCAATTGGGCCGTCCCCAGCATCGTGCCCAGGAATTGCACGCCGGCCTCGGCCAATTGATGCGCCTCGTCGAAGATCGCGATGTCGACGCTGGGCAGCAGTTCGGCCACGCCCGTATCGCGCAAATTCATGTCGGCAAAGAACAAATGGTGGTTGACCACCACCACCTCGGCCTCCATGGCCTCGCGCCTGGCCTTCACCACATGGCAGTTGCGCCACTCGGGGCATTCGCCGCCCAGGCAGTTGTCGCGTGTCGAACTGACCAGCGGCAGGACGGGAGAGCGGTCATCCAGGCCGTCGAGTTCGGCGAAATCGCCGCTGCGGGTCTGCTGGGCCCAGCGCTCGATGCGGGCCAGCGCCAGCACGGCGCGTCGGTCAGGCAGTTCGGCGCTGGTGCGGGCATGGTTCATGCGATGCAGGCACAGGTAGCTGCCGCGGCCCTTGAGCAAGGCGATTTTCGCGGGCATGGCCAAGGCCTCGCACAGCCGGGGCAGGTCGCGCAGGAACAATTGATCCTGCAGGCTCTTGGTGGCAGTGCTGATCAAGACCCGCCCCCCGGACAGCAGCGCCGGCACCAGGTACGCAAAGGTCTTGCCCACGCCCGTGCCGGCTTCGACCACCAGGGATTCGCGCCGCGCAATGGCCTGCGCCACGGCCTGGCTCATGCGCAACTGGGGTTCTCTCGGCGCGTAAGCGGCATCGGAACGCGCCAGCGGGCCGCCCTCGTCGAAGGCTGCGGCCACCCATTGTTCCAGCTCGGTCTTCTGATCCATCAGGCCGGCTCGACCGGCCCGCACACCATCTCGAGTCGCAGGATCTGGTCGCGCAGAACCAAGCGGCGCTTTTTCAGGCGGCGCAATTGCAGCTCGTCCAGCGGCTGCTGGTCCGCCACGCGGTCGATCAGGTCGTCCAGATCCGCATGCTCCATGCGCAGCTCGATCAGGCGGCGTGACAATGAGTGAAGTTGTTCATCCATGAAGAATCGCGCATCCACTGCGCTGGGATTCCCGATTATAGTTTTCACATGAGCAGTCCACGCCCCAACTTTCGCCTGACCGCCTCTACAGGCATTCATCGTGGCGACCGCGCCTACCAGCAAGATCAAGTCCAAATCATTGCCCACCCGCGCATGGCGGGATGCCTGCTGGGCGTGCTGGCCGACGGCATGGGCGGCAAGAGCGGCGGGCGCAAGGCCGCCGACCAGGTGATCCTCACCGCGCAGCAGCTGTTCGAACGCTTCGCCCCCGAGGACGAGAACCCGCAGGAATTTCTCAAGCAGGTGGCGTCAGAGGCTCATTTGATGATCAAGCTGACGGCCATTTCGACCGAAGAGGAGCCGCACAGCACGCTGGCCGCTTTTCTTGTCCTGCCGGACCGAAGCTGCCACTGGCTGCATATCGGCGATTCACGCGTCTACCACTTCCGCGGCGCCAACATGATCAAACGCACGCTGGATCACTCCTACGTGCAGCGCCTGGTCGATGAGGGCAAGCTCACCGAAGACGCCGCCCTGGTCCATCCCCAGTCCAATCTGCTGACGGCCTGCCTGGGTACGGTGCAAGACCCGGTTCCCGCCTACGAGTCCATCGGCCGGCTTGAAGTCGGCGACAGCCTGATGGCCTGCAGCGACGGCCTTTGGCACTACTTCAACCCGCGCGAAATCGGCACCGTGCTGCACAGCCTGTCGCCGCGCGAGGCCGCTGAGTTGCTGATCCAGAAGGCCCGCCAGCGGGCTCACGGCACGGGTGACAACCTGTCGCTGGCGCTGGTGAAAGTCGAATCCCTGAGTTGAACCGGGAGCCTGATCAACGCTTGTGATCAGGCAAGGCCGCAATATCAGACGCAGCCGGCAAAGGCAGCGGCGCCGCAAGCGGCTTCTTGCATTCGCTTTCGCGTTTCAGAATCTGCTCTTTATGCAATTGCGACTGCCGCTCCCGGGCCAGCTTGTCCTGCTGCCGCTGCAGCGCCTCCTGCGCTTGCGCCCGGTCACGGGCCTCCAGGGCCTTGGCGTGACTGACCGGATCCTGTATGGCGCCTGAAGATGTCTGCCGGGGCAGCAACGCAGGCGGACGCTCTGACGCAGGGGATGAAGCCTCCAGCTCGCCTTGGTGGTCCTGAAGCTCCGCGGCCTTGGCCTTGATGCGCTCCTGCTGCGCCTGTGCCTGGGCCTTGCGCCGCGCATCCGCCAGGTCCTGCTCGCGCAATTGCAAGGGCTTGAGCGCCGCGTTGCGCTTGGCTCGCGCGTCCAGCTCGCAACTGCTCACCGCGAACTTGTGGCTGCACTGCGCCAGATCGCTCTGGTACTGTGCCTCGATCTCATGGCGCTGCGCGCTCAGGGTAGAGGATTCACTGCCCGCCGCCGCCGGAACCTGCGTTGCCGCCATCCCGGACCCCGCAAGCACGATCAGTCCAAACCAACAGCCAAGTATGCGCATGCTCATGTCAACGAAGTATCGACGTTGCGGCGCTCCAGCGCCAGGTACTCTTTCGATTGCATCTCCTGCAGGCGCGACACCGTGCGCGGGAACTCATGCGCCAGCGGCCCTTCCAGGTACAGCTGCTCAGCCGGCACGGCGGCCGACATGATGAGCTTGACGCGCCGGTCATACAGCACGTCGACCAGCCAGGTGAAGCGGCGCGCCTCGCTGGCCAGGCGCGGCGGCATCTGCGGCACGTTGGACAAGATCAGGGTATGGAACTGCGTGGCCAGCTCCAGGTAATCGTTCTGAGAGCGCGGTCCGCCGCACAGGGTCCGGAAGTCGAACCATACCACGCCGCCGGCGCGGCGCCGCGCATGCAGCTCGCGATGCTCGATGTACAGACGCGAATCTTCGTCCCGGGCCTCGGCCACGGCCTCGAAAGCCTGGTTCAGGATGGCGTCGGTGCCTTCGTTCAAGGGGCAGTGGTAGAGCTGCACATGATCGAGGCTGCGGCGGCGGTAATCCGTGCCGTTGTCGACATTGATCACCTCCAGGCGCTCGTTGAGCAGTTCGATCGCAGGCAGGATGCGGTCGCGGTGCAGGCCGTTGGGGTAGAGATCATCGGGCCGGAAATTGGAAGTCGTGACGATGGAAACGCGGTGCTTGAACATGGCGTCCAGCAGGCGGTGCAGGATCATCGCGTCCGTCACGTCGGCTACATGGAATTCGTCGAAGCAGATCAGCCGGAAGCGCTTGGCGATGCGCTTGCCGAGTTCCTCCAGCGGATCAGCAATGCCCTTGAGCTCCTGCAGCTCGCGGTGCACCTCGCGCATGAATTCGTGGAAGTGCAAGCGCGTCTTGCGCGTCAGCGGCACGGCCTGGAAGAAGCAATCCATCAGGAAGCTCTTGCCGCGCCCGACACCGCCATACATGTAGACGCCGCGCGGCAGCGGCGGGTGGCGCAGCAGCTTGGTCACCGCGTTGGAGCGGCGCGCCTTGTAGTCGGCCCATTCGTCCTGGCAGCGCTGCAGGGCTGCCACCGCAGCCATTTGAGCCGGATCCGCCTTGTAGCCCCGCTCGGCCAGGGTTTGCTGATACAGCTCGGTGACTGAAGTCAATTCAAAGCTCCGCGGAAAGGTCCGCGCGCCGCTGGCGCGCGGATGCCCCGATCTCAGAAATTCAAGGTGCGCTTGTCAACGGCCAAGGCCGCTTCCTTGGTGGCTTCAGACAGCGAGGGGTGGGCATGGCAGATGCGGGCGATGTCTTCCGCCGAAGCCTTGAACTCCATCGCCACCACGGCTTCGGAGATCAGTTCCGAAGCCATCGGGCCGATGATGTGCACGCCCAGGATCTCGTCGGTCTTGGCGTCGGCCAGGAACTTGACGAAGCCGGTGGTGTCGCCCAGTGCGCGCGCGCGGCCGTTGGCCAGGAAGGGGAACTGCCCGGCCTTGTAAGCCACGCCGTCCGCCTTCAGCTGCTGCTCGGTGCGGCCGACCCAGGCGATTTCGGGGCTGGTGTAGATGACCCAGGGAATGGTGTTGAAGTTGACATGCCCGTGCTGGCCTGCGATGCGCTCGGCCACGGCCACGCCCTCTTCTTCCGCCTTGTGCGCCAGCATGGGGCCGCGCACCACGTCGCCGACGGCCCAGACATTGGGCAGGTTGGTCTTGCAGTCGCCGTCCACCACGATGGCGCCGCGCTCGTCCAGCGCCAGGCCCACGGCCTCGGCGTTCAAGCCGATGGTGTTGGGCACGCGGCCGATCGAGACGATCAGCTTGTCGACGGCCAGCGTCTGGGCTTCACCCTTGGCATTGGCGTAGGACACCGTGACACCGGTCTTGGACTTGGCGACCTTGTCGATCTTCACGCCCAGTTCGATGGCCAGGCCCTGCTTCTTGAAGACCTTGGCGGCTTCCTTAGCGACCGAGTCGTCCACCGCGGCCAGGAAAGTCGGCAGGGCTTCCAGCACCGTCACCTCGGCGCCCAGGCGGCGCCAGACCGAGCCCATTTCCAGGCCGATCACGCCGGAACCGATCACGCCCAGCTTCTTGGGCACGCCGCCGATGCGCAAGGCGCCGTCGTTGGACAGGATGCTGGTCTCGTCGAACTCGGCGCCCGGCAGCGCGCGCGCGTTCGAACCGGTGGCCACGATCACGTGCTTGGCCAGCAGCGATTCTTCAGCCGCACCTGCGACCTTGATCTCGTAGGCGCCGTCCTTGGCGGCCACGAAGGAGCCGCGGCCGTGGAAGAAGCTGACCTTGTTCTTCTTGAACAGGTAGAGGATGCCCTCGTTGTTCTGCTTCACCACGCCGTCCTTGCGCGCCAGCATCTTGGCCACGTCCATCTTGACGTTGTCGGCGCTGATGCCGTGGTCGGCAAAATGGTGGTTGGCGTGCTCGAAGTGCTCGCTCGACTGCAGCAGCGCCTTGGAGGGAATGCAGCCCACGTTGGTGCAGGTGCCGCCGGGTGCGGGGCCGCCCTTGTCGTTCTTCCACTCGTCGATGCAAGCGGTGTTGAAACCCAGCTGGGCGGCACGGATCGCGGCGATGTAGCCGCCAGGGCCGCCGCCGATCACGACGACATCGAATTGTTTGCTCATGGTATTGCTCATGTTGGTTGCTAGTGGCTACGGTAAGCGGCCCAGGCAGTCAGGGCGCCAGCTTCAGGGTGAGTACGCCGGCGACGATCATCGCCACGCCCAGATAACGCCAGAACGTGGCGGGGTCGCCGAAGCACGTCACGCCGATCAGGAACGTGCCGGCGCCACCGACGTCGGTCCAGACTGCGTAGGCGGTGCCGATGGGGATGCTGCGTTGCGCCAGCCACAACAGCCAGCCGCTCAATCCCATCGAGACGAGCGCGCCCACGATGCCGCTGATGCGGTATTCGGCTTGCTGAGACAGCTTGAAGCCTAGAGGCCAGCCGATCTCGAACAGGCTCGCAAGGAGGAGGTAGATCCACGACATGCGATGTGCGCGCTCTGGCGACAGCTTAGATGTCGAACAGCAGGCGTGCGGGGTCTTCCAGCGCTTCCTTCATCGTCACCAGACCCAGCACGGCTTCGCGGCCGTCGATGATGCGGTGGTCGTACGACATCGCCAGGTAGTTGATCGGACGCACCACCACCTGGCCGTTCTCGACCACGGCGCGGTCCTTGGTGGCGTGCACGCCCAGGATGGCCGATTGAGGCGGGTTGATGATGGGGGTCGACAGCATGGAGCCGAAGGTGCCGCCGTTGGAGATCGAGAAGGTGCCGCCGCTCAGCTCTTCCATCGACAGCTTGCCGTCGCGGGCCTTCTGGCCGAATTCGGCGATCTTCTTCTCGATGTCGGCGAAGCTCATCTGGTCGGCATTGCGGATGATGGGCACCACCAGGCCGCGCGGCGAGCCCACGGCAATACCGATGTCGAAATAACCGTGGTAGACGATGTCATTGCCGTCGACCGAGGCGTTCAGCACCGGGAACTTCTTGAGGGCTGCCACGGCGGCCTTGACGAAGAAGCTCATGAAGCCGAGCTTGACGCCGTGTTCCTTCTCGAACTTCTCCTGGAACTTCTTGCGCATCTCCATCACCGGCGCCATGTTGACCTCGTTGAAGGTGGTCAGGATGGCGTTGGTCGACTGCGATTGCAGCAGGCGCTCGGCGACGCGGGCGCGCAGGCGGCTCATGGGCACGCGCTGCTCGGGGCGGTCGGCCAGATTGGACATCACCGGTGCTGCAACGGCGGGCAGCGGACGCGCGACAGCGGGTGCGACAGGCACGGCCACGGGTGCCGGCACGGCAGCCTTAGGCCCACCGGCCACGGCGGCCAGCACGTCCCCCTTGGTGACGCGGCCGTCCTTGCCGGTGCCGTCGACCGAGCCTGCGGCCAGGTTGTTGTCGGCCATCAGCTTGGCGGCGGCGGGCATGGCCACGCCGGCCTTGGAGGCGGCCGCGGGAGCGGCGGCCACAGGTGCCGCGGCAGCGGGCGCTGCAGCAGGAGCAGCGGCGGCAGCGCCGGCCTTGGCTTCGGTGTCGATCTGCGCGATCACCTGGTCCGACACCACGGTGCCGCCGTTGGCCACCACATGGGCCGACAGCACGCCGGCTGCAGGGGCCGGCACTTCCAGCACCACCTTGTCGGTTTCGATCTCGATGAGGATTTCATCGATGGCCACGGCTTCGCCGGGCTGCTTCTTCCAGGTCAGCAGGGTGGCTTCGGCCACGGACTCGGACAGCTGGGGAACTTTGACTTCTACGATTGCCATGTTGGATTTACTCCGATATTTTTTGAATTCGAAGCGTCACGCGGTATGGCTGCCTTCTTGCAAACCGGGGGCAGGTGAGCCCCCGGCGGCAGCATCATTGGCGCTTCGCGTCCGCAACAACTTACTTGGTCAGGATGAAGCCCTTGAGCTTCGCGAAAGCCTGGTCCAGCAGCGCCTTGAGCTGCTCCTGGTGCAGATGGGCGTAACCCACAGCCGGCGAGGCCGACGCCGGGCGGCCGGCGAAGCCCAGCTTCTGGCCTTCCAGCATGTTCTCGTGGATGTAATGCTGCACGAAGAACCAGGCACCCTGGTTTTGCGGCTCGTCCTGCGCCCACACGATGTCCACCGCGTTCGGGTACTTTTTGACCTCGGCGGCAAAGGCCTTGTGCGGGAAGGGATAGAGCTGCTCGACGCGGATGATGGCCACGTCGTGGATCTTCTTCTCGGCACGGGCCTTCACGAGGTCGTAGTACACCTTACCCGAGCAGGCCACGATGCGCTTGACCTTTTCGGCCACGATGGTGTCGTCGCGCTCGGCCAGCACGGTGCGGAACTCACCCTTGGTGAATTCGGTGATGGGCGAGGTCGCTTCCTTGTTACGCAGCAGCGACTTGGGCGTCATGATGATCAGCGGCTTGCGGAACATGCGCAGTTGCTGGCGACGCAACACGTGGAAGATCTGGCTGGCCGAGGTCGGCTGCACGATCTGCATGTTGTTGTCGGCGGCCAGCTGCATGAAGCGCTCCAGGCGCGCCGAGCTGTGCTCAGGGCCCTGGCCTTCGTAGCCGTGCGGCAGCATCAGCGTCAGGCCGTTGGCGCGGCCCCACTTCACTTCGCCGGAAGCGATGAACTGGTCGATCACCACCTGGGCGCCGTTGACAAAGTCGCCGAACTGGGCTTCCCAGATCGTCAGCGTGACCGGATCGGCCGAGGCGTAGCCGTACTCGAAGCCCAGCACCGCCTCTTCGGACAGGATGGAATCGATGACGACGAACGGCGCCTGGTTCTCGGCGACGTTCTGCAGCGGCACATAGGTACCGGTGTCCCAGCGTTCGCGGTTCTGGTCGTGCAGCACGGCATGGCGGTGCACGAAGGTGCCGCGTCCGCAGTCCTCGCCGGACAGGCGCACAGGATAGCCGCTGGCCACCAGCGAGGCGAAGGCCATATGCTCGCCCATGCCCCAGTCGATATTGACCTCGCCGCGGCCCATGGCGGCGCGGTCGGCGATCACCTTCTCGACCAGCGGGTGGACCTTGAAGGTGGTCGGCACCGTGGTGATGCGCTCGGCCAGGCGCTTGAACTCGGCCATCGGCAGGGCCGTGTCGCAGGAGTCGGTCCACTTGCGGCCGAGGTAAGGCGACCAGTCGGTGGCGTATTTGCTCTTGAAGTTGGTCAGCACGGGGTCGACCGTGTGGCGGCCTTCGTCCATGGCGGCACGGAAGGCCTTGACCATCTCGTCCGGACCATCGGCCGGCAGCACGCCCTGCGTGACCAGCTTGTCGCCGTACAGCTTGCGGGTGCCGGGATGCTGGGCAATGCGCTTGTACATCAGCGGCTGCGTCAGCGCGGGGGTGTCCTGCTCGTTGTGGCCCAGCTTGCGGAAGCAGATGATGTCGACCACCACGTCCTTCTTGAACTGCTGGCGGTATTCCAGAGCCAGCTCGGTGCACAGCACCACGGCCTCGGGATCGTCGCCGTTGACGTGCAGCACCGGCGCCTCAATCATCTTGACGACGTCGGTGCAGTACAGCGTGGAGCGGCTGTCGCGCGGGTCCGAAGTGGTGAAGCCGATCTGGTTGTTGATCACGATGTGCACCGTGCCGCCCGTGTAGTAGCCACGGGTCTGGGCCAGCGCCAGCGTTTCCATCACGACGCCCTGGCCGGCGAAGGCCGCGTCGCCGTGCACCAGCACGGGCAGCACTTGCGCGCCTTCCTTGTCGCCGCGACGATCCAGGCGGGCCTTGACCGAGCCTTCGACGACCGGGTTGACGATTTCCAGGTGCGAGGGGTTGAAGGACAGGCTCAGGTGCACAGGGCCGCCAGGCGAGGTCACGTCGCTGGAGAAGCCCTGGTGGTACTTGACGTCGCCGGCGGCCAGGTCTTCAGGCGCCTTGTGTTCGAACTCGGCGAACAGGTCCTTGGGCATCTTGCCTAGGGTGTTGACCAGCACGTTCAGGCGGCCGCGATGGGCCATGCCGATGACGATTTCCTGCACGCCCTTGGCGCCGCCGCTTTGCACCAGCTCGTCCATGCAGGCGATGAAACTTTCGCCGCCCTCGAGCGAGAAGCGCTTCTGCCCGACGTACTTGGTGTGCAGATACCGCTCCAGGCCTTCCGCGGCCGTCAGGCGCTCGAGGATGTGCTTCTTCTTTTCAGCGTTGTAGCTGGGCTTGGAGCGGATCGACTCCAGACGCTCCTGCCACCAGCGCTTTTCCGTCGGCTCGGTGACGTGCATGATTTCGGCGCCGATGGACCCGCAATAGGTCTCGCGCAGCGCCTGCACGATCTGGCGCAGCGTCATCTGTTCGGCCGACGAGAAATAGGTGTTCGAGGCGCTGAACGAGATGTCCATGTCGGACTCGGTCAGGTCGTAGAACGAGGGTTCCAGCTCAGGGATGCGCGGGCGCTCGGTGCGCTGCAGCGGATCGAGGTCGGCCCAGCGTGCGCCCAGGAAGCGGTAGGCAGCGATCAGCGACTGGACGTGCACCTGCTTGCGCGCAACCGCCAGATCCGCGCTGGAAGCCTTGGCGCCGAATGCATTGGCCTTGGCACGCTGTGCGAAAGACTCGACGACCGGAGCATGCGCCACGTCGCGGGCATCGCTGCCATCGGTGGCAGGCACGTGCTGGAGGGCATCGAAGTAGGCGCGCCAGTTCTCGGGCACCGACCCGGGGTTGTCGAGGTACGCTTCGTACATCTCCTCGACGTAAGGGGCATTGCCCCCGAACAGGTACGAGTTAGACCTGTATTGCTGCATCATTTCGCTCACCTTTCACCCCAGTTTCCAGGGCGTTGGCTGGTTGAAAAACCTTCCGCGACACGGCTTGACCGGTTGGCGGATTGCGACCCGCCTTAACTGTTGCCAGAAAAGGGGACGGGAAGGACCATCTGTCTCAAGGGGTGCAATGTAGCACTTTTGGCTGACGACCGACGGACTGTTTTACAGTGGCGCCATAAATCCCCAGGAAAACGCCCAGGAGTTCGCATGCCAATCCCAGTTGTTGATTACCTTGCCCCCGATGCCGCCGAGCAGTTCACGCGCTCCCTGCATGAAACGGGCTTCGGCGTTTTGAAGCACCACCCGATCCCGCAGGCGCTGGTCGAGCAGATCTATGCCGAGTGGCTGGCCTTCTTCAACGGCGACGACAAGCGCAACTTCGCCTTCAGCAAGGAGACGCAGGACGGCTACTTTTCGACCGAGATCTCCGAGACCGCCAAGGGCTTTGCGCAGAAGGACATCAAGGAATACTTCCACATCTATCCCTGGGGCCGCATTCCGGACGCATTGCGCGGCAACGCCCTGCGCTATTACGACCTGGCCAATGCCCTGGCCGCCGAGCTGCTGGGCTGGGTCCAGCAATATAGTCCTGCGGAGGTCAGCGCCAAGTACCGCGAGCCGCTGTCGAACATGATCCACGACAGCCGGCAGACCCTGCTGCGCGTGCTGCGCTATCCGCCCCTGACGGGCCACGAGCCTCCTGGCGCCCTGCGCGCCGCACCGCACGGCGACATCAACCTGCTGACCATCCTGCCGGCCGCCAACGAGCCAGGCCTGCAGGTGCTGGACAAGCAAGGGCAATGGATCGACGTGCCTTGTGACTTCGGCCTGCTGATCGTCAACATCGGCGACATGCTGGAAGAGGCATCCAGCGGCTACTACCCCTCGACGCAGCATCGCGTGGTCAACCCGACCGGCGAGGGTGCGCGCAAGAGCCGGGTGTCGCTGCCCCTGTTCCTGCACCCCCGGCCCGAGGTCGTGCTGTCGGACCGCTACACGGCCGACACCTACCTGAACGAGCGCCTGCGCGAACTCGGCGTCAAGACCTGACGCCTGACGGGCCCTGCGGGCTCCGCGCTCTCACTGCCATGCCCAAGCAAAGGGTGATCCGGATCCACCCCTCCGCGCCGCCCAAGCCGGCGCTCGGCCAGCCCTGCAACGGCTGCGGCGCCTGCTGCCTGCTGGAGCCCTGCCCGGTCGGCATCTGGGCCAGCCGGCGCCGCACAGGCGCCTGCAAGGCCCTGGTCTGGTCCGAAGACGCGGGCCTGTACCGCTGCGGCATGCTGGACGATCCGCTGCAGCGCCTGGGCTGGCCAGCACCATCAAGCCGATGGGGACGACGCTGTCACGACACCCTGCAAGCCTGGCTGCGCCGTTGGTGCCGACGCTGGATTGCGGCGGGCGCCGGCTGTGATGCCGACCTGCGGGTCGAAGCCGCAGACCCGCCGAGGGACTGAATCAACGCAAATTCAAGCGTTCGCGCGCCGCCAGGTATTCGCGGCGCAAGCGCGCCACCAGTTCGCGCGTGGGCACGATGTCCTTGACGGCGCCAATGCCCTGGCCGCAGCCCCAGATGTCCTTCCAGGCCCTCTTGGCGTCGCCGCCGAAATCCATCTTGCTGGGATCGCTCTCGGGCAGTTGGTCCGGATCCATGCCCGCATTGACGATGGAGCCGCGCAGGTAGTTGCCGTGCACGCCGGTGAACAGATTGCTGTAGACGATGTCGTCGCTGCTGCTGTCCACGATCATCTGCTTGTAGCCCTGCACGGCGCGCGCCTCCTCGGTGGCGATGAAGGCCGAACCGATGTAGGCGAAGTCGGCGCCCATGGCCAGGGCTGCGAGCACCGCGTCGCCCGTGGCCATGGCGCCGGAGAGCGCCAGGGGGCCGTGGAACCATTGGCGGATTTCCTGGATCAGGGCGAAGGGGCTCTTCACGCCGGCATGCCCGCCCGCGCCCGCGGCCACGGCGATCAGGCCGTCGGCGCCCTTCTCCACCGCCTTGCGCGCGAACTTGTTGTTGATGATGTCGTGCATCACGATGCCACCCCAGCCGTGCACGGCCTGGTTGACGTCCTCGCGCGCACCCAGCGAGGTGATGACGATGGGCACCTTGTACTTGGCGCACATCGCCATGTCGTGCTCCAGCCTGTCGTTGCTCTTGTGCACGATCTGGTTGATGGCGAAGGGCGCAGCGGGGCTGTCGGGATGGGCCCGGTCGTGCGCCGCCAGCGTCTCGGTGATTTCAGCCAGCCAGTCGTCGAGCTGCGAAGCCGGACGCGCATTCAGGGCCGGCATGCTGCCGACGACGCCGGCCTTGCACTGCTCGATCACCAGCTGCGGCGTGCTGATGATGAACATCGGCGAGGCGATGATGGGCAAAGGAACGCGCTTGAGAACTGCGGGAAGCGTCATGTCAATCTCCTCAAATGAAACGCCCCAACGCCGTGACGGCGTCGGGGCGCGCAATCAGCAAGTCAGGCCGTGCATGGATCAGAACGCGTCGAGCGGCATGGCCAGCAGGCTCTCCGAGCCGCCGACGATGGCTTCGCGCAGGCTGCCCGTGCGCGGCAGGATGTGCTCGGCATAGAAGCGCGCGGTGGTGACCTTGGCGCTCATGAAAGGCACATCGTCTCCGGCGGCGATCTTGTCCTCGGCCACCAGCAGCGCGCGGGCCAGCTGCCAGCCCGCCACCAGGTTGCCCGCCAGCATCAGGTAGGGCACCGAACCGGCATAGGCGGCGTTGGGATTGCCCTTACCCTGTGCGGCGACGAAGTCGACGGCAGCCAGGAAGTCGGCCCGCGAAGCCGCCAGTTGCTTCTTGACCGATTGGGCGGCGGCGCTGCTGCGCTTGGCCAACTCGGCTTCGGTGGTCTCGATCTGCTTGGCAATGGCACGGATCGTCTGGCCGCCGTCGCGCACGGTCTTGCGGCCGACCAGGTCGTTGGACTGGATGGCCGTCGTGCCTTCGTAGATGGTCAGGATCTTGGCATCGCGGTAGTACTGCGCCGCGCCGGTTTCCTCGATGAAGCCCATGCCGCCATGGACCTGCACGCCCAGGTCGGTCACTTCCAGGCTCATCTCGGTGCTGTAGCCCTTGACCAGCGGCACCAGGAACTCGTAGAAGGTCTGGCTTTGCTTGCGCGTCTCGGCATCGGGATGGTGGTGCGAGGCGTCGTAAGCGGCGGCAGCCACCAGCGACATGGCACGGCAACCCTCGGTCAGGGCGCGCATGGTCATCAGCATGCGACGCACATCGGGGTGGTGGATGATGGCGGCAGCGCCGGTCACCGAACCATCCACGGGGCGCGACTGCACACGGTCGCGCGCATAGGCCACGGCCTTCTGGTAGGCGCGCTCAGCCACCGCGATGCCCTGCACGCCGACGCCGAAGCGGGCCGCGTTCATCATCACGAACATGTATTCGAGGCCGCGGTTCTCCTCGCCGACCAGGTAGCCGATGGCACCGCCGTGGTCGCCGAACTGCAGCACGGCGGTCGGACTGGCCTTGATGCCCATCTTGTGCTCGATCGACACGCAATGCGCGTCGTTGCGCGCGCCCAGCGAGCCGTCGGCATTGACCATGAACTTGGGCACGATGAACAGGCTGATGCCCTTCACGCCTTCGGGCGCGCCCTGCACGCGGGCCAGCACGAGGTGAACGATGTTCTCCGTCATGTCGTGCTCGCCGTAGGTGATGAAGATCTTGGTGCCGAAGATCTTGTAGCTGCCATCGGGCTGCGGCTCGGCGCGCGTGCGCACCAGGGCCAGGTCGGAGCCGGCCTGCGGCTCGGTCAGGTTCATCGAGCCGGTCCAGCGGCCTTCGATCATCTTGGGCAGATAGGTGGCCTTCTGCTCGTCGGAGCCGGCCAGCAGCAGCGCTTCGATGGCGCCGTCGGTCAGCAACGGGCACAGCGCAAAGCTGAGGTTGGCCGAATTAACGATCTCGCCACAAGCAGCGCCTATGGTCTTGGGCAGGCCCTGGCCGCCGTAAGCCATGGGGTGCTGCAAGCCCTGCCAGCCGCCTTCGGCAAACTGGCGCCAGGCGTCCTTGAAGCCGGCCGTCGTGAAGACCTGGCCGTCCTTCCAGTACGAAGGCGCCTTGTCGCCTTCGAAGTTCAGCGGCGCGATCACGTTCTCGTTGAGCTTGGCGCTCTCGTCCAGCACCGCCTGTGCCGTCTCGATGCCGTAATCGGCGAAGTCGGCGATCTGCTCGGTCAGGGCCTGCAAGCCGGCCAGCTCCTGCATGTTGAAAATCATGTCCTTGACGGGCGCACGGTAGCTCATGTACTTCTCCAGGAATGTGAATAGCGAATTCGATCAGGCAAAACAAAGGCGCCGCGACTGCAATCCAGCCGGGGCGCCACGTTCAAGAGGGCCAGATCCTCAGATCAAAGGAATCAAAGGGCCTTGACCAGTTCGGGCACGGCGGTGAACAGGTCGGCTTCCAGGCTGTAGTCGGCCACGGCGAAGATCGGCGCTTCGGGGTCCTTGTTGATGGCCACGATGACCTTGGAGTCCTTCATGCCGGCCAGATGCTGGATGGCGCCGCTGATGCCGCAGGCGACATACAACTGCGGCGCCACGATCTTGCCGGTCTGGCCCACCTGCCAGTCGTTGGGGGCGTAGCCGGCGTCGACGGCGGCGCGGCTGGCACCCAGGGCGGCGCCCAGCTTGTCAGCCAAAGGCGTCAGCACTTCGTTGAACTTCTCGCTCGAGCCCAGGGCGCGGCCGCCGGACACGATGATCTTGGCGGCGGTCAACTCGGGGCGGTCGCTCTTGGTCACTTCGCGGCCGACAAAGCTGGACTTGCCGCTGTTGGCGACGGCGGCCACGCTTTCGACGGAGGCGCTGCCGCCAGTGGCTGCAGCGGCATCGAAGCCGGTGGTGCGCACGGTCAGCACCTTGACGGCGTCGGTCGACTGCACTGTGGCGATCGCATTGCCCGCATAGATGGGGCGCTCGAAGGTGTCGGCGCTCACGACCTTGGTGACGTCGCTGAGCTGGGCCACGTCGAGCAAGGCGGCAACGCGCGGAGCCACGTTCTTGCCCGAAGCGGTGGCGGGGAACAGCAGGTGGCTGTAGCCGGAAGCCAGGGCGATCACTTGCGCGGCCAGATTCTCGGCCAGGCCGTCGGCCAGGTCGGCGGCGTCGGCATGCAGCACCTTGGCAACGCCAGCCACCTGGGCGGCAGCGGCAGCGGCGGCGCCAGCGTTGTGGCCAGCCACCAGCACATGGACATCACCACCGGCTGCCGCAGCGGCAGTGACGGTATTCAGGGTCGCCGCCTTCAGCGAGGCGTTGTCGTGTTCAGCAATAACAAGAGCAGTCATTTCAATCTCCTGGTCGTGCATCGATTCGTCAATGCAACAAATATCTTGATCAAGCAGGGCCCAAGGATCCGGCTCCGCCGGGCCTTCGGGCCCGCCCCTTGAGGGGGCGCGCGCAGCGCGTAGGGGGTGGGTCAGATTACTTTCGCTTCGTTCTTCAGCTTGGCGACCAGGGTGGCCACATCGGGCACCTTGACGCCAGCACTGCGCTTGGGCGGCTCTTCGACCTTCAGGGTCTTGATGCGCGGCGCCACGTCCACGCCCAGGTCGGCGGGCTTGACCACGTCGAGCTGCTTCTTCTTGGCCTTCATGATGTTGGGCAGCGTCACGTAGCGCGGCTCGTTCAGGCGCAGGTCGGTGGTGACCACGGCCGGCAGCGTCAGCGACACGGTTTCCAGGCCGCCGTCGACTTCGCGGGTGACGGCCACCTTGCCGTCGGCCACTTCGACCTTGCTGGCGAAGGTGCCCTGGGGCATGGCGGTCAGGGCAGCCAGCATCTGGCCGGTCTGGTTGCAGTCGTCGTCAATGGCTTGCTTGCCCAGGATCACGAGGCTGGGCTGCTCCTTGTCGACCAGGGCCTTGAGCAGCTTGGCGACGGCCAGGGGCTGCAGCTCGAGGTCGGCCGGGGTCTCGACCAGGATGGCGCGATCGGCACCGATGGCCATCGCGGTGCGCAGGGTCTCCTGGCACTGGGCCACGCCGCAGGACACGGCGATCACTTCAGTGACCACGCCCTTTTCCTTCAGGCGCACGGCCTCTTCGACGGCGATTTCGTCAAACGGGTTCATCGACATCTTAACGTTGGCGATATCCACGCCCGTGCCGTCGCTCTTGACGCGCACCTTGACGTTGTAGTCCACGACGCGTTTGACAGGAACCAATACCTTCATCGAAGCTCTCCAGATCGAATTGACGTTAACGTTAATCGAGATTCTACGGGGCTCTTGGCGGCTCTCCCAATCCCGTGGAGCCATCCAAAAAGAAATAAAACGAACGATCGTGCTATTTTAATCATGAAAATGTCACTTGTGCGACGCTTCTTGCGACTGGTCTAGACTTCTGCCCCTGATGAACGCCCTGCCCTCTGAGTCGATCGCCTGCAAACCGCCCTTTATCGGGGTGTTCGACTCCGGCGTGGGCGGATTGACCGTGTTGCGTGCGCTTCGCCACCTCATGCCGGATGTTCCCTTGCAATACGTGGCGGATACCGCCAATGCGCCCTATGGAGAGCGCGACAGCGATTTCATCGCGGCGCGCTCGCTGGCCATTGCGCAACATCTGGTTCAGCAGGGCGCTGCACTGCTGGTGGTGGCCTGCAACACCGCCACGGCGCATGCCGTCGAAGCACTGCGCAGGACCTGGCCGGAGCTCCCGGTGGTCGGCATCGAACCCGGTATCAAGCCAGCCGTGGCAGCCAGCCGCAATGGGCGCGTGGGTGTGATGGCCACCACGGCCACGCTGACCAGTGCGCGTTACCAGGAACTGCTGAAGGCCCATGCAGGGCCCGCACACATCGTCGGTCAGGCGTGCACAGGCCTGGCCCACGGCATCGAATCGGCCCAGCTCGATGCGCCCGAATTGGACCGATTGATCGCCCGGCATTGCGCAGCGCTGATTGACGCCGGTGTCGACACCGTGCTGCTGGGCTGCACGCATTACCCGCTGGTGCAGGACCGGATCGCCCGCCACCTCGGCCCGGACGTGCAACTGCTCAACATCGAAGACGCGGTCGCGCGCCAGGCACAGCGCTGCTGGCAGGCCTTGGCCTTCGAACCCGAAGCAGCGCCAGGCTCCCCTGCAAGCATCGAACTGGAAAGCACCGGCGACCCGGCGCCGCTGACGCGCCTGGCCCAGCAGGCGCTGCATTGGCCGGTCCAGGCCCGTCAGGTCTTGATCTGAGCGCTGTTCAACCGGCAGATTCTGCCGCCGTATCCAGCCCCAGTTCGGCAGTGAGCCTGGCCACTACCGTCTTCAAAGCATCGAGCTCTTCGCGCATGCGGCGCTGCTCGGCGCGCAGCACCTCGATCTCGTGCGCGCCGCCGGCCTCCGCCTGAATCCCTTCCGACTGCGCAACAGGCAAGGACGCGGCGCCGCTCACCAAGTGGGTCCAGCGCTGCTCGCGCGCACCCGGCGCGCGAGGCAGCTTGGTCGCCAGCGACGGTTCCCGCTCGGCCATTTCAACCAGAAAACCTTCCACCGCCGAGATGTCGGCAAAGCGATGCAGTCGCTCGGTATGCAGCCGCAGCTCGGCTGGCGTCTGCGGGCCGCGCAGCATCAGCAGGGTCAGCAGCGCCTCGGCCTGGCCCGGAATACCGTAGACGCGCTTGAAGTTGTGTTCGAAGCGAACCACGCGGCTGCCGCTGACCTCATTCACCAGGGCCATGGCCTTCAGTTCGTCCAGGGCCTGCAGCACCGCCGACTCGGCCACGTTCATCACCGGATCGCGCGCGGTCTTCTGGTTGCAGCCCAGCGTCAAGGCATTCAGCGACATGGGATAGCTGTCTGGCACGGTATGCTGCTTCTCGACCAGCACGGCCAGCACGCGCGCTTCCAGCACGCTCAAATCTCGCAAGGCCATCTCAGGCTCCGAATCCGTCGTCGGCCTGGATGACGGCGCCGTTGATGAAGTGGCTTTCATTGGCGCACAACATCATCAGCACCGTGTCCAGGTCTTGCGGCTGGCCGACCCGCTTGCGCGGCAGCAGCTCGATCAGCTTCTTGCCCTGCTCGGTGCCCCACTGATGATGATTGATCTCGGTGTCGATGTAGCCAGGACAGATGGCGTTGACATTGATGCCGTACTTGCCCCACTCCAGCGCCATGGCACGGGTCATGTGGATGACCGCTGCCTTGCTCATGCTGTAGACGCCGATCTGACTCAGCACGCGCAGGCCCGCCATCGAAGCGATGTTGACGATACGCCCGCCCGTGAAGGTGCCGGGTGCTGCGCCGCGCGCGCGCGCCAGCATGCGCTTGCCGACCTCCTGCGCGACAAAGAAGGCGCCGCGCACATTGGTGTCCATGATGAAATCGAAGTCGTTGACGCCGACTTCGGTGAGCTTTTGTGTTCGGCCCACGCCGGAGTTGTTGACGAGGATGTCGATCGTGCCCGTCTCGGTTTCGGCATGCGCCACGGCCGCGCGGATGCTATCGAGGTCGGTCACGTCCAGCGCCACCACATGCGCATCGCCGCCATCGGCCTCGATGTCGGCACGCAAGGCTTTGAGCCGTTCCATGCGCCGCCCCGCCAGCACCACGCCGGCACCCGCCTTGGCCAGGGTCTTGGCAAACTGGGCGCCCAGGCCGCTGGAAGCGCCGGTCACGAGGGCCACGCGGCCCGACAGATCGATGGAGTAGCTCATGGTGTTCTTGGTGTCATGGAGTCAGCTTGAAGATAGCACGCAGCCAGGCGGCTGGCGATGAACCGGACCTGCCGGGTCGGACATGCGCATGCGCTGCGTTTGCGTCTGCAAATGAAATAGATCGGCTATCCCAATCGGAAAAGCACGATCGTTCGATTTGAAAATCGCGCCGCTAGAATCCCGGCACAATCGCGAGGCCTTGCCGTCCGCTCAGCGGGGCCCCTCACATTCAAGAACGAGACTCGAAAGACAACCATGACAAGCGCTGAACTGCTCGCTCAATACGGCCCCCGTGAGAGCATGGACTACGACGTGGTGGTGGTCGGCGCAGGCCCTGCCGGCCTGTCGACGGCCATTCGCCTCAAGCAACTGGCTGCGGCAAAGGGTACGGAGCTGAGCGTGGTGGTGCTTGAAAAAGGCTCGGAGCCGGGTGCCCACATCCTGTCGGGCGCCGTGATGGACCCCAAGGGCATCACCGAGCTGTTCCCCAATTGGAAGGAGATGGGCGCGCCGCTCAAGCAGCCCGTCACCGACGACGAGATTCTGTTCCTGTCCGAGTCTGGCGAGACCGTCACCCCGCACTGGCTGATCCCGGAGTGCTTCCACAACGAAGGCAACTACGTGGTGGCGCTGGGCGCCGTCACCAAGTGGCTGGGTGAACAGGCTGAGGCGCTGGGCGTGGAAATCTTCCCCGGCTTCACGGCCGCAGAGATCGTCTACGGCGAGAAAGGAGAGGTCCGCGGCGTGGCCACCGGCAATCTCGGCGTCGGCAAGGACGGTCAGCCGCACGAAGGCTTCCAGCTCGGCATGGAATTGCTGGGCAAGTACACGATCTTCGCCGAAGGCGCGCGCGGCCACCTGGGCAAGCAACTGATCGCCAAGTACCAGCTCGACGCCCGACGCGATGCGCAGACCTTCGCCATCGGCATCAAGGAGCTGTGGGAAATTCCGGCCGAGCAGGCCAAGCCCGGCATGGTCGTGCACACCGCTGGCTGGCCGCTGACCGACAACAGCTTCGGCGGCGGCTTCCTCTACCATCTCGAAGGCAACAAGGTCACGCTCGGCTACGTGCTGGGCCTGAACTACGAAAACCCCTGGATGAGCCCCTTCGAGGAAATGCAGCGCTGGAAGACCCATCCCAGCATCCGCAAGCACATCGAAGGCGGCAAACGCATCGGCTACGGCGCGCGCGCCATCAACAACGGCGGACTGCAGTCGCTGCCCAAGCAGGTCTTCCCCGGCGGCGCGCTGGTGGGTTGCGACGCCGGCTACCTGAACGCCTCGCGCATCAAGGGCAGCCATGCCGCCATCAAGACCGGCATGCTGGCCGCCGAAGCGGCCTTCGAGGCCGTCACCGCGGGCCGCTCGCACGACGAACTGAGCGCCTACCCGGCCGCCTTCGAGCAAAGCTGGCTGCACACCGAGTTGCAGCGCACCAAGAACTTCAAGCTCTGGTACAAGTACGGCAAGCTGGTCGGCAACCTGATGACCGGCATCGAGCAGTGGCTGCTGCCCAAGCTGGGCGTCAACGCCCCGCCCTGGACCCTGCACAACCACAAGGCCGACCACACCTCGCTGCGCCCGGCCGCCGAGTGCGCCAAGATCGAGTACCCCAAGCCCGACGGCAAGCTGACCTTCGACCGCCTCTCCTCGGTGTTCATCTCCAACACCAACCACGAGGAGAACCAGCCCGCGCACCTGACGCTCAAGAACCCCGACGTGCCGGTCAGCGTCAACCTGGCCACCTACGCGGGCCCCGAGAGCCGCTACTGCCCGGCCGGCGTCTACGAGTTCGTCAAGAACGAGGACAACAGCGACCGCCTGCAGATCAACGCGCAGAACTGCGTGCACTGCAAGACCTGCGACATCAAGGACCCGACCCAAAACATCGTCTGGGTCACGCCCGAAGGCGGCGGCGGCCCGAATTACGCGGGCATGTGATGCCCCCCGATCGGCCAGACCGGTGCAGGCGAAAGCCTCACCGGTTTTTTTATTTCAAAGATCTAGCAGGCTCATCCATTGAGCCAATTCTTGCTGATCGGCTGAACCCTGCGCCCATTGCGCACGCATGCGCTCGCGCTCGCCCACTGCACGGTTCTGGCTCAGCTTGGCCTTGAACTCCCAGGACTGCACGTGCAGGCGAAAGCCGACGATGGCGGCCAGCATCTTGGCCTGGTAGTCGGGCGGCAGGCCGCGCCACTGTGCCGCGTAGGACGGCTCGTGCTGCGCAATCAAGCGCTTGAGCACCGCGTCCTTGAACGCCGCATCGTCAAGACGTTCGACCCGGACGCTCACATGCACGGTCAGGTAGTTCCAGGTCGGCACGTTGAGCGGGGTCTCGTAGAAGCCGGGAGACACATAGGCGTCAGGCCCGCTGAACACGGCCAGCAATTCTGCGCCGTCGGTCATCCATTGCTGGTGGGGATTGGCGCGCGCCATATGCCCTTCCAGGCACCAGTCGTGCACGCCCGCTGCCGCACCGCCTGCGGGCCGCAAGATCAGCGGCGCATGCGTGACCGCATCCTTGTTCTGCTGCACGGGCCCGATCAGCAAGGCCAGCGGATGCTCCCGCATCAAGCGCTGCGCCGCCGAAAGATCGTCAAGTTTGAAATGCTTGGGGTTGTACATCTGCAGAAGTTCGAGGCCCACTTACACGCTGAGCCCGCTGAGCGCGCCGCCGCGCCCAGGTGGCACTGAGCAAGGCCGCTCCGGTCAGCATCATCGACGCAGGCTCCGGGATTGGCAAGATCGGGGGCACTTCCGGTCCGACAGGCTTGCCGGGCGGATGATTGCCACCGCTGCCGCCGCCATTGCTGCCGCCACCGCTGCCGCCACTACCGTCGCCGCCATTGTTGACATCGGACTTGCTGCCCCCCCCTCCACCGCCGCCGGCAAGGCCGCCACCAGCAAGCCCGCCCGCGGGAAGTCCTCCCAAAAGCGATCCAGGACCTGTGCCGCCAGTGCTGGCACCAGGGCCAAAGCCACCGCCATCCACGCCCTCCGGCACGCCGAAGCCTGCGGTCTGGTAAGTGAATGGCGCCGAATCGCCGGCGAGCGGCGAGCCCATCAGGCCGGGATCGGTGCCCGCGCCCGAGCCGCCGGCGCCCGGAGGATCGAACACCAGCGCCTGGTCTTCCGGATCCATGTCCCTGGCGGCGAGCACGGCCTGCGGGCGATCCAACCGGTGCAGGCGGCTGACGTTGCGGCACACCGTGGGCACCACCACGCATTGATCGCCTTCGCAGAACACCAGGCCGCGCTCGACCTGGTCCGCTGGCCAGCGCTTGCGCGTGACCGTATGGCAGACGCTGCCGGAGCCGAAATGCATGTCGGTGATCTCGCTGTCATAACTGGCGGTGCCTTCGATACGGTCGCGGCGGATCAACACCACGTCGTCGTAGGCGCGGCGTTGCATCTTGGATTTCAGCTTGGCCAGCACATCGGCAGGCATGTCGTGGTAGTGGTCGAGCGCCTCGACCACGTCGCCCATATAGGGATTGACGCCCGGCCTATCCCAGGAGCACTGAGACAGATTGACGCTGGACGCGGCCAGAGCCCAAGCAAGCACGATAGACATAAATAGGCGATCCTCAAACACCCATCAAACGGCGACGACTCGAAACTCAAAGCTCGCAGCGCAAGGATCAAGTGTAGGGGCCACCTCTTGCCGACCTGCCCCCCTGTCCCGGGGGCCGAAGCCAGGTTTTGCCATCGAATGTGCGTTTATTGAGTCAATTCTCACAGCGTGTCGAGCAGTTGCCGCTCAACGGCAGGCAGTTCATGGGTCGAGACCCAGATCGATTGATCGGGCCGGAACACATAACCGGGTGCTTGCATGGACGCGATGCGCTGACGCAATTCGGCACTGGCCGCACGGGCCTGGTCCGGCTGGCCCAGGGCCTTGAAGGCGGCGCTGCGCACCACGACGGCCAGATCGCACCAGGGACCTTGGGCCAAGGCCTTGTCGGACTTTTCCAGCGCCAGGTCGGAATGCTGGTCGACCAGCGCCAGCCAGGCGTCCAGCGCCAACAGCGTGGGGTCGACGGGATCGAGCAATTGCGCCTCGGCCAATTGTGCGCGTGCCTGGTCCTTGCGGCCGGCGCGCAGCAGATCGCGGATCAGGTCCGCACGAATCGGCACCATGCCGGTCCGCAGACGGACCACCTGGTCGTACACCGCAAAGGCCTGGTCCCAGCGCTGCGCCAAGGCCAAGGTGGCGGCCTTGCCCCAGAGCCCTTCCGGACTGTCGGCCTGCGAGGCCAACACGGCGTCATAAGCGGCCAGGGCCGCGTCCACATGCCCCAGTTTGCGCTGCGCGTCCGCGAGCGCGAGATCCACCTGGTAGCGGTCGTCGCCGGTCAGCACATCGCGCCGCGCCTCCAGCAGGGGCAACACATCGGACAGCGGCGTGCCCATGTGCCACAGGGCCTGCGCGGCGCTGACACGCACCGCGCCGCTGTCCGGATGCTGCTGGAGCGCACGATCGGCCAGCGCCTGCACCTGGGTCTTGGCGTCGGCATCGCTGTTCTGCACCGACAGGCCATAGAGCCGCGCGGCCAGCACCAGTTCGTCGTCGGGAGCGATCGCGCCTGCGCGAGCGAAGAACTCACGCGCCTTCGCAGCGTCCCCCAGCTCCAGCTGATGATTGCCGGCATTGGCCAGCGCCACCGGCAGGCTGGCGCGCACGTCCTGCTGTGCCATCAGCCGGGTTTCCAGCGCCAGCAAATCAGGGTCCATGGCTTGCAGGCGTTCGCGCACCACCTCGCGCGGATCGTAGCGATCGCGCTGCGGCGAGCCCCAGGCGTTCGCACCCTCGGCGAAATACTCCCAGACCGAGCCGCTCGCGTAGCGGGACATGAAGCCCTGGTGCGTCTGCGCCTCGCGCTGTTTGGCGCGGCGGTAGAGATCCTGGATCTCGCGCCAGTCGCCAGCCAGCAGCACGCCGTGCACCTGGTGCGTCAGCTCGTGCAGCACGGTGTTGTAGCGGTCGAAGATGATGCGCTCGACATCCTCGATACCGGTCACGGTGTTGTAGCCGCCGTTGCCGCGCACGTCGTCCCACAGCCGCGAGTCGTAGTCGATGCGCTGGTCCTTCAGCGATTGCAGCTCAGGCGTGTCTGACAGGCGCATGTACATGGGCTTGATGAACAGCGTGGCGCCGCCCTCGACCAGCACCGGGATGTAGGCCTTCCACGGCGCCAGCGACAAGGCCACGCGCTTCTGATGCCGCGGCGACAGCTCGTTCCAGTTCAGCACATAGCGCTCGATGCCCGGCACCTCGGGCATGGGCATGGCGGCAAAGCGCTGCTCGTAGGCGGCGCGGTGCACGTCGATCGCGAAGCGCTGCGACTCCAGCGCCTTGGCCAGCACCGCGTGCGCGCGCCCCAGCGGCGGGCACAGGCGCAAGGCGTCGAAGGCCAGATCGCGCGCGGAATCGAAACGCCCTTGCTCGAATGCGTAGGACGCGCGGCGCGTCAAGGCCATGGCTTCGTCATAGCGGGGCCCGTACTCGGCCGCGAGCTGGGTGTAGTTCTTGCTCGTGTAGCCATTGCCCAGTTGATAGTGCGCCACCTCGTGATAGGGGTTGAGCTGCACGGCACGCTCGGCGGCCTGCACGGCCTCCTGGGTGCGCCCCAGGCGGATCAGGGTGTCGGACAGGGCCATCAGCCCGTCGGCGCTGACGTACAGCGCCAGGCCTTGCTGGTGACGCCTCAGCGCTTGATCGAAATCAAGCCGAAGGTAGGCGATCTGGCCCAGGCCCTTGAGCGCGGCGGCCTTGTCCTGCGCATGGGTGGCGATGCGCAGCGCCTGCTCGAAGCAGCGCTGCGCCCGTTCAACGGCGTGCGTTTCCAGGGCCAGCCGGCCGGCCGCCTGCAGATCGACCGGGAAGACCTTGCCCTCGGGGCGGCTCAGCACGTCGTGCGTGCGCCGGTCCAGCTCGGCCATGTCGTCGCTGGCAAAGAGCCACTGGTAGATCAAGGCCCGCTCGGCGGCATGCGTATGGGCCTTCTGCATGAGCTCGCGCACCGGGGCTCGGGCTGCCGCGTAGTCCTGCCGTGTCAGCAGGCCGCTCAAGGTTTGCGTCGAGCCCATGGGCGCCGATGCAGCCGCCTGGTCGGCGCGGGCCATGGCCGCCGCCGGCCCACTCGCCAGCAGAGCCGCCACCAGAGCGGGTCCCAAGCCACGAACAATGCCGATCCTGCCGCGGCAATCCCGCCCAACTTTTTTCATGCGACTTCCTTGCTATGCACGCCAAGCCCGGCAATGTAATGCCAGACGCTCGCGCGGCGGAAAGTCACTCCTTGCCCGAACGGATTTTCCAGAGCAACTCGCGCGACAACTCCAGCAGCCCGTCGTAGGAACCGCGAATGTGCGCGGGCAATTGGGGATCCCCGGTCAGCGTGCCGATCACACTGACCAGGCCCAGCAGCAGCCCCTCGGCCGCATTGATGGGAATATTGTCCGACGCCAGCAACTCGCGCACATGCTCCACCGCCGCATGCACACGGTCCAGTTCGGGATGAAGGTCGGTGGGTTGGTTCATGGTATTTCCTTCTGTTTTCACGCCCCCAGTATCGGCAAACTGCCGGCGGGCGTCTTGATGTATTTCAATTCTTTCGCCCTGGACCATCGTACGGGTATGCCCTGGATTGGCGAAGTCATGGCCGTCAATCACCCTTCCGCTGACCCCTTCTGGCCCGATGGCTCCGGCAGCTTGCAGCTAGATTGACGCGAAAGGAAACCCCGCATGAAAAAGCTGGACCGGTTCAAGTGGCCCCAAGGTCAATCCCAATCCTTGCCCTTCCTGCTCGGCGCGATCGCCTGCGCGGCGGGCGCCGTGCTGCTGGGCTGCAGCCCCAAGTCCGACACCGGGGACGCAATGCAGGACGGCACCGCCCTGGAGCAGAAAATCCAGGCGCAGTTGCTCGACGCCAAGCCCGGCAGCGTGATCGAGATCCCGGCCGGACATTTCCATTTCGACCGCGGCCTGTCGTTGCGCGGTGACGGCGTCACCATCCGCGGCGCCGGCATGAATGAAACCGTGCTCTCGTTCAAGAACCAGAAGACCGGTCCCGAGGGCCTGATCGTCTGGGGCAGCAACTTCTCCATTTCGGGGCTGACCATCGAGGACACCCAGGGCGACGCGATCAAGATCAACGACGGCGAGAACATCAGCGTGCGCAAGGTCCGCGTGCGCTGGACCCGCGGCCCGGACACGCAAAACGGCGCCTACGGCCTCTACCCGGTCAAGACCCGCCATGTGCTGATCGAGGACTCCGAGGCCTGGGGTGCCTCCGACGCCGGCATCTACGTCGGGCAGTCGCGCGACGTCGTGGTGCGGCGCTGCCATGTGGAGCAGAACGTCGCCGGCATCGAGATCGAGAACACCATCAACGCCGACGTCTACGACAACCTCGCCACCGGCAACACGGGCGGCATCCTGGTGTTCAACATGCCCAACCTGTCGCAGCCCGGTGCAGGCACGCGCATCTACAAGAACCGCTCGGTCAAGAACAACCTCGACAACTTCGGCGCCAAGGGCACGGCGGTGGCCAGCGTGCCGGCGGGCTCGGGCGTGGTGGTGAACTCGAACAGCAAGGTCGAGATCTTCGACAACGACATCGGCGACAACCGCTCGGCCAACGTGATCGTCTCGAGCTATTTCTCCACCGGCTACTACACCACCAAGGGCGTGGTGGCCGCCTACGACCCCTACCCCAAGGCCATCCTGGTGGCCGACAACCGCTTCCAGGGCGGCGGCGATGCCCCCGACGGCGTGGACTTGAAGGCGCTCAAGCTGCTGATGTTCGGCGTGGGCGGCCACATCCCCGACGTGCTGTGGGACGGCTACGCGGACCCCAACCGCAAGCTCGCGCCCGAAGAGCGCATCTGCGTCAGCAACGGCAAGGCGGAGTTCGTCAATGTCGACGGCCCCAACCACTACAAGAACCCGCGCCTGGAAACCGCCGAGCACCAATGCATGCTGCCGCGCCTGCCCGCGGTGAGCTTCCCCGGCCTGATCTGAGATGAACCGCATGTTGAAGCAAGCCCTGCTCGCCACGGGCATGGCGCTGCTGCTGGCCCTGGCCTTGAGCGCCTGCAAACGCACGCCGCAGGAACCCCAGCGCATCGAGCAGGGCCGCCCCGAATGGCTCAGCGCCTGGGGCGTGCTGCTGGTCCAGGACCACATGATGCGGCCCAGCGCCGGCGTGGTGCCCTACGACCTCAACACGCCGCTGTTCAGCGACTACGCCCACAAGCTGCGCACCGTCTGGATGCCCAAGGGCGCCAGCGCCGTCTATGACGAGCACCAGACCTTCGAGATGCCGGTCGGCACCATCATCACCAAGACCTTCTACTACCCCAAGGCGCAGGCCGGCGAGTCCGCCGCCGGCGCGCTGCAGCGCAACGACAACTTGCACACCGACCTGGATGGCGAGGGCCTGGACCTGCAGCGCGTGCGCCTGATCGAGACCCGCGTGCTGGTGCGGCGCGCCGAAGGCTGGGTGGCGCTGCCCTACGTCTGGAACGCCGAGCAGACCGACGCCAGGCTGCAGCGCCTGGGCGAATCGATCCCCGTCGAGCTGGTCGATGGCGCCGGCAAGCGGCAGGCGCTGTCCTACGAAGTGCCCAACGAGAACCAATGCGCCGGCTGCCACATGGTGCAGCTGAAGAACCGCGAGTTCCGTCCCATCGGCCTAAAGGCGCGCCACCTGAACCGAGATTTCTCGTATGCGGGCGTGAGCGAAAACCAGCTGAGTCACCTCGCCAAACTGGGCATGCTGAGCGGCCTGCCTGGCGCCGATGTGCCGCGGGCGGCCGACTTCCAGGACCCTGCCGAAAGCCTGGAGCGCCGCGCCCGCGCCTACCTCGACATCAACTGCGCGCACTGCCACAGCCCCACCGGCCCGGCCAACAACACCGCGCTGAACCTGGAACCGTTCCTGCCCATGGCCTACCAGAGCGGCCTGTGCAAACCCTCGGTGGCGGCCGGCAAGGGCACGGGCGAACACCTGTTCGATGTCGTGCCGGGCGAGCCCGACGCCTCCATCATGCCCTTCCGCCTGGCTTCAACCGAAAGCGGCGTGATGATGCCCGAGCTCGGCCGCGGCCTCGTCCACACCCAGGCCCTGGCGCTGATTCGCGACTGGATTGCCGCCATGCAGGGACACTGCGATGCACGGCAGCAAGGCCGCTGAAGACCGCTGCCTTCCTTCCGTCCTTCAATAACCCGCCGAACGCGGCGCCGCCAGGCCGCGCCGATGATGGTCGGCCGCCCGCCGCTGGTCCTTGCGCAAGCGGCCGGTGGCGATCCAGCGCACCAGCCAGGGGATCAAATACACCCGGGCGCCGCTGGCGCGCGCAAGCAGGTAGGACTTGGCGCATTTCTCCAGCAGTTCAGCGTTGAACACCAGCCGCTCCGGCGCCATGCCGAGCACCAGCGCGCGCCCCGACAACAGATAGGCATTGGCGCCATCGGCCAGGCTGCGGCGCGCCTGCGCCGCATCATTCGGCAAGGCTCGCGCCTCCACGCACCAGCCGAGATGGCGCAACTGCTCGTCGAACACGCCCGGCAGGGTTTCGCCGCAGGATCCCAGCGCCCTGCCCCAGGGCTGGCGCCCCAGCAGGACGGCGCCCACGTCGTCGCGGGCCTCATAGATCAGGCCGTGCAGAGCCTCGTCCGCCGCCGCGCGCGCGTCCTGCAAGCCCAGTTCGCGCAGGGCTACCGGCTCGCCAGCGGCGCCAGCCGTGACGATCGCGAAACAGCCCGTGCCCGGCAGACGGCAGGACAGGCTGTCGCCCGGCAGCAGCAGCCCCTTGCCCTGCAGGCGCTGCCGCGCCGCGTCCAGGTCTTGGGTGGGATGAAGGTCTTGCATATCGATCAGACCAGGCTCAGCACGGACTCGAAGCGGTTCAAGGCCTCGTCGATCACGGCATCGGTGTCGGCCATGCTGGTGTAGAGCCGGCTGCCCGCCAGCGTCACCAGGCCGTGCGCCATATAGGCCGCGCCCATCTCCTCCATCATGTGCTTTCTGGCGTTCACCTCGCGCATCAGCTGGATCGGGTTGCGCGTGCTCATCAACAGCACCGCCGAGGTCTGCAGATGCACCACCGAGCCCTGGTTGTAGGCCACGTAGGGCAGGCCCAGCCGGTCGATGATCTCGTTCAGGCCGCGGCACAGCCGGTCTCCCGCGCGGCCCGCCAGCACCGGCGCCTGGGTGCGCGCCATCTCGCTGATCGCGTGGTAGCCCGCCGCGCAGGAGAGCGGATTGGCCGACAGGGTGCCGCCCACGAACGCGCGCTTGCTGGTGGTGCCTATGCCGCCGGCCAGCAGCATCATCACGTCGCGGCGTCCGCCGACGCCGCCGGCCATCAGGTAGCCGCCGGTCAGGCATTTGCCGAACACGGTGAGGTCGGGCCTGACCTTGAAATAGCCCTGCGCGCCGCCCATGCCGACGCGAAAGCCGCTGACCACCTCGTCGAAGATCAGCAAGGCGCCGAACTCGTCGCACAGGGCGCGCACGCCGGCGTTGTAGTCCTTGTGGGCCGGGCGGGTGCCGCTCTCGGGGCCCAGCGGTTCGACGATCACGGCGGCCGTGCCGCCGCGCAGGCGGTTCAGCCAGAGCTTGCGGCGCAGCGCGGCCAGGTCGTTGGGAAAGCACTCCTGCGTGTAATGCGTGGCGCCGCCGGGGATGCCGACGGCCTCGCGCCGCCCGGTGCCGGGCAGGCGCATGCCATACACCATCTGGTCGCTCCAGCCGTGGTAGGCGCCGCCCACCTTGATGACCCATTTCCTGTCGGTGTAGGCGCGCGCCAGCCGGATCGCCCCCATCACCCCTTCGGTGCCCGAGCCCAGCATGCGGAACATCTCGACGGCCGGCATGTGCTGGCGTATCAGTTCGGCCAACTTGACCTCGTACTCATGGAACATGCCGGTGACCGGGCCGCAGGCGTCCAGCAAGGCATGCACCTTCTCGCGCACCGGCGCGTAATTGCTGCCCAGCAGCGTCGGCCCACCGGCCTGCAGAAAGTCGATGTAGGCGTTGCCGTCGACGTCCCACATGTGCGCGCCCTCGCAGCGCTCGACCGCCAGGGCGAACGGATAGTTGAAGGCCAGGTTGTGCTGGACGCCGCCAGGAATCACCTCGCCAGCGCGGCGCGCCAGGGCCTTGCTGCGCTGGCAGCGGGTCTCGAAGTGCTGCAGCACCTCGGCCATCTTGTCGCGCCGGATCGTGCGCGGCGGCTGCTTGAGCAAGGCTTGCAGCCTGGCGTAGATCTGGTCGGTGTCGGGCCAGGCGCTGATGCCGTAGACGTCTTGTTCGATGCTGGGGTTCATGAGCTTCTTCATTGAAAGTGGGTAGCGCCGCAAGCCTCCAGCGCCAGTTCCCGCAGGGGATGGCCCATTGGCAAGCGGCTGGCCTCTTGCCGCAGATGGGCTGCCGCCGCCGCCTCGATGCGCCCCATCAAGGGCACCGCGGCAGCCAGGTCGGCGGCCGTGCAGACCAGGCCGTGGTTGCGCAGCAGATACGCATGGCAGTCGTTCCTGAGCGCGCGCCGCAGCGTCGATACGAGCATGGCCGTGCCCGATGGGGCATAGCCGACGATCTGCACGCAAGGGCCCAGGTCTGCGACATCTGCCGGCTCGGAAAGCGGCAGCGAGCGATTGAGCAGCGCCACGGCGCTGGCAAGAGGCTGGTGCGTGTGCACGCTGGCCCGGAACGAGGGCCGGGCGCGCAGCAAGGCGGCATGCAGGCCGCGCTCGACCGAGGGCGCCATCTCGCCTTGTACCTGGGCCAGCGTGTCCAGGCGCAGCACCGCGATGTCCTGCGGGCGGAGTTGGTAGTAGTCGGCCGCCGAAGGCGTGACCGCGAAATGCGCCTCGTCCAGCCGCAAGGCCAGGTTACCGCCGGTGCCGGCCAGGTAGCCCTGGTCGGCCAGTTGCAGGCAGGCGTCGATCAGGGCGCCGCGCTGGGTTTCGAACGCGATGGCCATCTCAGACCTCCTCGGAATGAATGCGCCGGTACAGCGGCGCCAGCCGGCGATGCAGCTCGGTAAAGGTCTCGAAGCGCCGCGCATAGACGTCCGAGTGCGCGGCCCGGGGCTCGAACACGGCGCGGTAGCGCGTCTGCGCCGCACCCCGCGCCATGTCGAGCAGGCCCAGGCCGTGGAAGGCGATGTAGGCCGCGCCCAGGGCATTGGCCTGCATGGGGTCAATGAGCTGGTGGATGGGCACACCCAGCACGTCGGCAAAGATCTGGCACCACACGGCCGAGCGCCCGCCGCCGCCCAGAAGGGTCAGCCGCTCGATGGGCCGGCCCATGAAGCGCGCCACCGGCGCCATCATCCAGTGCGTGTTCAGGGCCACGCCCTCGAGAAAGGCGCGGATCATGGTCTCGCGCGAATGCGCCAGCGACAGATTGAACAGCCCGGCACGCAAGGACTGGTCTTCCACCGGGCAGCGTTCGCCGAACAGCCAGGGCGTGTAGACCAGCCCGTCGCTGCCGGCCGGCACGCGCGCGGCGATCTGGTCGAGCAGCTGGTAGACGTCCTCGGTCGCGGCTTCGCGCAGCAGTTCGTCCTGGTGGTAGAGCACCTGGTCCTTCAGGAAGCTGAGATTGGCGCCCGCGCTGGTCTGCATGGCCACCATCAAATAACGGTCCGGCAGCGCGCACGGCACCGAGGCGATCGAGGCGCGGATGTCGGTGCGCTTGGCCGGCACATGCGCGCCCAGCCAGCTTGAGGTGCCAACGTACAGGTGCGTTGCATAGTGCGCCAGGGTCCCGGCACCGATGGCCGCGGCGGTGTTGTCGATCGCCCCGGCGACAACCTGCACGGAACGCGACAGGCCGAGTTCGTCGGCTACCTGAGGCAGCAAGACGCCGATCACGTCGCAGCAGCGCACCAGTTCCGGGAACTTCGCTGCGTCCACGCCGCTGGCGGCGACCAGGCGCCTGTCGTAGCGTATGCAGGCCGGATCGCGGTTGTCGGTCACCCAGGAGGTCAGGATGGAGTCGGGCGTGGCGACGAAGCGGCCGGTCAGGCGATGGTTGAGGAAGTCGAGCACATTGAGGAACTTGTACGTGCGCTCAAACACATCGGGGCGATGGTGGCGCAGCCACAGCATGTGCGCGGCCGGGTCCTTGCCCGACAGGCTGGGCGCCCCCCCGCAGAGGCGCAGCCAGCGCCACAGTCGCCAGGCGTCGTAGCCCGCCACGTTGAGGCGTCCGCGCACCTGGCGGCGCAGCGCCGCGGCGCCGCGCATGTCCATCCAGGTCAGCGCTGGCGCCAGCACCTGGCCGTCGCGGTCCACGGCCACCGTGCCTTCCCCCTGGGTCGAGCAGCACACGGCGAGCACGCGGGCCGGATCGACGCCGCCGCGCCCGAGCGCCTGCCTGGCCGAGCCCATCAAGGCGCGCCACCAGTCCTGCGGATCCTGCTCGGCGCCGCCGCCGGGCAGGATGCGTGTGGCCACCGGCTCGAAGGCCCATGCCAGCACCCGGCCCGCCTGGTTCACCAGCGCGGTCTTGCAACCCGAGGTTCCCAGGTCGACGGCGAGCACAAGACAGTCAGGGGAGGAGCTTGAGGACACGGGTTTCCACGACAGACAACACAAGGTGTAACTGTAGTAAGAGACCCAGGCACGGGGCGCGGTCAAACCGGACGCCCTGGGGGTGCGATGCTGCCAAGGGTGCGCCGCCGGCCCATGCGGCGACGACGGACACGGGGGCGACGTTCTTCTACGAGGCTTTCTGCATGGAGTTGCGCAATTCGCTGGGCGCGGCGCCGGTCCAGCGCTTGAAGGCACGGCGGAAATTGTGAGCGTCGCTGAATCCGACCTCCAGCGCCACCTGCTCGACCGACATCGAGGTATTGGCCAGCAGCTCGATCGCACGGCTCTTGCGCACGTTGTCGAGCAGGGCCTGGTAGGACACGTTCTTGTCACTAAGGCGGCGGCGCAAGGTGCGCTCGCTGAAGTTCAGCTGTCGGGCCACGTCGGCCAGCGTCGGCACGCAATGCAGGCTGTGGCGCACCGCCCGCTCGACCGACTCGAACAGATCGACCTTCTCCTGCTCGCGCTGATTCGCGGCATGCAGCATCTCCAGCGCCTGCCGGTGGCTGAGCGGATCGTGCGTTGCCAGCGGCCTGGTGATCCAGTCGCTCTCGGCCACAAAGGCGTTGGCGGGCTGGTCGAACAGCACCGGGCAGCCGAACACCCGCTGGTACTCGGCCGCATGCGCCGGGGCCGGATACGCCAACTCGATGCGATGCGGCCTGAACGAAGCCCCGGCCAAGCCGCGCGCCACCTGCAGGAAGCTCGCGAACGCTTCTTCGACCAGGAAGACGTAGATCTCCGGATCCGGAAAACGGTTGGACGCCAGCACGCGCACCCACTTCACATCGTGAAACATCTCGAACTGCAGCATGGCGCCCGAGGCCTTCTGCAAGCTCATGCCCAGCGCCACCGCCTCGCCCACGGTACGGCTGGTCATCATGGCGTAGCCCAGCAGGCCGATCGAGGCGATGGTTTCGCGCTCGCCGATCAGGAGGCCCAGGGCCTGCCGCGGCGCCCATTGCAGCGCGCGGCGAATCATCGAGCTGCCTTGCCGGAAGCTGACCCGGCAGGCCGGATTGCCGAGGTCTTCGACACTGAAGCCCAGCCCCATGCACAGCCGCTCCGGGGAAATCCCTAGGCCGGCCACGGTATCGGCCAGGCAGCTCAGCAAATGGGCCGGCAGGTTGGCCACCGTGCTTCGATCGGCTGGCGCGGCATCGACGCTCACCACGGGGTCGGGTCCATCGGCTTCCATGAATTCGGCATGACGTAACAGCATTTGCCGATTATTCAGCCGAACCCTTCTCGCGCCCGCTAGGGTTAGTGCTGGCCTCGCCACACCCGTATTCCGGCCACATTGCACCCCAAAGCGCGGCAAAGCCAAACCTATAGTCAGACGCCATGCTTGAGCCCCGCACAGGGGCGTTCCAGACGGGACCCTATGCCAGCTGCACACCGGACCGCAATCCTACGCACCTTGACGCTGAGCGCAGCCTTCGCCGCGGCGCTCAACGGCACCATGGTCATGCCCCTGATTGTGCTGGCGCTGAGCCGAATTCCCGGCATTGACGAAGGCACCGCCACGGCCATCGCCGCGGCGGAACTGGCCGGCATCGCGCTGTACGGCCTGCTGGCGGCCCATCTCGTGCGCCGCGCCCGCCCGGCCGTGGGCATGTTCGGCGTGGCCGCGCTGGTGCTGGGCGAAGCCGCCAGCCAGTGGGCCGGCACGGCGGCGGCGCTCAGCGGCGCCCGCTTGCTGGCCGGCCTGGGCGAAGGCGCCCTGTTCAGCCTGATCAGCGCTGGCGTCGCTTCCGAATCCAATGCAGAGCGCATCTGGGGCCGCATCAACCTGGTCGGCGGCGTCGCCATGGGCTTGCTGCTCTACGGCATGTCCTGCCTGCCGCCGGCCGCCGAGCGCGGCACCCTCTTCCTCTGGCTGACAGCCATGGCGATCGTGCTGGCGCCCTGGGCCCTGCGCATCCGCCCGTCCAGCCAGGCGGCCGAACGGCCGCGCCCGTCCATGCTCAAGCGCCGCCACATGGGATTGATCTGGCTGGTGGTGGTGCTGGTCTACGGCATGCAGGCCGGGCAATGGGCCGTCAGCGCCTACATGGGCGACATGGACCAGATGCCCACCGCGCGCGTGGGCCTGTACCTGGCCCTGTCCTCGCTGCTGGGTTTTGTCGGCGCGCTGGTGCCGGCGCTGGCGCGCGACCCCAGGCGGCGGCTGCGCTATGTGCTGCAGGGCTTCCTGGTGATGGCCGCGGCCGTGATGCTGTTTTTCAACGGACGCGGCGACATGCCCTTTCTGTGGGGCCAGGTCGGCGTGAACGTGGGCTTCTACATGGTGACGCCCTTCATCGTCGGCATGCTGACCGAGAACGACCACGACGGCTCGCTGGTGCTGCGCACCCTGGTGATCGCCCTGATCGGCGCCGCCATCGGCACGGCACTTGCGGGCGAAGGTTTTGTGGCGACCGGCCCGCGCCAGTTCGGATGGATCTGCGTGAGCGTGCTGATGATGGCCATGGCCGCCACCGGACTGGTGTTCAAACGCCAGCCTGTTCCTGTTCCCGCCTGAACGCGATGCCTGCCATCGCCTCACGAACCCAAACAAGCCACGGAGACACATGATGATGAAAGCCGTTCCCAGCCAGCGCCATACCCTTGCCCAGGCCGCCGCCTTGGTCCTCGTCCTGGGCGCCGGCGGCCAGGCGCTGGCGCAATCCCAGACGCCCGACATCGCGACGCTGGGCACCGTCGAGGTCACCGGCCAGAGCCGTGTGCAGCAGCTGCAGAACGTGCCCATCGCCATGCAGGTGCTGACCTCGGAAGCCTTGCAGGAGATCGGCGCCACCAGCCTGGGCAGCCTGGACAACTTCATTCCCGGCCTGCAGATCGACGCCTCGCAACCGACCCAGCCCGGCTACACCCTGCGCGGCCTGGGCGCGCCGGACTTTGGCATCGGGACCGATTCGCCCGTCGGCATGTACATCAACGGCGTCTACGCGGGCAAGACCGGCGGCGCGCTGCTGAACTTCAACGACATCAAGCGCGTCGAAGTGCTGGAAGGCCCGCAGGGCACGCTGTTCGGCCGCAACTCGGCGGCCGGCGCGATTTCCATCATCCAGAACGACCCCAACGGCCAACTGGAAGCCAGCGGCCTGGTGCGCCTGGGCACGCAAGGAACGCGGCACTACGAGGCACTGCTCAACCTGCCGCTCAACGACAGCACGGCCTTTCGGTTTTCCTCGGTCGGCGAATACCGCGACGGCTGGGTGAGAAACAGCTACGACGGCTCGCTCTATGGCGGCGAACACACCTGGGGCACGCGAGCGGCCGTGCGCTGGAGCAGCGACGACACTTCGGCACAGCTGACCTGGGAGCACGAACAACTGCACCAGAAGGCCAGGCCGATATGGGCGTTGAATCCCAACGCCGGAGATCTCTATGTGACCCGCACCTGGCTGGACCCGCGCTCCCAGGCGCTGGACGACGACGTCAACCCGAACGTCGAGGCCCGCATTTTCGATGGCGCGACCCTGCGCATCGAGCACAGCCTGCCCTTCGCCGAACTCACCAGCATCACGGCCTACCGGCACTTCAGGGCCCAGAACATCGAAGACAACGACGGCTCGGGCCATATCAACTCCTATCTGTCCACCGGCAATATCGAGGGCAATACCAGTTGGCAGCAGGAATTCAAGCTCAGCGGCCACAACGCGCTGGTGAACTGGGTGGCCGGCCTGAGCGGCTACCTGGAACATGCCAGCCAGGACAACCAAGGCAACCTCAATACCAATTCGATCGATCCGCAGCTGCAGCCGCTGTCGCAGGCCGTCGGGATCGCGCCGGCCACGCCCTTCTCCTACCTGACAGGCGCCTCGCAGCAGCTGGGCTACGCGCTCGGCAACAGCACGCTGCTCGGCACCAACCTGCTCAACGGGCAGGCCTGGCAGGAGAACATGTACAACCATGGGGATTACAAAGCGTTTGCGCTGTATGGCGATGCCATCTGGCGCCTGAGCCCGGCGGACAACCTGACCACCGGCGTCCGCTTCACGCATGACGAAAAAACGTTCAGCTGGTACAGCCCGCTGCGCACGGCCTCGGTGCTGGACGGCCAGCTCGGCACCCTGGCGCAAACTTACCAAGCCTTGTCCGCCAGCACCGCCGTACCCGCGCAGATCAGCGCGGCGGCGGCCCAGTTGCTGCAACTGACCCAGGTCCTGATGGGGCAGACGCCCTATTTCAGCAACATCGAATTCAACGACCCCACCACGCTGACCAGCACGGCGTCATCCAGCGCTTCCTGGAACAACACCAGCCCGCGCCTGGTGTTCGACCACCACCTGACGCCCGACCACATGCTCTTCGCGTCCTGGACCGAGGGCTACCAGGCCGGCGGATTTGCATGGAACGCGCCGCCGGACCAGCAAGGCTCCAAATACCAGCCCGAGTATGTGACCAGTTATGAGGCGGGCGCCAAGGGCCAGTTCAAGGACGCCGGCCTGTTCTACAACGCCACGGCCTTCCACTACAAGTTCAGCAATCTGCAAAGCCTGATGTTCGTGCCGCCCCAGCCAGGGCAGATCGCGGGCTCCTATGCCCCCGTCACGTCCAACCAGCAGGCGACTGGCGTGGACCTGGGGCTGCAGTGGCGCGTGGACCGCGTCTGGCGCCTGGGCGGCGCACTGGAGTACATCGACCAGACCTACGGCAGCTTCATCAAGTCCGAAACCGATCCCGCCACCGGCAATATCGTCAACATCAACCTGACGGGCCAGCCGACCGGCACGCCCTCGGTGATGGCGACCATGAACGCCGACGCGCGCTGGGGCATTGCGAACGGCCAGGCCAGCTTCGGCGTGCAAGTGGGCTACAAGAGCGCGCAACGCTGCAACTCCGATTCCGCCTACACCTTCAACTGCCTGAGCACCCCGAGCTTCAGCATCGGCGAGGCCCAAACCCGCGTCGACATGCGCCTGGGCTGGGAAGCGCCGTCCAAGAAATGGGCCGTGGGCCTGATCGTCAACAACCTGGCCAACAAGCAGTACATCCGCGACGTGGGCACCGAGGCCGCGCAGCTGGGTGCCATCTATGCGGGCGTCACGCCGCCGCGCGCCTACCTGTTCGAGATCAGCGCCAAGCTGTGACCCTGACAACCACCCTGGAGTCCCCATGAACGCACTGACTCGCAGGCTGCGCGCCCTGCTCCTGGCCGCATGCGGCGCCTCCGCGCTGCTGGCGGCCCTGCCCGCGCGGGCGGCGGCCGACCTGGCCGCCACGCCGCCGATGGGCTGGAACAGTTGGAACCATTTCGCCGAAAAGATCGACGACGCCACCGTGCGCGCCCAGGCCGACGCCATGGTGTCCAGCGGCATGCGCGATGCCGGCTACGTCTACGTCAACATCGACGACACCTGGGAAGGCGAGCGCGACGCGGCCGGCGTGATCCATCCGAACGCCAAGTTCCCCGACATGAAGGCGCTGGCCGACTACGTGCATGCCAAAGGCCTGAAGCTGGGCCTTTACTCGTCCCCCGGCCCCAAGACCTGCGCCGGCTACGCCGGCAGCGGCGGACACGAGGAACAGGACGCCCGCACCTACGCCGAATGGGGTATCGACTACCTCAAGTACGACCTCTGCAGCCTGGGCGAGCAACTGGACAAGGTGTCCCCGCCGGAGGCCCGCAGCATCATGCGCGCGGCCTACATGAAGATGCACAGCGCGCTGCGCAAGACCGGCCGCCCCATCGTCTTCAGCCTGTGCCAGTACGGCTACGACTCGGTCTGGCACTGGGGCGCCGGGGTCGGCGGCAATGCATGGCGCACCACCGGCGACATCACCGACAGCTACGACCGCATGGCCGAGATCGGCTTCGGGCAGGCCGGGCTCTCGCCCTACGCCGGCCCCGGCCACTGGAACGACCCCGACATGTTGGAAGTCGGCAACGGCGGCATGAAGCCCGAGGAATACCGCACCCACATGAGCCTGTGGGCCCTGCTCTCGGCGCCGCTGCTGGCCGGCAACGACCTGACCCGGATGTCGCCCGAGACCATCGCCATGCTGACCCACCGCGACATCATCGCCATCGACCAGGACAAGGCCGGCCACCAGGGCGACCGCGTCTCCAGCGAGGGCCAGCTGGAGATCTGGGCCAAGCGCATGGCCGACGGCAGCCAGGTGGTGGCCCTGTTCAACCGCAGCGACATCTACAACGAGATCCGCGTGGACTTCCGCAAGCTCGGCTACAGGCGCCCGGTGAAGGCGCACGACGTCTGGGCCAACAAGGACATGGGGCCGCTGCCGCTGGATTACCGCGCCATCGTCATGGGTCATGACGTGATCCTGTTGCGCATCCGCTAGGCGCAGACTCGTCGGCATGGATTTCTGGCTGATCGCGTCCACGAGAGGCGCCCTTCGCTTGAGCGTCGCCCTCGCGCTGCTGCTTGCCGGCGCGGCGCTGGACCCCTCGGGCATCTTCGCGCCCGTGGGCTGGGTCGGCCATCCCGTGGCAGCGCTCTGGTGGTGGGCGCCCTACTTGGTCCAGGTGCCGTTGGCGCTGCTGCTGAGCTTCGTCGGCGCGCGCGCGCTGCTGGCGGAGCCGTACACGGGCCGATCGGCCCTGTTGCTGCGGCTGTGGGCCCTTGTCATGCTGGCCATGGCCGCCGCGAGTTTCCTGGCCAGCCTGCTGCCCGTCGCGCTGATGCGGCTACAGGGCCGCTACGTGCTGGCCCTGGACGAGACGCTGGCGTTCCTGCTGTGGAGCAGCGGCTATGCCGCACTGAAGATGCTTCTGGTCGGCTGGCTGCCTGCCGTGCCTGCAGTCTGGGGCCGGCAGCGCCTGCGCAATCTGGTGATCGGCAGCAGCGCGGCGGCCCGGCAAGCCGCATGGGTCAGCGCCGCCTGCATGCTGGCGCTGGCCTGGCTCGGCCCCTGGCTGGCGCAGCATTTCTGGCAAGGCGGCCCTATGGGCTATGTCTACCGCATGGACCTGGAGCTGTTCGCCCCAACGCCCACCGGAATGCCCGCCGGAACGCACGCAGGCTGGAGCCTGGCCCTGCTGGGCGCAGTGCTGTATCTCGGCCTTCGCGGCGGCAGCAGCCTGAGCCGCGCGTGCGCCACGGCGGCATGGGCCGCAATGGTGCTGCTCTTGGTACAGGCGCTGATGCTGATCCATGCCCACCCGGCCGGCGCGCCCCATGAAACCTGGATCGCGCCGGCCCTGTTCGTCCGCACCGTGGACGCGGGCGCCTTCGCGCTGGTCCTGGCCGGCCTCTGCGTCGCATCGAACCTGGCCTGCCGCGTCTTGCCAAGAAAAATCATGATGACACCCGTCGCCATGGGCATGGCCGCGCTGGCGCTGGGCCTGAACGCGTATTGGAGTGGGTACGCAAGCCATACCGCGCCGCCCCCTGCCGTCCTGGCTCGACCGCCCCTCCACCTGACGCCCCGGGGCACGGACCAGGGCGACATGCCCCGCCTGCAGGTGTTGGACACCGCCAGCGGCCCGCGCATCGCGGACGTAAGCGGCACGTTGGTCACGCTGCGCGGCGTCAACGTCAACCAGTTGGGCGAGTACTTCCAGAGCGACACCCGGCTGCCGCCGACCCGGCCCCTGGAGGAGCAGGACTTCGTCGACATGGCGGCGCTGGGTTTGAACATGGTGCGGCTGACGCTGTCCTGGTCGCTGCTGCAGCCGGCGCCCCAGCAGACATCGGCGGCCTACATCGCGCGCATCCACCAGGCCGTAGCCTGGGCGCGCGCGCATGGCATCTACGTGCTGCTGGACCTGCACCAGGACGCCTGGGGCGTGCATGTGAATGCGCCGCCCGGCACGCATTGCCCGCCGGGCAGCGAACCCATGACCGGCTGGGACGGCGCCCCCCTGTGGGCCACGCTGACCGACGGCACGGCGCCCTGCCAGGTGACCGGGCGCGACCTGGCCCCGAACGTATCGCGGGCATTCCAGTCGTTCTACGTCGATCGCGACGGGATCCAGAGTTCGCTGCTGCAAGCCTGGCAGATCCTGGGCCGGGAGTTTGGCGCCGACCCGACGGTGGCCGGCTTCGACCTGCTCAACGAGCCCAACTTCGGCGAACAGCCGCCGGTGGCCTCCACGCTGCTGCTGGCCAACTACCATGCGCGCGCCATTGCCGCGCTGCGCGCCGGCGAGGACGCCGCTCCCGGCGGGTTTCGTCACCTGGTGATGTTCGAACCCAGCGTGATCTGGAGCGGCTTCGGCATCGACAACCTGCCGCCGCGCGCGTTCACGAGCGACGCGCAAATCGTGTTCTCGCCCCACCTCTACAACGAGTCCATCACCGCGGACCAGGACTTCGGCCTGACCCTGGTGTCCATCGAGCGCGGCTATGCCCTCGCCGAGGCCGCGGCGCGTCAGATGGGCGTGCCGCTGTGGATCGGCGAATGGGGCTATTTCAGGGCACCCGCCATCGACGCGCCCTTGTTGAAACGCCAAGTGGCTGCCGAGGACGCCCACCAGCTTGGGTCGGCCTTCTGGGTCTGGAAACAGGGCTGCAGCGACCCGCACGTCTATCCCGGCAAAGTGGCCGGCAACATCCGGCGCATGAGCTGCCCCGGGCAGGAAGACCTCGGTGCAGGCACTGAGATCACGCGCATCCTGATGCGCCCCTACCTGCGCCATCACGCCGATGCCAGCGCGACTTGGAAGGCCGATGCCGGCTCATTCAACCTGCAAGGCAGTCTGCAAGGCCTGGGCGCGGGCCACGAACCGGTTTGCGCCAACGAGCTGTGGTGGCCTGGCGATACCCGGCCGACCGTTCAGATCGGCGGCGCACTGACCCTGGCCCGGATGACCCGGGTGGATGCAGGCGGCGCCACCCTGGGCCCAAGCGGCGGCTGGCTGCTGCGCTATTGCCTGACGGGCGGCGACTACCAACTGGACCTGCGCTGAGTTCTGGCCGACAACTGCGGGCCCAAACAACCGCATATCCAAGCGCTTCGTCAGCCCGCCTGCTCCTAGACTGGCCGTATCGAAGTCGCGAACGGCCGCAGGAGTTTCGACATGAACAGCAAACCTACCGATTGGGGCGGCAGCTTCCTGGCCCTGGCGTTCTTCTCCCTGCCGGTGGTCGTGCTCACCGGCTTCATCACGCTGGTGATCATCAATGTGCTGGAAGCCATCCCGAAGTAAAGCCATTCGGCCATATTCGGCCATTCGTGAGCTTGGGCGGCGGGCCGCTCGCGGCACATCGCTCATTCCGGTTGAGGCGCGGCAATTTCATCGAGGGCGCGTCGCAGTCGAGGCGCCGCGTGGTCAAGGAAGCGGCGCATCTTGAGCGGCATCTGTCCCCGTGACGCGTGGACCAGGTGAACGGGCGACGGTTCAAGCTCGTACTGGTCGAGGATGATTTCCAAGTCGCCGCGTCGAACCGCGTCCACAACCTGGTAGTGCAGCAGCCGGGTGACGCCCACGCCGCAAATCGCGGCCTGCGCGGCGGCTTCCGGATTCGTCACCGTCAAGCGAGGCGCCACCGTGACGTCCAGCGCAGCACTTGAGCGTGGATGGCGAAACCGCCATGACGGCGACGGCATGGGCGTGTCGACCGCCACACAAGGAAAATTTTGGAGTTCGCCAGGGCGGCGGGGCCTGCTTCGCCCCGACAGCAGCGAAGGCGCCGCGCAGGTGACCGTGCGCAGCGTCCCGACCTTGGTGGCCACCATCGAGCTGTCGGGCAGCCGCCCGATTCGCAGCGCCATGTCCACGCGGTCGTCGACAAGGTCCACATTGCGATCCGCGAGGATGAGCCGCACGGAGATCTCGGGAAACGCGGCGAGGAAATCGGCCACCACCGGGAGCACGTGCAGGCGGCCGAACATCATCGGCGCCGTGACCGCGAGCTCACCCTTGGGCGCCGTGAACTCGCCGGCAGCCTCCCGTTCCGCCTCTTCCACCTGCTCGATGATGCGCCGCGCCGCCGCCAGGTAGGTAACGCCCGCGTCGGTCAGCGTCAGCTTGCGTGTCGTGCGGATCAACAGCCGTGTCCCCAGCAAGGCCTCCAGCTCGGAAATCTTTCGGCTGAGCGTGGCCAGCGGCATTTGCAGCGCCCGCCCGGCCTCCGAGAGGCTGCCGCGCTCGGTGACGGCCACCAGCAGAGACATCGCTTCGAATCGATCCATTTAATTCTTCCAAATATTGGAAATCATATTCAAACAATTTATGTATTCTCATTCAATGTGGAAAGGAACACCATTCGATCCGCCCAAGCCGTTTCGGCTTTCTCGGCTTTCAACACACTGGAGGATCCTCATGTCCCGCCTTTCCATCCCTGCCCTCGACGCCGCGCCCGAAGGTTCCAAGCCCACGCTGGAGGCTGTCAACAAGCAACTCGGCGTCGTGCCGAACCTGTTCCGCCTGATCGGCAGCAGCCCCGCGGCCCTGACCGGCTTCGCCAGCTTCCAGGGCGCCCTAGCCAAGACCTTCGACGTGAAAACGCGCGAGCGCATCGCGCTGGCCGTCGCGCAGGTCAACGGCTGCGACTACTGCCTGTCCGCCCACACCTACCTCGGCCTGAACCTGGCCAAGATGAGTCCGGAAGAAATCATGCTGAACCGCCAGGGCGCCTCGAGTGACGCCAGGGCCCATGCGTTGGTCGCATTCGCCGCCAAGGTCGCCAGGGACCGCGGACACGTCAGCGAGGCCGACATCAAGGCTGTCCGCGACGCCGGCGTCAGCGACGCGCAAATCGTGGAGGTCGTCGCCCTGATCGCCGAGAGCACCTTCACCAACCTGCTAAACGAAATCGCCAAGACCGACATCGATTTCCCTATCGTCCGCGCAACCGAACTCGCGTAGCGCCAATTGGGCCGAGGCCGGGGCCGGCGACCTGCACGGCCCTGTCCACCCCGCCCATCCTCAAACCGGAGCCCGTCATGTCCTACGGTTTTCTCGAGATTGCCATGACGCCGAGCGTGAAGGCCGCGCAGGCGAAGATGGGCGTTGACCACTTTTGGCAGAACTTCAAGGGCCATCGCGCGTTCGATCGCTTCACCATCGACGAAGCGGCCTTCATCGCGGAGCGCGACAGCTTCTACATGGCCACCGTCTCGCAGACTGGTTGGCCCTACATCCAGCATCGCGGCGGCCCGACCGGCTTTCTGAAGATGGTGGACGAGCGTACGCTGGCGTTTGCCGATTTCAAGGGCAACCTGCAGTACATCAGCGCGGGCAATCTCGCGGGCGACGACCGCGTCTGCCTGTTCCTGATGGACTACCCGCGCAAGGCCCGGCTCAAGGTCTACGCGCACGTCCAGCAGTTGGATGTCGAGGAGGATACAGCGCTGACCCGACTCGTCGTCGACCCTGTGTACAAAGGCAAGGTCGAGCGTATTTTCCGGATGCGGCTGGAATCCTTCGACTGGAACTGCCCCCAGCACATCACGCGCCGATTCACCGAGAAAGAAATGGCGGCGGCGGTCCGGCCGCTTCGACAGCGCCTGGAAGAACTGGACGCTGAAAACGCCGCGCTGCGCGCACATCTTGCCAATCAAGGAGCCCTCTGATGGACAGCCCACGTCCGCCCCTGCCAGTCGCTGGGCAGCACCGGTCATTTGTATGGTGCGGCCGTAGGCCTCGCAAGTCCATTGGAGTACGGTATGACCAACAGCTGGACATTTTGATGGGCCTTCGACTACCGACGGAACGCCACTACACGCGACAAATATTGAAATATTCATAACATTATGAAATACTTATTTCATAATGAAGCAAATCTTCGAACTCATCGCGCTGACCGTGGCCTTGCCCAGTCACACCAACACGCCGCGCACGAAGATCTGGCGCGGCCTGAAGGCAGCCGGCGCCGCGGTGCTGCGCGACGGTGTGTATGTCCTGCCAGCGGAGCCACAACACGAGCAGACACTGGCCAACTTTCGGGCGGAAGTCGAGGCGGCAGGCGGTTCCGGCGAACTGCTTGATCTGGCGGCCCGCGACGAGGATCAATCCGCGCGTTTCATGGCCCTGTTCGACCGGGGCGAAGCCTTTGCAGAATGGCTGGAGCAATGCCGGCGATTTTCCGGGGATGACCAGACGGACCTCCCAGCGCTGGAACGTCGCCTGCGCACCCTGCGTCGTCAATTCGAGCAGATCGTCGCCATCGACTTCTACCCCGGCGAAGCCCAGGCTCAGGCACAGCGTGAGTTGGATGCGCTGAGCGAGAAGCTGGCGACGCTGCTCTCGCCGGGCGAGCCCCACGCCGTCAAGGGCGCCATCACGCGATTAGAACCGGCTGACTATCAGGGCCGTACGTGGGCAACGCGCGCGCGACCCTGGGTGGACAGGCTGGCCTCGGCCTGGCTGATACGTCGCCACATCGATGCATCCGCCCGCTTCCTTTGGCTCGCAATGCCTGCCGATTGCCCAAGGGATGCACTGGGCTTTGATTTCGATGGCGCAAGCTTCACCCACGTCGACGGTCGCGTCACCTTTGAAACCCTGCTGGCCAGCTTCGGCCTGGACACACAGCGCGAACTCGTGCGCATCGGCGCCATCGTCCACCAGCTCGATGTCGGTGGCGTGCCGGTACCACAAGCCCCTGGTCTTGCGGCCATTCTGGATGGCCTGCGTCAATCCGAATCTGACGACGATGCATTGCTGGTGCAAGCGTCGCGTGTTTTCGATGCCCTCTTGCTTCACTTCACCGACAAGGACGCAGCACCATGAATAGCGATGCAGCAATCCGTCGCCCCAGCTACACGCTCTGGCAGTTGTTGGCCTACTTCCTGCGCCTGGGCACGCTGGGATTTGGCGGCCCGGTGGCATTGGTGGGCTACATGCACCGCGACCTGGTCGAACAGCGCGGCTGGATTGGTGAAGCGGACTACAAGGAAGGACTGGCCCTGGCCCAGATCGCCCCCGGGCCGCTTGCGGCACAGCTGGCCATGTACCTGGGCTACGTGGATCACCGCGCGCTGGGGGCCACGCTGACGGGTCTCGCCTTCGTGCTGCCGTCCTTCTTCATGGTGGTGGCGCTGGGCTGGGCCTATCAGTTGTACGGCGGACTCGGCTGGGTGCAAGCCGTGTTCTACGGCGTAGGTGCCGCCGTGATCGGCATCATGGCCATCGGGGCGCACAAGCTCGCCACAAAGAACATTGGCCGCGACAAGCTGCTGTGGGGCATCTTTGCGCTGCTGGCAACCGTCACCATCGCCACACAGTCGGAAATCGCCATGCTGTTCATCGGCTGCGGCGTGCTGGTCTGGCTGGTGCGTTGCAAGCCGCACTTCGGCCAGGGCACAGTGACATCGTTATGGCCTGTCGGTGTGGTCGGCGCCGCATTCGCGGGCGAGAGCAATCTCCTGATTCAGATCGGCCTGTTCTTCACCAAGGCCGGTGCCTTCGTCTTTGGCTCGGGCCTGGCCATCGTGCCGTTTCTCTACAGCGGTATCGTCACCGATCACCATTGGCTCAACGACAAGCAATTCGTCGATGCGGTGGCCGTTGCCATGATCACACCCGGCCCCGTGGTGATCACGACGGGGTTCATCGGCTATCTGATCGCAGGTTTCCCTGGTGCATGCGTGGCGTCTGCGGCGACCTTCGTGCCTTGCTACCTGATCACCGTCCTCGCAGCACCGCATTTCAAGAAGTATGGCAAGCGCCCCGCGTTGATCGCTTTCGTCCATGGCATCACGGCCGCCGCCATTGGCGCCATCGCCGGTTCGGTCCTTGTCTTGGCGATGCGATCCATCACCGACCTGATCACTGCCGCATTGGCGATAGGCACGGCAGCGCTGCTATGGCGCTTCAAGAAACTTCCCGAGCCCCTCATCGTGCTCGGCGCCGCACTGATTGGCTTGGCGGTCTATCCGCTTCTGAATCATTGAACTGCGTGGAGGGAACGATCATGCAATGGATCACTCGGGAACGTCCCAAGATCGACCGTATCGCCTGTCCCTGGCTGGTCACCCGATTCATCGATCCGACCGCCGAATTTCTTTATGTCCCAGCGGAAGATGTACTGCGCATTGCCGCCGAGACCTGCGCGACGCCCTATGACATTCCAGGCGTCGAAATGAGCCATGTTGGAGAGTTGTGCAGTTTCGACGCATTCCTGGCCAAGTACGGTCTCAACGAGCCTGCCCTGCAGCAACTCGCCCTCATTGTCCGTGGCGCCGACACATCCCGACTGGACCTGACGCCACAGTCATCGGGGCTATACGCGCTGTCGCTGGGTCTGTCCAAGGTGTATACCGACGACCATGAAATGCTGAAGCACGGGATGTTGATATACGACGCGCTCTATGCCTGGTGCAAGGACTGCCAAGCTGAGACGCACAACTGGCCACCCAAAACCTAGGAGAAGAAATCGATGCTTCGTCGCAGTATTTGAAACGGGACACACCCGCGTCTTTGCAGATATGCCAGGTATAGCCGCCGTGCTGAGTACCTGGGTCGTACACGAAAACGGCCAAGGCTATGCCTCGGCTACTGGGATCAATGAAATGGTTCCGATTGACATGAAGGCGCTCAAGGTTGTTGCCCGCGTACCAGGTGGCGTTTGCTCAGATGGCATGGTCGCGCAACCGACAGGGCAGAAGGATATGCAGTGAAGTTTGACCTTTCCGGTGCCGTATTGGCAGCACTTGGTGCCGCCATCCTGTTCGGTGGCAGCACGCCTTTCGCCAAGCAGTTGGTAGGCGATCTGTCGCCCTTCCTGCTGGCCGGCCTGCTGTACCTTGGCAGTGGTGTTGGACTGACCCTCATACGCACGATCCGTGATCGCGGCTGGAAAGCACCTGGACTGCCGGGCCACGAATGGCCCTGGCTGCTGAGTGCGATCGGCTTTGGCGGCGTACTCGGACCACTTCTGCTGATGGTGGGGTTGGCACACACCGCCGCGTCAACCGCCTCCTTGCTTCTCAACCTTGAGGCCGTGCTAACGGCTGTGCTGGCCTGGGTCGTGTTCAAGGAGAACGCTGATCGCCGCATTGTGCTGGGAATGGGGCTTATTGTTGCCGGCGGCATTGCGCTCTCTTGGTCTGAACCCTCGACCGGGACGAGCGCCTGGCTGGGGCCGGTCGCCATTGCCGGCGCCTGCCTTTCCTGGGCCATCGACAATAACCTCACGCGCAAAGTTTCGGCTTCGGACGCCTTGTTCATCGCTGGTAGCAAAGGCTTGATCGCTGGGGCAGTCAACACCACAATGGGTTTGATGCTTGGAGCGCAATGGCCAGGCGTCACGCTTTCCGGTCCCGCGATGATCGTCGGCTTTCTGGGCTATGGCGTGAGTCTGGTCCTTTTCGTGCTGGCACTGCGAGGCCTGGGTAGCGCACGTACAGGCGCATATTTCTCGACGGCGCCCTTCATCGGCGCTGCAATTTCGATCTTAGTTTTCCGTGAACAGACATCACCGTACTTCTGGTTGGCCACGGGGTTGATGGGTATTGGTGTCTGGCTGCATTTGACCGAGCATCACGCACACGAGCATCTCCACGAGGCCATGCGTCATAGCCATCGACATGTGCACGACGAACACCACCAGCACGAACACAATTTCGAATGGGATGGAACCGAGCCGCACACCCATGCGCATGACCATGCACCAATGACACATGGTCACGCACATTACCCGGATATTCATCATCGACACGAGCATTCGTGAGAACCCGCATGAGTCGACGCAACTAAATAGCCAGCACTGTCTGCTCATAGTTGGCAAGCAGCCGGCCGCGGAGTTTTGTCGACGGGCAACAACCCGCCGCATTGCAGCCACAGACGAGGTGGGAATCCTTATTTTTTTGTTGCTCCTCTAACATGGGAGCTTATGAATGCACACTGACGAGTCAGAATGCACAATTTTGGTGCCCGGGACGGGGGTCGAACCCGTACGCCCTGTTAAAGGCGGCGGATTTTAAGTCCGCTGCGTCTACCAATTTCACCACCCGGGCGAGTCTGCTCAAACGGGCATTATCGACGCAAACAAGAAGGGGAAGCCTGAGCTTCCCCTTTTTGGCGACACGGAACTGGAGCGGGAAAAGAGTCTCGAACTCTCGACCTCAACCTTGGCAAGGTTGCGCTCTACCAACTGAGCTATTCCCGCAAAGGAACATGGAGCGGGAAACGAGGCTCGAACTCGCGACCTCAACCTTGGCAAGGTTGCGCTCTACCAACTGAGCTATTCCCGCATCGCGCCACGCTGAACACTCAGCCTGGCACAACTTGTCGGAATGATTGGAGCGGGAAACGAGGCTCGAACTCGCGACCTCAACCTTGGCAAGGTTGCGCTCTACCAACTGAGCTATTCCCGCATTCATTCCTGGAGGCGCGGTCCGGAGTCGAACCGGACTAACCGGATTTGCAATCCGGGGCATAACCGCTTTGCTACCGCGCCTCATCAATCAAGCGTCAAGGCCTTTGGTGAGCCCCTGACGAAAAAGGGAAGCCGGGGCTTCCCTTCGAATCCTGGAGCGGGAAACGAGGCTCGAACTCGCGACCTCAACCTTGGCAAGGTTGCGCTCTACCAACTGAGCTATTCCCGCATATTTCAACTCAAAATCTCTTGTCGGAGCTTTTGTGCTGAAGCTGAGATTATAGACCGAAAAATGCGACCCACGCAAGAATTTGATGGCGTGAGTCGCAGTTTGGATCAATGCTTGAGACCGTCGCCTGCGGCAACCGGCTTGCCGGCTTCGGTCGCAGCCGCTTCACCGACAGGCTTGGCGATCGCTTCCTCTTCAGGCAGCGGCTGGGGTGTCGTCTCCAGCGCCACTTCCAGCACGCGGTCGATCCACTTCACCGGCACGATTTCGAGCTGGTTCTTGACGTTCTCAGGGATGTCCTGCAGGTCCTTGACGTTCTCTTCCGGGATCATCACGGTCTTGATGCCGCCACGGTGGGCCGCCAGCAGTTTTTCCTTCAGTCCGCCAATGGCCGTGACCTCGCCGCGCAGAGTGATCTCGCCCGTCATGGCCACGTCGGCGCGCACCGGGATACCAGTCAGGGCCGACACAAAGGCCGTCGTCATCGCGATACCGGCGCTCGGTCCATCCTTGGGCGTCGCGCCGTCGGGCACGTGGATGTGTACGTCACGCTTCTCGAAGGCTTCGTCCTTGATGCCCAGGCGCGCGGCGCGCGAGCGCACCACGGTACGGGCCGCTTCGACCGATTCCTTCATCACGTCGCCCAGCGAGCCGGTGCGGATGATGTTGCCCTTGCCCGGCATCGCCGTGGCTTCGATGGTCAGCAGGTCGCCGCCCACTTCGGTCCAGGCCAGGCCCACCACCTGTCCGACCTGGTTCCTCTTCTCGGCGCGACCGAAGTCGTACTTGCGAACACCCAGGAAATCGTTCAGGTTGTCTTCGGTGATCACCACCCGGCCTTCGTAGGTCTTGAGCTGGATGCCCTTGACCACCTTGCGGCAGATCTTGGAGACTTCGCGCTCCAGCGAACGCACGCCGGCCTCGCGGGTGTAATAACGGATGATGGCGCGAATGGCCGACTCAGCCACTTCCATCTCGTCCTCCTTCACGCCGTTGTTGCTGCGCTGCTTGGGCAGCAGGTAGCGTTGGGCGATGTTGACCTTCTCGTCTTCGGTGTAGCCCGACAGGCGGATCACTTCCATCCGGTCCAGCAGCGCCGGCGGAATGTTGAGCGAGTTGGAGGTCGCGACGAACATCACGTCGGACAGGTCGAAATCGACCTCGACGTAATGGTCGGCGAAGGTGTGGTTCTGTTCCGGATCCAGCACCTCGAGCAGTGCCGAAGACGGATCGCCGCGGAAGTCCATGCCCAGCTTGTCGATTTCGTCGAGCAGGAACAGCGGATTGCGCGTGCCGACCTTGGACAGACTCTGCAGCACCTTGCCCGGCATGGAGCCGATGTAAGTGCGGCGATGGCCGCGGATCTCGGCTTCGTCGCGCACGCCACCCAAGGCCATGCGGACGAACTTGCGGCCGGTGGCTCGCGCCACCGACTGCCCCAGCGAGGTCTTGCCGACGCCCGGAGGGCCGACCAGGCACAGGATGGGCGCCTTGAGCTTGTCGACGCGCTGCTGCACCGCGAGGTACTCGAGAATGCGTTCCTTGACCTTGTCCAGGCCGTAGTGGTCTTCATTCAGCACCTCCTCGGCATTGGCGAGGTCGTGCTTGATCTTGGTCTTCTTGCTCCAGGGCAGATTGACCAGGATGTCGATGTAGTTGCGCACCACGGTGGCTTCGGCCGACATGGGCGACATCAGCTTAAGCTTCTTGAGCTCGGCCTCGGCCTTTTTGCGGGCCTCCTTGGGCATGCGGGCGGCCTGGATCTTCTTGTCCAGGTCTTCGAGGTCGGCCCCCTCCTCGCCGTCGCCCAGTTCCTTCTGGATGGCCTTGACCTGCTCGTTCAGGTAGTACTCGCGCTGGCTCTTTTCCATCTGGCGCTTGACGCGGCCACGGATGCGCTTTTCCACCTGCAGGATGTCGACTTCGTGCTCAAGCAGGTCGAGCAGCTTTTCCAGGCGCTTGGCGACATCGGACAAGTCCAGCACCGACTGCTTGGCATCGAGTTTGAGCGGCAGGTGCGCGGCAATGGTGTCGGCCAGGCGGCCGGCATCGTCGATGCCGGCGATCGAGGTCAGGATCTCGGGAGGGATCTTCTTGTTCAGCTTGACGTACTGGTCAAACTGCTGGGTCACGGCGCGGCGCAGCGCCTCGACTTCCGGCTTGGCATCGGCCTCGGGCGGAATCGGCGTGACCTCGGCGACGAAATGCTCTTCGGTGTCGGTGATGGACTGGGTGGTGGCGCGTTGCAGGCCTTCCACCAGCACCTTCACGGTGCCGTCGGGCAGCTTGAGCATCTGGAGGATGTTCGAGACGCAGCCGATTGAATACATGTCGCCCGGGCCCGGGTCGTCCTTCGCCGCGGCCTTCTGCGCGACGAGGAGGATCGACTTCCCGGCTTCCATCGCCGTTTCCATCGCCTTGATGGACTTGGGCCGCCCCACGAAGAGCGGGATCACCATGTGGGGGAACACGACCACGTCCCGTAGCGGAAGAAGCGGGTACTGGACGGATTCTTGGGGCATTAATGGACCTTTAGGTGCGCTTGCGAGGCGCGGAAATGGACGAGCACAGCGTACACGGATGGCCCGCGTACTGCAATGCGGAAAAAGCGACGAAACGAATTGTTACGCGCAGCGGCGAACGGCGCGAAATGCTACGCGGAACTCCCGGCCACCTTGTGCTGGTCGGAGTAGATCAGCAGGGGCTTTCCGTCGGCGGAGATCATCTGCTCGTCGACGACCACCTTGCTCACGTTTTCGAGCGTCGGCAGCTCGTACATGGTGTCGAGGAGCACGGTTTCAAGGATCGAGCGCAGGCCGCGCGCACCCGTCTTGCGCGCGAGCGCCTTCTTCGCGA
>JAFALA010000043.1 GCA_019234815.1 Burkholderiaceae bacterium | reverse complement strand
CCATGGGCCTCGCACACGCTGCGCGTGACGGCCAGCCCCAAGCCGTGGCCATCGGGCTTGCGCTCGCTGGCGGCGCGGAAAAAGGGCTCGAAGATGTGTTCCAGGTCGCCGGCGTTGACGCCTGGCCCGCTATCCTCCACGCTCACGCACAGACGTTGATCCCGCAGTGCGGCGACGAGCACGATCTGCCCCTGCGCCGGCGAGTACCGAATCGCGTTGCGCAGCACGTTCCCGAACGCACGGTAAAGCATCTCGTGATTGCCCTGGACCCGCGCAGCCACCTGCCCTGGCTGAAGCAAGTCATGCAGCACCAACTGGCAGCCCTTCAATTCAGCTTCCATCGAATTGGCTTCCATCAAGGCATGCAGCAGCTCGGAGAGGCCCACCACATCCGTCAAGGACACGGAGAGCCCGTCGTCCAGTCGGGCCAGGGTCAGGAGCTCGCTCACCAATTGATCGATGCGCGCGGTATCACGCTCGATGTGCGCCAGCAGCTGTTTCTGCCGCTCCGGCACGCGGTTCAACAACTCCGACGCCGCCTGCAAGCGCGCCAGAGGTGATTTCAATTCGTGCGAGACATCGTGCAACAGGCGCCGCCGGCTCTCGAACAGCGATTGCAGCTGCGCCGCCATGCGGTCGAAGTCTTGGCCCAGCCGGGAAAGCCCGTCCCTGCCCTCGCCCAATGCGGAGCCGACACGCGTGCCCAGGCAGCCGCGTGCCACCGCCTCGAAGCTATTGCGCAGGATGCGCACAGGCTTGACGTAATGCCGCGCCATCAAGCCCGCAAACAAGGCATTCACCAGGCTGGCCACCAGGATAGGCAGCCAGGGCAGGCCATGCTCGCGCGGCCCCCGCATGGGTGGGCCGGGGTCGCCAGGTCCGGGTCCAGGCGCCATTCGGCGCGGCCAGGATGCAGCATCCGGGGAGCCCGCAGGGTCAGGCCAAGGCGCCCCGCCCGGACCCGGACGAGCAGACGGCGGGCCCGGAGGGAAATCAGGAGCCATGGTCCCGAAATGCGTGCCGCTCGAAAACTCAATCCAGGTGACCAGGCCGATGCCCAGGCCCGTGAGCGCCTGGGCCGCCCAGAAGATCAGGAAAAACCGCCAGAAGAGCCTGTCCATCAAAGCCAGTTCATTCATTGATCAGCTGATAACCACGACCGTACACGGTCTGGATGCGCGAAGCGCCATTCGCGGCCTGGCCCAGCTTCTGCCGGATGCTGCTCATGTGCACGTCAATGCTGCGGTCATAACGGTTCAGAGGGCGGCCCATGGCTTCGGTCGACAGCAGCTCCTTGCTGACGATGCGCCCGGCATGGCGCGCCAGCACCCAGACCAGGTTGAACTCGGTGCTGGTCAGGTTCAGAGCTTCACCCGATATTTCAGCCCGCCGCTGCTGCGGCATCACCGTCAAGGGGCCGGCTTGCACGGTGTCCATCAGCACCGACGCCGCATTGTTGGCGCGCTTGAGAATGGCCCGGATGCGGGCCACCAATTCGCGCGGCGTGCAGGGCTTGGGCACGTAATCATCGGCTCCGAGTTCCAGACCCATGATGCGGTCGGCGTCGTCGCCACGCGCGGTGAGCATGATCACCGGCACGTCGCTCCTGGCGCGAATTCTTGACAGCGTCTGAATGCCGTTGATCCCCGGCATCATGACGTCCAGCACCACGATATCCGGCGCCAGTGCAACAGCCATTTCGGCGCCTGAAATTCCATCGCTCGCCTGCTTCACCTCGAATCCTTCCAATTCGAGATAGGCGCTCAACAGGCTCAACAATTCTGAATCATCGTCCACCAGCAGGACCTTGCGGCTCATCGGCATTGCTCCTTGCGCACGAGCCAGCAATCTCATGCACATTCATTCAAATTCATCCGCAGCCTGTGCCAGCGCCGGCATCACAGGCTCGATCGGCGCCAAGTCCCAATTGTCTTATGCACCGGATGAACACGACGCCCTTGAATTCAAATAAAACGGGAGCAAACGTGAAACCTCGAAAATCAAATGTAAAAACTTGTCAAAGAATTCCAAACACCATCAAGACCGCCGCTTAGAACGAGTTTTTCGATCCATTTGAAAAACAAATCCGGAACCTAATGGAATTCCCATTCACTCCAACCGGAACGGTCATGAATATCAGCGGCAATTATTCAAATTTCCAGCCCATCAATGCACTCACGCGCGCCAGCAGCATCTCGTCCAGCACCAGCACCACCGGCACGGATCCTGGCGCGAGTGGTGACGTAGGCGGACCTGGCGCGCCGGGCGGCGGGCAAATGATGGGCGCCGTGGCCTCCGCCTTTCAAAGCCTGGGGCTGTCGCTGCCCGCACCGCCAGCCCCGCCATCCGGAACCAGCGCTAGCAACAGTTCAAGCAGCAGCACCAGCAACGGCACCGACAGTACGGCGGGCAGCAGCACCTCGGCTTCGTCGTCCTGCGACGGCACCAGCGGCTCCGGCAGCACGGCGAGCAGCACGCAAAACGATGTCGCGGCATTCATGCATTCGCTGTTCCAGGCCATGAAGAGCGAGAGCGCATCCGGCAGCAGCTCCGACAATTCATCCAGCACCAGCACCGGCACGAGCAGCTCGACAAGCAAATGGAGCGCGGATCTGTCGGCCCTGATCTCGCAGGTCAGCAGCGGCAATGCCCCCTCGGGCTTGCAAACGGCGTTCAACACCCTGGTCTCGGACATGGACAGCAGCGCAAGCACCGGGTCCAGCAGTTCGAGCAACTCCAGCAGAACCAGCAGTTCCAGCGCGCAGACCCTGCAGAACTTCCTGACCCAGCTGCAGCAAAACCTGGGCTACACCGCCAATTCAAGCGCCGGCACGACGTCTTCGGTCTCAAGCAACTTGCTCTCGCTGAAAGCATGAGGCCTGCGCATGCCGTTTGCTGCGTGCCCTCAGCGGTTCACGCTTGGCGTGGACATGAACCGTTTCAGCGCAGATGCTTGACCGAAGCTCGACCAAAGCTGACTCAGACCGGCAGGCCGCCGATCGAAGACCCGCATTGAATTACGACAAAACGGTATACAGATCAGTTGTCCTTTTTTGTCGAAGGATCCACCCACGCGTTGGGCATGAAATGCTTGCCGAACGTACGCCTCAGTGCGCCGCTCTTCTGGTAGCTCATGACGAATTTATTGAAGGACTCCACCAATATCTCATTGGCTTCCCCGGCCCTGCAATGCAGGGTGTCGTTCCACGTCATGAGCATGAAATTGGGATCGAACGACAACTGCGCGCCATAGTCGGAACTTGGCGGGAACAAACCGACATAGGCATCGATGCGCCCGGCCAGCATTTTGTTGATCTGGTTCTCAGCGGGCGCGGCCTCATGGCTGAGGCCCGGGAGAAGATCAAGAATCCGATGGAAGTCGAATCCCGCCTCCAGGCCCAGCCGCAGCTGGCGGGCCTCTTCGACGCTGTGCACCGGCGGGGTGCCTGCCAACGAATAGATCACGATCCCGCTGCGCCGAAAAGGCAAGGAATAAATGCCCTCCATGGGTCTGAAGGCATCCATGGCAGGGGCGTCGCCGCCCATGAGGCATTCGGTTCCCTTGCGCAAATAGAGGCCGATCGCGCGCCGCAGCGGAAAGGTCTCCAGCTGAACCGATTCGCCGGACTGGATCTGGAATTCCCGGATGACATCATGCGCAAAGCCATGGCCTTTGCCATCGCTCCAGCCTGGCGAAATGCCGGTCGTGATGTACCAGGAGGATGGATCGGCGCCCGCCCGGCCGGAGCACAGCGCGGCCACGAGCGCAGCGAGTATCAACGGTCTCATCACGAGTCTCCTCATGCCTCTGTGCTGCTCGGATCAGGCCCATCCAACCACCATCACGTCACGCCAACCACTGGCCTTCGGCAAGCACCCTTCGCTTTCTTTTATTGGCCGGTCAAGGCGGGCATGATGACCTCCTGCACAATTTGACCGCCTTCCGGGGTAGCCCAGGTCCCCACGAGTTCTGCAATCAGCTGATTGGTGCTCGTGAGCACGACGCCGGCCTTTTCCATGCGGCGCAGGGCCATATCGTCCGCCATCTTGCTGGGCGAGCCACCCGCGTCAGCCACGACTTGCACTTCATAGCCTTGCGAAATCAGCGTCAAGGCAGGATACACCGTGCAAACGTCATTGGTGACTCCGGCCAAAATGAGCTTGCGACGACCAGTGCCCGTCACCGCGGCGGAGAAAGCGGTGTCATCCATTGCATTGACGATGCCCAGCCGTTTGATGCGGGCCGCATGTTCGGTCGGCAGAATTTCGGCCAGTTCGCTCAGCAAGGGGCCCTGCGCATACTCCTCCATGCTGGACGTGAGCACCACGGGCATGCGCAGAATCTTGGCGCTTTTGGCCAGCATCAATGCATTGCGCTTCATCTCGTCGAACGCAATGGACTTCACCCAGCCCATGGTGCCGACTTGATGGTCGATGAGCAGAAGTGCTGCGTCGCAAGGCGTGAATCGTTCAAATTTCATGGTCATCTCCAGGGTTGGACCGTCAAGCAGACAGCGGAGGAACTACAAAGACCACCACGTGTACCGCTTCATCCGTGGCTTGAAGCCGCATGACCTCGGTCGAGGCGTCGGCAGGAAAGAGAGGCGCCATCGGGCCCTCGGCAGAAAATGCGTGTCCATCGAGCTTGACCGCCCCATGAATCGGCAGCAGCAGCGCGCCCGCCCCGCGGCCCCTAGTCAATTCAAGCTCCGCGCCAGGTTCCAGGCGGATGTCGAGCATGTCCATCGGTGTCGGCGCATCGAGCGGGGAATGCTGATCGTGGAAGCGGCCCAGGACCACCCGGACTTCCGCTCGCGGCAGGCTGACCACCGGGACCTTGTCGGGAGACAGGGACAAGGCAAACGGCTCGCCCGAGGACAAGGCAGCAGGCAGCGCGACGAAGATCTGCAGCGAATGCACCGTCTTCCCGATTTCTGCGGGCACTTCCTCGTGGACCACTCCGCGGCCCGCGGCCATCCAGTGCAGCCCGCCTGGCGGGATCAGGTTGTCGTTGCCTATCGAGTCCTGGTTGCGAACAGAGGTCTCCGCATCATGGAAGAGATACGACACCGCCGACAGGCCTTTGTGTGGGTGTGGCCCAAACGTGGGCCCGCTCATCCAGGCATGGTCCACGCCCAGCAAGGGCATCTGGAATTCGTAGGGGATGCGCAATGTCAGGGCCCGGAATTGAGGCCCGTGCTGCATCTTCTGCATCGGAATCAGTTCGAACATGGAATGGACCTTTCGAGGGCTTTGGCCGCATGCCTTCAGGGTACGGCCATGAATCGTTCGGCATGGACTGCATCTTCATCCAAACGTCCGATGAGATAAAGATGGTCAATTGAGAATGATTGATCCACGAATGAATCAATAACATCAACGACACGCAGAATGATCGACAGCGGCCCCCAAGGCCGCCCCATCTCAGTCCATGGCTGACAGGCGCTCCTTAAGGAACTCGATAAATCGCTGCGTCTTTGCCGGCAGCAAGCGGGTCTCGGTCAATGCATAGACGGGCAAGGGCTTGCCATGCCAGCCCGGCAGCACCTGGCGCAACTGCCCATTGGCCAGGTCGTCCGCGACCGCCGCCTTGGGCAGCAGAATCAAGCCTTGGTCCAGCGTCGCCAAGCGGCGGAACATGCCCACGCTGTTCAACACGTAGCGCCCCCCGACCTGAACCTACACCGTCTCATTACCGTTCTGCAGGGTCCAGAACTCCACCCTCGGGAAGCCCAGGCATTCATGCTTCGAAAGCTCCTCCGGGCTCATGGGTTCACCGGCTCGCGCCAGGTAACGCGGCGACGCATAGACCTGCGCGCTCAACACCGCAAGTTGCCGAGCGATCAAGGCCGAACTGGGCTGCTCGCCCATTCGGATGGCGACATCAAATGGCTCGGCAACCAGGTCCACGCGTCGCGGGGTCAGATCAAAATCGAATCTGATGCGAGGAAAACGCTCGGCAAACGCGGCAATGATGGGCGCCATGTAAATGGTGGCGAAATCGACCGGCAGCGAGGCCCTCAACACGCCGCTGGGCTGCGCCAGCATTTCACCCAGCTGCTCATGGGCGACGCGGGCCTCATCCACGATACGCCGACAACGTTCGTAGTAAATCTGACCGGCTTCAGTCAACTCCACCCGCCGGGTCGTGCGATGCAACAGCCGCAGGCCTATGGCTTTTTCCAGCATGCCGATGCGCCGCGACACGGTGGAGTTGGGCACACCCGTCGCATCGGCGGCGCCGCGGAATCCCTTGGCATTGACCACTTCCACGAAGAGCGCCATGTCGTTCAACAGCTCCATTTTCATTGCTCCAATTTTGGATCAATGATTCTCATATGTGGATATTTATCTCGCAAGCAGGTTAATGCAAGATGAGCGCCATCGCATCCAGGCCAGCCTCCAACGCAGAAAAATGGCCTGCTGCGATTCAAGTCGCCGGCATGAATCGCCCGTCCGGCTTGACTGCCAATTTCATCGTCCATCGCGCAGCTCTATCGGGACTCTTGTGGCCAAGCTTTTCACCCCTAGTCGGACCTTACAGCCTGGCCAACCGCCTGGTCATGGCGCCCATGACCCGCTCGCGAGCGCAGCTCGACGGCACGCCTGGCGCCTCGGCCGCGACCTACTACGCCCAGCGGGCCAGCATCGGCTTGATCGTGACGGAAGGCACGCAACCGTCGGAAGATGGGCAGGGCTACCTGATGACGCCCGGCATCTACACGGACGCGCATGTCGCGGGCTGGCGCACTGTGAGCGATGCGGTGCATGCAAAGGGCGGCCGGCTGTTCATCCAATTGATGCATGCGGGACGCATGTCCCACCCTGACAACACCCCGCACCATCGCCAAGGCGTCGCGCCGTCAGCCATTGGTTCAGGCGCGCACATGTTCACGCCGACCGGCTTGCAGCCGGCACCGGCGCCGCGAGCCCTGAGCCTCGATGAAATTGGGCAGACCGTCGCCGACTTCAGATTCGCCGCGCGGCGCGCCATCGAGGCGGGTGCCGACGGCGTCGAGATCCACGGCGCCAATGCCTACCTGATCCAGCAGTTCCTGGCACCCAGCGCCAACACCCGCACCGACGCCTATGGCGGCTCCATCGAAAATCGCGCCCGCTTCGCAATCGAGGTCGCCCAGGCCGTTGCCGATGAAATCGGTGCGGACCGCACCGCCATCCGCTTGTCGCCAGGCACCGCCATGTGGGGCATCGATGAAGGACCCGAAGGCCCTGCCCTGTATCGCTATCTCGTCGCGGAATTGAACAAGCTGGAGTTGGCCTACCTTCATGTCATGCAACAGGGCAGCGAGGCACTGCTGGTGGACATCCGTCGACTCTGGATGGGCATGCTGATCCTCAACCGTCCAGGCCGCGCGCGCGATCACATCGGTGTTGATGTGACATGGCGTTTTGCCGACCTGGAGTCCTATGGCCAGATGGTGCTGGCCAATCCTGACTTCGTCGCTCGCCTGAAAGCTGACGCATCGATGAATGCAGCGGACCGCGGCAGCTTCTTCGGCGGCGGCGATGCGGGCTACATCGACTACCCGGAACTTGAGATCGATGTTGATGTTGACGCTGAAACTGCGCTGACATGAAACATACACACCCTCGGGTAAGCCATTATTGCCGCTCAATATGGGCCTATTAACAATTTAATAGGCACTGTAATTGTAAATTCCAGGCCCCGTGTCGTCTTCATCCGCACCACCCATGCCCACCTTGTTGTCCGTCGCATTGAGCTTCATTCAGTTGCCCATACGGACCGAGGTTGCCGTGGATTTGTGCTTCCCCCCTCAGCCCATGTGGGCCCACTTCGCCACCACACCGGCTCGCTACGCAGACATCTGCTCATCCGACGACGACGTCCCCAAGTGACTCCACGCTGAACGGTGTCCGTACCTGTTGATCACTTTCGGTCCACGGGTTGCTCTGCTATTGCAATTTAGCGATCTCGTCTGCACGGCGGCTCACGCCGGGCCAGCGTTCGCCTCGGAGAATCTTATGAAATTGACGCACTTGCGCGCCAATACGCCTATCACTTCAAATACGCGCCACAACTTCAATCCGACCAGCCAGCATCTGGGCATGCATTGCATGGTCGGTGTCAGCCTGCTTCTCTCATTGGGCCAGGCGTTCGCCGATGACGCCGTTCCCACCGAAAAAATTGAAAAGATTGAAATCACCGGCTCCAGCATCAAGCGAATTTCGGGTGAAACCTCCTTGCCCGTGCAGGTCATCAGCCGGCAGGACATCCAACGCACCGGCGTGACCACCGCCGCGGAGCTGCTTTCCACGGTCGCGGCGGCGTCGAGCGCTGGCAACACCAATCCCGCCTCCTCGATGACCAGCGGCAATGCCATGGCGGGCGCGTCGCTACGCGGCCTGGGCTATCAGCGGACCTTAGTACTGCTCAACGGCCGCCGGGTCGCCAACAATGCCTTTGACGGCGGCGGCGTCGACCTGGAGACCATTCCGCTCACGGCGGTCGACCGCGTCGAAGTGCTGACGGACGGCGCCTCGGCCGTCTATGGCGCCGACGCGGTGGGCGGCGTGATCAACTTCATCCTGGTCAAGGACTACCAAGGCGTCGAGGGCACCGCCTACGGCAGCGCCAGCCAGCATGGCGGCGGCAACGAACAGCGCGTCACCCTGACCGGCGGGCATGGCGACCTGAGTGCGGACGGCTACAACATGTTCCTGACCATGGACTACCGCAAGGACGATCCGCTGCGCGCGTCCAACCGCCCCTACACCAGCTCATGGGTGTTGCCGGCGAACTACGGCAGCAGCCGGTACGGCTGGCTCAGCCAGTTCAGCAGCCCGGGCACGGCCTACTACACCTACGCCAATGCGCAGGGCAACAGCCAGACCGCCATCGCCAATCTCAGCAACCCGACTTGCAGCGGCAAGGGCAACTACCCTTCCCCTGCGGGAGACGGCACCTGCGTGTACGACACGGGGTCGGAAGGCGACTCCATTCCCGCGCAGGAAAAGTTCGCCACCGTCGGCAAGATCAACTTCAAGCTCTCCGACGATCAGAACGTGTTCCTGGAAGGTAGCCTGGCAAGAAACCGCTACACCATCGTCACCACCACGACGACGGCGGAAGGAGAAAGCCAGGGCGCCGAGAACAATCCCGCCCTGACCGGCCTGCAGCCCTTCCCCGGCAACCAGACGCCCTTCACGCTCCTGCCCAACAGCCCCTATTACCCCGCGGCCTTCGCCGCGCAATATGGCTCGGGCACCCAGCCGGTGAGCTTCACCTCGCGCCTGCTGGAGCTCGGCCCAACCTCCTCCGTCACGGCCAACGACCAGGAGCGGCTGGTGCTCGGCACCAACGGCACCTGGCGCGACTGGGACTACGACGTCGCGCTGAACCTCAACCGGGCCCACAGCGTGGAGCGCTTCATGAGCGGCATCGTGGACACCGAGGCCTTCTACAACCTGGCGCTCAGCGGCTTGTACAACCCCTTCGGAGCACAGTCGCCGCAAGGGCTCAAGGCCCTGCAGGCCACGCAATGGTCGGGCAAGGACCGCGAGGCCACGGGCACAGTCAAGTCGCTCGATGCGCATGTCACCAAGGAAGTGGCGCAGCTGCCTGCGGGTCCGCTGGCGCTGGCCCTGGGAGCGGAAGCGCGCATTGAAACCCTGTCGCAGTGGTACCAGGCCGAATACGCGCAAGGCTGGCTGCTGAACTGGGGCGGCGCCGGGCTGCCCGCCACGGGCATGAGCCGCCACATCACGGCGCTCAGCGCCGAGGCGGACATCCCGCTGGCGCACAAGCTGGAAGGCAACATCAGCGTGCGCGGCGACCATTACTCGGACTTCGGATCGACCACCAACCCGAAGTTCTCGCTGAAATGGCAGCCCATGCCGTCCCTGCTGCTGCGCGGCTCCTACGGCAGCGGCTTCCGCGCGCCCAACCTGGTGGACATCGGCACGCCGACGACCCTGGCCTGGGGCGGCGTCTTCTCCGATCCGATCCGCTGCCCTGGCGGCGTACCTGCGCCCGGCGCCAATCCCCAGTACGACTGCTTCAACAACTTCAACCAGGCCAAGTTCGGCAACCCGAACCTGCAGCCCGAGAAGTCCGTGCAAAGCAATTTCGGCGTCGTCTTCGAGCCCAACAAGCAGTTCAGCGCCGCAGTCAGCTATTTCCGCATCAACCTCTACGACGTCATCCAGGTCAACGGCCTGCCTGAATCGCTGGCCTTCGACCCGGCCACCGCGGCCCAATACGCCAGCATGCTGGTGCGCTACCCGTCGACGCCTGGATCGAGCCTGCCCGGTCCGATCAACTACGTCAACACGCCGACCCTCAACGCCGGCGAATGGCGCCTGCGCGGCAGCGACCTCGACGCCACCTACAAGTTCGAACCGACCGAATGGGGCAATTTCATGGTGAAGATGTCGGGCACCTATTTCCAGAACTTCGACATCCTCACGCCCGGCAACCCCTGGCAGGGCACGGTGGGCACCAAGAACCAGCAAGGCGTCGGCGTGGTCAACCGCTGGCACCATTACCTGTCGCTGAATTGGCGGCGCAACAACTGGGACCTGACCTTGGACCAGAACTATTGGTCCGGCTACCAGGACGAGAACCCCTACGGCTTCTTTGGCTCGAACCTGCCCGGTTATCCCCAGGTGCACGGCTACACGCTGTACGACATGAGCGCCAGCTACAAGCACAGCAAGAACCTGAGCTTCAACGCCGGCATCCGCAACCTGTTCGACACCGCGCCGCCCTACACCAACAACCAGGAAGGCGCCGGCTACGACCCCAGCTACGCGCAGCTGCTGGGCCGCACGTTCTGGATGTCAGCGACCTACAGCTTCCGCTGAGGCTTGCGCCCGAAGGCGCAAGAAAGCGTCAGGGCAGCATCTGCACCGAGCCGTTGATCGTCACGCTGACCGTGGACTTGCCGGGTTCCACGGGCAGCGCGTCGCTCACGGACGCGGCGGCAGGCGCGGCCATGGCGCGCATCATCGGCTGGACCATGTGGACAGGACCGGCGTCGTCGGTGTTGACGTTGACGACGCCGATCTGGTACGAGCGGAAGCCGAATTGCTGGGTGAAGTCCTGCGCGCGGGCCTTGAACTTGGCCACGGCTTCGGCAATCACCTCGGCCTCCTGCTTCTCGCGCGCCTGCCTGGACAAGGAGAAATTGACGCTGCTGATGTTCATGCTGCCGATGCGTCCGCTCAGCTGCGAGATCGCCGCCACGTCGCGTCCCTGCACCAGCAGTTCCGCCGAGCCCATCCAGCCGTTGAGCACGCTGCTGCCGTTCTTGCTGCTGTAGCGCGGATAGATCGCAAAATTGCCGGTATGGACCTCTACGGCCTCCGGCTTGGCAATCTTGCGGGCTTCGTTCAAGGCCACATCGAGCGCCTGCTGAAGCGCCTGCTTGACGGCGGCGGCATCCGCGCCCTCCTTACTGGCGCTGAACCGGATGCTCAGCACATCCTGCTGCACCTCCTGCGTAGCCGAGGCGCTCAGGTTCAACAGATGAGCCTGCGGCGCTTCGCCCGCCCGTGCAAGCACAGGAGCCGACATGGGGATCAGCGCAGCCAGCAGACATACCGACATTCGCAGCGACGGAACAGCGTATGGCGTAGACATAGAAACTCCTTCCATAGTTTTGACCATTGATTTTGCGTGTTTTGTCACAGCCGCCGCGGCAAGTTGTTAATGAGGTGTAACGCCATCGAACGAGACGAGAGCTGTGCAAAATTTCGTTCCACAATGCGGCTGTTACAAATTCAGGAATGCCCACCATGAGCGCCAATCCCCGCCCGAACCGTATCCTGGTCGTGGATGACGATGCCCGCATCCGCGACCTGCTGCGCCGCTACCTCACCCAGGAGGGCTTCGAGGTCCTGCTGGCCGAAGACAGCAAGGCCCTGAACAAACAGCTGAGCCGCGAGACCATCGATCTCGTCGTGCTGGACCTGATGCTGCCCGGCGAAGATGGCTTGTCGATCTGCCGCCGCCTGCGCGCCGACAAGAACATGCTGCCCATCATCATGCTGACGGCCAAGGTGGAAGACGTGGACCGCATCGTGGGCCTGGAAGTCGGCGCCGACGACTACCTGAGCAAGCCCTTCAACCCCCGCGAGCTGCTGGCCCGCATCAACGCCGTGCTGCGCCGCCGCCCCCCCATGGAGGCGCCCGGCGCCCCTTCGCTGGAACCCATGAGCATCCAGTTCGGCCCGTTCGAGTTCGACCTGGCGCAGCGCCGCCTGTCCCGTAACGGCGAGCCGCTGGCGCTGACCACCGGCGAGTTCTCCATGCTCAAGGCCCTGGTGCGCCACCCTCGCCAGCCGCTGTCGCGCGACAAACTGGCGCAATTGGCGCGCGGGCGCGAATTCGAGCCTTTCGACCGCAGCCTGGACGTGCAGATCTCGCGCCTGCGCAAGCTGCTGGAAGACGACCCGACCCAACCGCGCTACATCCAGACCGTCTGGGGCGTGGGCTATGTGTTCGTTCCCGATGAGGCTTGAACGCAGCAAAGGCGCCGCCTGACGCCATGGGCCGCTCCGCCGTCGCCCCCCGCATGGCCTTGACACTGTTCTGGCGCACCTTCACGCTGCTCGCCCTGCTGCTGACCGGCTCCATCCTGGCCTGGCAATTCACCTTCAGGGCCTTGGACGCCGAACCGCGCGCGCTGGAGACGGCGCACCAACTGGCCGGGCTGGTCAACCTCAGCCGCGTCGCGCTGGCGCAGTCAGACCCCATCAACCGTGTCGGCCTGATCAAGTCGCTGACGCACAACGAGGACGTGCGCGTCGAAGTGGCGGAGGCCAGCGACCGATGGCAGCCCTACGACACCAGCGTCTTCGCGCAGCAGCTGGTGCAGGCCCTGCGCGCGCGCCTGGGCGACGACACCATTGTGGCCCGCAGCCTGAACAACGAGAGCGGGCTGTGGGTGCGCTTCGACATCGGCCGCGACAAATTCTGGCTGCGCACCAATCCCAACCCGCTGTCGGTGGTGCTGTCCGGCAATGCCTGGTGGCTGCTGATTGCGCTGTTTGGCACGGTGCTGGGCTCGGTAATGATCGCGCGCCTGATCAACCAGCCCCTGCGCGAACTCTCCATCGCCGCCGGACGCATACGCGATGGCGAATTCGATTCACGCCTGGACGAGGGCACGCTCACCAGCGAAATTCGCGAGGTCAACATGGGCTTCAACCGCATGGCGCGCGAACTGGCCAAGGTCGAGGAAGACCGCAACGTCATGCTGGCCGGCATCTCGCATGACCTGCGCACCCCGCTCGCGAGGTTGCGGCTGGAAGTCGAGATGAGCGTTACCGACGAGCAGGCGCGTCAATACATGGCCATGGACATCGACCAGCTCGACGGCATCATCGGCAAGTTCATGGACTACGCCCGGCCCACCGAACTCAAGCTCAAATCGGTGCCGCTCTACAGCGTGCTGGAGCGCGAAGCCATCGCCTTCCGCCGGCCTGAGCAGATCAGCATCCAGCTGCATGTGGCGCCGGAACTGCATGTCTGGGCCGACGAAACCGAACTCAGCCGCGTGTTCCTGAACCTGTTCGAGAACGCCCGCCGCTACGGCCACAAGCCGGACCAGCCGGCCAAGGTCGTGGTGCAGGCCAAGGTCCATCATGGCGAGGTCAGCTTAAGCGTGCGCGACTTCGGCCCCGGCGTGCCCGACGACAAGCTGGTGCGCCTGACTACGCCCTTCTTCCGCGGCGACACCGCCCGCACGGCGGCCACCGGCGCGGGCCTGGGCCTGGCCATCGTCGAGCGCTCGCTGCAGCGCATGAATGCGGGCATGAGCTTCGGCAATGCGCCCGACGGCGGGCTGGTGATCACCTTGCGGCTGCGCCGCAGCACCTAGGCTCGACCTGCCGTCAAGCCGGAATCAACAGGCACACCGCGCGCGTCTCGATCGCCCGGCCCTCTCCGACCGGCCCCATCTTCTCGGCCGTCTTGGCCTTGACGTTGACCTGGCCGACGTCGATTTCCAGGACCTCGGCCAGCCGAGCCCGCATGGCGACGATATGCGGCGCCATCTTCGGCGCCTGAGCCACGATGGTGCAGTCGATGTTGGCGATCTGCCAGCCCTGCGCCTTCACGCGACGGTAGGCCTCGGCCAGCAAATGCATGGAGTCGGCGCCGGCAAATTCCGCCGCGGTATCGGGAAACAGCTTGCCGATGTCGCCCAGGGCGGCGGCGCCCAGCAAGGCGTCGGTGATGGCATGCGCCAGCGCATCGGCGTCGGAGTGGCCCAGCAGGCCATGGGTGTGCGGAATGGTCATGCCGCCCAGGATCAGCGGACGCCCGGTCACCAGTTGATGCGTATCCCAGCCCTCGCCGATGCGAAAAGGCAGACCCAACCCGGCACTCTTCCCTGCGCCCATCCCAGCACTCATGCGCGACTCCTCAACAAACGCTCTGCCAGCTCGAAATCGGCCGGCCAGGTGAGCTTGAAATTTTCCAGCGGCGCGGCCACCAGCAAGGGCTGATGCCCCAGCGCCTCGACCGCGCTGGCCTCGTCGGTCACCGAGGCGTCGGCCCCGGCCAGGGCCGGTTGCAGCAAGCCCAGGCGGAACATCTGCGGCGTCTGCGCCAGCCATTTGTGGCGGCGATCGAGCGTGCGGGCTATGCGAGAGCCCTGGGCGCCCTCGCCTTCCTCCTTCATGGTGTCGGCCACCGGCATGGCCAGCAAGCCGCCCACTTCGTCGGCCTCGCAGGCTTCGATCAGGCCCGTGACCCATTCCGGGCGCACCAGGCAGCGCGCCGCGTCGTGCACCAGCACCCAGTCATGCGGCTGGGCGCCGCGGGCGCGCAGTTCCATCAAGCCCTGCGCCACGCTCTCGGCCCGGCTCGCGCCTCCGCACCGCGCCACCCAGGCGCGCTCGCCCTGGAATCCGGGCACTGCCGCTTCGAATTGCGCGTCATCCGGCGCCAGCACCACCAGCGTCGCCGTCAGCCGCTGCACCTTCAGCAGCGCATCCAGCGTATGCGCCATCATGGCGCAGCCGGCCACGCTCACATATTGTTTGGGCAGGGCCGCGCCCGAGCGGGCGCCCACGCCGGCGGCGGGCACCAGCGCGTAGCAGCGCGGCTCAAAGCCTTGCGATTCGATCATCATGGGACGCATTGTCCCATCACGATCTCCAGCGCCTGATCAGTGGACCACGCGGCCGAAGTCGAACTCGCCGTTCTCCACCCGGACCGGGATCAGATCCTTGGGTCCGAAGCGCCCCTGCAGGATCAGCTTGGAGAGCGGATTCTCGATGCGCTGCTGGATCGCGCGCTTGAGCGGACGTGCGCCGAACACCGGATCGAAACCGACCTTGGCGAGTTCGGCCAGGGCCTCGTCGCTGACGTCGAGCTTCATCTCCAGCTTGCTCAGGCGCTCTTCCAGGGCGCGCAGCTGGATCTTGGCGATGGCCGCGATGTTCTTCTGGTCGAGCGCGTGGAAGATCACCGTCTCGTCGATGCGGTTCAGGAATTCCGGTCTGAAATGCGCCTTGACCTCGCCCCAGACCGCCTCGCGGATGATCTGGTCGGACTCGCCCGACAAGGCCATGATGTGCTGCGAGCCAAGGTTGCTGGTCATCACCACCACGCAGTTCTTGAAGTCCACGGTGCGGCCCTGGCCGTCGGTCAGGCGGCCGTCGTCCAGCACCTGCAGAAGCACATTGAACACGTCCGGGTGCGCCTTCTCGACCTCGTCGAGCAGCAGCACGCTGTAGGGCTTGCGGCGCACGGCCTCGGTCAGGTAGCCGCCTTCGTCATAGCCCACGTAGCCGGGCGGCGCGCCGATCAGGCGCGACACCGAGTGCTTCTCCATGAACTCGCTCATGTCGATGCGCACCATGTGCTCCTCGCTGTCGAACAGGAAACCGGCCAACGCCTTGCACAGCTCGGTCTTGCCCACACCGGTCGGGCCGAGGAACAGGAAGGAGCCGAGCGGACGGTTCGGGTCGGACAGGCCGGCGCGCGAGCGCCGGATGGCGTCCGCCACGGCCGTGATGGCTTCGTCCTGACCCACCACGCGCTCGTGCAGCTTGGTTTCCATCTGCAGCAGCTTATCGCGCTCGCCCTGCATCAGCTTGGCGACCGGAATGCCGGTGGCGCGGGCCACGACCTCGGCGATTTCCTCGGCGCCCACCAGCGTGCGCAGCAGCTGCGGCGCCTTGCCTTCGCCCGACTTGCCGGCCTTGCCCGCTTCCTTGGCCTGCGCCTCCTTGAGCTTGGATTCCAAGCCCGGCAGCTTGCCGTATTGCAGCTCGGCGACCTTGTTGAAGTCGCCCTTGCGCTTGAGCTCCTCGATCTGGAACTTGATGCGGTCGATCTCTTCCTTGACCTGGGCCGAACCTTGCGCAGCGGCCTTCTCCGAAGTCCAGATTTCCTCGAGGTCGTTGTACTCGCGCTGCAGCTTGAGCAGCTCTTCCTCGATCAGCGCAAAGCGGCGCTGCGAGCCTTCGTCCTTTTCGCGGCGCACGGCCTCGCGCTCGATCTTGAGCTGGATCATGCGGCGGTCGAGCTTGTCCATCACCTCGGGCTTGGAGTCGATCTCGATTTTGATCTTGGCCGCGGCCTCGTCGATCAGGTCGATGGCCTTGTCGGGCAGGAAGCGGTCGGTGATGTAGCGGTGCGAGAGCTCGGCCGCGGCCACGATGGCCGGGTCGGTGATCTCGACGCCATGGTGCACTTCGTACTTTTCCTGCAGGCCGCGCAGGATGGCGATGGTGGCCTCGACCGAGGGCTCGTCGACCAGCACCTTCTGGAAGCGGCGCTCCAGCGCAGCGTCCTTCTCGACGTACTTGCGGTATTCGTCCAGCGTGGTCGCGCCTATGCAGTGCAGTTCGCCGCGCGCCAGCGCGGGCTTGAGCATGTTGCCGGCGTCGATGGCGCCCTCGGCCTTGCCGGCGCCCACCATGGTGTGGATTTCATCGATGAACAGGATGATGCGGCCTTCGTCGGCGGCGACTTCCTTGAGCACGGCCTTGAGGCGCTCCTCGAAGTCGCCCCGGTACTTGGCCCCGGCCAGCAGGCCCGCCATGTCCAGCACCAGCACGCGCTTGTTCTTCAGCGACTCGGGCACTTCGCCTGTCACGATGCGCTGCGCCAGGCCTTCAACGATGGCGGTCTTGCCCACGCCGGGCTCGCCGATCAATACCGGGTTGTTCTTGGTGCGGCGCTGCAGCACCTGAATGGCGCGGCGGATTTCGTCATCGCGGCCGATCACCGGGTCGAGCTTGCCCTGGCGGGCGCGCTCGGTCAGATCGAGGGTGTATTTCTTCAGCGCCTCGCGCTGGCTTTCGGCATCGGCCGAGGCCACGCTTTGGCCGCCACGCACCGCGTCGATCGCGGCTTCGAGCGCTCCGGCGCTGGCGCCATGCTCGCGCATGAGCCGGCCAAGTTCGCCTTTGTCCTGGGTCAGCGCCAGCATGAACATCTCGCTGGCAATGAATTCGTCGCCGCGTTTCATCGCGGCCTTGTCGGCCAGATTGAGCAGATTGGCCAAATCCCGCGACACGGTGATGTCGCCGCCGTTACCCTGAACCTTGGGCAATCGGTCGACCAGCCCCTTCGTCGCGGTCTTCAGACCCGGCACATTGACGCCGGCCCGGGCCAAGAGCCCGCTCATGCCGCTATCGGCGTCTTCCAGCATGCTCAGCAGCACGTGAGCCGGTTCGATAAACCCGCTCTCGCGCGCAACCGCCAGGCTCTGGGCATCGCCCAGCGCCTGCTGCAATTTGGTTGTCAGTTTGTCGTAGCGCATCACGCACTCCTGTCATTCGTTGATACCCCCTAACTTTGGGCGGTGCTCAACACATTTCAAGAGTGCCGAAAATGAAACCCAATCTTAGACCGAGAAGCGGCTGACTTCCTTCTGCAGGTCCTGCGCCAAACGCGCCAATTGCATGGCCGCCTCGGACGCCATGTCGACCACGCCGACGTTTTCCTCGGCGGCGTGGGCGATGCGCTCGACGCTGGCGGACACTTCATGGCTGGCGATGCTTTGCTCCGACAGCGCATGGTGAATTTGGCTCACCCCTTGGATCAGCTGCTCGGCGCCGTCGTTGATATCCTGCACCGACTGGACCGCCTGGCCCGCGCGCTCCGAACCGGCCTTGACCAGCGCCGCCGTCCCCTCCATACCCTGCACGGCGGCGTCGGCGCCGCTTTGGATCTTTTCCGCCATCTGCGAGATTTCCACCGTCGACTCGGCGGTGCGCTCCGCCAGCTTTCTCACCTCGTCGGCCACCACGGCGAAACCGCGGCCCTGCTCGCCCGCGCGCGCCGCCTCGATGGCGGCGTTGAGCGCCAGCAGATTGGTCTGCTCGGCGATATCGCGCACCGTCATCACGATGTGCTGAATCTGCTGCGATTGCGTGCCCAGTTCGCGAATCTTCTCTTGCGCGACCAGCACCGACTCGGACAGCGACTGCATATCGGCCACCATGGCGCGCATCGCACCGCTCTCGCCGGACAGCGATTTCATCTTCTCGGAGACTTCGCGCACATCACGCGCGCTATCGGACACGTTCTCGATGCTGGCCGTCATCTGCTCGATCGCGGCGGCTACGCTCGAGGCCGACTCGGATTGCTGATGCGAGCTCGTCGACACTTGCGAGGACACGCGCGTCTGCTGTTCGGCCGCAGCCGCGAGGCCCTCGGACACCGCGCGCACATTGCCGACGATCTGGCGCAAGCCTTGGCGCATGGTTTCCATCGACGCCATCAGGCTCGCGTCGCCACGGCTGGCGATCGCCTGCGCCAAGTTGCCCGAGGCCATGGCGCGCGCCACCCGCGCGCCTTCGCTGGGCTCGCCGCCCAACTGCGCCAGAATCGCCCGCGTCGCCGCCACGGCGATCAACAGCACCGCCACCACCACCGCCACCAACGCGATGCCGAACACGATCAGCGACTGATTGAAGGCCGAGGCCAGCACGGCGACCTCGTCATCGGACGATTGCAATGAGGCTTTTTCGATTTTCTGGGCATACGCGCTCAAAGCGTCGGTCATCGGCCGGTCCATGCCGGCGACCATCTTGTCGACCACGTGCGCGGCATTGGGATCGGCCTTGTCGTAGTGGCTCAACGCGTCGCGGTATTTCTGGCCGAATTCCTTATGGGTCTGCAGCAGGCCGTCGATCTCGCCCGCCAGCGCGTCCTGGCCCAACGCCTTCAGGCCATCCTGGGCCTTGTGCAGGTGATCGTCCATGGCCGCTTCGCGCGTCTGGAAGTTGCCGAAGTATTTATCGAATTTGGCCGGATCGTTGCCGCGCAGCAACGTATCCTTCCACTCCTGCACCTGCTTTTTGAATTCCAGGTTAGCGGATTCGATCTCCAGCAACACATGCATGTCGTGGCCTTCGCGATCGAAGGCCGCCACCGCCCGGCCCTGCTGCCCGCCGAGTTGATACACGCCGAAGCCGGCCACCAGCAGCATGCCGACAATGCCGACCGCGGCAATCAATAGCAACACCTGTCGAACCGTCAGGTTCTTCATTTCTTAAGCTCCCCGTGAGATCGTTCACTCATTCATGAAGTAATGTAGTTATGTTTTTTAAGTAAATACTTTTTATATATTGCACACCATTTAACTAACTGCCACTCGTGCCGCCCCAGCCGTCAACCGCCCCACCACCGCGGCCTCGGCAAAACCGGCGGCATGGAACCGGCTTAGCACCTCTTCCGCCAGCGACGGCGCCACACTCGCCAGCAGGCCCCCGCTGGTTTGCGGATCGGCCAACAGCCTGATTTGCCAGTCTGCGAGCCCAGGGGCCACATCCAGCGCGTCGGCGAAACTCTGTAGATTGCGTTCGATGGCGCCAGGGCCGATGCCTTGCTCGGCAAAGGCGCGCGCGGCGGCGATGACCGGCAGCGCCGCCATGTCGAGCCGCGCGCCGAGCGATGCGCCCCGGCACAGCTCCAGCAAATGGCCCAACAAGCCGAATCCGGTGACGTCGGTCAGCGCGTGCACGCCATCAAGCCGCGCCAACTCGCTGCCCACGCGGTTGAGCCGCGTGGTCACGTCGATCAGCGCGCGATAGCCGGCGTCGTCAAGCAGCCCCTTCTTCATCGCTTGCGCCAGAATGCCGATGCCCAGCGGCTTACCCAAAATCAGCACGTCGCCTTCACGCGCCGCGCTATTGCGCTTGAGCTGATCCGGATGCACCACGCCAAGCGCGACCAAGCCGTAGATCGGCTCCGGCGCGTCGATCGAATGCCCGCCGGCGAGCGGGATACCGGCCTCCATGCACACCGACTCGCCGCCGGCCAGGATGGCGCGGATCGTCTCGAGCGGCAGCGTGTTGACCGGCATGCCGACGATGGCCAGCGCCATGATCGGCGTCGCGCCCATGGCGTAGATGTCGGATAACGCATTGGTGGCGGCGATGCGGCCGAAATCGCGCGCGTCGTCGACGATCGGCATGAAGAAATCGGTGGTGGCGACGATGGCTTGTTGATCGTTGAGGCGGTACACCGCGGCGTCGTCGCTAGTCTCCGCGCCGACGAGCAGGTCAGGAAAGGGCGTCCGGTCACGCGCGCCAGCCAAAATCGACTGCAGGACGGCGGGGGCGATTTTGCACCCGCAGCCGCCGCCGTGCGACAATTGCGTCAATTTGATGTCGGCCATGTCCCTATCCTTTCAAAACCATGTTTTTCAAGGTCGCGACCCTAGCACAGCTTAACGCCTTTGACGAGATTATCGACGTGCGCTCGCCAAGCGAATTTGCTGTCGATCACCTCCCCGGCGCCATCTCCTGCCCGGTGCTGGACGACGCGGAACGCGCGCGCGTCGGCACGCTGTATTGTCAGCAATCGCCCTTCGCCGCGCGCCGGGTCGGCGCGGCGCTCGTCGCGCGCAACATCGCCCTGCACATCGAGGAGCGCTTCCACGACCGGCCGAAATCCTGGCGGCCGCTGGTCTACTGCTGGCGCGGCGGGCAACGTTCCGGCGCCATGGCCCTGGTGCTGGCGCAGGTCGGCTGGGCCGCGCATCAGTTGGAGCACGGCTATAAAGGCTATCGGCAGCAGGTGCTGGCCGACCTGGAACAATTGCCGGCCGGCATCGATTGGCGCGTGCTCACCGGCCCGACCGGATCCGGCAAAAGCCGCCTCCTGGCCGCGCTGGCGCGCCATGGCCGGCAAGTGCTCGATCTGGAGGGGCTTGCCAGCCACCGCGGCTCGGTGCTGGGACTCGTGCCCGGCCAAACGCAGCCGAGCCAGAAAGCGTTCGAGAGCGCATTGCGCCAGGCGCTTATCGCCTGCGACGGGCGCGAGCCGGTATACATCGAGGCCGAAAGCCGCCACATCGGCCGGCTGACCCTGCCCAACGCGCTGTTGGCCGCGATGCAAAGCGCGCCGGCGATCCGGCTCGAAGTGCCGCTGGCGGAGCGGGTGCGCTTTCTGCTGGAGGACTATGCGTTCCTGACCGAGCAGCCGGCATTGCTGACCGCCCAGCTCGACCGTCTCAAGACGCTGTATGCGCGCGAACAATGGGACGCCTGGCAACGGCTGATTCAGTCGGCGCAATACGCCGAGCTGGTGCAAGCGCTGCTGGAAGCGCATTACGATCCGCTCTACCGCCGTTCCACCGCCAAGCACTTCGCCGCCGAAACATGCACGCTGACCTTGGCCGGCGTCACCGACGACGCGCTCGAACAGGCGTCATCTGTGCTATGACCAATAACAGGGGATCGATTTTCCGCCTGTCTTTTTCCGGACTCCCATGACGCATACCGCTCAACTCGACTGGCCCGAGGGGCTGCCCTTTTCCACCGCGTTCGGCGATGTGTATTTCTCGCGCGACAGCGGCCTGGAGGAGACCCGCCACGTCTTCATCGACGGCAACCGCTTGCCCGAGCGCTTCGCCGCCCTGGCCCCTCAACAAGTATTCACCATCGGCGAAACCGGCTTCGGCACGGGGTTGAATTTTCTCTGCGCTTGGCAGTGCTTTCGCCGCCACGCGCCGCCCAACGCCCGCTTGTCGTTCGTCTCGGTGGAGAAATTTCCCCTTGCCGCGGCCGACCTGCGGCGCGCCTTGGCGCTTTGGCCGGAACTCGCGGCAGAGGCCGACGCGCTGTGCGCGCGCTACGTCGCCCCGCCGCCGGGCTGGCACCGTTTCGTGTTCGATCAGGGGCGCGTGACCCTGACATTGATCGTGGGCGAGGCGGTACCGTGCTGGCAGATGGCGGAGGCGCGCGTCGACGCCTGGTTTCTCGACGGCTTCGCGCCATCGAAAAACCCCGACATGTGGCATGACACCTTGTTTCAGACCATGGCGCGCCTTGCCCGGCCGGGCGCGAGTTTCGCCACATTCACCAGCGCCGGCTTCGTACGCCGCGGCCTGCAGGCCGCGGGGTTCGTGGTGGAGAAAGTGCCCGGATACGGCAGCAAGCGCGAAATGAGCCGCGGCCACTATGCCGGCGGCGGCGCGCAGCCGGAGTGGGAAGCGCCGTGGTTCGCGCATGCGCCGTTGCCGGCGGGCGCCGAACGCCGCGCCGTGATCGTGGGCGGCGGCGTGGCCGGCGCGGCCAGCGCCTGGAGCCTGGCCAACCGCGGCTGGCAGGTCGCCTTGATCGAGCGTCACCCGACACTGGCACGCGAAGGATCGGGCAACGATCAAGGCGTGCTCTACGCGCGCCTGTCGGCGCACGACACGCCGCTCACCCAGCTGGTGCTCGCCGGTTACCGCTACTCTCTCGCCCTGTTGCAGCAGCTGCTCACCGACCGTCCGGACGACTGGCGGCAAACCGGCGTGCTGCAACTGCCGGTCGACGACAACGATCTGCTCAAGCAGCAGGCGCTGCTCGCCAGCGGCCTGGCGGACGGCTGGGTCGAATGGCTCGACCGGCACGCCGCCAGTGAACGCGCCGGCATCGAACTGCCGCAAGGCGGCCTGTTCTTTCCCCAGGGCGGCTGGCTGCACCCGCCGGCGCTGGCGCGCGCGCTGTGCGACCATCCCGGCATCGACGTCATCACCAATACCTCGGTGCTGGAACTGTCGCAAAACGCCGCGGACGGGCAATGGGTGGTCAGCGGCGAGCAGGGCGCCATTGCGTTCGGCAGCGTGGTGGTGCTGGCCGGCGGCGCCGACAGCGCCGCATTCGACTGCACGAGCCACTTGCCGCTCAAGCGCATCCGCGGCCAGATCACGCACCTGCCGGCCACGGCCGACAGCCAAGCCTTGCGCATCGTGCTATGCCACGAAGGCTATGTCGCGCCGGCGCGCCAAGGCATTCACACGCTGGGCGCCAGCTTCAAATTCAATGCCGAGCATTTGCTGCTGACTGCCGAGGAGCATCAGGACAACCTGGCCATGCTCGCCGCCATGGCGCCCGCGCTCCATGCCGCGTGCCAGGCGGACATGCTCGACGTCGCGCATCTCGACGGCCGCGCGGGCTGGCGCTGCACGAGCCCCGACTATCTGCCGCTGATCGGTCCGGTGGCGCCGATGCGCGACTTCGTCCGCGCCTACGCACCGCTGGCGCTGGACGCCTCGCTCAAGCTGACCGAGCCCGCGCCCTGGGCCACGGGTCTGTACGTCAATACCGCCCACGGCTCGCGCGGCATGATCACCGCGCCGTTGTCCGGCGAAATTCTCGCCGCGCAAATCGACAACGAGCCCGCGCCGCTTTCCGCTGCGTTGATGCAGGCGTTGCATCCGAACCGCTTCATGCTGCGCCATCTGATGCGCGGCAAAATCGATCCGGCGGAATATCTCTAACGCCGGTGCTAGCGGTGTTTGGTGCAATGCCGCGCACTGCGCGGCGATTGCACCCTACGCCCCCGGACACTTGTTTGTGTAGGGAGCACTCGCCGAAGGCAGTGCGCCACGGAAACGCCGTTACGTCGCTTAGCCCCGCTGCGGCACCATCAGCTCCTCGTCGTCGTCCTCGCAGAGGAAACCGCCGCTCTGGTGCGACCACAGCCGCGCATACAGGCCGCCACGGGCCAGCAGCTGCTGGTGCGAGCCCTCCTCGACCACCTGGCCGCGATCGAGCACGATCAGCCGGTCCATGGCGGCAATGGTCGACAGCCGATGCGCGATCGCCACCACGGTTTTGCCTTCCATCAAGCGGTAAAGGCTGTCCTGAATCGCCGCTTCGACTTCTGAATCGAGCGCGCTGGTGGCTTCGTCCAACAGCAGGATCGGCGCGTCTTTCAACATGACGCGCGCGATGGCGATACGTTGGCGCTGACCGCCGGACAGCTTCACGCCGCGCTCGCCCACATGCGCGTCGTAGCCGGTGCGGCCCTTGGGATCGGTCAAGGCGAGAATGAAGTCGTGCGCCTCGGCGCGCCGCGCCGCCGCGACCATGGCCGCGTCATCGGCATCCGGACGGCCATAGAGCAGGTTTTCGCGCACCGAGCGATGCAACAGCGACGTGTCCTGCGTCACCATGCCAACCTGGGCGCGCAAACTGTCTTGCTTGACGGCGCGCACGTCCTGGCCGTCGATCAGAATGCGGCCGCCGTCGGCATCGTAAAAGCGCAGCAGCAGATTGACGATGGTCGACTTGCCGGCGCCGGAACGGCCCACCAGGCCGATTTTCTCACCGGGCCGGATCGTCAGGTTGAGCCCGCTGATCACCATTTTGTCGCTGCCGTAGCCGAAGTCGACGTTGTCGAAACGGACCTCGCCGCGCGTGACCTTGAGTGGCGCCGCTGCCGGCGCGTCGGTCACCGCCACCTGACGCGACAAGGTGCGAATGCCGTCTTGCACGGTGCCGATGTTCTCGAACAGGCTCGACATTTCCCACATGATCCAATGCGAGATGCCGTTCAAGCGCAATGCCATGGCGGTGGCGGCGGCCACCGCGCCCACGCCGACCTGGCCATGCATCCACAGCCATAGCGCCACCCCCGTCGTCGCCGCCACCAGCAGCATGCTGCTGATCTGGTTGGTGATTTCAAACCCGCTGACCAGGCGCATCTGGCGATACGCCGTCGCCATGAACTCCTGCATGGCGTTGCGGGCGAAGCGCGCCTCGCGCTGGCCGTGGGAGAACAGCTTGACCGTGGCGATGTTGGTGTAGGCGTCGGTGATGCGGCCGGTCATGAGGCTGCGCGCATCGGCCTGCAAGGTGGCGGCCTGCCCCAGACGCGGCACGAAAAAGGCGAGCGTCAGCACGTACGCCAGCAGCCAGCCCATGAACGGCCAGAGCAGCAAGGTATCGAAATGGCCGACTACGCCGACCATGGTGATGAAGTAGATCAGCACGAACACCAGAATATCGGTGATGATCATCACCGTGTCGCGCACGGCCAGCGCGGTCTGCATGACCTTGGTCGAGACCCGGCCGGCGAACTCGTCCTGATAGAAGCTCATGCTCTGGCCGAGCAAATGGCGATGGAAATTCCAGCGCAAACGCATGGGGAAATTGCTGAACAGACCCTGGTACTTGCAAAGCGCTTGCAGCGCGACCACCAGGGGGCTTGCCAGCAAAATGCCGGCAAGCAGCAGCAGATTGCCGCGCTCCTGCTGCCACAGCGCCTGGGGCGGCACTTTGGACAACCAGTCGACCACCGAGCCGAGCATGGCGAACAGCAACGCCTCGAACGCGCCGATGGCGGCCGTCAGCAGCGTCATGCCGAGAATCAGGCCGCGCATGCTGCGCGTACAAAACCAGATGAAGGAAAAGAAGCCGTGCGGCGGCTGTGCGGGGGGAGACTCCGGATAGGGATCCACCCGGCGTTCAAACCAGGAAAACATAAAGATCGCTCCTGTCGCGGGCGCCTTGTGGGCGCCGGACCTGGGGTTAAAGGGACGATGACATTAGCGTATCCGCTCGCCCCGTGCAAGCGGCCGAGCTCGGCGACCGCTTTATTTCAGCTTTTTCAGATCACGCCGACATCTGAGCCAACGCCGCCGCCTGCGGCGCCAACAGCGCGCGCAAATCGTCCGGCAAGGGCACCGCTTGCCCGCTTTGATAGTCGACCCACACCAAGGTCACGTCGCCATAGGCATAGAGGGTGTCCGGATCGCCGGCGACGAAGAAGTGATGGCGCAGCGTGACGCTGCTTTTACCCAGACGCTCCAGCTCCAGCGTGATCTCCACCGTCGCCGGATAACTGAGCTGACGGCGGAAGGTGCACGAGGTGGCCGCGATCACCGGCCCGGTGGCGCCGGGGCGGATGCCATGGCCGACGCTATCGAGCCATTCCACCCGCACCTGCTCCAGATAACGGAAATAGTAGGTGTTGTTCAGATGACCGATGGCGTCCATGTCGCCCCAACGCATTTGCACCGTGCGGCGGCCAATTTCCGGATAACGTTTTTCCATGTTTCTCCCTGCAAAGATTTAGTCACATTCCGTCAAACAAACACCATCAAACGCCTATAGAGCTTTGCCGACGCCCAGCGCATACTCAGCGCAGGTCAAGTGGCGCTAGCGTCACTTTGATATGACTGGGGGTCGCTACTCCCAGTCTCCTGAGCGAAGGTGCAATTCAGAGCCCCCACAAGGGGCTCTTTTTTTATCTCCCCATTTGGCATCGAGACAAAAGCCTGCTAACTGTAAAGTGATGCAGTCCCACTGTTCGAATGCCCTGCCGTTACCCGCGCCGTTGTCATCGCAGTGTCTTACATCAAGACTATCATCGATATATTAATCATGATATTGGAGTAAACGACGTCACGAACACAACATTTGCCATCCGGACAGAAATTCCTGCTTTACAAACGAGAAAAAACGAGTCACTTTAGCGCTTGACTGATCGGTTTTCCCACGCAAGGCACGATTCGCCACGTGAACGAAACCGGTTTCCGACGCGGGAGCGTCGGCGTTTGGGGCTGTAGTTGCAATCAACCGACAGTGAGGTACAAGGATGATTTCGCGTATCCCCCTCAGCGTGCGCCGCAAGCAGGCGCGCGACCAGCACGAAAGCTTTTTGTATGCTGTGGCCAAGCCGCAGCTCAACGAAACGGAAAGATCCAGGCAACAAAAAGTTCGACAGCGCGCCCACGACCGCGATGACGCGCGCTTCCTCGCGGAACGGTGCGAAGACGACTTCTGACCTCCCTCTTCATGAAGGAGTGGCCATCGGCCACTCCTTCGCATTCCCCTTCCCCTCTATGCCATTGACATCATCCACTCGTATAGACGATGTCATGGGCATCGCTTTAACTGGCTATAGCGCATTTGCAACATCCGCTAAGCAATATCCGTAAAACATAATTACTTATCGTATTAACTCGATGTAGGATATGCACCGAGCGAAACGACGCCCGCGGGAGCCCACAATAGAAACCAAGCCCCAGCGGGTGGATAACCATTACAAAAGTTGTACATCCAGAATGAGGTCTACCCATGAGCACGGAAAATAACGTCTCTTTCGACCCACGGGCGCTACGCGTCCAGTTGGACTTGAACCAGCAGGAATTTTGGAGCGCGATCGGCGTCACCCAATCGGGCGGCTCCCGCTACGAGAACGATCGCCGCATCCCGAAGCCCGTCATGGAGTTGTTGCGCCTGCGCTATCAGCTGGGCATCAAGCTTGACGGCATCACCGAAGACAATGCGCCCGTCGTCAAGGCCATCGCCAGCGGTGAACTCGACACCGAATCGATGCGTTCCAACGTGGAACGCATCCAGACGCTGTTGCGCGCCAGCGAGAACCTGGCCCGCGAGGCCGCGACCCTGTCCGCGGCCGCCGAGGCGCTGCTGCAGCGCCCGAATTGAAGGTGTTCTGCTGATCCCGTTCTGGCGTCGCCAGCCGGCGACCGCCAGCTCCCTTATTGACTGATTCAACCCGGCGCGGTCACCTCGCGGTGACCGCTGAGTTTTTGCATTGGCATGATCAACCCGACACCCCACCCCGACCGACTCGACGCCGAAGCCCTTTCGGCGCTGCGTTCGCTGCTATCCGGTTTTCCGTCGCTGCAGCGCGCGCATGACACCACCCGGCGCTATACGCAGCCGGCATCGCCCGACGCGGCATTGGCGCCCGCCACGCGCGCGCGCCACTACCTGCTGGCGGCACTGCACCCGGTACTGGCGCAGTTCATGGCGCTCGGCATCCCCGCCGGCACCATGCTGCACGACGTGCCGCTGCTGCTTGCCAGCATACGGCACGCGGATAAACAGATCCGTGACGGGCACGGCTTCGCGGGATTCTGAAACGAGGATCTCAGTGACGGAAATGGACGCCCTGGACTTCCATGACGGCGTCAAAGGCTTCATCACTGAGACGCCAGCCATTCCGGCTAGCGACAAAAAAACAACGGTACCGATCGGGGATGCATATTTCCGGATTGGACCCCGCCTCCAAAGACAGCCTGAGCAGTTCCTGGGCGGTTTCCGGATTAATTTGCGACAGTTGCATAACGGCCTCCTGAAACGCTTCCGTCACAGCTTATGCCCATGGCGAGCGCCAGTTTCTGCGTCCGGTCAAACCGCGTGCAGATGATTCGCCGTGCCGCCATCCCATGCGATGCCCTACAGGCCGGAATCCCCGGCATAGGGAACTACACCGCAACTCACAAGACAAACCTTGCCCCACAGATCCCTATTGACCGACAGCGCTAAGGCCAACTTCCAACAAATCTGAAGGTATAGCCCTACATACGCGAATGAAGCTGCGGTGAGAGCCTTAATCGGCAGTCATCGGTGTTGATGACTGATCTTAGGGCCTGTCTGCAGACAGGCCCTAGCAACATGTCACTGAGCGGAGGATCAAATGCACACTTTGATGAAAGAGCATTTTGGACAGGTCACAGGTGGGCAATGCACAGGGGGAGGTAATAGCAACGGTGCCAGCATGAGTTGCACAACCACGGTGTATGAGAACAAAAACACCACCGTTAAATTAAATCTCTCAGGCGATACGCGAAGGGGAGTAACGGGAGGAGGCCTTACCTGGCAAACGAAATGGTAAGGGCACGCAAAAATAAAGAAATACTCAGGTAATTGGCCGAGAGAGGCCGTGAATTAGCCATTTTTCCACAGCCTCTGTGGCCGAATTATTAAATTCCATCATCAATGGACAATGCATGATGAAAAATAATATCGTGCTGTTTTTCTTCGCCTCAATAGGTTATTCGCAGCTCTCATTCTCAGAGGAGGTAAAATATATGTCTATTGAGAAAATAACAATAGACAAAGAGCACGGGTACCCAATGGTTTCGGCGGAAGTGGCCGGGGCGAAAACGAAGTTGCGCCTTGACACCACCAGCTCTCATCCCTTGCTGCTGGAGGCGTTTGCCCAGAATATCGGAATATATCAAGTGGACAACCCGCTGTCCCTCGAAGATATTGTTCCGCTGGCATCACAAACCATTCCTTTTCGTCTCGGTCCGGTTGAGATGCTGCTGGGGCGAACGGCAGTTATTAAGAAAATCCAAAATAACGACCAGCACCGTATTGGCATGGTATTTAACCCGCACTCTATCGAGTGTCAGCATTGCCTTATTGTGATGGATTTCATTAACGGTGAACTTTATGTCATACAAGCCGATAGCGATGAAGCGGCAAAAGCCGCTGTGGACCGCCGCTATCCGAATTTAACATATGCATCCGCGCCCTATGCTGGCGATGGTAGTGACGCGCTTTATGTCTCAGGCGTGAGTATTAATCAAGGAAAGCAGGGAGTGGCAGCGGTTGTCACCGGCCACGATTACAGCCTTTTTCTACGCTCCAGCGTAAAAACCGATATCAAAATTGTAAAAAAATCGTTTGTGAACGTGAAAGACAAAAATGTGGAAACGGAGGTCTCCGCGCCGGTTCCCATTTCGTTCAATGGGCAGACGATAGCCAAGATACCGATCTTGCTCGAAGCGGCCCCCTCATTTGCCAGCCATTTGATAACGTTGAACAATCCAGAGTATGTACAGCACCAAGGCAATATTGGCATGGACATATTGAAAAACTGCGCACTCGCCCTGGAAACGCGTAAAGCCGTTCACCTCTATTGCAAGCCGTCCCTTTAGCGTCGGCGTGAGAAGCGGCACGCCATCAACGCGCCAGACGCAAGGGCTCACCCTCGTCCCACAGGCGCTGCCATTCCCGCGCGTAGTCTTTGGCGAGCGCGGGCACATTCCATAGCAGCAGTACATTCTCGGCGTTGGATTTGACCGCTGCCTGGCTGTAGTTGAACGAGCCCGTTTCCACCGTCTGGGCGTCAATGACCATGAATTTATGGTGGTGGATGGCGTAGCGGCCGTTGAGCCGCACGGCAATGCCCTGCTGGGCCAGATAGGCCAAGGCGGTGAACTTGCCGTTCTCGGCCGGCAGATTGGATTTACGATCCGCGATCACGGCCACGCGCACCCCGCGCCGCGCCGCGGTCACCAGCGCCTCGGCGATGGGGCGGCTGGTAAAGCCGTAGGCGGCCACCAGAATCTCTCGCTTGGCGCTGGCGATGCCGCTTTGCACCATAGTCAGAGAGGTACCGCCCGGAGAGAAACCCAGATCGTAGCGAGCGTCCGGAATCGGCGTGGACGCGAAGGCGGCCTGGGCAAGAAAAACAAATAGCAGCAGCGTGCGTTTCATGGCGGCTCCAACGGGAAAGCGGCCATGATAGCGGCTAGCGCCGCCCTGCTACCAGTGATCGACGGCGACCGAGATGATCAGCACGTGGGCCGCAAGCCCGACCAGCACCAATACCCAAAAACCGCTCATACGTTGTCGCATACCCTGCTCCTTGGGAGAACACGGTTCATGCTAGGCGGCGCGCCATCAAAACGGCATAAAAAAACACATACGAAAAAAGGGTTAGACCGGTTCGGTCTAACCCTTTGATCTTAATGGTGCCGGTAAGAGGAGTCGAACCCCCGACCTTCGCATTACGAATGCGCTGCTCTACCAACTGAGCTATACCGGCAAACCAACTTGATAAAAAAGCCTTGAACCCGCGTTGGCTTGATCAAGGCTTTTTTGAATCCTGGTCGGGGTGAGAGGATTCGAACCTCCGGCCTCTACGTCCCGAACGTAGCGCTCTACCAGGCTAAGCTACACCCCGTTTATTGCTTCAAACAAGAGACACGCAATTTACAGTATTTCGCGTCTTTTCACAAGTCTTTTTTGGTCGGGGTGAGAGGATTCGAACCTCCGGCCTCTACGTCCCGAACGTAGCGCTCTACCAGGCTAAGCTACACCCCGCCGCCGAAAAAGACTTTCTCAGAAAGCTGCCGTGCATCGCGATTTCTGCGGTACAATCCAGCTCCCAGAGGACGCGCATTATGAAACAATTATGTGGTTTAAGCAACTCTCATTTTATCGTTTAAACGAGCAATCCACCCCGGATATGCCGCAACTGTCCGCGGCATTAGAGAAAACCCCTTTTCAACCCTGTAGCGGGCTCGATTGGTTCAGCGAGGGCTGGGTCAACCCCGGCAGCGCCGACACACCGGTCTATAGCGCGCACGGTCACCTGCTGGTTTCGCTCAAACGCGAGGACAAGGTGCTGCCTAGCGCGGTGATTCGCGACTTCGTCGAAATCAAAGCCAGCGAAATCGAGGCCGCCGAGCACCGCAAGGTCGGCCGCAAGGAAAAGCAGGCGTTGAAAGAGCAGATCACCGACGACCTGTTGCCGCGTGCCTTCACCCGCGCAAGCCGCTTGTCCGCTTACCTGGATATCGGCCGGCGCTGGCTGATGGTCGATTCCGGCACCGCCAGCAAGGCCGAGGCACTGGTGAGCAAGCTGCGCGAGGCCCTGCCCCCGTTCCCGGCGGCGCTGCCACGCACGGCCATCGCCCCGCATACCGCCATGACCGACTGGCTGGCGGCGGGCGAAGCGCCGGCGGGCTTCGAGCTCGATGCCGACTGCGAGCTCAAGGACAGCAGCGAGAACGGCGCCGTGGTGCGCTGCGTGCGCATGGACCTGACCGCCGACGAGATCCGCCAGCACATCGCCACCGGCAAACAGGTGACGAAGCTCGGGTTGGTGTGGAAGGAGCGCGTGCGCTTCGTGCTGACCGACACGCTGCAGCTCAAGCGCATCCAGTTCCTCGACGTACTGCAGGACGAAGCGAGCCAAGCCGGCGACGACAGCGAAAGCCTGTTCGAAGCCACCTTTACCTTGATGAGCGAGGAGTTGGGCGAGCTGGTCGACGCGCTGATCTATGCGCTCGGCGGCTTGGAAGGCGAACAGGCGTAAAGATATGCGGTGATATTTCGTAGCGTGCATTCGCCGCAGGCAATGCACGGTTGTCTTCATCACGAGCACAACAAGGGCCAAACCCTCACGGGCTTGGCCCTTTCTTCACCCCCAACTAATCATCACTCATCCCAGCCCGAGCGGGGTGCGACTAGCAGCCAGATAACGGCTTGACTCGCTTCTCGAAGTTTCAATCCTCGCCATGAGTGGGACGCGGCCTGTTCGATAGCCGTCGACATACCCCCACCACCGGCGTTTCAATCCACGCGCCCGCACGGGGCACGACCAGGCGGCAGCCATCTGGCCGCGATGTTTCGCATGCGGTTTCAATCCACGCACCCGCATTGGGCGCGACATCGGCAAGCAGGTAACGAAGCTAGGTCTAATCTGGTTTCAATCCACGCGCCCACATGAGGCGCGACCCAGGACATATCCTTCAGCATCGTGATGTCGTCGTTTCAATCCACGCACTCGCGTGGAGTGCGACGTCGGACGCACGCTTGTCTTTGATGTACGCCGGCGTGTTTCAATCCACGCGCCCACGCGGGGCGCGACAATACAACCAAGCAGCGCAGTCCAAGCTCGACCTGTTTCAATCCATGCGCCCGCACAGGGCGCGACTGGTGCAGCCACTGCGGTGACTCATGCAGCAAAACGTTTCAATCCACGCGCCCGTGCCGGGCGCGACCGGCCATACCGGTTGAACTCAATGCCGTTGCGGATGTTTCAATCCACGCGCATCGAAGACATCATGGCCCGAGTCAATTGGGTTTCAATCCACGCGCCCGTGCCGGGCGCGACCGCAGCACTACGGTTAAACAAGTGGTACATCCTGGAGTTTCAATCCACGCGCCCGTGCCGGGCGCGACGGGCGATCAAGTTGCCGGCGTCGCCCCCCTCGGTGTTTCAATCCACGCGCCCGTGCCGGGCGCGACGGTTGCCATGCTGAAAGGCGGGCAGACCGTATGGGTTTCAATCCACGCGCCCGTGCCGGGCGCGACCCGGATGGCTGAAGGCAAGCTGCTGTCACCGCAGTTTCAATCCACGCGCCCGTGCCGGGCGCGACGAATCATCCATTAAGGAGATCGGCATGTATATCTTGTTTCAATCCACGCGCCCGTGCCGGGCGCGACCACGCCGGCTACGTCGAGCGCCTGCGCGCAACATTGTTTCAATCCACGCGCCCGTGCCGGGCGCGACCACATCAAGCATGTTCACCGTGAAGCCGGAGATGGGTTTCAATCCACGCGCCCGTGCCGGGCGCGACCCTCCTCAGTTTCATGTTCTTCGGCCGGGGCTTGCAGTTTCAATCCACGCGCCCGTGCCGGGCGCGACCGTCTGCCCGGCTGTGGTGAGCTGACCATGAAAGTTTCAATCCACGCGCCCGTGCCGGGCGCGACGCGAGGTGTGGTACTTGCCGCTGGCGGACGATCCGTTTCAATCCACGCGCCCGTGCCGGGCGCGACCTTGTGACGTCCGTCATGGTGGCCATCAAGCAGTCGTTTCAATCCACGCGCCCGTGCCGGGCGCGACGCTGGCGGCGCTACAGATTCCGCTTATTGGCGCGTTTCAATCCACGCGCCCGTGCCGGGCGCGACTTTCCTCCTGGCGTGGATGCGTAAGAATGCTGACGTTTCAATCCACGCGC
>JAFALA010000099.1 GCA_019234815.1 Burkholderiaceae bacterium | reverse complement strand
GCTTCCACGACGGACCCATGCACGGCGGAAACCAACCCGCGGATATCAGTCTGATCCATCGTCGCAGCAGACTTCGTGTCGCATCACCCCGAGCCGCTGAAATGAAATTCAAATCTTGCGATTGACAGGAGCGACCATATCAGCCCTGGATCAGAGCTTGGCGCCTTCCGCGCGGTACACCCACTCGCCGCCGACCATGGTGCCCAGCACCTTGGTGGCCTTGAGCTGCTCGGGGTTGACAGTGAGCACATCGCGGTCCACCAGCGTCAGATCGGCCTGCTTGCCGGGCTCGATGGAGCCGATGTGCTCCTGCTGGCTCAGGGCCTGGGCGGCGTTGATGGTGTAGGCGTAGAGCATGGTTTCCCGCGGCATGTCCTCGCCGGCATTGAGCACGCCCTTGGGGCCCTTGCGCGTTTCCGCCTGGTAGATGGCCTCGAAGACATTGGGCGTGGAGACCGACCAGTCGCTGGCGCCGGCGATCAGGGCGCCTGCGTTCAGCAGCGAGCGGGCCGGATACTGCCAGGGAAAGATGGCGGGGTCCACATAGGGCTCGATCAGGTCGATGGTGTCCGGCCCGGCCTCGGCCCAGAACAGCTGCATCGATGCGATGACCCCCAGCGATTTGAAGCGCGGAATGTCGGTCGGCTTGACGAACTGCAGGTGGGTGATGGTGTCGGGCAGGCCGCTGTTGCCGTTGGCCTGGCGCACCGCGGCGAAGCCGTTGAGCGTCTCGTGCACGGCGCGGTCGCCGATGGCATGCACGTGCACGACCAGTCCGGCCTTGTCGGCCTGGGTCGCGACCTGGGCGAACTGCTCGGGCGAGAACAGCAGGTCGCCCATGGTTCCGGTCTTCTTGTAGGGCTCCGACATGGCTGCGCTGTGCGACGGATATTCGACCACGCCGTCCATGAAGATCTTGATGCCCGGCACGGTCAGGCCGGGCACGTTGGCGTACTGCTGGCGCAGGGCCTGGACTTGCGCCAGCGGGTCGCCCCGTTCGACGTCCTCGGCCTTGACCTGCACGAAGGCGGCGACATGCGACTTCAGCTCGTTGCGGTCCGACAGGGCCTTGTAGGTCGCGAGGATCTCGGGCGAGGCCAGTGCGTCCAGCCAGCTCGTGATGCCCAGCTCGTGCATCAGGTTCACGCCGGCCCGTCCGGCCTCCAGCATGAAGGCCGCGTCAGGGAGTGGGACCTTGCTCTGCAGGGTGTCCCAGCCCGCGTCCACGGTGAAGCCGTTGGGGACCAGGTCCTTGGAGCTGCCATAGTATTTGCGCTGCGACTCCGTCAGGCCGCGCAGAAAGGCCTGGGTGATGCCGGCACGCTCGCGCAGCACGCGATTGCCCCAGCCCGTGTGGCCGTCCATGCCATGGAGCACGACGGGCACCTTGGCAAAGGGGCCGCTGTTGAAGCGCGCGTTGAGCTGCGACTGCTGGCTCCAGATGCCGAGCGGAATGTTGGTCACCGCCAGCACGTCGCCGCGCATGCTCTTGCCCTCTTGCAGCGCCTTGAGCGCCACCTTCACCACCTGGTCGACTTTGGTGATTGTCGGCTCCACGCTGGCGGACAACAGCCCGGTGCCGCCGTAGACGACGTGCTCGTGGCTGTCGATCAGGCCGGGCAGCAGGGTCCTGCCTTGCAGGTCGACGACCTTGGCGTCCGTCGCCACGCGCGCCGCGATGTCGGCCTGGTTGCCCACGGCGACGATCTTGTCGTCGTGGATGGCAACGGCCTGCGCATAGGGGTGCAGGCGGTCGCCCGTGAACACACGGGCGTTGACCAGCAGTTGGTCTTGCGCTTGCGTGTTGGACAGGCTCAGCAGGCAGGCCGCGCCAATGAGCAGGCGCTGTAAGGGTTTGGCAACAGTCATCCGGATCTCCAGGGAAGCAGTGGGTAAGTCTTGAAAATATGAGCTAAAGCTCAGATTACGTTGAATGAGCAAAAATGACTTCAGGGGATTCCCTAGTGAGGCAGCTCCACCGGGTCCGCCGCGGACCGGTCCGGCATTCAAGAAATAATCCAGGCCATGACGCTTGCCGACCCGCTATCTCCCGACCTCGCTTTCCCCCCCGGTTTCATGGTCCTGCACGGCAACCGCCTGGAGGACTTGAGCGAGCTGCTGGTGGCCTTTGTGCGTGCCCAGCCTCTGCCGCCCTTGAGCCCGGAGATCCTGCTGGTGCAAAGCGCGGGCATGAAGCACTGGCTGGAAATGGCGCTGTCGGCGGACCAGGCCCTGGGCATTTGCGCCGCCACCCGCATGGAGCTGCCCAGTGCGTTCCTGTGGCAGGTCTACCGCCAGGTGCTGGGGGCCCAGGCGGTGCCCGTGCAAATGCCCTTCGACAAGAGCCAATTGGTCTGGCGGTTGCTGCGCCTGCTGCCCTCGCTGGCGGCAACGAACGCCATTTACGCGCCCCTGCAAGCCTATTTGAGCCGGGTGCCCGACAGCCGCAAGCTGTATCAATTGGCCTTGCAGCTGGCCGATGTGTTCGACGGCTACCAGAGCTACCGCGCAGACTGGCTGCGCGATTGGGCGGCGGGCCGCGATGTGCTGGGCGCGCAAGACCTGGACCCCGACCAGGCCTGGCAGGCGCAGCTGTGGCGCGACTTGCGCGCGGACCTGGGGCCGGATCTGGCCGAGGCCTCGCGCGCCGGCGTGCACAGCCGGTACATGAGCGCGGTCCAGGCGCTTGCCGCCGAGTACCAGGCCACCGGCGTGCGGCCGCGCGGACTGCCGCAGCGCATCGTCGTGTTCGGCATCTCCTCGCTGCCCCACCAGGCGGTCGAGGCGCTGGCGGCGCTGGGTCCGCTGTGCCAGGTCCTGATGCTGGTGCAAAACCCCTGCCGGTACTACTGGGGCGACCTGGTCGAGGGGCATGCGCAGCTCAAGGCGCTGGTGCGGCGCCGTCAGGCCCACAAGGTTGCAGACAAGGCCGCGGCGGTCCGCCAGGCGCCGGTCGCGCACCCCTTGCTGGCGTCCTGGGGCAAGCAGGGGCGCGACTACCTGCACCTGCTGGACGGCTTCGACCAGGTCGAGGCCTATCGCCAGCGCGTCGCCCGCGTCGACGTGTTCGTCGATCCGCTGGACGCGGCGCCCGTGGCGACGCAGCTGGCCCAATTGCAGTCCGGTATCCTCAATCTCGAGCTGCCAGAGGCGGCGCAGGCGCTGCGCGCGGACGACGACTCCGTCAGCCTGGTCAGCTGCCATTCGCCGCAGCGCGAGGTCGAGGTGCTGCACGACCGCCTGCTGGCCTGGCTCGATGCCGACGCAAGCCTGCAGCCGCGCGAGGTGATGGTGATGGTGCCCGACATGGAGCGCTTCACGCCGCACATCCAGGCGGTGTTCGGCCGGTTTTCAGCCGGCGAGCCGCGCCACATTCCCTACGCCCTGGCCGACACCTCGCCGCGCCAGTCGCCGCTGGTGCAGGCCTTGCGGCAGCTGCTGGCGCTGCCGCAATCGCGCATCTCGCTGGCCGACTGGCTCAGCCTGTTCGAGGTCGACGCGGTGCGGCAGCGCTTTGGCTTGAGCGCGGCCGACGTGGCGGAATTGCAGCCCTGGCTGCAGGACGCGGGTGTGCGCTGGGGCCTGGACGGCGCGCACCGGCAGCCCTTCGGGATGCCCGCGGACGCCAGCGGCCTGGCGCCGAACAGCTGGCTGTTCGGGTTGCGGCGCCTGCTGCTGGGCTACGCGCTGGGCGAGGCTATTGGCGACACATTGGGCGAACCGGATCCTGGCGCCGCGGCTTGGGGCCAGACATTGGCCCAGCCGGCCTGGAGCGGCCTGGACGCGCGGCTGGTGCAGGCGCTGCTGGACTGGCTGGACGCCGTCCGGCTCACGTTGCAGGCCCTGCGCGTCGAGCAGACGCCGGCGCAATGGGTGGCTTGCCTGACCGGGATGGTGGCGCGTTTCTTCGAGGGCTCGGACGAGGCCGAGGCGCGCCAGATCCAGCACCTGCTGGAGCCGCTGGAGGCCTGGCTGCAGGCTTGCGATGCAGCGGCGCTGGACGCGCCGCTGCCGCTCGAAGTGGTCGGCGACCACTGGCTGTCGCAGCTGCAGGAGGGCGGCCTGCACCAGCGCTTCTTCGGCGGCGGCGTGCAGTTCGGCACGCTGATGCCCATGCGCTCGATCCCGTTCAAGATCGTCTGCCTGCTGGGCATGAACGACGGCGACTACCCCCGCCAAGGGGTGCCGCGCGATTTCGACCTGATGGCGCAGAGCTGGCGGGCCGGCGACCGTTCGCGCCGCGAGGACGACCGCTACCTGTTTCTTGAAGCGCTGCTGTCGGCGCGCGACAAGCTCTACATCAGCTGGCAAGGCCATCGCGCCACCGACAACGCCGAGCTGCCGCCCTCGGTGCTGGTGGCGCAGTTGATCGAGTTCCTGCGGCGCCACTGGCAGCCCGCGCGCGAGGCCATTGTGCAGCCGCTGCAGCCTTTTTCCCTGGCCTATTTCGAGCAGGGCTCGAAGTTTTCGACCTTCGACGCCGACTGGGCGCGCGTGCATGACGCCGATCGGGCTGGGACTGCGACCCCCGCCCAGCATCCCGAGGCGCGTTCCGCGCCCTCGGCGCTGAGCCTGAGCGATCTGCGCCAGCTCTTGCGCCAGCCGGTCGAGGTGTTCTTCAAGGCACGGCTGGGCGTTCAATTCGACGCCTTGACCGAGCTGGAGCTGGAACACGAACCTTTCGGCATCGATGGCCTGCAGCGCTTTCGCGAAGGGCAGGACCTGCTGGCCGCGCAGGATCTGGCGCAGGCCTTGCTGGTGCTGCCCCTGTCCGGTCGCCTGCCCATGGCCGCCCATGGCCAGCGCATGGTGGCCGAGCTGGGCCGCAGTGCCGACGTGGTGCGCCAGCGCGCGGCGCCTCTGCTGCGGCGCTTTGCGCATCCGCTGCCGGCGCAGGTCGTGGACCTGCTGCTCGACGGCACCGCGCTGAGCGGCAGCCTGCTCGATCTGCGCGCGGAACACGGGCCATCGGGCGAATGCCTGCAATGCCAGCAGCGCGTCGGCGCCGTGCTGGCGGGGCCGGGCGCCTTGGCGCGCCCCAGGCTCTCGGTGCTGACCGACTTGTGGGTGCGCCATCTGGCCGCGTCGGCCAGCGGCATGACGGTGCACAGCACCGTGCTGGGCCTGGACGGGCAGGTCAGCTTTGCGCCCTTGCCGGTTCAGGTCGCGCAAGGCATGCTCACGCGCCTGGTCCAGGCCTACCGCGAGGCCTGGACGGAACCGCCACCGGTGACCGCCAAGGCCGCCTGGGCCTACCTGGGCGCCTTGCCGGACGGGGAGGCGGACGCGCACGCGGCCGCCCTCAAGGCCTTTGAAGGCAGCGGCAAACTGCCGGGCGAGCGCGAGGAGTCGCCGTATCTGGCGCGCTGCTTTGCCGACTACGAGGCTTTGCGTGCGCAGTTGCCGGCCTGGGCGCGAACCTTGTATGGCGACCTGCAGGCGCATCTGAGCCTGGACGCGCTGCAAGGCGATGCAGCGGGAGACGGAGCATGAGCGCGGCGGCGGTTTCCCAGTCGCTCGACGCGCTGCGCATGTCCTTGCAGGGCCTGCAGGTGATCGAGGCTTCGGCCGGCACGGGCAAGACCTGGACCCTGGCCGCCCTGTACTTGCGCCTGGTGCTGGGCCATCGCGGCGACGGCGCGGACCTGCGCGCCGGCCTGTTCCCGCCGCAGATCCTGGTCATGACCTTCACCGAGGCCGCCACGGCCGAGCTGCGCGCCCGCGTGCGCGAGCGCCTGGCGCTGGCGGCACGCCATTTCGCGCAGGAGCTTGCGGAGCCGGATGCGTTTCTGGCCGACCTGCGGCAAGCCTTCGATCCGGCGCAGTGGCCTGAATGCGCCGCGCGCCTGGACACCGCGGCGCAATGGATGGACGAGGCCGCCATCTACACCATCCACGGCTGGAGCCATCGCATGCTGAGGCAGCACGCTTTCGACAGCGCCAGCCTGTTCGAGCAGTCGCGCGTCGAAGAGGGCGAGCACCTGCGCCTGCTGGCGGCGCAGGACTACTGGCGGCGCTGGTGCTATCCCTTGAGCTTGTCGCAGCTGCCGGCGGTCAAGGCCTGGGGGGGCGATCCGGCCGCGCTGCTGCTGGCCCTGCGCCCCTTGTGGGCCCGCGCCGAGCGCTCACCCGGCCAACTCTGCTATGGCGGCGCTGCGCCCGATGCCCTGGTCGCGGCCTGGAGCCTGTGGCAGGCGCAGCGCGAGCAGTTGGAGACGCCGGCCCGGACGGCCTGGACCGACGAGGCCATTGCCAAGGTCAGCGAGATGGCCGCCAACAAGACCTTGAGCCGCTACCAGGCCAACTGGATGCCCGGCTGGCTGGACAAGATGGCGGCATGGGCAGCGGGCGGCGAGATCGAGTTCAAGGTGATCGAGCGTTTTGCCAGCAGCGTCTTGCAGGAAAAGGGCTGGGCCGCGGCCAACCAGTTTGACGCCTTCGTGCGGATCGACGCGCTGGTGGCGCATCTGCGCCAGGAGCCCCAGATCGCCGACGACTTGCTGGCGCACGCCGCCGATGCCATCGGCGAGGCCTATGCGCAGGCCAAGGCGCGGCTGGCGCAATTCGATTTCTCCGATCTGCTGCAGCGCCTCTACCTGGCCTTGCAAGTGCCGGACGGCCGGCTGGCGCGGGCGATCCGCCAGCAGTTTCCCGTCGCGCTGGTCGATGAATTCCAGGACACCGACCCCTGGCAGTACGGCGCGCTTTCTCGCATCTATGCGGACCCGGACAGCACGGACGCCACTGGCCTCGTCATGATCGGCGACCCCAAGCAGGCCATCTACAGCTTCCGCGGCGCCGACCTGGCGACCTACCTGAAGGCGCGCGCACAGGCCGAGGGCCTGCATACCCTGTCGGGCAACTACCGCTCCACGGCGGGCGTGGTCGCGGCGGTGAACCATCTTTTCTCGCAAATCGACCGGCCTTTCGGCGATGTGCCTTTCGAGCCCGTGACGGCCCGCAATGCCGGGGTGCAGGCGCTGCGCGTGGAGGGGCGCGAGCTGCCCGGCCTGACGGTCTGGTGGCAGCAGGCCCCGGAGCCCCTGCGCGGGACCCGCTTGCGGCACGCCATGGCCGAGCTGTTTGCCAGCCAGATGGTGGCGCTGCTCAACAGCGAAGCCGCGCAGCCGGGCCAGATGGCGGTGCTGGTGCGCAGCGCCCATGAGGCGCAGGCCATGCAGACGGCCTTGGCGCGGCGCGGCGTGCGCAGCGTCTATCTGTCCGACCGCGACAGCGTCTATGCCAGCCCGGAAGCGCATGATCTGTGGCGCGTGCTGCGCGCGGTGGCGTTTCCGCGCGCCAGCGCCTGGGTCAAGGCGGCCTTGGCCACATCCTTGTGGGGCCTGGACTGGCCTGCGCTGGATGCGCTGCTGCACGAGGAAGCCGCCTGGGAAGCGGTGGTCGACCGGTTCCATGCCTGGCAGCAGGTCTGGGAGCGGCAGGGCTTCCTGCCCATGCTGCACCAGCTGCTGCACGACGAGGGCATTCCGGCACGCCTGCTGGGCCTGGACGTCCGCGGCGAGCCCCTGGGCGAGCGCCGGCTGACCAACCTGCTGCACCTGGGCGATCTGCTGCAGGCGGCCAGCCTGGGCCTGCAGGGACAGGGCAGCCTGATCCGCCATCTGGAGCTGCAATTGCAGAACCCGCAAGCCAGCGGCGATGCCGCGCAGACCCGGCTGGAGAGCGATGCCGAGCTCGTCCAGATCGTCACCATGCACAAGTCCAAGGGCCTGCAATACCCCTTGGTGTTCCTGCCATTCGCGAGCGGCTACCGGGCGTCCGACGAGGACGACGAGCAGCGCCTGGCCGAGGACCTGCGCCTGCTGTACGTGGCGCTGACCCGCGCCGAGCGCGCCATGTGGCTGGGCGTGGCGCCCGTGCACGGCGACCTGGACGGCAAGTCGCCCAAGCTGAAGAGTGCGCTGTCGTTGCTGCTGGACCGGCGCTCGCCGGACGACTTGCCGGATGCGCTGGCGCGCTGGCAGGCCTGCGCAGCGATCGAAGTCAGCCCCGCGCCCGTGCCGGACTCCGCGCCCTACATCGACCGGCGCAGGCCAGCGTCTCGCAAATCCGCGCTGCAGCCGAGCCGCGCGGCCTACAGCCGCTGGTGGACGGCCAGCTTCAGCGCCCTGGCGCGTGAACTGCATGAAGTCTCGGACGCGCTGCCGTCCGAGCGCGACGAACGCCTTGGCGACGCGCAGATCGACAGTCAAGACCTTGGCGAGGAAGCGCTGTCCGCCGCTCAGCAGGATCTGCTGGCCTCGCCCTGGAACGCTTTTCCGGCTGGCAGCCGCTATGGCAGCCTGCTGCACGACCTGCTGGAGTGGCAGGCCCAGCAAGGCTGGCCGGCTGCGCAGGACAAGCTGCAGCCCGATCCGGCCTGGACGCTGCTGCTCGCGCGCAAGCGAGCCGCGCTGCAGCTGGACGAGGCGCAGGTCCGCATGCTGGACGCCTGGGTGACGCGCTTGGCCTGCGCCGAATTGCGCTGGACCGAGTCCGGCTCGGCGCCGGGTTACGCGCTGGTGCTGGGCCGGATGCGGCGCAGCCAGGCCTGGGCGGAAATGGGCTTCAGCCTGCCGGTCCAGGGCCTGGCCGTCGAGACACTGGACAGGCTGATGCAGCGGCACCTGCTGCCCGGGCAGGCGCGCGAGGCCCTCCAGCCGCGCCGCCTGGAAGGCATGCTGACCGGCTTCATGGACTTGGTGTTCCAGCACCAGGGCCGCTACTACGTGCTCGATTACAAGTCGAACCGCTTGCCCGCCTATGCGCCTGACCAACTGCGGCAGGCCGTGCTGGCGCACCGCTACGAGGTGCAATACAGCCTCTATCTGCTGGCGCTGCACCGGCTGCTGAAGTCGCGCCTGCCCGATTACGCGCCCGAGCAGCACCTGGGCGGTGCCGTCTACTGGTTCGTGCGCGGCGTCGACGAGCCTGGGCAGGGCCTATACGTGGACCAGCCCGATGTGGCGCTGATCGAGGCGCTCGACGCGCTGTTTGCTGGAGCTTCGTCATGAGCCCGTTGGAAACACCGGACCGCGGCCCCATCTTGACGCGCAACACCGAGTGGCTGTCGGGATCGGCGGCCTGTGCCGAACTTGCCGCCCTGGGCTCGCAGGGCCCGCTCGGCGCGCTGGACCTGGCATTTGCCGCCTACCTCCAGGGTGCCATGCCCAGTATGGAGGGGCAGCACGGGCTGCTGGCCGCGCTGGTCAGCCATCAATATGGGCGCGGCCACGCCTGCCTGGACCTGGCGCAGCTGAGCGACGATCCCGCCCAGTCCCTGGGTTGGGATGCGGTCGCGCTGACGGCCTTGCGCGAATTGCAGGCGGACGACTGGCAAGCCGCTGCCGAACGCCTGCCCTGGATTCAGGGGCCCATGAGCCCGCTGGTGCTGGACGGTGCGCGCCTGTACCTGCGGCGCAACTGGGACGCGGAGCAGGTCATTCGCCAGTCGATCGCCGAGCGCCTGGCGCAAGCGCCGCTGGTGGTGCCCGGCTCGCCTGCAGCGAGTGCGTTGCGCCAGGGCCTGGACGCATTGTTCCCGCCCGGCAGCGCAACACCTGGCCCGGACTGGCAGAAAGTGGCTTGCGCCGTGGCGGCGCGCCAACGTTTCACCTTGATCACCGGCGGGCCCGGTACCGGCAAGACCACCACGGTCGTGCGCCTGCTGGCGCTGCTGCAGGCGCAGGCCAGGGCCGCCGGCGCCAAGCCCTTGCGCGTGGCCCTGGCCGCGCCCACCGGCAAGGCGGCGGCGCGCCTGGCCGAGTCGATCGCCTCGGCCCTGTCCCAACTGCCGCCGGACTGGCGGCCCGTCCTGGCGGTGCAGGCGCAGACCCTGCACAAACTGCTGCAGATCGCACCCGGTTCTGCGGGCGGCGTCAAGGCCGATCAACTGGCCGTCGACCTGGTGGTGGTGGACGAAGCTTCCATGATCGACCTGGAAATGATGGCGCGGCTGCTGAAGGCCGTCCCCGTCAGCGCCAGCCTGGTGCTCCTGGGCGACAAGGACCAGCTCGCCTCGGTCGAGGCGGGCGCCGTGATGGGGCAGCTCTGCGAGGGCGCGGCGGCAGGGCGTTATGACGCGGCCACGTTGCAATGGCTGCGCGAGCTGGCCGGCGAGGACTTGAGCGGCTGGTCAGGGGATGGCGGCGCACTGGCCCAGCAGACGGTGATGCTGCGCTTCAGCCGCCGCTTTGCCGGCGACAGCGCCATCGGCCGCTGGGCGGCGGCCGTCAACGCCGGTGCCGAGGCGCAGGTGCGTGCCTTGTGGGCGCAAACGCCTGGCGCAACGCCGTCCGTCGAGGTCTCTCGGTTGCAGCCCGCACATGCGAACGACGCCGCACTGGCGCAAGCCTTTTGCAAGGGCTGGCAGCCCTTGCAAAAGGCCTTGGCCGAGTTCACCGGCGGACTCTGCACGGATGACCAGGCCTTGCAAAGCCTGCGCGCCCTGGCTTGCTATCAAGTGTTGTGCGCGACGCGCGACGGACCCTGGGGCGTGCAAACCCTGAATCAGCGCATCGCCAGGGCGTTGGACCTGCCGGTCGAGGGTTGGTACGTGGGCCGGCCGGTGATGGTGACTCGCAACGACTACGCGCTCAAGCTGATGAACGGCGATGTCGGGCTGTGCCTGCCTCACGCGCGCGGCCTGCGGGTGGCGTTCCACGACGGCGCGGGTGGCGTCCGCTGGGTCCAGCCCGCGCGGCTGGACGCGGTCGAAACGGTGTTTGCCATGACGGTGCACAAGTCCCAGGGTTCGGAGTTCGAGCATGTCTGCCTGGTGCTGCCTGAGCAGGTTGCGGCTTTCCTAACGAGAGAACTGCTCTACACAGGCATCACCCGTGCCAGAGCGCAATTGACCTTGGTCGTGCCCGCGGTCGCCTCGTTGTGGCGCGCCGTGGCCTCTAGGGTGTGGAGAAGCGGCGGCCTGTCGGCTTGACATACCGCTGATTCGAGTCGGGGCTCTAAAACCGGCACGAAATATGTGCGAAGTGTGTGTGGAATGCGTGTGGAGTTGGCATATCGCGGTGCCATGCGGGCGATGAGGAGGTTCACCTGTCGCATGGAGTGTTGCGTACAGTCCATGAGTCGGGTTTTCACTTTTCCCCCCAAGTGACGCTGACCCTATAGTGAGCAGATTAGAAATAGAACGAACGTTCTTTTTTTAATTCGCGATGCGTGTAGAGACATCGCAAACCAAAGAGGAAGACATGAGTAAAAAATTCAATTTGATGCTGTCAATGGTCAGCGTGGCAGCCTTGACGGCCTGCGGGGGCGGTACGGGCGCCAGCCACTTCGATCCTCCGCCCGCACGCGGCACCATCGTCACCGGCGTGCTGGCCGGCCATGTGACCAGTGCCGAGGTCGACTTTGGCACGGGTCCAAAGCGCGCGAATATTCAGGCCCTGACCGGTACGGCGCTTTGCGGCGTTGACGTGCGCTATGTTCTCTACATCACGCGCGATCCTTCCGGCCAACCGGCCACCGCTTCCACCGCCGTGCTGGTGCCTTCGGCCTCCGGCGCCTCGGCCAGTGCGCCCGCAGGTGCATGCAGCGGAACCCGCCCCGTGGTGATGTACGCGCACGGCACGACCGCGCTGCAAAGCACCAACATGGCTGACGTGGGCAACAACCAGGAAGCGGCGCTGGAAATGGCCATGTATGCCGCGCAGGGCTTCATCGTCGTGATGCCCAACTACCTGGGCTACGACAAGTCCAGCCTGCACTACCACCCCTACCTGAATGCCGAGGCCCAGGCCGTCGACGTGGTGGACGCGCTGCGCGCGGCCAAGGCGCACCTGGCGTCCTCGGGCAGCGCCACCCAACCCGACAGCCATTTGTTCCTGACCGGCTATTCGCAGGGGGGCTTTGTGTCGATGGCGGCGCACAAGATCATCGAGCGCGACTATTCCAGCGAGTTCAAGGTGACGGCGTCGGGCGACATGTCCGGCCCCTACAACATGCGCGGCATGGGCGACTATTCCATGGGCGTCCTGAACAACGGCACGCCGCAGGTCATCGTGGGCGCGTCGATCTTCTTCCCGCTGTTGTCGACCAGCTACCAAAAGGCCTATGGCAACGTCTACACCGCGCCGTCGGTGATTTACGCCTCGCCCTACGCCGCCACGATCGAAACTATTCTGCCGGGCAACCCCACGAACGTGCCGACCGGGACCACCAGCGAGTCGACGCTGAGCTCGCTGTATGAGCAGCAGCTGATCACCAGCCAGGCCCTGCCCAACGACCCGACCTTCTCGGCCGTGTTCGGCAATCCGGCGGGAACCAACAACCTGATCAACCTGTCGTACATCGCGACCTATCCGGGCTCGGGCTTCCAGACCGACCTGACGACCAACACCCTGTCCGGCGGCGGCTGGGCGCCCAAGGCGCCGGTGGCCCTGTGCGGCGGAGCCTTGGATGAGACCGTGCCTTACGCCATCAACGTGCCGGCGATGAGCGCCTATCTGAATTCCGTGGGCGTCACGGGTGCCGCCTTGACGGTCTTCAATCTTGAAGATCCCACCACCGTGGGCCTGACCATCAACGGCGCGTTCGAGAACGCCAAGACCGGCTATGCCCAGCAAGCTGCGGCAGCCTACCTGGCCGCCAACCCGAGCGCCAGCCAGGCGGTTGCGAATGCCGTGGCCGCCCAGGAGATGGGTGCAGCCCTGCACGGCACGCTCGAGCCGCCGTTCTGCAATGTGCTGACGCGCTCGTTCTTCAGTTCCATCCTGGCTGCAGGCGGCTGATCGATTGCAACCTATTGCGGAGAAATTTATGAGAAAGAATCAAATTCTGCTGGCCGCCGCGCTTGCATTGCTGGCCGGGGCTGCAAATGCCGAATCGGATCAAACCTTTTATGTGGGTGTGATCCACATCGACGTGAACGCCAAGATGCCTGACTTCAGCGGTCCGGCCGTGCCTCCCGGCGTTCAAATCCGAGTGGGCGGTGTCGACACCCTGGGCTTCGGCTACGCCTATCGCTTTGCACCGAACTGGAGCGCGGAACTGGCTCTGGGCCTGCCGCCCACCCACAAGATCTACGGCGCCGGTGTGCTGGCGCCTTTCGGGCAGGTCTCGGCGGTTGAGCAGGAGCCGCCCACGGCTTTCATCAACTACCACTTTGCGGAAGTCGTTCCCAGGGTTCGCCCCTTTGTGGGCCTGGGCCTGAACTACACGCATTTCCCCTCGACCGCGTCCACGCCGTCCGGCAATGCGGCATCGGGCGGTCCCACCACCATCAAGCTGAGCGATTCCTGGGGCCTGGCATGGCACGCGGGCGCCACCGTGGCGCTGGACCAGCGTTGGTCGCTGGCGGGCACCGTGGCCTCGGCGGACGTGCGCAGCCTGGAGACCGCGACGACGAGCTATCCTGCCGCTCCGTCCACCACGGCATCCACCGTCATCACTTTCCGTCCGATGGTGTACACGCTGGCGCTGGGCTACAGCTTCTAAGCCAAGCCTGAGCTGACGAGGCCCTGGGTCCTGAAGGACTCAGGGCCTTTTTGCTGCCGCCTTCGTTTCCGGCTGCAAGTCCCTGGCGACCCAGCGCACCAGGGCGTCCAATACGGGCCGGCCCTGGGCCGCATTGGCATCGTTCAGAATCGCCACCATCGCCCAGTGCTGCCCGCTGCCGCCCTGCACATAGCCGGCCACGGCATTGACGTCGCGCAGCGAGCCTGTCTTCAAGTGGGCGCGGCCGCGGCCTGGACCGAATTGGTGCTCGGCCCGGCTCAAGGTGCCGTCCAGCCCCGCGATCGGCAGGCTGGCGACGAATTCCGGCATGAAGGGCTGCTGCCAAGCCCAGTGCAGGAGTTGTCCCAGTTGCGCCGCGCTCAGCCGGGTCTGCCGCGACAGGCCGGAGCCGTTGTCGAGCACGAAATCCTGCGCGCCAGGGCCATCGCGCAGGCGCGGCTTCAGCCAGTTGCTCAACCATGTCAGCGCCTGCTCGGGCGTGCTGGCGCTGCCGTCGGCGGGCGCCGAGGCACTCAGCAGCAGTTGCTCGGCCATCAGGTTGTTGCTGTACTTGTTGATGTCGCGCAGCACCTCGGCCAGGGGCGGGGACTCGAACTCGAAGCTGGGCGGCGCATCCGGCGCGGGACCCTCGACGACCCCGTCGCTCAAGCGCCCGCCCATGGCCTGCCACAGCCCGGCGAGCAGGCGCGCGTTGAAGCTGGCCGGATCGGGGTCGGCCAGGGGCCAGCGCAGTTCGCCGCAGCTCGCGGGGTAGCTGCCGGCAAAGCGCAATGTCTGCCCTTCCACCCATTGCAATTGCAACTGGGCGCGCCAGTCCTGGCAGGAGCCAGGTTTCAAGGGCACGCTGGTCTGCTCCATCGCCAGCGGCAGTTCGGCGCTGATGCGCGCCACCCCCTGCGGCGAGGGTGTGAAGCGGTAGATCTGCGTCTTGTAGTTCAGCAGCAGCGCGTCGGCCTGCACATTGCCGGGGTGCCAGCCTTCGCCGTCGAAGTCGGACGGCGAGCGCGGCGGCAGCGCAAATCGGCTGCGGTCCAGCACGATGCGGCCATGGATGTCGCGCACGCCCAGCGTCTGTACCTGGCGCAGCAGCAGCCAGAGCCGTTCCAGCACCAGCTTGGGGTCGCCGCGGCCCTGGATGACGAGGTCGCCGTCCAGCAGGCCCGAATCGCGGTCTATGCGGCCCCGCAGCCAGACGGGCGTGTGCCAGGTCCACTGCGGCCCCAGCTGGTCGAGCGCAGCCAGGCTGGTGGCGAGCTTGGTCAGCGAGGCGGGGTTCAGGGGCCGCTGCGCCTGCCAGCTCGTGCCGAGTTCGGGATGCTCCAGGTTTTGTATCCAAAGGCCCAATGCCTCGGCGGGCAGGTGGCCCTGCTGCAGCGCTTGCGACACCTCGGGTGCCGCCGGGCTCCAGGGCGGCGCCGCCCAAAGCGCGGGCGTCAGGCACAGGGCGGCAGCAAGTGTTGTCAGTGTTCGCATCCACATGCACGTCATGATCGCACGGCTACACTGGCGGGATGACTGGATTGTTGTCCCTGGACAGTTCCACCGAGACCCTGGCTGTGGCCTTGTCGTATCCCGGCGGACGTCTGTTGTATGAAGGCGCCGGCGGCCCCATGGCCTCCGAGCGCATGGTGCCCGAAGCCATGCAATTGCTCGCCCGTGCGGGCATGAACTTGAACGAGCTGGATGCCGTGGCCTTTGCGGCCGGCCCCGGCGCATTCACGGGCCTGCGCACGGCCTGCGCGGTGGCGCAGGGCCTGGCGCTGGGGGCCAACAAACCGGTGCTGGCGCTCGACAGCCTGATGCTGGTGGCCGAAGACGCGCATCAGCAGGCGCTGGCGACGGGCGTGGTCCTGCCCACGCCGCTGTGGGTGGCAGTCGATGCCCGCATGAACGAAATCTACGCGGCCGCCTACGAACGTGATGAGGCGGGCTGGCGGACCTTGCAGGCGCCCGCGCTCTACAGTCCGGCGGCCCTGCAGTCGCATTGGCAGCCCGCAGCGGTAGCCGGCAATGCCTTGCCCGCGCTTGACGAATTGCGAGCCGGATTGAACAGCGATGTGTTGGTCTGGCCGCAAAGCGCCTCCAGGGCGCTGGCCTTGGCGGTGCTGGCCGAGCAGGCCTGGGCGGCGGGCCTGCAGATGGATGCGGCCCTGGCCGCGCCGGTCTACGTGCGCAACAAGGTGGCGCAGACCACGGCTGAACGCATGGCCGAGCGTTCGGCCGCGCGGGCGCAGCCATGACCCGCTTGAACTCCAACGGCATGCGGCATGGGCAGGCGGATACCGGCCTGCGCCTGGCGCCGGAGCTGGCGCCCATGCGGCTGATGGACCTGGACCGCGTGATGGACATCGAGGCCCAGACCTACGAATTCCCCTGGACGCGCGGCAACTTCGTCGACTCGCTGGCCGACGGCCACCTGGCTCGCGTGCTGCGCGATGCCGACGGCCAGATCCAGGGGTATTTCCTGGCCATGTACGGCGTCGATGAAATGCATCTGCTTAATATCAGCGTGGCGCCCGAGCAGCAGCGGCGCGGCTGGGCGCGGCTGATGCTGGACGCCCTGGTGGCGGGCGCCCGCGCCGAGGGCAAGACGCAGATCTGGCTGGAGGTGCGGCGCAGCAATGCGCGCGCCTTGCAGCTCTACCAGCACTACGGCTTCAAGGAGGTCGGCCTGCGCCGCGCCTATTACCCCGCCCGCGACGGACGCGAGGACGCCTTGCTGTTCAGCCTGGAGTTCAAGCCATGAGCTGGACCGAGCGCCAGCAGAAGATGCTGCAGGCCATGGGCCTGCGCGTCTGGACGCCGCCAGAGATTCAAGCCGAGAGGCCGGCGGACATGCCATCGTCCATGCCGACCGACACGGTGGCGGAGGCGCCGCAGCCCGCTGCGCGGGCTGAGCGCGCACCGAACGTGCGCGTGCGCGCTCCAGTTGTTGCAGTGCCCGCAGCGGTTGCGGTGGCGGCTGCGCTGCCATCCACATCTCCCGGTGCGAGCAGCACATCCGGTCCCGACGTGTCGGCCTTCGATGCGCCAGCCCTGACCGAGGCGATCGCGGCGTGCCGCGCTTGCGCGCTTTGCGAGGGCCGGCGTCAGAGCTTGTGGGGCGTGGGGCACGCGCAGGCGCACTGGATGGTGGTCGGCGAGGCGCCCAGCGAGCTTGACGATCAGTGCAATGAACCCTTTGCCGCGCCGGCGTCCGGCGCTGCCGATCGTTCCGGCAGCGAGTCAGGCATGCTGCTCGACAACATGCTGCGCGCGCTGGGCCTGACCCGGCAGGCCGCCGGGCCCGAGCGCCAGGTCTTCATCACGCATGCGCTGCGCTGTCGTCCGTCGCGCGATCGCAGCCCTGGCGCCGCGGAAGTGGCGAGCTGCCGCCCTTATCTGAAGCGCCAGATCGAATTGACGCGGCCGCGCATCATCCTGGCGCTGGGGCGCCTGGCCTGCCAGGCCCTGCTCGATACGCAGGAGCCGCTCGGCAAGCTGCGCGGCCGCGTGCATCGGGTTGGCGACGTGCCCGTGGTGGTCAGCTATGCGCCCTCGTACCTGCTGCGCAATCCGGCGGAAAAAGCCAGGGCCTGGGAAGACCTGTGCCTGGCCATGCGGACCCTCCAAGGCGGGTCCGCATGAGCGCCGCCCTCAAGCCCATGATGGCCTGGCCCGAGCTGCCGGTGGCGACGGCGGGGCTGAACATTGATGCCCGGGTCTTGCGCGCCAACGCGGCGTTCGAGGCCTTGGGCCTGGACTTGCAGGCCTTGCCGGCCGATCAGCTCGATGCGCTCAGGCGTGCGTTGCAACAGGGCCAGGGTTTTGCGCTGGAGTTACAGTGCAGCGCGACGGGCGTCCCGCGCAGCCTGCTGTGCCGCGCTGCCCCGGCCGATTTCGACGGCGAGACCGTCACCGTGTGGCAGGACTTCACGCCCTGGCGCGGGGTCGAGCTGGCCCTGCGCGAATCCGAGCAGCGGCTCGAGAAGTTCATGCTCGCGACGGTCGAAGGCATCCTGGTGCAGCGCGGCGACCTGGTGCTCGACGTTAACCAGCCGCTGGCGGATCTGCTGGCCTGCCGGCCTGAAGACCTGGTCGGCTGTAGCATGCCGGATCTGCTCGCGCCCGACGAACGCGAACGCGTGCAGGCCCTGATGGCCCATGGCGGCGAGCACCATTTCGAGACCCTGATGCAGGACAGCGCGGGGCAGTCCATCGACGTTGAGTGCATCGTCCGGACCATGCATTTCCGCGGCGAGCCCTTGCGCATGACGGTGATTCGCGACATCCGCGACCGGCTCAATGCGCAGGCGCACATCCATCACCTGGCCCATCATGACGCGCTCACGCAGCTGATGAACCGCACCGCCTTCATGCAGCAGCTGCAGGTCGAGCTTGAAGGCGCGGCGCTGCGCAGCGGCAAGCGCAGCATGGCGCTGCTGTTCATCGACCTCGACAACTTCAAGCGCGTCAACGACTCACTGGGCCATCTGGAAGGCGACAAGGTCTTGCGCACCGTGGCCGACCGCATCAAGGGCTGCCTGCGCAGCACCGATCTGGTGGCGCGCTTCGGCGGCGACGAATTCGTGGTGCTGCTGGGCGACATCTATTCGCGCACCGACGTGCAGGTGGTGCTGATGGCCTTGCTTGCCGTCGTCGAGGTGCCGGTGCGCGCCGAAGGCCTGGACCTGTCGGTCACGCCGTCCATTGGCGTGGCCATGGCGCCCGAACACGGTCGCACGGCCGAAGAATTGATCCAGCACGCCGACACCGCGATGTACCTGGCCAAGGCCAGCGGGCGCGCCAACTACCGTTTTTTCGAGTCTGTGCTGGCCGAGCGCGCCTATGCCGACCTGGTGCTGGAGGGCGAGCTGGTGCAGGCGCTCACGCGCGGTGAATTCGAGCTGTTCTATCAACCGCAGGTTGATGCACAGACGGCCCAGGTCCACGGCGCCGAGGCCTTGCTGCGCTGGCGCCATCCGGAGCGCGGCTTGCTGTCGCCCGACGCCTTCTTGAACGTGGCCGAGCGTCACCGCCTGATGCTGCCGCTGAGCGAGTGGGTGATGCGCGAAGCCGCGCAGCAATGCCGGGCGTGGCGCGAGTGCAAGCTGGTGGACCTGCGCATCGCCGTCAACCTCTCCAGCATGCAGTTCAGGCTGGCCGACTTCGACAAGATCGTGGCCCAGGTGCTGGCCGAGGAGGGCGTGCCCGGCGAATGGCTGGAGCTCGAGTTGACCGAACGCATGCTGGTCGACGACATCGCCACAGCGCCTGAGACCCTGCTGGCCTTGCGCAGCCAGGGCCTGAGCATTTCGGTGGACGATTTCGGCACTGGCTACACCTCGCTGGCGCACCTGACGCAGCTCTCGCTCGACAAGCTCAAGATCGACCAGAGCTTCGTGGCCGGCCTGCCCGGCCATGCCGGCGCCTCGGCCATCACCCGCGCCATCGTGCAGATGGGCCTGGGCCTGGGCCTGAAAGTCAGCGCCGAGGGCGTGCGCGATGAAGCGCAGTGGAACCTGCTGCGCGACTGGGGCTGCCGGGAGCTGCAGGGCGAGTGCATAGGCCTGCCCATGTCGGTCGCCGAATTCGAGCTCTGGCTGCAGCAGTGGCAGGCGGCGCATCCGGCTCCTCTTTGAATCTTTCTTTGCCCATGAACACGTCTTCGTCCCACGCGGATTCCCCCTTGTCGCTGCTGATCCGCCAGGCCATTGCGGACGCAGGCGGCTGGCTGGGCTTTGATGCCTTCATGCAATTGGCTCTGTACGCGCCGGGTCTCGGTTACTACAGCAACGCCCGCCAGAAATTCGGGCTGATGCCGCAAAGCGGCTCCGATTTCGTCACCGCGCCGGAGTTGTCGCCGCTGTTCGGCCAGGCGCTGGCGGTGCAGCTCAGGCAGGCCTTGACGCAGACGCAGACCGATGAGGTCTGGGAGTTCGGCGCCGGCACCGGCGCGCTGGCGGCGCAGTTGCTGGGCAGCCTGGGCGAGGCCGTGCAGCGCTACCGCATCGTCGACCTGTCGGGACAGTTGCGCGCGCGCCAGGCCGAACGGCTGGCGCCTTGGGCGGACAAGGTCGAATGGCTGGACCAGTTGCCCGAATCCATGCAGGGCGTGGTGGTGGGCAACGAGGTGCTGGACGCCATGCCCGTGCAACTGCTGCATTGGGATGGCCAGCGCTGGCTGGAGCGCGGCGTGGCCGTGCAGCAAGACGAATCAGGCCTGCGCTTCGCCTGGTCCGATCGCGTGACGCCGGACCTGCACGCGCCTGCGTTCAACCCGGCGCCCGTGCCGGGCACCGTCACCGAGACGCATCGCCAGGCCGAAGGCTTCATCCGCACGCTGGCCCAGGCGCTCACGCGCGGCGCGATCTTCCTGATCGACTACGGTTTCCCCGAGGCCGAGTACTACCACCCGCAGCGCCATGGCGGTACCTTGATGTGCCACCACCTGCACCGCGCCGACCCCGATCCGCTGCAGCTGGTGGGTGAGAAGGACATCACCGCCCACCTCAACTTCACCGGCATCGCACTGGCCGGGCAGGACGCCGGCCTGCAGGTGCTGGGCTACACCAGCCAGGCCCATTTCCTGATCAACTGCGGCCTGGCCGAACTGATGGCCCAGGCCGACCTGCCCGCCCGCAGCATGGCGCACAAGCTGATGGCCGAGCACGAGATGGGCGAATTCTTCAAGGTCATCGGCTTCGCGGCCGGCGTGCCGGAGTTCGAGGCGATCGGGTTTGCACGCGGGGATCGCTCTCACACGCTTTGAGGGTTCGCCAATGCGGCAGCCAGCTGTTTCAGTGCCTGCACTCGCGCGTCCTGGATGACCTGGCCTACCTGCGGCCCTCGCAGTCCCTTGGCCATGGCTTCGGCGCTGACGGCGGCCTGGTCGAGGGCTTGCAAGGCCGCCAGGTCCTGCATCAGGCGTTCGCGCTGCGGGTAGGGCGTGTCTTGCAGGCCCAGCCGGCCGCGCGCGTCGCATTCGCAGGCGAGCAGGGCGGCGGCGAAGCGATCGGGGCGGCGCAGGGCGTCGCAGCGTTCCAGCAGGCGCAGGCGCGCTTCGGCGCCGAAGGCCATGCTCTGGTGCAGGTGCGTGTGCTCGCGCGTCACCAGTTCGGCCAGTTCGCGGCAGTCGTTGGGCACGCGCCAGCGCTGGCACAGGGCCCGCACCAGCGGCGCGCCGCGGGCATCGTGTCCGACGTGGCGCGGCCACAGTTCGCTGGGCGTCTGGCCCTTGCCGAGGTCGTGACACAGGCAGGCAAAGCGCACGGCCAGGGGGTGGCCCTGGGCCGCGCAATGGTCCAGCACCAGCATCACGTGCGCGCCGGTGTCGATCTCGGGGTGGTGCTGCGGGGGCTGGGGCACGCCCCACAGCGCCTCGATTTCGGGGGCCAGATGCGCCAATGCGCCGCAGTCGCGCAAGACCTCGAACATGCGCGAGGGCTGCGCTTCCATCAGGCCGCGTGCGACCTCCTGCCAGACGCGCTCCGGCACCAGCGCATCGACCTCGCCGGCCTGCACCATCGCGCGCATCAGCGCCTGGGTTTCGGGCGCGACCGTGAAGTCGGGAAAGCGCGCGGCGAAGCGCGCCAGGCGCAGGATGCGCACCGGGTCTTCGGCAAAGGCCTTGCTGACGTGGCGCAGGACCTTGGCCTGCAGGTCGCGTTGCCCGCCGTGAGGGTCGATGATTTGGCCGGCGTCGTCTTGCGCCATGGCGTTGATGCTGAGGTCGCGCCGCGCCAGGTCCTGCTCCAGCGTGACCTTGGGAGACGCGTGGAACTCGAAGCCGTGGTAGCCGGGCGCTGTCTTGCGCTCGGTGCGGGCCAGCGCCACTTCCTCGTGGGTCTGCGGATGCAGGAACACCGGAAAGTCCTTGCCGACGGCACGGTAGCCCAGGCGCATCAGCTCCTCGGGCGAGGCGCCGACCACCACCCAGTCCACATCGCTGACCGGGCGGCCCAGCAAGGCGTCGCGCACGGCGCCGCCAACTTTGTACTTCTTCATCCCTATCTCGCTTGGGCAGGAACCTCAGGTGCGCGGACCCGGGGCCTTGCGGTAAGGCTCTTCGAAGTCGAGAAAATCATGTTCGGCCCGCGCTTGGGCAATCCACTCGCGCACGCCGTCCGCCAGCTCCAGCGTTTGCAGGTAGGCCTGGATGTCGTCCGGCACGGGCAGGCGGTAGCGGGTGATGCGGACCATCACGGGGGCAAAGAAGGCATCGGCCGCGCTGAAGCCGCCGAACAGGAAGGGGCCACCGCTGCCGTGCAGCGCGTCGCGCCAGGCTTGCACCACGCGAGCCAGGTCGGCGCCGAGCTCCGGATGTTCCGCCATCAGGCGCCGGCCCACATCGCCCAGGTCGGCCTCGACGTTCATTGGGCACAGGTTGCGCAGGTTCCTGAAGTCCGAATGCATTTCGGCGCACAGGCTGCGGGCGCGGGCGCGGGCCAGCGGATCACGCGGCCAGATGGGCAATTCGGGATGCAGGTCGGCCACGCGCTCGGCGATGGCCAGGGTGTCCCAGGTGGAAAAGGCCTGTCCGCTGCCGTGCTGCTCGACCAGCACCGGTACATGGTGCGTGGGCGTGTAGGCGGCCAAGGCGCGGTAGAAGGCCGAGTCGGCCCCGAAGTCGAAGCGCAGCTTCACTTCCTCGAAGGGAATGCCGAAGTGGGTCAGCAGCACCCAGGAGCGCATGGACCAGGACGAGTAGTTCTTGTTGCCAATCACGAGTTTCATCATTGCGCCTGCCAGGAGTTGGGAGTGGTTGATTTTCGGTTCGATTTTCAGTTTACCGGGCCGCACGGATTGGCCTGAAAATTGACCCCCGTGCCCTCTGTGGTCGATCCTCATGCGCATTGCTCTCGTCTCCGACATCCACGGCAACCTTCCGGCGCTGGAGGCGGTCGTGGCCGACATCCGCCGTCGCGGGGTGGACCAGATCGTCAATCTCGGCGACATCCTCTCCGGCCCCTTGCTGCCGCGGCAGACCGCGCGGTACCTGATGGCGCAGGGCTGGGTGACGCTGGCGGGCAACCACGAGCGCCAGTTGCTCGATCCCCTGCATCCGGCGCGCAGCGCGTCCGACGCGTACGCGCAGTCGTGCCTGGGCTCCGTTGAGCTCGACTGGCTGGCCGCGCTGCCCGGAGCCGTGCAACTGAATGACGAGGTGTTCTTGTGCCACGGCACGCCGGGCAGCGATTCGACGTATTTCCTGGAGACGGCCATTCCGGGCGGGTTGCGCGTGGCGAGCAGCGAGGAGGTCGAGCAGCGGCTGGCGGGGCAGATCTCCACGGTGGTGGCTTGCGGGCACACCCACATTCCGCGTTGCCTGCGCACCCGTGCCGGGCAATTGCTGGTGAACCCGGGCAGCACCGGCTTGCCCGCCTACGACGACGACCAGCCCTGTTGGCATGTGGCCGAAACCGGCTCGCCAGATGCCCGCTACGCCGTCATCGAACGCCATCAAGGCCGCTGGAGCGCCGCGCTGCACGCCGTGCCCTACGACTTCGAGCCCATGGCGCGCCTGGCCGATCAAAACGGACAAGCCGGCTGGGCTCGCGCGCTGCGCACCGGCTACATGCGCTGAGGGCGGGCATGGCCTGAGTCAGGGCAGTTCCGTGTTGCTGGGCGGCGCGTCGGCGCTCTTCGGGCCGATGGGCTGGCCCAGGCGCTCGCGCAGGCTGGTCTTGCCTTCTCCCAGCAACTGCGCGTAGATCGCGCTGTTGGACAGCACTTTTTTGACGTAGTCGCGCGTCTCGTTGAAGGGGATGTTCTCGGTCCAGACGGCGGCGTCCAGCACCGGACCGTCGCGCCAGCGGCGCGGGCGGTTGGGGCCGGCGTTGTAGGCGGCGGCGGCCAGCGCGGTGGAGCCGTCTAGATCGTCCAGCACCAGCTTCAGATATTGCGTGCCAATGCGCAGGTTGAAGTCGCGATCCGACAGCCATTCGGGCCTGAACTCGATGCCGGCCTTCTTGGCGGTCCAGCGCGCGGTGTTGGGCATGATCTGCATCAGGCCCGAGGCGCCGACGCTGGAGCGCGCATCCATCACGAAGCGCGACTCCTGGCGGATCAGGCCGTAGACATAGGCGGGGTCCAGGCCAATGTCGCCCGCCTTGGCCAGCACCTCCTTGCGGAAGGGCAGGGGAAAGCGCTGGGCGATGCTGACTTCAGTGCGCGTGCGCTCGCTGGCGCTGATGCAGCGGTCCCAGACCTCGCGCTCGCAGGCCAGTGCGGCGGCGGCCAGCAGGTCGCGGTCGTTCATGCCGATCAGCGTGAAATTCCATTCGCGCACGCCTTCGCTGCGCAGACCGTAGGCAAGTAGCGCCAGGCCGCGGTTCAGGCCCGGGTTGACGAAGGCCAGGCCCTTTTCTTCGTCGCTCGGCGGACGCGGCGTGGCCGGCAGCGGCAGGCGCAGGCCCAGGTCTTCCGCGGCGAGCTGGCCGTAGTAGTGCAGCGGCGACGCCAAGGCCTGCAGGGCTTGCTGCGCCTGGGTCCGTTGGGCATCACTGGCCTTGCCGGCCGGCGCCAGGTCCAGTTGCGCGCGGGCGCGCCAGTACTGCCAGGCGTCGCGGGCCTGCTCGGCGGGCGGCATCAGCTGGATGGCTTGCAGCACCAGGGCGGGACGGCCTTTGCCGGCGTCGGCCCGTAGACCGGCGCGCACGGCGCCGCCCAGGGTGTCGATGCTCCAGGCCGGCGCCTTGTCAGCCGGGGTGCCGATGTTTGTTCCGATGTTTGTGCCGACGGAAATGCCGGCGAGCTTGAGCGCGCGCAGGTAGTGGTCGGCTGCTTCGGGCAGCAGGTTGAAGGTGGCATTGCGCGCCACCTGCGCCCAGGCCCAGGCGGCCAGGTCGTCGGGCAGCTTGTGGGTCCAGACCCGCTCGAGCAAATCGGCGGCCTGCTCCGAGTCGTTGGCGGCGACGCGAATCAACGCCACGGTGCTGAGTTCGGCGTTCAGGCGGTTGCTGGCGCTGGCCTTGCGGCTCAGGTAGCGAACCGCATTGTCCTGGATGTCGGCAATGGCCATCTGCGTGGGCTTGCCCAGCAGGCTGGCTGCCTGCTTGATGGCGCGCGGCTTGTTGTTCTCAAACGCGTAGCGCAGCTTCAGCCAGATGTCGGCGTCGGTGAATTTTTTGGCGTCGTACAGCGTGCTGGCCAGCAGCTGGCAGCCATCGTCGCCGTCGCGCTGGGCCAGCCAGGTGCTGCGTGCGCGGTCGAGCACGTCGCGGCCTTGCTGGTACTCGGTGAGCAGGGCGTAGCAGCTGACCTCGCGGTCGTCGTTCATCTTGAAGCGTGGGTAGTCGATTACGAAATCGGCCCAGTCGCGGCGGCGACCCAACTCCAGCAGCCAGTCGTTGCGCATGCGGTCTTCCACATAGCTGCCGCGCCAGCGGGCGTAGAAGGCTTCCAGGTCGGCCTGGCTGAGTTCGGTCAGGCGCAGGCCCAGGTCCCAGTAGTCGATCCAGGATGCCAGCGGATGCTGTTGCGCCTGCGCCATGGCGTTGGCGGCGGCCAGCCTGGCGCGGTCCTTGAGGCGCAACGCCTCCTTCGCTTCAGCGACCAGCTCGGGGTTGGGGGGCGGATTGGCAATGGCCTGGGCCTGGCAGCCTGCGTTCAGGCCGCCCAGGGCCAGCAGCGCGCTCAGCATCAGCGCAGGGCGCCATGGCTTGGCAAGGGAGAGGCGGGGAGAAAACTCTGGCATGTTCATGAGGTCGCGGTGTCGGTAGCCGGGCCATTGTCGGTGCTACGGTGTCGGGTCCGTTCTTTCGCTCTCTATACTGCCCGGGCTTGGACTTCCATTGTGGGTGAATTGCGTGACTTCTTCTCTTCCTCATGAGCGCCCGGCCTTGCGCCAGCAGTTGCTGGCGCGTCGGCGCGACTGGCTGCAAAGCCCCGCGGCACTCAAGGCTGGCGCGGCGCTGAGCCAGACCTTGCATGAGCTGCTGGCGCAATTGGAGCCGCAATGCCTGGGCCTGTATTGGCCCCTGGAGGGAGAGTTCGAGGCCACGGCGTTTGCGCAGGCGCAGGGCCTGCCCAAGACCATGGCCTTGGCCCTGCCGTCCTGCCGCAAGGCAGGCCGGCAGATGGATTATCTGGGTTGGGACGGTTCGCCGCCGATGCGTCAGGACGAATGCGGCATCGCCACGGCCTCGGGGCCCGCAGTGGTGCCTGACGTGCTGCTGGTGCCCTGCGTGGGCTATACGCGGGAGGCCTACCGCCTGGGCTACGGCGGCGGCTATTTCGACCGTTGGCTGGCGCTGCATCCCGGCGTGACGACGGTGGGCCTGGCCTGGAGCTGCTGCGAGGCGGCGTTCGCCATCGAGGCCCATGACCAGCCGCTGACCCTGATCGTGACGGAGCGCGAGCTGATCGCACCGTGACCACGGCCAGCGTCTTCAGTTTTCGTCGAGGATTTCGCGCGTCAGCTGCGCCTGCTCCTGTATCCACCGGACGAACTGCATGACCTCGGGTCGATGGCGGCTGTGCTCGGACAACAGCAGCCAGTAGGCGGACGGGCTGTTCAGGCGGCCTTTTGCCCCGAAGGGTTCGACCAGTTCGCCGCGCTGCAGGCTTTCCGTGATCAGGGCCACGCGCGCCAACGCCACCGCTTGTCCGGCGAGGGCGGCCTGGACCTGCTGGTAGGTGAAGTTCAGGTACATCCAGCGCCGCGGCTGCAGGTCGCCGACGCCTTGCTCGGTCAGCCAGCGCCGCCAGCTCAGATACAGGCCGCTGGGCCGCTGGTCGTCTTCTTCCGCCAGGCTGTAGTGGACAAGGTCGGCCGCCTGCCGCAGCGGCGGCGCCTGGCCGCTTTCGGCCTGCTTGGCTACCCAGGCGCTGATCACCGGCGTTAGCGTTTCGCCGAACAGCCGCTGCGCGTCCGCCGGCATGTGCGTGGGCGCGGTGTAGCGCAGGGCCAGATCGAATTCGCTGTCGGCCAGGTCCACCAGGGTATCGAAAGCGGACACGCGGATGTCGATGTCCGGGAATTTCTGCTGGAACGCTTCCAGGCGCGGGATCAGCCACAGCGAGGCAAACGAGGCGAAGGTCGTCACGTTGACGACCTTGCGGCCCTTGGACTGGCGGATCTGCCGCACCGTGGCGTCCAGCCGGTCGAGCACGCCGTTGACGGTCTGCAGCAGGGCGGCACCGTCTGCCGTGAGCTCCACGTGCCGGGTGCCGCGCACGAACAGGGTGCAGCCGATCTCGTCTTCCAGCGCGGAAATCTGGCGGCTGACGGCCGGCTGGCTCAGGTGCAGCTCGTCGGCGGCGGCCCGAAAGCTGAGCCGCCGGGCGACGGCCTCGAAGCTGCGTAGATGGCCGACGGCGAGCGGTCGGTGGCGCGTCTGATTCATGCAGGATCCGTATCAATTGGCGTCGCGATTGTCATTGGACGAGGCTGGTATATACCCCTAGCATTTGCTCATCTTAGCCGGATGAACAACGTGAGGAGTCAAAAGGGGAAGACCATGAGCCGTGATTCGTATTCATCAGATTTTTCATTAATTCTGGCCGCCCTGCGTCCGCCACAAGTGAGTGCGGTGTGGCGCATGGAGCGCGGGCAGGCGCTGTCGCTCACTGCCGGTCCTGGCGGGCGTGAATTGCATGTGCTGGAAGGCAAGCTGTGGCTGACGCGCACTGCGCCGGGCCAGGCCTGCGAAGACATCTGGCTGCAGGCGGGCGACTCGCTGACGCTGGACCACGCCTCCGGCTGGGTGCTGGAAGCCTGGCCGCAAGCGCGTTTCCAACTGCTGGTGCCGCCTAGCGCCTGCCTGCCAGGGAGCCGGGCGCAGCGGACGGGCTGGGGTCAGCGCCTGGTCCAGCAGTTCAAGTCTTACGCCGGGGTCTTGCTGCCGGCTTGACGGGGCGCGAGGCCTTGGCTGCCTTGGCTGCCTTGGCCGAGTTTGCGCGCAAGGCCGCGCCCAGCGCCAGCTGGGCCCAGGGCCGCATCAGCGCGGAGGACTCCATGGCCTCTTCGGGCGCACAGAAGTAGCCCAGTGCGGCCACGGTCTGCCCCTTGCGTTCGTACTGGAAAGGCTGGCTGCCGGCGGCCTCGAACTGGGCGTGGGTGGCGGCATCCGATTTCAGATAGAGCTGATCGAAGGCGATCAGTGCGACGAACAAGTCGTCCAGGTACAGGCCCCAGCCGCCGAACATGCGGCGGCTGCGCACATGGCCCATGGGCGCAAGCAGTTCGACGCAGTGCTGCAGCAATTCTTTTGACATATTTGGACTTTAGCGTGCCCGGTGTCGCGCACAATGAGGCCCTTTGCTTTTTGCGAAGGGTTGACGGTGGACCTGAACGACAGAGCAGCATTGCGCCAGAAACTGATTCAAGACCGCTTGGATCTGCCCGAGCGCCTGGACTTGGCGGAGACCTTGCAAAGCGTGCTGCGCATCTGGCTGATCAGCCGCCGCGAACTGACGATAGGCGCCTATTGGCCGATCAAGGGCGAGTTCGATCCCTTGCCCGCGCTGTACCGCTGGAGCGAAGCGCATACCGATCGGCGCATTGGCCTGCCCGTGGTGGACAAGGCGCTGGGCACCTTGCAATTTCATGTCTGGTATCCCGGCTGTCCCATGGAGGAAGATGCCTACGGGATTCCCAAGCCCAAGGACACCGAGGTGTTTCAGCCGCAACTGCTGCTGGTGCCCTGCGTGGGTTACGGGCCCTGCGGACTGCGCCTGGGCTATGGTGGTGGCTTCATGGACCGCACCCTGGCGCGATTGCAGCCCCGTCCGGCGACGGCCGGACTGGGTTACGCGCATGGATTCCTGCCGCTGCTGAAGGCCGAAGCGCACGACGTGCCGCTGGACGCCATGCTGACGGAAGAAGGTGTGGTCTGGGACAAGAACGGCTGAATGCCCTTGCGGCATTCATGCCTTCACTTGATCAAGTGCTTGACGAGGAAGCCTGCTGCGCAGAGCACCACAACGGTGACCCAGCGCCAGTCCAGCGACAGGCCGCCGCCGGAGGTCTTGTTCATGCTTGCATTGCGCGTTGCCTCGGTGGGCCGGGACTTCAGGTCCGGCAGGACGGACGGCATGGTGTCGACGAAATCGTCATGATGCGCCTGGTGGCGCCCAGTTCCGATCGAATGCAGCTTCATAATCCCCAACAACTTGTTGTGTGTTCTGATTCAGGGTTTTTTAATGGGGTGGATTATCTGGGCGACTGGTGAATTAATGATGACGCAAATCATCGCCGTGTAAGCTTTTGTGTAATCTCTTGTAACGAAGTGCACCAAAATGAACCATATTTCTGACCTCCAGGCGCTGCACGCCCAGCATGTACTGACCTGTCAGCAGCGTGCCGAACACGCATTGAATTTGAGCGGCTTTGATGCGCTGTTGATCGCTTCGGGCGTCGAGAAATACGCCTTTCTGGATGACAGGCCTTATCTATTCCAGCCTAATCCGCATTTCAAGGCGTGGTTGCCGCTGACGCAGCACCCGAACAGCTGGCTGCTGGTGCGGCCCGGGCGCAAGCCTGTGCTGGTGTACTTCCAGCCCGACGACTACTGGCACGTGCCGCCTGCGGCACCAAGCGGCTATTGGGTCGACCAGGTCGAACTGCATGTGATCAACCAGGCTGGGCAGGCCGAGCAGGTCTTGTTGTCGCTGTTAGGCACGGATCTGGCGCGTGTGGCCATCGTCGGCGAGGCAGACGCCGCATTGGGCCGTTTGCAGCCCAACAATCCGCCGGCCTTGCTCCATTCGCTGCACTTCGCGCGCGGGTGCAAGACGCCCTATGAGCTGCACTGCATGCGAGAGGCCTCGTGCGTGGCTGCGAAGGCCCACCTGGCCGCACGCGACGCCTTCATGGCCGGCGCGTCCGAGGCTGAGATCCATCGCGCTTATCTGGTGGCGTCTGGCCACACCGACCGAGACTTGCCCTACGCCAACATCGTCGCGCTCAACGAGCATTGCGCCGTGCTGCATTACCAGTACCAGGAGCTTGCGGCGCCCGCCCAGAGCCGTTCTTTCCTGCTTGACGCGGGTGCGCAGGTGCAGGGTTATGCCAGCGACGTCACGCGCACCTGGAGCCGCGGCGGCGATGCCGGCAGCGCGGCCTTCGAGGCCTTGCTGGCGGGCATGGAGGCCGCGCAGCTGCGTCTGGTCGGACAGGTTCGCGCAGGCGTCGACTACCGCGACATTCACTTGAGCACGCACGCCGAAGTGGCCGGGCTGCTGCGTGCATGCGGCGTGGTCGACATGAGCGAGGAGGCCATGCAGGCCACCGGCGTGACCGCGGTGTTTTTCCCTCACGGCGTCGGCCATTTGCTGGGTCTGCAGGTTCACGATGTGGGCGGCTTCATCGCCGATGAAGCGGGCACGCCCGCGCCGAAACCCGAGGGGCATCCTTATTTGCGGCTCACGCGAGTGCTGGAGCCCGGCATGGTGGTCACCATCGAGCCGGGCCTGTATTTCATTCCGACCTTGCTGGACAAGCTCAAGGCGGGCCCGCATGCCGGCGCCGTGGATTGGCCGCTGGTGGCGCAACTGTCGCGTTTCGGCGGTATCCGCATCGAGGACGACGTGTGCTGCCTGGCCCAAGGCGGGCCGGAGAATCTGACACGCGACGCCTTTGCCCAGCTGCAATAAATGAAAAAGGCCGCAACCCAAAGGTTGCGGCCAAGGCAAACTTGGAACGGGTCAGGCTCAGAAATGGATGCCGACGCCCACGCCGAACAGGACGGGGTCGACGCTCAGCTTGCCGACCGACGTGCCGCTCGAATAGACGCCCGTGGACATGGAGACCTTTTTCACGTCGATGTTCAGGAACAGGTTCTTGCCGATCTCGACATCGGCGCCCGCCTGGACGGCCCAGCCCCAGCTGCTGCCGGCGATGCTGGGGTGCAGGGCCGTGACGACGGCGGGATTGAAGCTCACCGAGGAGAAGTTGGTGTAGTTGCCGCCCACGCCCACGTAGGGGCGGATGGTCGAGGTCGGCGCAAAGTGGTATTGCACCGTCAGCGTCGGCGGCAGTTCCTTCAGGCTGCCGATGGTGGCGCCGTTGGAGGTGATGTCGTGGCTTTGCGGATAGGTCAGGATCAGCTCGGCCGCGATGTTTTGCGTGATGAAGTAGCTGAAGTCGACTTCGGGAATGGTCTTGCTGCTGACGCCCAGGCCCAGTCCGGTGGTGTCCTTGTTGGCCGGATCGATATGCACCGCACGTACGCGCATCATGAAGGGGCCGCCAGCGTCGACATCGAAGGCCTGGGCGCTCATGGGCAGCGCGGCTGCGCAAGCGAGTGCGAGAGTGGCGAGGGCGAATTTGCTCATTAATAGCTCCGGTAGTTAGGGAAAATCCCCGATGGCGCTATTGAATTCGCCGGCCCTTCTTTTTCGCTTGATCTGACGCAAGTCGAACCGGCCCGCGCGGCCGTACGGGCCCGGCGTTTGCGCTAGCTCAAGGCTTTGCACCCAGGCCGATGCGTTTGCACAACTCGAGTGCCAGCCCTGACTGGTTCAGTGTGTAGAAGTGGATGCCGGGCGCGCCGCCCGCGATCAGGCGTTCGCAAAGGCGGGCGATCACGTCGAGGCCAAACGCCCGTATGGAGGCCGTGTCGTCCAGATAACCTTCCATCTTCAGCGCCATCCAACGCGGGATCTCGATGCCGTCGCGGGCCGCGAACTGCGCAATGCGTGCATAGTTGTGGAAGGGCATGATGCCGGGCACGATGGGCGCGTCCACGCCGAGTTTGCGGGCTTCGTCGACGAAGTGGAAGTAGGCGTCCGCGTTGAAGAAGAACTGTGTGATGGCCGAGTTGGCGCCGGCCGCCATCTTGTCGGCGAAGTGCTGCAGGTCTTTCGCCGCGTAGCGCTGCTGCGGGTGGTATTCAGGGTAGGCCGCGACTTCGATCTGCCAGTCCGGCCCCTGGCTTTCGCGGATGAAGCGCACCAGTTCCGCCGCAAAGCGGAACTCGCCCGCCGTGGCCGTGCCGCTGGGCAGGTCGCCTCGCAGCGCCACCACGCGGCGAATGTTCTGGGCGCGGTAGGTGGACAGGATGCCGGCGATGTTCTCGCGCGTGGAGCCCACGCACGAAAGATGCGGCGCGGCCTCGAAGCCTTGCGCCGCGATGTCGCTGACGGTGGCCAAAGTTTTTTCGCGCGTGGAGCCGCCTGCGCCATAGGTGACGCTGAAGTAATGCGGATTCAGCACGCTGAGTTCCTGCACCACGCCTTTGAGTTTTTCTGTGCCGGCCGGCGTGTTGGGCGGGAAGAACTCAAAGCTGACGGGGAGGGCGGAGCTTGATGTCATGGGGGTACCTCGGGGTCGTGGCCGCCTTTGCGGGCCCACAAAAAGAATTCCTGATTGCCGTCGCCACCGGTGACGGCCGATTCGAAATAACCCAGCACCTGCCAGCCCAGGGTATGGGCCGCTTCGCGGACGCGGGATTCAAGTTGAGGCAGGAGTGCTTGCTTCTTGAGCAGTCCGCCTCGGCCAATGGCTTGTGGCCCCAATTCAAATTGCGGTTTGATCAGCAGCAGGACCTGTCCTTCGCTGCGCAGCCAGGGATCGAGCTGCGGCAGTGCGCCGACCATGGAGATGAAGCTCAGGTCGCCGACGATCAGGTCAAAACCCTGCGCGGGCGCATGCGCGGCCAGCGCCGAACCCGCCAGCTCGCGCACATGCAGGTCTTCCAGTGCCACCACGCGGGTGTCGTCCTTCAGGCTGCCGTGCAACTGGCCATGTCCGACATCGACGCCGACCACGCGCGCCGCGCCGCCCTTGAGCAGGCAGTCGCTGAACCCTCCGGTGCTCTGGCCCATGTCCAGCGTCACCAGGCCCTGCACCGACAAGCCCGCAGCCTTGAGCGCACCTTCCAGCTTCAGCCCGCCGCGCGAGACATAGCGCAGCTCAGCGTCGTCGGTCACACGCAGCTGCACCTGTTCGGGTAGGTCCTCGCCGGCCTTCTTGACGACGGTCCAGCTGCCCGGCGCCTGCCACTGCACGGCGCCGCGCTCGATCAGGCGCTGCGCGCTCGAGCGGGTAGGCGCCAGGCCTTGGGCCACGATCAATTGATCAGCTCGCACGATGAGATCTCTTTATCGGGGCGTAGCGAGCGGTGGGCTGGCTAGGCGCGGGCGGATCCGCAAACCGGAGCGTAGCGGCGCTACGTGAGGATTTGCGGAGGGACCCGCAACGACGCCAGCGCGCCGCGCAGTAGCCCTCTCTCAGTAGCGGTAGGTGTCGGGTTTGTAGGGGCCTTGTTTCGGCACACCAATGTACGCCGCCTGCTCGTCCGTCAATTCCGACAGCTGCGCATTCAGGGTCTTGAGCTGCAGGCGCGCCACCTTTTCATCGAGGTGCTTGGGCAGCACGTAAACCTTGCCGATGTCGTAGGCGTCCTTGTGGGCGTAGAGCTCGATCTGCGCAATGGTCTGGTTGGCGAAGGAGCTGCTCATCACATAGCTTGGGTGGCCGGTGCCGCAGCCCAGGTTCACCAGGCGGCCCTTGGCGAGCAGGATGATGCGCTTTCCATCCGGGAAGATCACATGGTCCACCTGCGGTTTGATCTCCTCCCACTGGTATTGCTCCAGCGAGGCGACGTCGATCTCGTTGTCGAAGTGGCCGATATTGCAGACGATGGCGTTGTGCTTCATGGCCTGCATGTGCTCGTGGCGGATCACGCTGCGGTTGCCGGTGGTGGTGACGAAGATGTCGGCCTTGTCAGCGGCGTATTCCATCGTGACGACGCGATAGCCTTCCATCGCGGCCTGCAGCGCGCAGATCGGGTCGATCTCGGTCACCCACACCTGGGCCGAGAGCGCACGCAGCGCCTGGGCCGAGCCCTTGCCCACGTCGCCGTAGCCAGCCACGACGGCGATCTTGCCGGCCACCATCACGTCGGTGGCGCGCTTGATGCCGTCCACCAGCGATTCGCGGCAGCCATAAAGGTTGTCGAACTTGCTCTTGGTGACTGAGTCGTTGACGTTGATGGCGCGGAACAGCAGCGTGCCCTTGGCGGCCATTTCCTTGAGGCGGTGCACGCCGGTGGTGGTTTCCTCGGTCACGCCGATGATCTCGGCGCTCTTGCGCGTGTACCAGTTCGAATCGACGGCCAGCTTTGCCTTGATGGCGGCGAACAGCACGCGCTCTTCTTCGCTGTGCGGGTCGGCCAGCACGGACAGGTCTTTCTCAGCCTTCTGGCCCAGGTGCATCAGCAGCGTCGCATCGCCGCCGTCGTCCAGGATCATGTTGGGACCTTCGCCCGGCTCGCCCTTGGCGGCGAATTCAAAGATGCGGTGCGTGTAGTCCCAGTAGTCGGCCAGGGTTTCGCCCTTGTAGGCGAACACGGGCGTGCCCAGGCTGCCATTGGGGTTCTTGGCGCCGTTGGCGACGATGGCCGCAGCAGCATGGTCCTGCGTCGAGAAGATGTTGCAGGAGGCCCAGCGCACCTGCGCGCCGAGCGCTTGCAGGGTCTCGATCAGCACGCCGGTCTGGATGGTCATGTGCAGGCTGCCGGTGATGCGCGCGCCCTTGAGCGGCTGGCTGGCTGCGTATTCTTCGCGAATGGCCATCAGTGCGGGCATTTCGCTCTCGGCGATGCGCAATTCCTTGCGGCCCCAGGGCGCCAGCGACAGATCGGCGACGTGGAATTGTTCAGGGCTCAGCGTATTGAGTTCGGCGGACATGACGGGCTCCTTCAGGATGATGAAGCCGCCGATCTCGCAAGTGGGTGCGCGCACGCCAAGCACCCACGAAACGACATCAGCGGGTGAGCGCGGTTGCAAGCTCTGAGGGTTCAGAGATTTCCGAGCCTGGCTGCACGTCAAGCAGATCGTGCAGTCGCAACGCTCCTCGGATGGCGCGCCATTCTAATCGTGAATGGCCTCGTGCCAAGCGGTCAGGTGGGGGAAGGCTGTCGATGCGCGCCGAGATGGCCTGCATCGCGCGTGATGTTGGTGTCCATCGCCATTTCGAAACTGAAGAAGCGGTTGCGGCCGCGTGCCTTGGCGTTGTAGAGCGCCTCGTCGGCGCGCATCAGCAGGCCTTGGCCGGTGGTGAGGGCATCGGGCACGCAGGTCGTGACGCCGCCCGACAGGGTGAGGTACTCGGCTATCGGCGACCGTGGATGCGCAATGGCGAGCTGCTGCAGGCCGCGCATCAGGGTGTGTGCGAAGACAATGGCGCCTGACAGCGGCGTGTTGGGTAGCACCAGGGCGAATGCCTCGCCGCCAAAGCGGCAGGCGATGTCGGTCGGCCGCTTGCAGACTTCGCGCAGGATCTGCGCGACCTGCAGCAGGCAGTGGTCGCCCTCGGTGTGGCCCATCGCATCGTTGAACAGCGCGAAGTGGTCGAGGTCGCAAAGCGCCAGCGTCAGGGGCTTGCCTTCGCGCCGCGCGAGCTCAAGCTCGGTCTGCAGCCGGGCGTCTAGGCCGCGGCGGTTGGGGAGGCCGGTCAGGGCGTCCGTGGTGCTGCTCTGCTGCAACTGGGCATGCGCCAGCCGCAGTTCTTCGGATGTCCGCACGAGTTGCTGCCGCAGCAGCGAGTACCTGCGCAGGGCACGCAGCTTGGCGTGCAGGACCATGGCGGACACGGGTTTGATGAGGTAGTCGTCGCCGCCGGCTTCCATGCCGAGCCAGGCCGATTCGACGTCGTCGGGGTCGGACAGGAAGACGATCGGCGTCCAGGCGCCGGGCTCCACGGCGCGCAGTTCGCGGCCAAACGCGTAGCCGTCCAGATTGGCCATGCTCACGTCCACCAGCACGACATCGGGCCTATGCTGGGCGAACAAGGCGAGTGCTTGCCGTGCGGATTCGGCCTCCAGCACTTGGTGGCCGGCACGATGCAGTTCAGCGCTCAGTGCCTGGCGACTGGCGCCCAGGTCATCGACGAGCAGGATCTTGAGCGCGGATGGTGAAAAAGGCAGCATGAGGGAGGTCAGGAGCCTTTCGTCTCGAACGCAATCGATAGCGAAGCATTCTAGGAGGGGCTCCCGGCGGCCTCATGGGGCTGGGGCGCGTGGGATGCGAGGGGCGCACGGGGGTGGCGTGCGGCTTTATGGTCTCCACTCACGAGCGCAGGCGCTCATGAGTGTCGCCCCAAAGCGGCTCGACCGCTTGCGCGGTCGGCGGCCAGGCTTACAGCCCGGCCGCAGCGCGTAGCGCTGCCGCTTTGTCTGTACGTTCCCACGTGAATTCTGGCTCTTCGCGGCCGAAGTGGCCGTAGGCCGCCGTCTTGCTGTAGATCGGGCGCAGCAGGTCCAGCATCTGGATGATGCCCTTGGGACGCAGGTCGAAGTGCTCGCGCACCAGTGCTGCGATTTGCTCGTCGGGAATGACGCCGGTGCCTTCCGTGTAGACGGTCACGTTCATCGGGCGGGCCACGCCGATGGCGTAGGCGACCTGGATCTGGCATTGGCGGGCCAGGCCGGCGGCGACGATGTTCTTGGCCACGTAGCGGGCGGCATAGGCGGCCGAGCGGTCGACTTTCGTGGGGTCCTTGCCGCTGAAGGCGCCGCCGCCGTGCGGGCAGGCGCCACCATAGGTGTCGACGATGATCTTGCGGCCGGTCAGGCCGCAGTCGCCCTGAGGTCCGCCGATGACGAAGCGGCCGGTCGGGTTGATCAGGTACTTGGTTTCGGGTGTCAGCCAGGCGGCCGGCAGCACGGGCTTGATGATGTCTTCGCGGACGGCCTCGTAGAACTCGGGCTTCATCTTCTCGCCCAGGCTCCATTCAGGCGAGTGCTGGGTGGAGAGCACCACGGTGTCGATCGAGTGCGGCTTGCCGTCGACATAGCGCATCGTGACCTGGCTCTTGGCGTCGGGCCGCAGGAAGGGCATGCGGCCGTCCTTGCGCATATGCGCCTGACGCTCGACCAGCCGGTGGGCGTAGTAGATGGGCGCCGGCATCAACTCGGGTGTTTCGTCGCACGCATAGCCGAACATCAGGCCCTGGTCGCCGGCGCCGGTGTTGAGGTGGTCGTCGGAGGCATGGTCGACGCCCTGCGCGATGTCATTGCTTTGCTTGTCGTAGGCGACCAGCACGGCGCAGCCCTTGTAGTCGATGCCGTATTCGGTGTTGTCGTAGCCGATGCGCTTGATGGTGTCGCGCGCCACCTGGATGTAGTCCACGTGAGCATTGGTCGTGATCTCGCCGGCCAGCACCACGAGGCCGGTGTTGCACAGCGTTTCGGCGGCCACGCGCGAGCGCGGGTCCTGCTGGAAGATTGCATCGAGAATGGCGTCGGAGATCTGGTCAGCCACCTTGTCGGGGTGGCCTTCGGAAACAGATTCAGACGTAAACAGAAAATCGCTCGCCACTTTTACACTCCTGGTTTTCAGTTCATCGGCGTTGCCGTGCTGGGGAGAGTCACGCGGCGAACGCTTTAGCGGCATTTGTTGAGCTTCGCAGCCCGGCGGATTTCTGATGATGAGAAAAGAATCCGCATCGCCCCGCAAGTTGTCCTGATTAACTCGGCGACCCATCGATTATAGAAACATGTTCCTGTTCCGTTTGTTGTCTTATTTGCCTCTTGGGGTCTTGCATGGTCTGGGCGCCGTGGTCGGCTGGCTGAACTGGCTGCTGTCGCCGTCCTACCGGGCCTTGTTCAAGGGCAATGTCGCGCTGGCCGGATTGGACCTGCGCCAGACGCGCGGCGCCATTGCGCATGCCGGTCGCATGCTGTTTGAGATGCCCTGGCTGTGGCTGCGCCCGGCGCATCGGGCGCTGGGCCAGCGGGCGCGCTGGGAGGGCGTGGAGCTGATCGACAGCGCCCTGGCCCAGGGCCGCGGCGTGGTGTTCATGACGCCGCACATGGGCAGCTTCGAGGTGACGGCGCAGGCCTATGCCGAGCGCTATGCCGCGACTCATGGGCCCATCACCGTGTTGTTCCGCCCGGCGCACCAGGCCTGGGTGCGCGAATTGGTGGATGTTTCGCGCGGCCGCGCCGGCCTGGCCACGGCGCCGGCCACGCTGGCCGGGGTCAGGCAGATGATCCGGGCGCTGCGGCGGGGCGAGACGATAGGCTTGCTGCCCGACCAGGTGCCGCCGCAGGGCATGGGCGTGTGGGTGCCGTTCTTCGGCCGTCCGGCCTACACCATGACGCTCGGGGCGCGCCTGTTGCAGCAGACCGGAGCCGTGCCGCTGCTGGCCTGGGGCGAGCGGCTTCCCTGGGGACGCGGTTTTGTCGTCCACGTGAGGCCGGGCCCGGAAATTCCACCCGGTTCCAGTCCAGAATGCGCTGCCCAAATCATCAACCAGGCCATGGAAGCATTGATCAGACTCGCGCCCGAGCAATACCTGTGGGGCTACAAGCGCTACAAGGCGCCGCGCGCGCTTGAAACCGACCCGGCCAAGAACGCGTCATGATGGACCGGATCACCGCCCGGGTGCTGATCGCGCTGCTGTGGCTTCTGCATTTCCTGCCCATGGGCGCGCTGGCGGCCCTGGGGCGCGGCCTGGGGGCGCTGCTGTGGGTGCTTGCGCGGCCCCGGCGCCGCATCGCCATCCGCAACATCGGCCTGTGCTTTCCCGAATGGACGCCTGCGCAGCATGAGGCGCTGGCGCGCGAGCATTTCGGTTGGGTGGGGCGCAGCATCCTGGAGCGCGGCCTGCTGTGGTTCGCCTCGCCGGCGCGCATCCGCCGCATCATGAAGGTCAAGGGCAACATCAACCTGGCCGAGCAGACCGACGGCGCCTTCATGTGGCTGCTGCCGCATTTTGTCGGACTCGAATGGGTCGGGCCGGCCATCATGATGAACCAGAAGCGTCCCGGCGTGGACGTCTACCAGCCGCAGAGCAACGCGGTGCTCGACGCCCGCATGCTGGCCGGGCGCTCGCGCTTCGGGCAGACGGCTTTCATCGACCGGCACGAGGGCATACGCCCGGTGCTGCGCCTGATCAAGCAGGGTTACGCCTTTCTCAATGCGCCCGACCTGGACCACGGACCGCGTGATTCGGCCTTCATTCCCTTTTTCGGCGTCAAGGCCTGCACGCTGCTGGCGCCCGGCCGGCTGGCGCGCAGCCAGAACATGAAGGTGCAGCCGCTGGTCGTGACCATGCTGCCGGGCGGCCAGGGCTACGAGGTGGAGGCCTGCGAGGCCATCGACAATTTCCCCACCGACGATGCCGAGGCCGATGCCCTGCGCGTCAACCAGTGGCTCGAGGCGCGTGTGCGCGCCAATCCTGCGCAATATTTCTGGGTCCACAAGCGTTTCAAGACGCGGCCACCGGGCGAGCCGTCGCTTTACTGAAGAATGAGCGTCGGTGCGGACGATAATCAGGACATGAATTTGCGCTTCACCAAAATGCAAGGCGCGGGCAATGACTTCGTGGTGCTCGACGCCACCCAGGGTCCGCTGGACCTCGGCCCCGACCTCATGCGTCGCCTGGGCGACCGCCGCTTTGGCATCGGTTGCGACCAGATCCTGGTCGTCGAGCCCAGCCCTGAGGCCGGCGTGGATTTCGGCTACCGCATCTTCAACAGCAGCGGCGACGAGGTCGAGCATTGTGGCAACGGCGCGCGCTGCTTCGTCCGCTACGTGACTGAAAAGGGCCTGTCCAGCAAGCGCAGCATCAAGGTGCGGACGGTCAACAAGCTGCTGGAGCTGCACCTGCGCGACGACGGCCGCGTCAGCGTGGACATGGGTGCGCCCGTGTTCGAGCACGGATTGATTCCCTTTGATGCGCAGGGCCTGAGTCCGCGTATCTCGGCCGGCGTCCTGGGCGATTTCGGCCTGTGGCCGTTGGCGCTGGCCGACGCCACTTGCGAGGTGGCCGTGCTGTCCATGGGCAATCCGCATGCGGTGCAGCGGGTGGCGGATGTCGCCACGGCGCCGGTGGCGGACTGGGGCCCGCAGATCGAGGCGCATGCGCGGTTTGCGCGACGGGTCAACGCGGGTTTCATGCAGGTCGTCAGCCGCTCGGAGCTGGCCTTGCGCGTGTTCGAGCGCGGCGCGGGCGAGACCCTGGCCTGCGGTACGGGCGCCTGCGCCGCCGTGGTGGCGGGCATACGCCTGGGCTGGCTGGACGAGGCGGTGGAAGTGCATACGCGCGGCGGGGACCTGCGCATCGAGTGGGCCGGCCTGAGCCAGGGCCTGGACGCATCGGTGTGGCTGACGGGCCCGGCCCAGACAGTGTTTGAAGGAGAGATCAGGCTGTGAGCAGCAATCAAGACATCACCGAGCAGGACATTGCGGACTACCTGTCCGCCAACCCCCATTTCTTCGAGCGCCACGCCGAGTTGCTGGCCAGCGTCCAGTTGCAGCATCCGCTGGGGCAGCGTGCCGTGTCGCTGCAGGAGCGCCAGGCCGAAATGCTGCGCGACAAGATCAAGGGCCTGGAACACAAGATCATGGAAATGATCCGCAACGGCCAGGAAAACCTCGCCATCGCGGACCGTCTGCACCGCTGGACGCTGCAGCTGATGCTGACGACCCAGCCGGCCGATCTGCCTGCGGTGCTGCTGCGCGAGTTGCGCCACCACTTCATGATTCCGCAGGCCGGACTGCGCCTGTGGGGCGTGGCCGAAACCTTTGTCCAGGCCGAGTTCTCGAGCTCGGTCAGCGCCGACGTGCGCAGCTTTGCGGCCAGCCTGACTTCGCCGTACTGCGGCGTCAATTCCGGGTTCGAAGCCTCGCGCTGGCTGGTCCAGGAGGGCGAGCCGACCAGCGAGGTCAAGTCGCTGGCCTTGATTCCGCTCGCCAAGGCCGGCACCGGCCAATCGTTCGGATTGCTGGTGCTGGGTTCGCCCGATCCGACCCGCTACACCGCCGAGATGGGCACCGAATTCCTGGTGCGCATCGGCGAGCTGGCCAGCGCGGCGCTGACGCGCCTGCTGCCCGTGGATGAAGCCAAGGCCGGCTGAAGCGCTGGCGGGTGCGCCCCAGTCGGAGCTGTCCGAACTGCAGCGGCGCTACCTGACGCATCTGCGGGTTGAGCGCCGGCTGGCTGAACGCACGCTGGCGCTTTATGAAGACGCACTCCGGCGCTTGAATGCGCTGGCGCAGCGCGACCAGGTGGATCTGCTGCGTCTCCAGGCACACCAGGTGCGCCGCTGGGTGGCGCGCATGCATGGCATGCAGCCGGGCGGGGAGCAGGGCCTGTCGCCGCGCAGCCTGGCCTTGCTGATGTCGGCCTGGCGCAGCTGGTACCGCTGGCTGGGACGCGAGCAGCAGGTGCAGCTCAATCCGCTCGACGGGCTGCATGCGCCGCGCGCCGCCAAGCCCCTACCCAAGGCGCTGGATGTGGACGACGCCGTGCAGCTGGCGGAACACCAGGCCGGCGCAGGCGCCGATCCGGCGCTCGAGGCGCGCGACCGCGCGATCGTGGAACTGCTGTACGGCTGCGGGCTGCGGGTGTCCGAGCTGGTGGGGCTGGACGTACAGGTCACCGGCGATTCATCGGGATGGGTCGATCTGGTCAACGCCGAGGCGCAGGTGCGCGGCAAGGGGTCCAAGTGGCGCGCAGTCCCGCTGGGCCGGGCGGCGCTCGCGGCGCTGGACGCCTGGCTGCCCTTGCGCGCCGGGTTGGCCCAAGGCGCCGAGCCGGCCTTGCTGCTCGGCCCGCGCGGCCGGCGCATCAGCGCGGCCCAGGTTCGTGCACGGCTCCAGCAGCGCGCCCTGCAGGCCAACATGCCCACGCACGTGCATCCGCACATGCTGCGCCATTCCTTTGCTTCGCATCTGCTGCAAAGCAGCGGCGACCTGCGGGCGGTGCAGGAGCTGCTGGGCCACGCCAACATCAGCACCACGCAGGTCTATACAAAGCTGGACTTCCAGCATCTGGCCAAGGTCTATGACGCGGCGCATCCGCGTGCCAAGAAGCGTTGAAGCGGGGGCAGAGGCTGTGAATTTCCTGTTATGGTGCGCGCCCATGTGTGCCCAGATTTCTGCTTTTTCCTTTCGCAGCCGCAAGACCTGGTGGGTCGCTGCGCTGCTCCTGTTGTGCGTCGGCGCCAAGGCGCAGGCCTTGAACGGCGGCGATGCGGACCTCGACGCCAGCCGCGCCCGTTTTGCCGGCCTCAGCGGCACGTCGCCGTCCGCCGTCGAGATGAGCTACTCCATGCTGAAGACGCGCAGCGGGGTGGCCGTGGGCTGGCTGGGCGGCAGCTACCTGCTGGCATTGAATGACGATTGGGGCGTTGGCCCGACCGTCTACGGCTCGAACAAGGGCAATTACGGCGGCCTGTTCATCGGCGGGTTCACCGCGCAGCGGCGCTGGGCGCTGGGACCGCAGACGCATCTGGCCCTCAGCCTGTTTGCAGGCGGCGGCGGTGGCGTGAGCCAGTCCGACTTGAACTTTGGCGGCGGCTTGATGCTGCGCCCCGAAATCTCGATCCGGACTGAATTGGGTTCCTCCTGGTACACCGGCCTCGGGCTGGCGTACACCGAGTTTCCTTCCGGCAATCTGCGCAGCACGGGCCTGAGTTTCGTGCTGGGCCGGTCGACCCGGTTCGAGAGCTTTGCGCCCAGCGACATCGGGCGGCTGGGCCGCAGCGGCGATCGCAACGGGATCGGCTTCGACGAACTCTCGGTGTTCGGCGGCGAGGATGCGCCGCGCCACGGCAGCACGGACCGCTCTGGACATCCCTTGTTGTCGCACATCGGCAAGGTCGGCGCCGAGCTGCGCCAGTATGTGGCGCCGGGTTCTTGGTGGGCCCTGGAAGCCGCGGGCGCGGGCAAGGGCGGCGTCAACGGCTACATGGAAATCCTGGGCTCGCTGGGGCAGGACTGGAGCCTGTTCGGCACGGGCCTGCGTCTGGGCGGGCAGGTGAGCGCGGGCCTGGGCGGCGGCGGCAATGTGGACACCGGCAGCGGCTGGCTGCTGCGCGCCGGCCCCAGCCTGCGCTGGCTGATGCCCTGGGGCGGCAGCCTGCGCCTGGACGGCGGGCTCACCGATGCGCCGCGCGGCCATTACGACGCCACCTTTGTGCGCCTGAGCCTGAGCATGCCGTTGGAGCCGGCCTCGCGCACCAACAGCTGGCAGCAATTGGAAGAGGGCATGGTGCGGGGGCAGACCTTCTACGCGATGCTGCAGCAGATCCACCAGGTGAGATTCAAGGACGGCAGCCGCGAGGACATGGGCCAGGTCAGCATGGGCATGAAGCACGAATTGAACGACTGGCTGTACGGCACGGCGCAGGCCGGAACGGCGGCCTTCGGCAAGGCGGGCGCCTATGCCTTCGGCCTGTTCGGCGCGGGCGTGCAGACGCCGTGCCTGCCGGGATCGCTGCGGGCGGGCCTTGAAAGCCTGGTCGGCGCGGGCGGCGGCGGCGGGGTCGACCTGGCCGGCGGGGCCCTCAATCAATCCGAGGCCTGGCTGCAATGGGAAGGTTCGGGCCGGTGGGAGCGGCTGCGGCTGCGTGCCGGCGTGGGCAACTGGCGTGCGCTGCGAAGCTCGAGCGCGGACGGCAAGTCGTCCAGCTCCTTTGCCAGCCTGTCGCTGGGCTACACCTATGGAGTGCTGCAGCCATGAAAGTGATCAGGCTTCGAGCCGGCAAGGAGCGCTCGCTGCTGCGCCGCCATCCCTGGGTGTTCCAGGGTTCGATCGCCAAGGGCGGGGCGGACGCCGGGGAAACCGTGCGCGTGGAGTCGGACGCCGGGCAGTTCCTCTGCTGGGCCGCCTTCAGCCCCAATTCGCTGATCCGTGTGCGCGCCTGGAGCTTCGACGAATCCGAGCGCATCGACGTCGCCTTCTTTGCGCGCCGCATCGAGGCCGCGATTGCTGTGCGCCAGCGCCTGCCGGTGGCATCCGACGCCCTGCGCCTGGTTCACGGCGAGGCCGACGGCCTGCCGGGCGTGGTCGTCGACCGCTACGGCGACACGCTGGTGGCGCAATTCATGTCCGCCGGCGCCGAACGCTGGAAGGCCGTGATCGCCGATGCGCTGCTGGCCGCCACAGGCCTGGGGCGCCTGTATGAGCGCTCGGATGCCAACGCCCGCAGCCTGGAGGGCCTGGAGCCCAGCACCGGCTGGCTGAGGGGTGGCGGCGCCACCGAGCTGACCATCAGCGAGCACGAGTGGAAGCTCAGCATGGACGTGGCCGAAGGCCACAAGACCGGTTACTACCTGGACCAGCGCGACAACCGCAAGAAGTTCGCCGAGGCGGTGCGCCACTACGGCTGCCAGCGCGTGCTCAATTGCTTCAGCTATACCGGCGGCTTTTCGGTCGCGGCCTTGGCGGGCGGCGCCGAGTCGGTCATCAGCGTCGACTCGTCCGCGCCGGCATTGGCGCGCGCCACCGCGCATGTGGCCTTGAACGGTTTTGATCCTTCTCGCCACCAGGCCTTGGACGCCGACGTGAACCAGACCTTGCGCGAGTTCCTGAAGGCTGGGCGGACCTTTGACGCCATCGTGCTGGACCCGCCCAAATTTGCGCCGACCGCCGCGCATGCCGAGCGGGCCGCGCGCGCCTACAAGGACATCAACCGCCTGGCCTTGCTGCTGCTGGCGCCGGGCGGCCTGCTGTTCACCTTCTCGTGCTCTGGCGGCGTCGGGCCCGAACTGTTTCACAAAATCGTGGCGGGCGCCGGCCTGGACGCACAGGTGGACGGCTTCATCCTCGACCGCCTGGGCGCCACGCCGGACCATCCGCAGACCATCTGCTTTCCTGAAGGCGAGTACCTGAAAGGTCTGCTGGTCCTGAAGCGTTGAGCCGGGTCTTGCCGGCCTAATTTTGCGGCAACTGGATTCGCGGCTCGAACTTGGCGCGATGCACGCTGAAGAAGGCCTTGATGTTGCGCACGTTGGCGTCCTGCGTGAACAGCGACTGCACCAGCGCGTGGTAGGCCGTCATGTCGGCCACCTGCAGCACCAGCACGAAGTCCGGGCCGGGCGACACGCGGTAGCACTGCTGGACCTCGGCCTGCGCCAGCATGCGCTGCTCGAAGGCCTGCAGATGCTCGGCGCCCTGCCGGTCCAGCGTGATCTCGACAATGGCGCTCAAGCCCGCGCCCAGCTTCTCCGCCGAGAGGATGGCCACCTGGCGCTCGATCACGCCGGCTTCCATCAGGCGCCGCACCCGCCGCATGCAGGTGGCCGGCGACACGCGCGCTTGCGCGGCCAGCTCCTGGTTGGACAGGGAGGCGTCCTGTTGCAACAGGTCCAGCAGACGCAGGTCGGTGGCATCGCATTCAATTTGCATATAAATTCAAATTTCTATGAAAAATGAAGATAAATTTCACAAACTATAGATGTGGAAATTTTATTGCAAATTTTAAATTAAATTGAAAACAAATATCTTTTGACTCTGTCTACGATGCCATCCATCGCGGCCGGAATCGCTGGCCGCATGTAATGAATGCAACCTGGAGCGTTTCGCCATGTGTGGAATCGTCGGCGCGGTCAGCCAGCGCAATATCGTCCCCATCCTGATCGAGGGCCTCAAGCGCCTCGAATATCGCGGTTACGACAGCTGCGGCGTCGCCGTGCACCAGGGCGGCCAGCTCCAGCGCGCACGCAGCACCTCGCGCGTGGCCGAGCTGAACAGCCAGACCCAGGAGGACGGCATCGCCTCGGGCACCGGCATCGCCCACACCCGCTGGGCCACGCATGGCGTGCCGGCCGTGCACAACGCGCATCCGCATTTCTCGTATGGGCCGAATGCCGGCGCCGAGGCGGCAGGGCACATCGCGCTGGTGCACAACGGCATCATCGAGAACCACGATGAACTGCGTGCAGAGCTGCAGGCGCGCGGCTACCAGTTCCAGAGCCAGACCGACACGGAAGTGATCGCGCATCTGGTGGATCACCTCTACCAGGGCGATCTGCTGGACGCCGTGCAGCAGGCCATCGGCCGCCTCAGGGGCGCCTACGCCATCGCGGTGTTCTGCCGCGACGAGCCGCACCACGTGGTGGGCGCGCGCTCCGGCTCGCCCCTGGTGCTGGGGGTGGGAACCGAGCCGGGCATGGGTGAAAACTTCCTGGCCTCTGACGCCATGGCGCTGGCTGGCGTGACCGACCAGATCGTCTACCTGGAAGAGGGCGATGTGGTGGACCTGCAGTTGGGGCGTTATCGCATCAGCCGCCGCAACGGCCAGACCGGGCGCTTCGACGTGGTCGAGCGCGAGGTCCGTACCGTGCATGCCCACAGCGGCGCCGCCGAACTCGGGCCGTACCGCCATTACATGCAAAAGGAGATCTTCGAGCAGCCGGTGGCCATCGCCAACACGCTCGACGCGGTGATCGGCATCAGCCCTGAGCTCTTTGGCGACGGGGCCTATCGCGTCTTCAAGGAGATCGACTCCGTGCTGATCCTGGCCTGCGGCACCAGCTACTACGCCGGGTCCACCGCCAAGTACTGGCTGGAGAGCATTGCCGAGATTCCCACCAGCGTGGAAATCGCCAGCGAGTACCGTTACCGCGACAGCGTGCCGAATCCGCGCACTTTGGTGGTCACGATTTCGCAAAGCGGCGAGACGGCCGACACCCTCGCTGCGCTCAAGCATGCGCGCGACCTGGGCATGATGCACACGCTGACGGTGTGCAACGTGTCCACCAGCGCCATGGTGCGCGAATGCGAGTTGGCCTACATCACGCGCGCCGGCGTGGAAATCGGCGTGGCCTCCACCAAGGCCTTCACGACGCAATTGGTCGGCCTGTTTCTGCTGACGCTGGCGCTGGCACAGACGCGCGGGCATTTGACCGAGGCGCAAGAGGCCGAGCACCTCAAGGCGCTGCGTCATCTGCCGGTGGCGGTGCAAGCCGTGCTGGCGCTGGAGCCGCAGGTGATCGCCTGGTCCGAGGAGTTTGCCCGCAAGGAAAACGCCCTGTTCCTGGGCCGCGGCCTGCATTACCCGATCGCGCTGGAAGGTGCGCTCAAGCTGAAGGAAATCAGCTACATCCATGCCGAGGCCTACCCGGCCGGCGAACTCAAGCACGGCCCCCTGGCGCTCGTGACCGCCGAAATGCCCGTGGTCACCGTGGCGCCGAACGACGCGCTGCTGGAAAAGCTCAAGAGCAATATGCAGGAAGTGCGCGCCCGCGGCGGCCAGCTGTTCGTGTTTGCCGACGGCGACACTTGCATTGAAAGCGAGCCAGGCCTGCACGTCATCCGCATGCCCGAGCACTACGGCGCGCTGAGCCCCATCCTGCACACCGTGCCCCTGCAATTGCTGGCCTATCACACCGCCTGCGCTCGCGGGACGGACGTGGACAAGCCGCGCAATCTGGCGAAGAGCGTGACGGTGGAGTGAGG